>CAYTWH010000029.1:0-42653 GCA_964442075.1 uncultured Bacteroidales bacterium
TGATCTTTAAGTTTGAAAATTACTTTTTCCATAATTATAGCTTTTAAAATTCACTGCAAATATACTTAAAAAAAATAATTCAGCCCCTAATTCAGCCCCTTTTTAATGCAAAATCCCCCAACTTGTTAAAAGTCAGGGGATTTAATTTTCACTTTGTGGTACCACCTGGAATTGAACCAGGGACACACGGATTTTCAGTCCGTTGCTCTACCAACTGAGCTATGGTACCAAATTTTCTTAAAAAATTGGACTGCAAATGTAAATAAAATTATTTTCTGTCAAAAAATTAAATGTTTTATTTTTAAATTATTTTAGATGTTTGAAAAAAGTTGCTTGTTAATCAAATTTGATTTAAAGCTTTATGTAAGGGAATGGGTTTGCCATTTTTTACAGCAATTACAAAAGCGTCAGGGAATATGGACCGAATTTCTTTTTGTAATACTTTTACATTATTAAAATCCGTTTCATTACCAATTGTGTATTTATATCTGCCATTATAATAAAATTCATCAATATTTATTACTCCTTTTAACTCTTTTGCGTTATCATCAATAGGTTTTACTGATGATTTAACTTGCACTTTAAAAAATATTATATTGTCAGATATATCTTTGTTTGCCTCATCTTTTTCTTTTTCCTTCTCTTTTTTCCTATCTTTTCGTTTAGTTTTTTTAACAACATTTCCATCTTTATCTAAAATATATGTTTTTCCAAAATCGAATATTGAAAAGTGCATGTATTTTTTTGGATTTGCCTCTATATCCTTAAGGAGAATATCAAGATCTTTAGCAGCTTTTTCAAGATTATTGTAAAGAGAATCATTATTGATCAAGGCTCCAATAGTGCCTTCGCCATTATTAATTTTTGTTATTATTTCATTTGTTTGTGTTAATGCCTGATTTGCTTTATTAATCGTACCTGCTATTTCGGCTTTAGCAAGAGTATCGCTTAAAGCAGAAAAATTACTGATAATATTAGTTAATCGTGTGCTGTTATTATCAAGATTGGTAGTAATCGATTCAATATTTGAGAATATTCTCGATAATTTACCTTTTTCATTCTTCATTAATGTATCTAATGTAATTGAAGCACTTTCAAGATTTTGAATTGTTTTTTTAATACTGGTAAATGTTTTTGAAAGATTATCGCGAGTAGCATCATTAAATATATATTGAATAACTGTCATTACAGAATCAATTGACATAATAAGGTCTTCTGCTTTTAATTTTAATGGAAGCATTTGTTGACTTACCTGATCTTTAAGACCTTGTTCAACTTCGGAAATAAGTGTATCTCCAATTTTATGTTTTTTTTCATTTGAAGTCAATAGTAAATTTATTGCTTTACTCCCCATCAGGTCGACACTAACAATTTGAGCAATTGAAGAATCGGGAATAACAATTTCTGTTCCAACCACAAATGAAACTAATATTTTTAAATTATCAGAAGTATCTCTTATAAAACTAATAGTGTTTATTTTGCCAACCTTTAATCCTTTAATCAAAACAGGATTTGATTCAACTAATCCATCAATTCTATCATAAACAGCACAATATTTATTCTCATTAACAAAAAAATTATTGCCATTTAAATAGTTTATTCCCCAAACTAACATTCCAATTGCCAGTATTGAGAAAAATCCTATTAATATGTATTTGAATTTCTTCAATTTAGATTAAAAATAATTCTATTTTAGAACGATAAAATTAGTTTTTTATTTCTTCTAATGCTTGTTTAACCGATATTT
Source organism: uncultured Bacteroidales bacterium (assembly GCA_964442075.1). GTDB lineage: Bacteria > Bacteroidota > Bacteroidia > Bacteroidales > CAYTAU01 > CAYTAU01. The sequence goes on from CAYTWH010000029.1 coordinate 1,748, forward strand.
TTTTCCCGTTTTCTAATGCAATAACAAAAGCATCTCTATATTTTTTTCTTATATTTTTTTGGTATTCAATGATTTTGCCAAATTCGCTTTCTTCACCAACAATATATTTGTATATCCCATCTAATTCAAATTCTTTAACATCTTTAAGTCCATTGAAATTTTTAGGTTTTAAGGGGATTTTTGTTGTTGATGATAAAATTTGAATAGTGAATATGATATTATTTTTATTATTTGTCGAATCAATTTTAATAGGGATTTCCACTTTCTCGGGTTCTGTTTCTTCAGAATTTTTTTCAATTTCGTGTTTGTAAGTTTTAAAAGCCCTGTATATAGACGATGCCATATAATCCTGACCTTCTTCACTAAAAAGGAATTTAGCTTCTGTTGGATTACTAATAAAACCAAGTTCAATTAAAATACTTGGCATAGTTGTTTTCCAAAGAACAAGAAATCTTTCTTGTTTAACTCCTCTGTCGTGCCTTTGAACTTTTTCTTTGAATTGGTTTTGTATTTTAGATGCAAGGTCTAAACTTTGGTCAAGATATGCATTTTGGTAAAGGGAAAAAATAATAATAGATTCAGGAGAGTTTGGGTCAAATCCCTCGTATTGTGCAGCATAATCATCTTCTTTAAGAATAACAGAATTCTCTTTTTTTGCAACTTCTAAATTGCTTGCCGATTTGCTTAATCCCATAACATAAGTTTCACATCCAAATGGTTTTGAACTAGTGTTTGCATTTGCATGTATAGAAATAAACAGGTCTGCTTTATTATCATTTGCAATTTTTGCACGTTTGTACAGTTCTACAAAAGTGTCATCATCGCGGGTATAAATAACTTTAACCCCTTCAATATTTTCCTCAATATATTTACCGGTTTTTAATGCTATTGATAAAGCAATATCTTTCTCATATCCTGTTGGGCAAACGGCACCGGGGTCTTTACCTCCATGTCCTGCATCAATAACAACAACTTTTATTTTGTAGCCTTTTTCACCATCTGCCAGTAAGAAATTTATATTAACAAAATTTAACACTATTAAAATGGCTATTATCTTATTGAAACAAAATATTTTATGAATATAGCGTTTATACATATCTAAAGTGATGAATTTTATTTAGTTTTGATATTTGAAAAAATTGCAATATTGTACAAAATTAATAAATAGAATTGATTAATAAATTTTTATATATATTTTTATCAACTGCTCTTGTATTTTGCAGTATTACAGTTTGTAATGCTCAAGATACTAATGCCGTTAATATTGAAACATATCCTGACACCTCAATTTTTGTGCCGATAGATTCTTCAATTTTAATTGTTGATACTTTAGGTAATGATAGTTTAAAAGTTGAAGTGCTTGAAATATCTGATGATGCTATAGAAGAACCGATTGATTATAAGGCAAAAGACTCAATATTGTTTGATGTTAAAGAGCATAAGGTTTATTTGTATGGCGAAGCCCAGATAAATTATCAAAGTATTGAATTAAAAGCAGAATATATTGAATTAAACCTCGATAGTAATCTGGTATTTGCTGTTGGAGTTGAAGACAGCACAGGAACAAATATTGGCAAGCCTGAATTTGTAGATGGAAAAGATGAATTTACTTCAATGGAAATGACCTATAATTTTAAAACAAAAAAGGGGATTATAAAGGAAGTAATTACAGAACAAAACGGTGGATTTCTACATAGTAAAAGAACTAAAATACAGGCAAACAAAGAGGTTCATTTAAAGGGTGGCAAATATACAACCTGTAATTTAGAGCATCCCCACTTTTATATTAAACTTACAAAAGCAAAAGTTATTCCTGACGATAAAATTGTTTCGGGTCCGGCTTACCTTGTTATTGAAGACGTACCTACTCCTTTACTTATCCCATTTGGGTTTTTCCCAAATCACAGCGGACATAAATCAGGTATTTTGATTCCAGAATATGGTGAAGAAACAAACAGAGGATTTTTTCTTAGAAACGGAGGTTATTATTTTGCTATTAACGATTATGTTGATTCTCAGGTAAGAGGTGAGATATATTCAAAAGGGAGTTGGGGATTAAATACAGTAACTCGTTACAAGAAGAAATACCGGTATAATGGTAATTTAAACTTAAAATATTCAAGTTTTAAATTATTTGAAGATTCTGTCCCCGACAGGTTATATAAAATAAACTGGAAACATACTCAGGATTCTAAAGCCAGACCAAACAGCAGATTTAGTGCAAACGTTGATTTTGGATCAAGCACTTACAATAAATACAATACTTACAGTGCTAAAAACAGACTACAAAACGAAATGAGTTCAAGTATATCGTATAATAAAAGGCTTGCAAATACTCCATTTAGTTTTTCGGCAAATATTAGACATTCGCAAAACAGTAACGATAGTACAGTAACATTGAGTTTGCCAGATTTGGGATTTAATATGAGCAGGATATATCCATTAAAAAGAAAAAACAAAGTAGGTAAAACACAATGGTACGAAAAAATAGGAATAACATATTCATCTAGTATGAAAAATCAAATAAAAATTCATGAAGACACATTATTTACCGAAGAAGCATTATCGCGTTTTAACAATGGTATTATTCATAAAGTTCCTGTAAGTACATCTTTAAAAGTGTTGAAAGTTTTCACTTTAAATCCTTCGTTTTCATATACCGAAAGATGGTATAGAAGATCTATTGAAAAAGATTGGGTTGATACCAGCGCAACATCTGGATATTATGTAATTGACACTTTAAATCAATTTAAAAGATCTGGCGATTACATTGTAAATATTCCATTCTCAACAAAAATGTATGGTTTTTATATGAACAAAAATCCCGATGCATATTTTCAGGCACTAAGGCATGTTATATCACCAACAGTTGGATTTAGCTACAGACCCGATTATAGTTTAAATTATTGGGGATATTATAAAAAAGACCCGCGAACCAACACTTACGATAATAAATATTCGATATTTGACGGGGGTACAAATGCATGGAGAGGAATTTACGGCTCGCCTCCAAGTGGAAAATACGGCTCGGTAAATATGAGATTAGGAAATAATCTTGAACTTAAAGTAAGACAGAAAGCCGATACAACAGGAAAAGCCAAACCAAAACCACCAATAAAACTTATTGACGACTTATCGCTTAGCACAAATTATAATATTGCAGCCGACTCGTTAAACTGGGGCGATTTTACTTTGCAGGCACGTACAAGAGTTAGTGTTTTAAATTTAAATTTTAATGCAAGGTTCGACCCTTATGCTTACAACGATTCAACAGGAATTTCATACAATGTATTTCTTTATCAACAAAAAAAGGGATTAGCCCGTCTAACATCAGCCAATTTTACAGCAGGATTTTCATTACGTTCGTCTAATCTGGACAAAAAACAAAAAGGTTTAGAAGATACCAAATTGCAAGCTGCAAGGGCAGCAGGACTGACAGGCGATTATTTTGAAGATTATGTTGATTTTGATATACCATGGAATGTAAGAATCGATTACAATTATAATTACACCAATGTTGCATTTAATACCGAAACATACGAGTTTGACCCAAAAATAACCCAAACAATAAGAGTTGCAGGCGATTTAAATATTACTAAAAAGTGGAAAATTTCAATGGCAACCGGCTACGATTGGGAAACAAAAAAAATTACTTACACTACTGTTGATATATACCGAGACCTGCATTGCTGGGAAATGCGTTTTAACTGGATACCTTTTGGCAATTATCAAAGCTATAACTTTACCATTAAGGTTAAATCTACCGTGTTGCAAGATTTGAAAATAAACAGACGTAAAAGCTGGACAGATAATTTTTAAACCGCATAATCTAAAACTTTTGAAAAGTTAGACCCCTGCTAAGCAGAGTTTGTAAGTCCGCTTAAAATAAAAAATAATCTTCCAATTATTTATTATTGTATTTTAATATTTATACTTTTATAAAAATATTATTAAATGTTAACAGGATATCAAAAAAACTATCAATTATCCGCGTTTCACCTTTCTCGCAAAGCTTATAAGGTTTTTCGGGAATTGCAGAGTGTGGTTTGTGGAATAAATAAAAGCGTAAGCCGAAAAGCTAAAATAGTAGCAAGATAACTAATTGAGCAAATAAAAAAAAATACAAATGGGGTATTTAATCATAATAAATTATGATTTAAAAATCATACGTTATAAGCATAATGGAAATATTGAAAGGAAAGAAATTGGTGCTGCTTGGAATGAATTATTATCATTAAAAGAGTTCACAGAAAAAGGATACAATCTTTTAACAGATTATCGTGAAGGTATTTTTAAATTTCCTGTTGACGACTTAAGTATTATTGATGATTATTTAGAACAAATTAAGCCTATTTTGAAAGGCAAAAAAAATGCGGTTATAGTTGATAGCCCAAATGAATATGCTGCTTCAGTAATAGTTGGATTAAATAAAGATATAGAAATGGATTATTACGTTGAAGTATTTTCTACAGAACAAGCAGCATTAAATTTTTTAAAGACATAAATAAATTTATTATACATGCTAAGTGATTTTAATTATTTTTAAGAATATCCTCGCTACCGCACAGCTTGTCACGTTTTTTTGGAATTGTATAGTTTGGTAGAGTTTAAACAAAAAAAATAAACCGCAACGCATTATGCGGTTTATTCCGACCTTAAAAGATCTAAGCAATAAACATAATAAAAATCATAGTACATTATATATAACGCAAGTACTGTTATATTATTGTGTAGTATTTTATACTTAATTATATAATTAAGCAATTAATTTCTTATCTTTATATTCTAAAAAAAGGATAAGATTATTAACCTTGGCAAACATAAAATTAAAAATGAAAAGATTAAAACAACTACCAAAGGGAGTAAAAAGGTTATTACTAACAATTTCAATACTCATAGCATTAATTGTTTTATTTTTTGCCTTTTTGTTTGTTAGTACTACTGAGGGTGCAAGCACTGGCGTAACAGTATTATTATACCTATCTTGTATAGTATGGCCTTTAGGAACATTTATAGTTTTCTGGATAATTACAAGATTAATTCTATGGATTGTTGATGGATTTAAAGAGTAGAAGAATTAAATAAAAAAGTTTGTTCTAGCTCATCTTAGTTTAAAAACTACGTCATAAATAGCTAATAATTTCCAAACCTCTATTACGTATATAATAATAAACCATGCTTTTGTGATATACTTTATTTCTATTAGATTTGTGAAATAAAAGTAGATTTAAATGATAACAAAAAACAAACTTGACAAATCGTTTGGAGAAGTTGGAACATCATCTGGGGTATTTATATTTGTTGTAGGATTGATATCAATCTATTTTTCATTATTTGGTCTAATTTTAGTTCTAATTGGAGCTTTTGTTGGATTTACTTCAACAAGTACGCTGATTGATTTTGATAAAAAGAGATTTAAATTTTCAACTAATCTATTTGGAATTGTACCTATTGGGGAATGGGTATATATTACTACTGATATGAAAATTGGTATTAAAAAATCGAATAAAGTTTGGCGTACCTATAGTAGAAGTAATAGAACTCTTGATATAACAAATAGAGATTATAGAATAATGCTTTATGATTCAAATAACAAAGAGATTATGCCGGTACAAAAAACTGACAATCTTGAATCTGCAAAATTGAATATGGATAAAATAAGCAAACAATTAGGATTAAATCATCGTGTGGCTTAGTTTCCAAACTAAGCCCTGCTTTATTTTTATTAGATTTGTGAAATGAACTATTGAAAAATTAAGTTATTAATAAAACTAAAAACCTATGAAAACACTAACAACATTAATTTTAGTATTTATAACATTTACAGTTTTTGGGCAAGAAAAACAAAACAGTACAGCAAAAAATACAGAAACATTAAAAAAATTAGAATTGTTTTTAAAAAATTATGAAAAAGATGTATTAAAGCATAATACAGAAAAAGTATTGCTTCTTATGGATAAAGAATATTTGTCGGAACAACACGATAATAATCTTAGAGGAAATACAAAACAATTTTTAGATGAATTTTTCTGTGGTAATCTTACAAATAAAGAAGGATTTGTTTGCATTAAGTTTATTAATGTTACACAAATGGAAAGACTTAAAATTATTGAAAAAGAAAATTCGTTTATTGTAAAATACCGTATTGTATCAAAACAAAACGAAATTGAAACAGAATGGGATGTAAGTATGCAAACTATTGAAGGAAAAATAATTTTTGGTTTAATAGGTGCTGTTGGTTAATATAATCTTTTTGCCTTCGCAGTCAAGTTTCCTCTTTTGTAGTATATATGCGCAATATATATATGGTAGCGTTTATTCCAATATCCAGTTTTTAATAATTTTTAAACCTTCAGGAGTCATAATAGATTCAGGATGAAACTGAACTCCTTTAATATTAAATTTATTATGACTTATTGCCATTATGTAGCCATTATTGTCGATTGCCGTAATTTTTAATGTTTTTGGTAATGTTGCCTTATCAATTAGCCATGAGTGATATCTACCCGATAAAAAGTTTTCAGGTATATTTTTAAAAATTATTTCCGATTTATCAACTACAATTGTATCTTTTTGTATGCCATGATCCACTTCATGCAAGTTTAATAATTTTGCACCAAAGTATTCTGCAATTGCCTGATGTCCCAAACATATTCCAAATATTGATTTAGTTTCTTTATATTTTTCAATAATATCTTTCATAATTTCAACTTCCGATGGTAGCCCGGGACCGGGGGAGAATAGTATTTTGTTGTAAAAATCTATTTCATTAATATTAACATCATCGTTTCTTACAACTTTGAGATCGTTAGTAAATTGTTCAATATAATGAACAAGATTGTAAGTAAAGGAATCGTAATTATCAATTATAATTACCCGTTTCATTTTTATTTGTATAATTTTATAGGTCAAAATTAAGACAATTTTTATCAATAATTAAAACTGTTATATAATATGAAAAAAATAATACATACAGAAAATGCACCCAAAGCTGTTGGACCATATAGCCAGGCTATTGAAATTAACGGAATGTTATTTATTTCGGGTCAGATAGCTATTGATCCTGCTACAAAAAAAGTTGTTGATGGAGGTATTGTAGAACAAACCGAACAGGTAATGAAAAATATCGGCACAATTCTTAATGAGGCAGGATACAGTTTTAACGATGTTGTAAAATCTACATGTTTGCTCGAAAACATGGGCGATTTTGTACCAATGAACGAGATTTATGCAAAATATTATCCTAAAGATCCTCCTGCAAGAGCAGCTTATGGCGTAATGAAATTGCCCTTAGGTGTTATGGTAGAAATTGAAACTATTGCGGTAAAATAGTAGTAAAACAATAAAAAAAAGCTGTTCTAAACTAGAGCAGCTTTTACAATTATATAAAACAAAATTTCCTATATAAAATTAATTTTTTCGCTATCGTATTCATTATTTACCAACTTTTTTCGGCACGCAGCAAAAGCTTTTATAGTTCTGTCAACATCTTCTAAACTATGCACAGCAGTTGGTATAAGTCTTAAAAGAATTGTGTCTTTAGGAACAATAGGATATACAACTACCGTACAGAAAATGCCATGATTTTCGCGTAAATCTAAAGCAAGATTTGCAGCTTCCCATTCAGTTCCGCTCATATAAACAGGTGTAATTGGCGATTTTGTTGATCCAATATTAAAGTCTTCGCGTTTTAATCCATCTTGCAAAGCATTAGCTATTTCCCAAAGTTTATTTTTTAGTTCCGGCATTGACTGTAGCATTTCCAATCTCTTTAATGCACCTTTTACCATAGGCATAGGTAGCGATTTTGCAAATACTTGTGAACGCATGTCGTAAGCCAGATAACTTATAATATTTTCGGTGCTTGCTACAAATCCTCCAATACCTGCCATTGATTTTGCAAACGTGGCAAAGTATACATCAATTTCATCTTGTACACCAAGATGTTCTCCTGTGCCTGCACCTGTTTTTCCCATAGTTCCAAATCCGTGAGCATCGTCAAGAAGAATCCTGAAATTAAATTCTTTTTTCAATTCTGTCATTTGGTCAACTATAGCAAGGTCGCCTATCATACCATAAACACCTTCGGCAATAAGCAATATGCCACCTCCGGTTTTTTCGGTTAGTCTAGTGGCATGCTCAAGTTGTTTTCTAATACTTTCAATATTATTATGTTGATACACAAAGCGTTTACCCATGTGCAATCTAACACCGTCAAGTATGCATGCATGTCCGTCAGAATCGTAAACAATAACATCGTTTCTGTCAACAAGGCTATCAATAATTGAAACCATTGCCTGGTATCCGAAATTTACCAGATATGCACTTTCTTTGCCCACAAATTTTGCTGCTTTGCGTTCAAATTCTTCGTGTAAACTTGTTTGCCCCGACATCATTCTTGCACCCATTGGGTATGCAAGACCATATTCTGCAGCTGCATCAGAATCTACTTTTCTAATGTCCGGATGGTTTGCGAGTCCTAAATAATTATTTATGCTCCACGTTAAAACGTCTTTTCCTCTGAATTTCATTATAGGGTTAATTTCACCCTCTAATTTTGGAAATGCAAAGTATCCATGAGTTGCTTCCTGATATTTGCCTAATGGACCTCTATTGTTCTTTATTTTTTCAAAAATATCCATTTTAAAATTATTTAAGATTAGTAATTTTCTGCAAAGGTAATTTTAAAAATTGACTTTTTAAATTTTCATAATTAAATTTTTTAAACAGGTTCTTACCCTGATTTAGTGTGAGAAAAGAGTCGAAATGTTGATTATTGGTATTATACCAATTGTAATTATAAGATAGTTTTCAGTTTAAGGCGGACTATGAGGAGTTTTTATTTATTAGCAGTAACTGTAATACTAAAAATCCCGATTCTGTCTTTTTTAAATTTTTCAAATTCATCTAATGTCAAATGACTGAGCATGATGGATTCTGGTATTTCAACTTCTTTTTCTTTGTGAATTACAATATTTGTGAATCCAGTTTCTTTTACTATGTTTAAGTAATCGGTTTTATCTATTGCACCCGAAACACATCCTGCATACATTGCTACATCTTGTTTTATTTTTTCCGGTAGTTCTCCTGTTAAAACTATATCTGACACGCAGAAATGACCTTCATGTTTTAAAACCCGATATATTTCACTAAAAGCTTTTTGTTTATTGGGAACTAGACTTAATACACAATTTGAAATAATTACATTAACAGAATTATCATTTAAGGGCATTTTCTCAATATCGCCTTTTATAAATTCCACATTATTATACCCCATCTTTTTATTATTGGTAATTGCTTTTTCAATCATTTCATCAGTAAAATCAATTCCTGTTACTTTCCCTTTTTCTCCTGTAATTGCTCTTGCAACAAAACAATCGTTTCCTGCTCCGCTTCCCAGATCAAGTACATGGTCAGCTTCTTTAATTCCTGCAAACTCGGTGGGTAATCCACATCCCAATCCTAAATCAGCATCTTTACTATAGCCTTTTTGTTTAGAGTAATCTTCGCTAAAAATTGTGTAATCAACTTTGCTACAACAGCCGGTGCTGCCACAACATGAGGTTTTTTTTGGTTCTTTACTTTGATTAGCAATTTCAGCATATTTTTCTTTAACAATTTCTTTTATATCTTTTTTCATTTTCTTATTTTTTGATTATTAAAACTTATAAATGCATCTTTAATTTCGTTACGGATGCGTCTAAACTCAGTCATTATATATTCTTCAGTACCTTTAGCAAGAGAAGGATCATCAAAACCAATATGAATGTGGTGTTTTACTTTGCCTGTAAACATAGGACATGTTTCTTTTGCAGTATCGCAAACAGTTATTACATAATCAAAGCTTTCATTTAGAAATTCGTTTACTGATTTTGGGTTATTTTTACTTATGTCAATGCCTAATTCTTGCATTACTTGTATGGCTTTTGTGTGAATTTTAGCACTTGGCTCAGTTCCTGCCGAACAAACTAATATGTTTTTGTTAAACGATTGTAGAAACCCTTGTGCCATTTGACTGCGGCAACTATTACCTGTACAAAGAATTAAAATTTTCACGTTTATAAATTTAAATTATAATTCGTCGTTCGCAAAACTACGAACAATATTTGTAATAAAAAATTATATTTGCAAAAAGTTCTTAAAAAGTTTTTGAGCTAATTCCCAATTTTCTGTATTAAGGCAATATTTTATTTTTGGTGGTTCAATCATACCCTGAATTAAGCCGGCATTTTTTAATTCCTTAAGATGTTGCGAAAGCGTTGATTTTGCAATTGGTAAAATTTCAGATAAATCACCACTGTAACAACATGTTTGCTTAGATAATAAATCTAATATATACATTCTTACAGGATGCCCCATTGCTTTTGCAAAACGTGATGTAAGTTTTTGTTTTTCCGTAAAAGTGCTTTCTGTTTTTTTCATTATGTGTTTTTCAGTTCGCAATAATACGAATAATAAATCATTTAAACAATTTAATTATGTATTACTAGACAAACATTGGTAATTCATGCATCATATCGTTTACACATTTTTTCACATTTGCAATAGTGTTTTCATCTTCAATATTACAAATTACCCGATCTATCATTTCAACTATAGGTTCCATGTGTTCTTCTTTTAGTCCTCTTGTAGTAATTGCAGGTGTTCCCACACGTAATCCGGATGTTGAGAATGGTGAACGTGAATCGAAAGGCACCATATTTTTATTGATTGTTATATCAGCTAAAACTAGTGTGTTTTCAACTTTCTTACCTGTAATATCAGGAAACTTGCTTCTTAAATCAATTAGCATCGAGTGATTATCGGTTCCGTTTGATATTACATGATATCCGTTTTTAATAAATGCTTCTGCCATTACATTTGCATTTTTTTGCATCTGAATAGCATATTGTTTAAAACTTTCGTCTAAAGCTTCACCAAAGGCAACAGCTTTTGCAGCTATAATATGTTCAAGAGGTCCTCCTTGCTGACCGGGGAACACAGCAAAATCTAAAACTTGCGACATCATTTTAACTTGTCCTTTTGGCGTAGTTAAACCCCATGGATTTTCATAATCTTTTCCAAGAAGAATTAATCCGCCCCTTGGCCCACGAAGAGTTTTATGCGTAGTTGTAGTAACAACATGACAATGTGGAAGAGGATCGGAAAGTAATCCTTTAGCAATAAGTCCTGCAGGATGTGCAATGTCTGCCATTAATAATGCTCCAACTTTGTCGGCAATTTGTCGCATACGTGGAAAATCCCAGTCGCGTGAATATGCTGATGCTCCGGCAAGTATCATTTTAGGTTTGCATTCCAAAGCTATTTGTTCCATCTCATCATAGTCAACTATTCCGGTTTCTTCTTTTACATGATAGGGGACAGGTTTGTAAAAATTACCCGATAAGTTTACAGGTGAGCCATGTGAAAGATGTCCTCCATGCGAGAGTTCAAGTCCCATAAAAGTATCTCCGGGTTTCATTATAGCATAAAAAACAGCGGCATTTGCCTGTGCTCCTGAATGTGGTTGAACATTTGCCCATTCAGCACCAAAAAGCTTTTTTGCACGGTCTATTGCAAGTTGTTCTGTTTGGTCAACAATCTGACATCCTCCGTAATATCGTTTGCCCGGATATCCTTCTGCATATTTGTTTGTCATGCAGCAACCCATTGCCTCCATTACTTGTTCGCTAACAAAATTTTCTGAAGCAATTAGTTCAATTCCATCTTTTTGTCGGTTGTATTCTTGTTTTATAAGATCGAAAACTACAGTATCTCTTTTCATAATTCAATGATTTTAAATTCCATTTTCCAAAAGTAGGAAAATTATCATTAAAATTATGATTATTGAAGTTGATATTTGAAAATTGATTTGTTTGTAAAAAAAAAGCCCAATTTCTTGAGCTATTTAATATTTATTATGAAAATATTATTTTAGTAGATAAACATATCCTTTTTTAGATTTTGTATTACCATTTGCATCTATTATGATATATTCCCATGAATATTTCCCTGACTCTGCCATTTCAGATGTGCCTTTAATTTTTCCATCCCAATGGTAATTTATGTCATTTGATTCAAATACTATTTTACCATGATCATTAACAACTATAAAGTAAATGCTTTTGCCTTCAAAATCTTTTGTGATAGGTCCAAATTTTGAATTTTCACCAATTTCATAAGGAGTAAATGCGGTTGGCATATGTATAGGACATTCAATGTCTATTTTAACATTTTTATCTAAAGTATCTGAACATCCATATTGGTTATAGCTTATAAGTTTTACTTTGCATAAACAATCTTTATCAAATTCACAACTTGTATTTTTTGAATTAAAATAATCGTTGTTAATAAACCATTCAAATTTGTTTGCTTGTTTTGAGGTATTTATAAATTTATAGACATTGTTGTTATTATCTGTTTCAAATTTTGATTTAGGTTTTGGATAAATTTCAATTGTTTTGTCTGCATTATCAGATAGTTGACTAGAACGATAATATTTAACAGTTAAAACTACTTTGTATTTTCCTGATTTAGTATATTTATAAGAAGGAGAAATATCATTTGAAAAACTTCCATCACCAAAATTCCATAAATAAATTATTGAATCAGAAATCTCATTAGGGGTAAATTTAACTGTTAACGGTTCACATCCTTTCTGTATATTGGTTTTATAATTTGTATTTGGTGTTTTTTGATTTGTTATTGTATTCTTGTTTTCTTTAACTATGTTGTTTTCTTTTTCATTGTTTTGGTCATTGTTTATAATCTCTGTTTTTTCCGTATTTTCAGAATTGTTTTCAGTAGATGTTATTATTTTATCTGTGTTTTTTTCAATTTCCGTTGTTATTATTTCCGCATCAGATATTTCATCATTATTGTTGTTGGTTTCAGTTATAATATTGGATTTAATATTATTGTTATTATTTGTTACTTCAATTTTTGTGTTGTTAGATGTATTATTGTTAGCAATTTTGTTATTATTAATATATAAAAGCAGTAATGATGATACTACAATAGCTGTTAAACCAAAGAAAAATGTTTTAGTAGTGAAAAAATTCTTTTTTGGTAATTTCCCTTTAAAATTATTCCAGGCAGCATCATTAAACGGAAACTCAAAATTATCAAGTTTCTGTTTAATTTGATTTTCAAATTCAGTATGTTTAATCTCGTTTTTCAATGTTATATTGTTCAAATAATAATTTTAATTTTAATTTTGCTTTTGCGAAATTAGATTTAGATGTGCCAATACTTATATTTAATTCTTCTGCAATTTCTTTATGCGAATATTCTTCAATTACATACATGTTAAAAACCGTTCTATAAGCAGGAGATAATTTTTGTATCAATTTGATAATTATTTCAGCTTTCATTTTAATTAATTGTTCATCATTGTTGTCGAAAGAATCATCTTTTAAATTATTAAAAGTATTATCATCACTTATGCTTATAACAAAATCTCGTTTGTTTCTAACATAATCAATTGCATTATTAACAATTATACGTCTAATCCAACCTTCAAAAGAACCTTTATATTCAAAGCTTTTAAGTTTATTGAAAACTTTAATATATCCATCATGTAAAATATCCTGTGCTTCACTAATGTCTGTTGCATATCGCATACAAACAGTCAACATTTTACCATAAAATGATTGATAAAGAATCTTTTGATACTTTTTTTCACCCCTAATGCAAGCCTTTATAAGTTTTTCAATACTTGCATTATTTGAAAAATCAATCATTGTTTGTATTCTTAAGACGATATAAAATTAAATAGGTTGCCTAAAAACAAATATTTTTTTTATGATTTGAAATTAGAAAAATTATATTGAACAAAAATAATAATATTATTGTCAATAATATATTAAAAAAAGAGTTTGCATTTGCAAACTCTTTTTTTAATAAGGGAATAAGCATCTTATCTAATAATGGTTACGGCTCCAGTTTCCTCTCGTTCTTCGTCATAAATTGTTTTACATTTACAATACCATGTATATGTTCCAACCTTTACATAATCACCGGTATTTTTAAATCTGCCATTCCAACCACTTGAAACTTCGGATTTTTTATCAGTACCTCCAGGGTATATATCAGTTGAATAAATTATTTCTCCCCATCTGTCATAAATTACTAAAAAGTAATCATCTTTAGATATACCCACTCCTTTTGGATAGAAGAAATTATTTTGGAATCCGGAGCCGGGACTAAATGCTGTTGGAGCATAGAATGTATTTTCTTCTCTAACTACCACAGTATTATATACGGAGTCTCTACATCCGGCATCAGTTGTTACATATAACCAAACAATAAATGTGTCTGCACTTGTGTATTGATGTTCAGGATTTTGAGTAGAAGCAGTTGAGCCATCTCCAAATATCCATTGCCATTGAGTAACGGGAGTTGATTGATCCCAGAATCCAAAATTTGCGTCAAATAAGCTAACTACTTCAGGTGTTGAGTAGAACATCGCATCAGGGATTTCATTAACTACTATTAGACCTGGGAATGTCTCAACACTTACACAATTTGCAGGATTAGATGTTAATGTTAAAGTAACATCATAAGTTCCGGGATTTTCATAAGTATGACTTGTTATTGAATCGGAAGAAGAATTTGAACCGGAGCTAAAATCTCCAAAATCCCATAAATAACTTACAGTACCATTATTTACGGTAGCCGAACTATTAAATATTGCAGTTAGTGGAACACAACCATTCTGTTTTATTGGTAATATTAATAATTGTGGTGCTTCAGTTACATAAACAGTTGAGCTTGCTGAGTCAAATGGAGTAGTACAATTGTCATAAACAGAAACCATATAAGTAGTTGTTTGCAATGGAGACACATCATTGTTTTGTTGTGTACTTCCATCGTTCCATACAAAAGTATATGGTGCTCCACTTCCTCCACTAGCATCTGCTGATAACATTGATGATGATCCTGCACAAATATAAGCATCCGGGGATATTACTAACTTAAGTTTTGGATATACATTTACTGTAAGATATACAGTGTTCGACATACATCCATTTGAGTCTACTGCATATACTTGATATGTTGTAGTTTCGCCTGGCGTAACCATTTGAAAGGCAGATGAGTCTGTTAAAGTAGAATCTGTCCAGAAAAATGTATAAGTTCCAGATCCAGTTCCACCGTTAGCACTTGCAGTTAGATTTGCCCATTGTCCTATACAAATAGTTTGTGTTGGACCATTAAGAAATACTTCAATTATGTCGGGTTCATAAACGGTAGAAAACCCGTCGATTGTACAGCCATATGTATCAGTTACTGTAACGTTATATTGACCTGCAGCTAAATTTGATGCAATTACACCTGTTTGACCATTACTCCATAGGTATGTATATGGAGGATTGCCACCACTTACATCAGTTTCAATAGTTCCATTAAATCCACCATTACATAATACATCTGTTGGGTAAAATAAAATTTGATTAGGTGGAGGAACATTTAATATTTCTACATTAACAATTTCGGAACAACCAAGAGAATCCTCAACTTGCAATGTATAAATCCCGTCATCAAGTCCCGATACAGTTGCAGTAGTATAATTCCCTGGAGACCATATATAAGTATAACCTCCGTTACCACCTGTAATATTATCAATACTAACACTTCCATTTGTGGTATTACAAGTTACGGGAGTTGAAGATGTAGTTATTACAATTGGACTAGGTTCACCAATAGTATAATATAATGTTTGAGTACAGTTATTAGCATCAGAAACAATTACGGTATAATTGTTGGCACATAAATTAGCTGCAAATGAATTAGTCCCAGAAGCTGGAGCTAACCAGTTATATGTTGGAGGTTGAGTTCCGCCTGAAGTTAAAAGGCTGATTACACCATCACAAGATCCATTACAAGTAGCATCAGTTATTGTTTCTGTAACAAACATTTGAGTTGGTTCTGTTATTATGGTATTGCTCATGCTGGTACAACCATTTGCATCTGTTATGTTTACAATGTAACTTCCTGCTGATAATCCTGTTGCATTAGGCGTTATTTGCCCAGATGGATTCCAGAAATATGATAGAGGATTAGTTCCTCCAGCAGCTTGAACAGTTGTACTTCCATCATTCCCTCCATAGCAAGAAACAGGTATATTGTTTACTATTGCAGAAATTAATTGTTGAGGTTCAGAGACAAAAACTGTTTGAGATGCAATACAACCACTATTATCAGTTACATTAATTGTATAAGTAACATTTCCAGGTAAGTTGATTGCAGTTTGATTAACTTGACTAGAAGGATTCCATAGATAAGTATAAGGAAAATCACCTCCAGATGCATAAACTGTTGCAGTTCCATTGTTATTTCCATAACAATCAACATTGCTTACTGAAATACTATCAATATTTGGACCTGTTAAGTTACTAATACTTATACTTAAAGTAGCTTGACAACCATTGAAGTCAGTTACTGTAAATGAATATGCACCTGCAACAACAGCAGTAATTTCGAGAGTGTTGCTAATCGTATTAAATGTTGCATCCTGCCATTCGTATGTGGTAGGAGCTGTTCCACCGTTTATTTGAACTGTTGCTCCACCATTTGGTTGTCCACAATTAGCATCAGTAACAATAGGATTAATAACCTCAAGTAAAGGTGGTCCTGTTATAGTCTCATTAGCTGTTGTTGTACAACCATTATCATCAGTAATTATTACTGAGTAGTTATTTGGGCAAAGATCTATAGCAGTAGTTGTTGTTTGTAAATCAGACCATAATGTATTATATGGAGCTGTTCCTCCAGATATAATAGCATCAATAAAACCATCGCAATATCCATAACAAGTTTCATTTGTTGGATTAAGTGTTAATAGTAATTGAGAGGGTTCGTCAATAACAACATTAGCAAGAGTAGTACATGAATTTGCATCAGTTACAATCACGGTATACGTGTTTCCTCCAATGTTTGTAATTGTTTGAGTAGTATCAGTATTACTCCATAAAAATGTAAATCCTGGAGTACCACCAGCTACATCTACTTGTGCAAATCCATCATTATAACCAGAACAGGTAACATCTGCAAAGTTTGTAATTTGAGCTGTTAATTGTGTAGGAGTTGTTATTGTTACACAAATTGCTTCGGTACAAGCATTATCATCTGTTACAGTTACACAATAAGTGCCATCACTTAATCCTAAAGCAGTTTCTGTTGTTTGTAATGATGGGTCATCCCAAGCATAAATATAAGATACTGCTACTGTTCCACCAATAGCATCTACAGTTGCACTCCCATCTGATGCACCAAAACAACTTACATCAATATTAGTTGTAGATAATGATATAAATGTTGGTTCAGTAATAGTAACATTGTTATTAATTGGGCAATTATTACTATCGGTAACAAAAATATCATATTGACCTGCACATAAATTTAATGCAGAATCTGTAGTCTGAAGTAAAGGGTCATTCCATTGATAAGAGTAAGGTAAAGTTCCACCTGATACAACAACAGATGCACTTCCATCACAAGTTCCATTACAACTTACATTATTTACAAAATAATTAGCATTTAAAGGTGCAGGTTCTGTAACTGTAGCATTTGCAGTTGAAATACAACCATTAGCATCAGTAACTGTTACATTGTAGGTTCCCGCACATAAGTTAGTTGCAGTTTGAGTAGTTTGTACCGCTGGGTCATCCCACTTATAAGAATAAGTTCCAATTCCTGTCCCACCAGTTGCATCAGCAGTAATTGTTCCATTACAATTTCCATTACAATCAATATTTTGAATGTTTATAATTGAAGCTGTTGGACCAGTAGCATCTGGAACATTAAACGTTTCAGTTGTAGTACAACCTCTAAAATCAGTTACTATAACCGTATATGAACCTGCAAGAACACCAATGATATCTTCTGTTGTATAAGTTCCAGCATTCCATGAATATGTAAATGGAGCATTACCATTAATAATTGTTATATAAATCGATCCATCTGGTTGACCACAACTAGCACTAACAATACTATCCAAGCTAATTGTCATTTGATTAGGATCAGCTAATGTGACACTTTCTGTTAATGTGCAAGCATTAAAATCGGTTATTGTAACATTATAAGTACCACTACATAGATTGTTTACTGTAGAATCAATTGTTAACAATGGATCATCCCATTGATAACTGTACGGCAATGTTCCGCCTGATACATTTGCAGTAACTGAACCATTACAATCTCCAAAGCATACAATATTTGTGAAAGTTAAAAAGTTACTAAGTACAGCAGGTTCAGATATTGTTACACTTGTAGATACAACACAATTATTTGAATCTGTTACTGCAACATTATATATACCTGCACAAAGATTTGTTGCAGTTGTTGTTGTTTGTGCTCCTGAATCATCCCATAAATATGTATAAGGAGGAACTCCTCCTCCAATAGAAACAGTTGCATCTCCATCACAAAGTCCATTACATGATACATCTGTAAATGAAGAGATAATAGCTGTTCCAGGTAGAATGTTATTTATAATTTGGAAGTCAGTAGCAGTACAGCCATTATCATCAGTAACAATGACATTATATGTTCCAGCACTAAGATTTGTAATTGAATCTGTTGCGGGGTTTGTTCCTCCATCCCATAAATAAGTATAATCTGTAGCTACAGTACCACCCGTTGCAGAAACAGTTGCCCATCCATTAGCTTGTAAACAATTTTCATCATTTCCACTCATAGTTAAAATTATTGGAGTTGGCTCTGTTATAACAATAGATGTTGTTGCTGTACAACCATTAATATCAGTTACAGTTACATTAAAAGTTCCTGCTATAAGCCCTGTATTTGTTGAATCGAGAGGAGTAGCTCCACCATCCCATAAATATGTGTATGGTGATGTTCCACCAGATGGAGTTACACTTGCATTACCATCATTTCCACTATTACAATTTACATTATTACTAGAAGAAATACTTGCTGTAAGAACAATGGGCTCTGTAATAACAACTGAGGCAACAGAAAAACAGCCATTTAAGTCGGTTACTGTTACATTAAATGTGCCAGCACAAAGTCCAGTTGCCATTGAATCTATTTGTGTACCTGGATCATCCCATAAATATGTATATGGAGGATTACCTCCATTTCCTTGAACTGTAGCATCAGCATCACAGACACCATTACAGCTTACATTATTTTGATTAATAATATTTGCAGTAACACCAGATAAATCTCCAACATTTGCCGTTGCAACTACTGTACATCCATTTCCGTCAGTAACAGTAACAGAGTATAAGCCTGTAGTTAAAGTATCTGCCATTTGAGTTGTTTGTGCTAATAAATCATCCCATATATAAGTGTATACAATTGTTCCTCCACTTGCACTAACAGTAGCATCACCATCAGGAAGTCCACAATGTGCATCAGTAACAGAAGTTACTGCTACTAATAAAGTAGGTTCCCCAATTGTTACTGGAGCTGTTGCAGTACATCCATTTGCATCTGTTACAGTTACAATATAATTTCCTGCACATAAAGAATCTGCCATTAGTGAGTTTTGTGCATAAGTGTCGTTCCACAAATAAGTATATGAAGGAGTACCGTCTGTAGCAGTAACAGTTGCATTACCATCACAAGCTCCATTACATAAGGCATCGTTATTTGCTGTAATAGAGGCTAATAATAAAGTTGGTTCTGTTATTACAATTGTTGCAATTGCAGTACATCCATTATCGTCTGTTACTGTAACAGTATATGTTCCAGCGCATAGTCCACTAGCAGTTGGCGTTGTTTGAGCTCCAGGATCATCCCATAGATATGAATATGCTCCTAATACTGTACCACCAGATGCAGTTACAGTTGCATTACCATCACATAGTCCATTACAATATACATATGTTGAATCAGTAATATCTGCTATAACTAAAGTTGGTTCTGTTATAGAAACATTAGTAATATTTTGAGCTCCATTATCATCAGTTATTGTAACATTATAGCTTCCAGCACAAAGTCCGGTTGCTATTGAATCTGTTTGTGTTAATGGATCATCCCATATAAAAGTATAAGGAACAACTCCACCTAGTACATTAACCATAGCACTACCATCACAAACACCATAACAAGTTGCATTAATTGTGCTTGAAACAACAATTAAGGCGTTAGGTTCGTTTATAGTAATAGTAGCAGTAGCAGTACAACCGTTAGCGTCAGTTACTGTAACTGTGAATGTACCTGCACATAATCCTGTAGCAGTTGTTGTTGATTGTGCTCCCGGATCATCCCATAAATATGTATATGTTCCAGCTCCAGTACCTCCACCTGCAAGAACAGTTGCATCTCCATCACAAAGTCCTGCTATACTTACATCAGTAAAACCTGTTATTGTTGCAGTAACTGCTGGAAATTCATTTATTGTAACATTTACAGTAGCTGTACACCCATCACCATCTGTAACAGTTACTGTATATGCCCCTGCGCATAAAGCACTTGCCATTTGAGTTGTTTGACCATCACTCCACAAATATGTATAAGTTCCTGCTCCTGTTCCACCTCCAGCGGTAACTGTGGCATCCCCATCACATGCACCATTACATATTACATCATTCCCAGTAGCAATAGCAGTAACAACAGGATTTTCATTAATAGTAATAGTAGCAGTCGCAGTACATCCGTCACCATCAGTAACAGTAACAGTGAAAGCTCCAGCACATAAAGCATTTGCAGTAACAGTTGTTTGACCATCACTCCATAAATATGTATAAGTTCCTGCACCAGTTCCACCACCAGGTGTTACTGTTACATCTCCATCACAAGCAGCATTACAAGACACATCATTTCCGGTAGCACTAGCAGTAACAACAGGATTTTCATTAATAGTAATATTCGCAGTTGCTGTACATCCATCACCATCAGTAACAGTAACTGTATATGCGCCTGCACATAATGCGATTGCAGTGACTGTAGTTTGTCCGTCACTCCATAGATAAGTATAAGTTCCTGCTCCTGTTCCACCTCCAGGCGTAACTGTAGCATCCCCATCACAAGCAGCATTACAAGACACATCATTTCCGGTAGCACTAGCAGTCACTACAGGATTTTCATTAATAGTAATATTCGCAGTTGCTGTACATCCATCACCATCAGTGACAGTAACAGTATATGCACCTGCACAAAGAGCACTTGCTAATTGAGTAGTTTGACCATCATTCCAGAGATAAGTATATGTTCCTGCTCCTGTTCCACCTCCAGGTGTCACAGTCGCATCCCCATCACAAGCAGCATTACAAGAAACATCATTACCTGCAGCACTAGCTGTAACAGCAGGATTTTCATTTATAGTAACATTTGCAGTAGCAGTACATCCATCTCCATCAGTAACAGTAACAGTATAAGCTGCTGCACATAATCCTGTTGCAGTAACAGTTGTTTGTCCATCACTCCATAAATAAGTATATGTCCCAGCACCTGTTCCGCCACCAGGTGTCACAGTAGCATCACCATCACATACTCCATTACAAGAAACATCATTCCCTGTAGCACTAGCTGTAACAGCAGGATTTTCATTTATAGTAACATTTGCAGTAGCAGTACATCCATCTCCATCAGTAACAGTAACAGTATAAGCTGCTGCACATAATCCTGTTGCAGTAACAGTTGTTTGTCCATCACTCCATAGATAAGTATATGTCCCAGCACCTGTTCCGCCACCAGGTGTCACAGTTGCACCCCCGTCACAAGCAGCATTACAAGAAACATCATTTCCAGTAGTACTAGCAGTAACTACAGGATTTTCATTAATAGTAATATTCGCAGTTGCAGTACAACCATCACCATCGGTAACAGTAACAGTATAAGCCCCTGCACATAAAGCAGTAGCGGTAACGGTTGTTTGTCCATTGCTCCATAGATAAGTATAAGTTCCTGCTCCTGTTCCACCGCCAGGCATAACTGTTGCATCCCCATCACAAGCAGCATTACAAGAAACATCATTTCCGGTAGCACTAGCGGTAACAGCAGGATTTTCATTAATTGTAACATTATCAATAGCAATACATCCATTTCCATCTGTGACAGTTACAGTATGAACTCCTGCGCACAATGCTGTAGCTGTAGCAGTTGTTTGACCATTACTCCATAAATATGTATAGGTTCCTGCTCCAGTACCACCACTAACAGAGACAGTGGCATCACCGTCACAAACTCCATTACAAGAAACATCTGTGCTTGCTGTAATTGTAGCATTTAAAATTGGATTTTCTGTTATATTAATTGTAGCAGTAGCATTACAGCCTAAAGCATCAGTAACAGTAACAGTAATATTTCCAGCACATAAAGCTGATACATTATCAGTTAAATTAGTTGTTCCTAATGTAGATGAACCATTTGACCAAACATAATTATAAGGTGAAGTAGAAGTTAATGTTATTGTGGCTTCTGCTGTTCCATCACACACTCCATTACAAGAAACATTTGTACTTGCTGAAATAGTAACTACAGGTGAGCCTGCATCATTTACGCTTATTGACAATACTTCAGTACATAGGTTTGCGTCTGTCACAGTTACTGAATAATTACCAGAAGGTAAATCAGAATATGTGTCAGTGCCATCACCAGTAAATCCGTTAGGATCCCAATCATATGTATAAACTGGAGTACCACCTGAAACAGATACTGATGCAGTACCACTCGGTGTCCCACAAACAGCATCAATAGTTGAAGGAGTTAAAACCATTGCTGCAGGTTCATTAACAACAAATAAATCTGTAGCGGTACATCCATTTGCATCAGTTACAGTTACATTGTATGTTCCTGCGCAAAGTGAATTTATTGTAACAGTTGTGTTAAATCCGGGATCATCCCATTGGAATGTGTATGTTCCTGCACCAGTACCACCACCGGGTGTTACAGTAGCATCCCCATCACATATTCCATTACAACTTGCATCATTTCCAGTTGTACTAGCAGTAACAGCAGGATTTTCATTTATAGTTATATTAGCTGTTGCTGTACATCCGTCACCATCAGTAACAGTAACAGTATATGCACCATCACATAATCCAGTTGCAGTAATAGTAGTTTGTCCATCACTCCAAAGATACGAGTATGTCCCAGCACCTGTTCCACCACCAGGTGTAACAGTAGCATCCCCATCACAAACTCCATTACAAGAAACATCATTCCCTGTAGCAGAAGCAGTAACAGCAGGATTTTCATTTATGGTAATATTTGCAGTAGCAGTACATCCATCTCCATCAGTAACAGTGACAGTATATGCACCATCACATAATCCAGTTGCGGTAACAGTAGTTTGTCCATCGCTCCATAGGTATGTATAAGTTCCAGCACCAGTACCACCACCCGGTGTCACAGTAGCATCCCCATCACATACTCCATTACAAGAAACATCATTTCCAGTAGCAGAAGCCGTAACAAGAGGATTTTCATTTATAGTAACATTTGCTATAGCTGTACAACCATCACCATCAGTAACAGTAACAGTGTATGCTCCATCACATAATCCAGTTGCAGTAACAGTAGTTTGTCCATCACTCCATAAATATGTATATGTTCCTGCACCTGTTCCACCGCCAGGTGTCACAGTAGCATCCCCATCACATACTCCATTACAAGAAACATCATTTCCAGTAGCACTAGCAGTAACTGTTGGATTTTCATTTATTGTAATATTTGCAGTAGCAGTACACCCATCACCATCGGTAACAGTGACAGTATATGCCCCAGCACAAAGAGCACTAGCTAATTGAGTAGTTTGTCCATTACTCCAAAGATACGAGTATGTCCCGGCACCTGTTCCACCACCAGGTGTAACAGTAGCATCCCCATCACACACTCCGTTACAGGAAACATCATTTCCTGTAGCAGAAGCGGTAACAGCAGGGTTTTCATTTATAGTAATATTAGCAGTAGCAGTACATCCGTCACCGTCAGTAACAGTAACCGTATATGCACCATCACATAATCCTGTTGCAGTAACAGTTGTTTGTCCATCACTCCATAAGTATGTATATGTTCCTGCACCAGTTCCACCACCTGGTGTTACTGTAGCATCTCCATCACATACTCCATTACAAGAAACATCATTTCCTGTAGCAGAAGCAGTAACAGCAGGATTTTCATTTATGGTAACATTTGCTGTAGCTGTACATCCGTCACCATCAGTAACGGTAACCGTATATGCACCATCACATAATCCAGTTGCAGTAACAGTTGTTTGCCCATCGCTCCATAGGTATGTATAAGTTCCAGCACCAGTACCACCACCCGGTGTCACAGTAGCATCCCCATCACATACTCCATTACAAGAAACATCATTTCCAGTAGCAGAAGCCGTAACAAGAGGATTTTCATTTATAGTAACATTTGCTATAGCTGTACAACCGTCACCATCAGTAACAGTAACAGTATAGGCTCCATCACATAGAGCAGTAGCTGTCACAGTTGTTTGCCCATTACTCCATAAGTATGTATATGTTCCTGCACCTGTTCCACCACCAGGTGTCACAGTCGCATCACCATCACATACACCATTACAAGAAACATCATTTCCAGTAGCAGAAGCCGTAACAAGAGGATTTTCATTTATAGTAACATTTGCTATAGCTGTACAACCGTCACCATCAGTAACAGTAACAGTATAGGCTCCATCACATAGAGCAGTAGCTGTCACAGTTGTTTGCCCATTACTCCATAAGTATGTATATGTTCCTGCACCTGTTCCACCACCGGGTGTAACGGTCGCATCGCCATCACAAACTCCGTTACAAGAAACATCATTTCCGGTAACACTGGCAGTAACAGCAGGATTTTCATTTATAGTAATATTTGCAGTTGCAGTACATCCATCACCATCAGTAACAGTAACAGTGTATGCACCATCACATAATCCTGTTGCAGTAAGAGTTGTTTGTCCATCACTCCATAAGTATGTATATGTCCCAGCACCAGTTCCTCCGCCAGGGGTCACAGTAGCGTCTCCATCACAAACTCCATTACAGGAAACATCGTTTCCAGTAGCAGAAGCCGTCACAGCAGGATTTACAATAACAGTATATGACCCTGTAACAGTACAACCATTGTTATCAGTTACTGTAACCGTATAAGTATTCGCACATAAACTGTTTGCTGATGAACCAGTTCCTGCACCATTGTCCCATGCATAAGTGTAACCAGGAGAACCTCCTCCAGGATTAGCTGCAACAGTTCCATCACATGCGCCACCACAGCTTATATTAGAGCCAGTAACATTGACAGTTAACAAAGTGGGTTCAGTTAATGTTATATTAGCGGTTTCAGTACATCCATTATTATCGGTAACAGTTACAGTATAAAATCCATCACATAATCCTGTAGCTGTGACTGTAGTTTGAGCAGGAGCAGGATCATTCCATAAATATGTATAACCGGGAGTTCCATCGCTTGCAACAACAGTGGCATTTCCGTTGCAATCTCCATTACATAGCGGATCATTTCCGCTTATAATTAAGGCTAATGGATTTGCAGGCTCAGATATTACAACACTTGCTGTAGCAGTACAGTTATTTGCATCTGTAACAGTAACGGTATAAGTTCCTGCACATAATCCACCAGTTGTTGGGTTTGTTGGAGTTGTTCCTGCTCCCCAGTTATATGTGAATACGGGTGTACCTCCTGAGTTGACAATTACATTAGCAATTCCTGTACATTCTCCACTACAAAGGATATCTGTACGAGTTGCTGTTAAATCTATAGGCAATGGTTCTGTTAATATTGCAATAGCTGTACCAGTACAGAGATTAGCATCAGTAATTGTAACAGTATAGCTTCCATCACATAAGCCAGTTGCGGTTATGTTTGTTCCACCTCCTGCTGCAGCATCCCATTGATATGAATAAGGAGCGCTACCATTGGCTGGTATAGTTTGTGCTTGACCATCACAAACTCCACTACAACTTGGTTCTGTTATATTAAAAGTTCCTGTTGGTTCTGGATAAACAGTTATATTAATTGTTATAAAATCTGTACATGAACCTGCAGTAATTGTTTGTGTTACAGCATATGTTCCAGGAGCAGACCAAGTAATTCCTGTAGGGTTTTCTAGTGTAGAAGTTCCAGGTGTACCTCCTGTAAATACCCAATCATAGGTTTCGGCTCCACCAGTTGAACCAGTATTTGTAAAATCAAATGAATTACCTGTTAAACACTGATTCCCATTATAAACAAAGCCAGCAGTAACGTTTCCTACATCTATAATTGTTACTGAACCAGTGACAGTACATCCGTCACCATCAGTAACAGTTACATTATAATTTCCAGGAGCTAGAGGAGTAATTGTATATCCTGAAGGTTGATTATTTGTACTACCACCAGTCCAATCAATATCATAATTTGGATTACCATTTGTAATATTAACAACAATAGAACCATTATTTGCTCCACAAGCTGCGTCTGTAACAACTAAATTTAATATCATAGCAGGTGGTGATGAAATAGTTTCTGAACCATATCCTTCGCATCCGTTGTTGTCAGTTACAGTTACATCATAAGTCCCAGCACATAGGTTTGAAAGACTTTGAGTTGTTGCACCATTTGACCATAAGTAAGTATACGGAGCTGTACCACCAGTATTACTAGTAACAGATGCTGTTCCATTGCATAAACCACAAGTTGGGTCAGCTGATGTTGTTGTAACAGTAACACCTGTAACCATTATTGAAATCGTAGTATCATAAGTACAACCAAAATCATCTGTTACAGAATAAATATAATCTTGATTCCCTATTGTTATTGGGCAAGCAGTTGTTGGGTTTCCTACACCTACTCCATTACCAGACCATGATTCAATTGGATAAGTATTTGTAAAACTCCATAAAGGGGGATAAATTGCTGGGTTAAAATTCATGCCCCAACCATATATCCAACCATTGTCCTGACCTACATCATCAGTTATGTGAATTGTCCAGGTTCCATTTAAAGGACAACCAATTAAATCTGCCCATGTTCCTGAAGGGGTATAACTTCCGGAAGGAACTCCAACATTCGCTAGTGTAGCAGTGCCTGTTATTAGCCCACCTGCAGTCATGTCAAAACAATATGTCCAAGGAACACCAGGAAGATTCACGGAAGGGTCTGTTAGTGGTGCATTATCAAATAGATCATGTGATGCACCCCCTAAAGGTGCTCCCAAATATTGGTTTAAAGGTGATGCGTTATTTCCATCAAATAATTCTGTTGTTGAACCATCAGGACATTCAATCCAAACAATTAAGTCTCCAATATATGAATGTTCAATATCAATACAAATCTCCAATAAATCTGAAGGTTGTATTAAAGTTTGTCCTGGAGTGAAATTTGTAAAAGTTAAATCGGTAGTATAAGTCACTCCACTACCATCAGGTAAGAAAGTAGTATCTGCTAAAACTTGACCAGTTGGCATAATAAATGTAACGGGGTTTACAACACCTGTTAAATTTGCGCATTCGCCAAGACATAATGTATTATCATTTGTATTTGTACCAGCAAATATTGGAGTCATTGATACTCTTACTTTTATATCAAGAGCATTTGTACTAATACAACCTTCTTGGTCAGTTATAATCAAATCAACATTATAACCTCCTTCGTTAGGATAAGTATGATTAACAGTAGTTAAACCTACTCCAGATTGTTCAGTTCCATCTCCAAATATCCATGTAAAAGTTGATTGAGCATCTGACTGAAAATATGAAGTATTATTTTCTGGATATGAGCCATGAGCATTAAATGTAACATTATCTCCTTGACAAATATCAATAAAGTTTGCATTATCAACCGGAGTGCTTCCATCCCATACTAACTGAATTAATTGACAAGGATAAGTACAGTTTATAGCAGCTAGCCAACCAGAACCAACTAAAGCATCATTGTCAGAAATCCACATAAATGTTAAGCAACCAGAAGGATTAGTTTGAGATGCTTGAACCATGCCAATACCGGAATTTAAACCATCTGCAAAATATAATTGAGGGTCAGTAATATCATCTCCATCATATACAATTAATTGGTCATCATTATTTCCTGGCTCTACATCCCATTGCGTAAAGTCCATTTGTATAATCATACCCGGTACATCCGGACAATATGTCCAAATATAACCCTCACTACTACCATAATCACCACCATTACCTCCTGTGTCATAAAAGGTTCCATTACATGCGTCTACATATGTAACACAAGGAGTACATGGTCCACCACAATCAATTCCTTGTTCACCTTGATTTTGAATTCCATCAGTACAAGTTGGCATAATACCACAACTTATGAATGCTTCCCAACCATCATAAACTATTGAACCATCAGAATGCCATACAAAAAATAAGCAATCAGATGCATTTGTTGAACCAACATTAAAGGGTGTAACAACAGCATGACCACTTAAATCCAAAAGAAGTGGAGCAGTTGCATCCGTACCATTATATATATATAAGTGATCTACAGCTTCACTATCAAAGAAATTAAAAGTGAAAATTAAATCATCTCCATTGTCTGAACAATACAATACCTCATAATCTTCGCTGTTCGCATATTGGCCGCCAGCTCCACCAGTATCATAAAAAGTTCCTGAGCAAGTAGAAACTGGACACGGAGAACACGGACCTCCACAATCAATTCCGGTTTCGCCTTGATTTTGAATTCCATCAGAACATGTTGGCATAACTCCACAACTTATTGTTGCTAACCAACCATCATATGTTATTGAACCATCCGAGTCCCAAACAAAAGTTAAACAATCTGATGCATTTGAAGAACCTACTGTAAATGGAACTGTAACAGCATGTCCACTTACATCTAAAAGGAGGGGTGAGCCAGTATTAGGGCCATTATATATTAATAAATGATCTAAAGTAGCTTCACTATCAAAAAAATTAAAAGTGAAAATAATATCATCTCCATTATCAGAACAAAATGTTGCGGTATATAAATCATTATTACCATATTGACCCGCTACTCCGCCAGGATCAGTAAAAGTACCTGAACATAAAGTCTGATCTCCAGCATCAATTGGGAAAAAAGTACATGCTGGGCATGGTCCACCGCAATCAACTCCTGCTTCTCCTTGGTTTTGTATTCCATCAGAACAAGTTGGAGCAGCTAAGACTACGCAAGAAGTATTAATCTGAAATCCAGGATATACTACACTTCCGTCAGAAGTAAATTGAATTGTTATACAAGTGCCGGATGATGTTATATTTCCGGGAATAGTTGTTCCATTAAATGGACTCCCTGCTACCTGAGGTGAACCTGTATTTGGTCCATCATATACATAAAGATAATCAAATCCTGATTCTGTATTAAATGTTATAAAATCAAGTAATATCCCCTCTGCTGTACCAGAACAAATAGTAACTGTGTAGTCTTCACTTATACTATAGTCACCACCATTCCCACCACTATCATATAGGGTCAAGCTACAATCGTTTATAGTTGTGCCAGCTACAGCATCAATATTATAATTTTGAGCAATTAATAATTGAGTTATAAAGCTTAAAACAACAACAATTAAAAGAAATTTGTTTTTCATAAGATTGGCTTTTATAATATTTTATTTATTTTTACTTTGATTCTTTTGATATTCTTCCCACTCATTTGGATAATTTTGTTTCCAAAATTCTAAAGATTTGAGGAAAGACTCTTCGTCATATTCTTTTCCAACATCTTTTGTCATTCTTGGATAATGTAGAGGCAAGTTTTCCTGTTTAATATTTTTTTCAATAACTGTATCTGAACTATACCTAATTCCATAAGGAGAAATTATATCATATATGTAATCAGCACCAATATTATTCTTTACAATTGCAGAGCAAAAATTATTCTTATCAATTAAAAGATTACTTATATTTTCATCTGCCTTTAATAGTTCATAAACTTTCTTTTTATGAACATCATCTGTAAAACCTATTAATGCAAATTTTACAGTTTTAACCTTATCTTGAACATCAATATTTATAAAAGTAAATTTTTGTGCATGTGTTATTGTGAAAAGCATTACAAATACTAATAATAGGTTTAGTTTTTTCATGTGGTTATAAATTTTAATTAAGTTTAGCATATCTACTATATTACATATAGTAGACGAATCAAGTAAAAAAAGGTTGCTTTTTTAGTATGGAGTTTCAGGGTGTTTGTCAATGAATATCTTACGTTCGTGTAAATAAAATGACAATTTTGGTATTTGGACATCAATTATTCTCAAAATTAATTTATAAAAAATTGAAAAGGAATTTAGAGTTGTTTGATTACGACTTTTATTAACTATTCTATGTTTTAAATATAGTATTTTTACAGTTTTGTAAAATTTCATTGACTATATCTTTTGTTTTTGCTTCAGAATATATTCTTAAAACGGGTTCAGTGCCTGATGGCCTAATCATTAGCCACTCATTTTTACTAAAATAGTATTTGAATCCATCAAGGTTATCGGTTTTTTTAACTTTAAATTTTCCAAAGGATTTAAATTCCCCATTTTTACATTTTTCAATAATTACTTTTTTAGTATGTTCGTCTATTTTTAGATCAATTCTTTCAAAAGCAAATTCACCTGTAATTTTATAAATTTCCTGAATAATTTTACTTAAAGATTTTCCTGTTTCAACCATAAATTGCCAAATAATTAACCCCATCCAAATGCCGTCTCTTTCAGGCATATGGGAATTTATGGCTATGCCTCCTGATTCTTCGCCACCAACCAATACATCTTCCGTAAGCATTATTTTACAAATATCCTTAAACCCTATTTTTACTCTTTCAACTTCTAGTCCATAATGTGATGCAAGTTTTTCAATTTTTACGGTTGATGAAAATCCTGTTACAACTTTGCCTTTTAGTTTTTTATATGCAGATAAATAATGGATAATAATTAAAATAATATGGTGTGAGTCAATATAATTCCCTTTAGAATCATACATGGCAATTCTATCTGCATCGCCATCAACAGCCAGTCCACAGTCAATTTTATTTGATCTTTCTATTAGCTTAGAAAATTCCTGTAAATTTTTATGTAGTGGTTCTGGTGCAATTCCTTTAAAAGTAGGATTTAGTTCACAATGTATGTTTTTTACATTTGAGAATAATCTTTTAATCACATTTTGACCGGAGCCATACATTGCATCAAAAGCAAAGTTAAATTTTGAGTTTTGAATTTTTTTAATATCAAAATGTTCTGTTACATGATTTATATACAATGTTTCCAAATCGACATATACCACCTTTTTACTGCTAACTAATTCATTCCAATTAACAGAATCTATTAAAATTTCATTTTCTTCAGGAATCATTGCTTCTATTTCCTTCACTTCGTTTTCGAGTAAAGGTCCTCCATAATGTCCTTTTAATTTATATCCGTTATCACTCGGAGGATTATGGCTTGCAGTAATAACAATACCAAAATTCGCTTTTGTTTTTAAAACACCAAGAGATAACATAGGTGTGGAAACAAAAGATTTTGATATAAATACTTTTATTTCGTTAACAGCAAGTACTTTTGCAACTGTTTCTGCAAATAATTCCCCTCCAAATCTACAGTCATAACCAATAAGCACAGAGGGAGATGAGTGTTTATTTAACAGCCATTTTGATACAGCACTTGTTACTTTTGCAACATTTTCTACTGTAAAATCTTTAGCAATAACAGCTCTCCAGCCGTCTGTTCCAAATTTAATATTCATAGTAATGTTTTTATTTCATTATTTTTCGTTTATTTAATTCTTGCTGATATCTTCTCGCATTAATATTATGCTGAGATAATGTTTTAGCAAAATTATGATATCCTGAAAAATCTTCTTTAGCACAAAAGAATATATAATTATGATCTTCGTAATTCAAAACAGCATCAATTGATGAAATAGAAGGCAAGCAAATTGGGCCAGGAGGTAAGCCTGTGTATTTGTATGTATTATATGGAGAATCAATTTTCAGATGTTTTTTTAATACTCTTCTTATAGTAAAATCACCTAATGCAAATTTAATTGTTGGGTCTGCTTGAAGTGGCATATTTTTTTTCAGCCTGTTAATATAAACTCCTGCTACGGTTGGTTTTTCGTCATTTTTTATTGTTTCTTCCTGTACAATTGAAGCTAAAGTGCTGGTTTCAGATTGAGATAAACCAAGTTTATTGGCTTTATTTTTTCGTTCATTTGTCCAAAAGTTTTTATATTCATCAGCCATTCTTATTATAAATTGTTCTGCAGAAGTATTCCAGTAGAATTCATAAGTGTTTGGTATAAACATCGTAATAATGGTGGTTGAATTAAAACCATATTTTGATATAAATTCCTTATCAGTAAGAAAAGTTATTACTTCAACAGAATCACATTCAATATTTTTGGTGACTTTTCCTGCAAGTTGTTCAATATTACGAATTGTATTAAAAGTAACTTTAACCGGATCTTGTTTCCCAGATCTTAACAGGTTTAACAGTTTATTATTATTTATTCCATTTTTTATCAAATATCGTCCCGGATTAATATGTGAACCATAATTTTTTTTTTCGGCAACCCATTCAAATGAAGCTCTATCAATAATGTAATTTTCAGAATATAATAAATTAATTACGTCGTTTAAGTCAGAGCCGGTTGGAATAAAAAAGTAAACGGATTGTTTTTTATTTAAATTAACATTGGGATTGTATACTTTTTGATAATAATTATAAAAAGTAAAGGCAGTAATAATTAAAGATATTATTATAAATGAAATAATTATTTTAATAATAAATGCTATTTTTTTCTTTTTAGCCATTAAAAAATAAATTTTTACAAAGTTAAAATATTCAGATTATTAAATAATTGAGTTTTTGAATAAATTATTAACATTAAAAAATATTACTTTTGTTATTATGAACATTAGAATAAAACTATTGTGGATTGTTTTTTTGATTTTTTTAATTTACTCATGTAAAAAAGAAAACAGATGGGATTGTTTTAAGGGTAGTGGTAATGATATTGAAGAAACAAGACTACTGGAAGCATTTGAAAACATTGAAGTAAATGATTATTTTAATGTTTATATTAAGCAAGATTCTGTTTATAGGGTTATAATTGATGGCAGTGAAAATTTAAATGAATTGATTGAAGCTAAAGTAGAAAATGCTTGTTTGAAGTTAGATAATAAAAATAAATGTAGTTGGTCAAGGAAATATAAAGACATTAATGTTTATGTGTATTCTCCGGAAATTAAAACGATTAGCCTTAATGTTGAAAGTAACTTATTTTCAATTGACACAATAAAAACAGATTCATTTCATGTTGATGTTCTTGCCAGTATTGCAACTATAGATGTAATTATTGATTGTAATTATTCTGCTTTAACAATTCATGCAGGTACTGGTGATTATATAATTAAAGGTAAGACAAATAAAAATTATTTATATTGTCATGGAACAGGCTTTATTCGAACTGAAAATTTAATGGCTGATGAGGTTGAAATTTTACATATTTCTACCGGTGACTTTTTTGTAAATTGCACAAAAAAATTATCAGGAGATTTGATGGGTAGCGGTAATATTTATTATAAAGGAGATACGGAAGAAATTTCTGTCAAACTATTATCATCAGGCAAGGTTTTAAAATATGAATAAAAAAAACCCTCGCAACATGCAAGGGTTTTCAATATTTATAAATTTATTTGAATTTTTACAATAAGCTTGATCCTGTATTTGCACCTTCGCCAATATTAAAACCAATCATTATTTCGTGTGAGCCACTTGAGTAATTATTGATATTACTGAATGGATAATCAAATGAATAACCAATATAATATTTATCAACCTTTATACCAATAATTGCTACAATATCTTTTGAAGAACGATATGAAACACCTAACCAGTAATTTTTCTTGTAATAGCCTTTTGCATTAAAGTCAAGCTGAAATGGTGTTTTTTCGGTTCCTTTGACAAGTATTGAAGGTTCAACATCAAATTCTTCACTAATTTTAAATTTATAACCACCGGTTAGATAATAGTGACGAACCATGCTGTTCTTATTGCTTTCATCTAATTTTATATCTAACTCAATAAGTTGTGTCGCAGCAAAACCGGCAAAATATCTATGTTCGTCGTCATAAAAATATATACCAAGGTCAGCATCTGGTATAAATGTGCTTTCTTTTGCATTTTGAACAACTGGGTCATTTTCATCTATAACGGTTAATGCTGTTTCATCATATTCAAATTGAAATGCCTTGAAAGCAATTCCCAAAGCCAGTTTATTATTTGTTCCCATTTGTAAATGGTAAGAGTAGCACGCTTGTATTCCTGTTTGTCTTATTGGGCCAAACATATCGTTATAAATATAACCTCCCAGTCCCATTTTTTTATTATTGAACAAATAATGACCACTTATTGCTTGTGTTGACGGAGCATCAGTTATTCCTACCCATTGCTGGCGTACTGTTAATCGCAAAGGAATGTAATCTACATTACCTGCCATAGCGGGATTTAGCAAAAAGCCATTCATCATATACTGACTATATAAAGGCATTTGTTGAGCTTTTGAAAATGACATTATTGTCAATAATATTGTACTTACAATTAAAATTTTTTTCATGTTTACTTGTTTTTAGATTTTACAAATATAATTTTATTTTATTAAAATTTACCGTATATTATAATATTTAATATTTTATTGATACTACTCCGGTATAAGGGTCTGTATCATTTTTAAGGTCAATAACATACACAAAAGAACTCATTGGTAGTGGATTACCATTATATTTCCCATCCCATGGAGAATCATAATATCCTTTTCCACTGCCACAATAAGTAAACATCACATCTCCCCATCGGTTGAAAATCTCTATTGTTATATCATCATAGTCACCTATATTGGTAATTCTCCATTCATCATTATAACCATCTTCATTAGGTGTAAATAATGTTGGGATAATTAATGGTATAATTATTTCAACGCTGTCTATTATTTCGCATAAATTACCATCTGTAATTGTTACTATATACATACCAGATCCTAATCCAAAAATATCTTTTGTGTCTGCTCCATTTGACCAGACAAAAGTGTAAGGTGGACTTCCGCCGGAGACAGTTAATTCTATACTTCCTGTATAATCTGCTTCTATTGTATCTGTTATTACTACAATTATTTCTGTAGGGTCATAAATAGTTGCAACACTATCTACAGTGCACGAATGTGCATCTGTAACTGTAAGGCTATAGTTGCCTGCTGTAACGTTATTTAACACAGAATCTGTAACTATGTTTGACCAGTTTGCATTATACCATGCATAACTGTATGGTTCTGTACCTCCTTCTACAGTAACTTCAATATTTCCTGTAGTATCTCCATAACATGCCGGTGAAAAATCAGCTATATTTGTTATTTCTAATTCAGTAGGTTCTCCTACATCAATTTTGGGTATTATTGTTGAACAACCGTTTGCATCTGTAACAGTAACAGCAAAGGTTACTGCAGGTAAACCAGAATAAATATTGTTATTTTCAGTACCACCACTTGGCGCCCATAAATATGTATATCCTGGTGTTCCACCTGTTGTATTCATATGTATTTCACCATCACTCAAGCCATAACATGAAACATCAAATACAGTATATAGTGCTGTAAGTGGGGCTGTTGGTCCTGCTACAGTTATAATAGTATCAGATTGACAACCATTTGCATCTTCTATTGTAACAGTATAATCTCCTGCAACAAGATGTGCTAAAGTGTCAGAATATGAGCTTGTTATTACCGTATCGTTTGTTGACCAATAGAATGTGAAATCGGGTGTTCCGCTTGATATTGTAACTATAATTGCACCATCATTATCCTCATAACATAATACGTCATTAACATAATCTATAGAAATAGTTCCTCCACCCTGATCATCAATGAAAATAGATAATGAATCATTACATCCGTTATCATCATTTACATACACTGTGTAAGTGCCGGCACTCAAGCCTGTAACAGACGAGTCGGTAGTTGCAAGCAGATCGTTCCATAAATAATTGTAAGGGAAGGTTCCTCCTGTTACGGTAACTGTAGCCATACCATCAGATCCTCCACAAGTTGAATTAGTAAATGTATTAATATTTAAATTTAATGAATCAGGTTCATTTAATGTAATATTGTCAATATTTATACATCCGTTGTTATCGGTAACAGTAACATTGTATGTTCCTGCCAATAATCCCGTAGCAATAGAGTCTGTTGGGGTACTTCCTCCATCCCAAAAGTAAGTATATCCCGGTGTTCCACCACTTGGAGTAACAGTAACCGAGCCAGTATTACCATAACACAAAATTGATGTAGAGTCAGTGAAACTTGTTAATAATTCTGTAGGTTCACTTATTGTAATATTGTCAACACTTGTACATCCGTTATTGTCAGTTACTGTAACATTGTAGGTTCCTATTGATAATCCTGCAGCAATAGAATCAGTTAGAGTACTACCTCCATCCCATAAGTAAGTATATCCCGGTGTTCCTCCACTTGGAGTAACGGTTACTGAACCAATATCGCCATAACATAAAATAGGTACAGAGTCTGTAAAATTTGTTAATAATTCTGTAGGCTCATTTATTGTAACAACATAAATATCCTGACAACTACCTGCATCCATCACTGTTATATTGTATGTACCTTCACTTAATCCTGTAAAAGTAGAATCGGTAAAATAACCACCACCAATACTATATTGAGTTGCATCAGTTGCATGTATAATTAATTGTCCGGTTGAATCACCATAACAATTTACATCTGTTATTTGAACACTATTTATTGTTGGTCCTGCTATGCCACTTAATATTATTGAAGAATCTAATATTGTGCTACATCCTGTTGTCATATCAATAACAACTATATCATAAACGGTAACGTTGTCTAATCCGGTAAACACATTGCTTGTCTGAAAAGTTACGCCACTGTCAATAGAAAATTCTAAATTTGTTCCGGTAGCAGTAATTGTTATAGTACCATCATAAGGAGGAATACATGATGTTACAAATGATGTATCAATTGCATCAATAGTTGGATTTTGTATAGTTAAAATATACGGGTCTGTTGTAAAATCGTTCCAGTTTTGCACAGTAACATCACTTAATGGCATTGCTGATGTTACATTTACTAATCCTACATCTTCCCATAATGTTGATGGTATTGTATTCCATTGAGCTGCTCCAAGCCATAATCCATCAGCAATTTCGTCATAAAATATTGAAATATCAGCTGCATCGCTTCCTGTTGTTCTGTTTATTCTGTGATAATATTCAGGATTAGCAGCGCAAATACTTGTTTCTAATTGAGTTCTGTCATAACCATCAGTTGTTGCATCATTATTAGCCATTCGCACTGTAAAAGTATTTGAATTTGCCGAAGCCGGTATAATTTCAATAGGTCGGTATCTTAAAGTACCAACACTTGAACCAACCGGAAACTCATACGTTGAATTATTTAAAGTAGCTCTTGATAAACTTCCACTGTTCAGGCTACTTACGAAACCTGTTGTACGTGTAATAGCATTAGCATTTGATGTTAAAACAAACATTATAAAATCACTAGTGGCAAGCTCTCTGTCGTTTAATGCTAAAATACCACTAAGATTTGAGTTTATCTGTAATGTTTTGATACCTGTACCGGTTAACTCCAAATTATTAAATGTGGTTGACATAGTTCCCATAATAAACTGATCTGTACCTTCAAGAAATACACTACTTAATTCAGGGGTAAAGCTATCGTTATTAATCCAGTTGCCTGAAATATTGTATGTTCCGTCTCCTTCAATTGATGCATTATTTGTAATATCATTACTAATGTTAAGGTCACCATCGTTTATAACATCGCCGACATTGTCATTCTCCAGACTTCCATTAACCTGAATTGAAGCAGAGTTTTTAATTAAAATACTTGCTCCGTTATTATATACTAATTGAGAATTAACAAATAATACCGAAAACAGGAATATTATTGTAAAAATACATTTAATTGCAAGTTTTGAATTTATTAAATTACTCTTGCTTATTTCCGAGTACATGTGTAAATGTTTCATTTTATTAAATTTTATGTTATACAAATTATATGGAGATTTATTTAAAATTTTCATTTTTACAATTTATTATTTTTTTTTATGTTAAGAATCTCTTTTTCTGTTATGTTTTTATTTTTTCCAAGCTGTTTTTCTTTTGTTAATTTCTTATTCATAGGCTTTGGAGAATCAGGGAATCTTACACCAACATTTTTAGATGTTTTTTGATTTCCATTTTTATCTGTTTTAATTTCATTTGCCCTATTAGCAATCAATAACCATGAAAATGACACATTTGAAGTTCCTCCATTAAGTTCAACAACATCAAACCCATTTGCAGATTTATTAGTAACATAAACACCATTACAATTTCCTTCTAATTGAATAAATACCTTTAAAGGATAATTTTTATCAACATAAATATTTTTAGAAAGTGTTGGATCAATGTTTATATGTGCACTTCCATTAATTAATTTATCTGTTCCATAATCCTGAAAAGTAATTTCCGGAGCTTCTGGGCAAAACATATTAACTTTATTGCCACTAATATCTTCTACAATAGTAGCTACTACCCCTGATCCATTAATTTTATAAGATGTTCCTCCTGACCATATACTAACATAAGCATAATCAGATCCACCTTCAAAATAACCTCCTGCAGATGTAGTAGAAGTACCAACTCCATAGACACCAATATCTAATGCTGTGAAAGCTCCTCCACTACCACTTGTTAATGTATATATTGAAGCACTATTATTTCCAGTACCAACAACACCTGTTCCATCTGTTGCATTTGCGCCCTTTGCGTAAAGACCATCTTCACCAGTAAATGCTCCACCGGTACCGCCAGTTAAGTAGCTTCCACCAATATTATTTCCAACACCAATAATACCTGTGCCACTTGCATTTGCATTATATCCATAAGTACCAAATCCTGTTGCAGCATCGGCACGCCCATAAACACCAACTCCGTCAGTTGCATCAGAAATACCATAAACACCATATGAAGTTGCTGTTGCATCACCTTTTCCGTAAACTCCAACATTAGAGCTAGAACCTGATAAACCAGAACCACCTGTGAGGTAAGCACCAGTAATGCCATTTCCTGTACCAATAATTCCTGTGCCTGTTGCATTTGCATTATAACCTCTTACTCCAAATCCATCTGAAAGACTTACATAACCATAAATTCCACTTTCAGTAGCAGCAGTAGTTGTCCCATAAACACCTGTTGTTGTTAAATCCCCATCGCCAAATACACCTGCTCCGGTTGCATCGTTACTATATCCATAAGCACCAACATTGGCACTTCCAAGAAAACCAAATTGTGTTCCAACTGTACCTACCACACCAACTGTTGTACCTGTAGCATCTACACCACTTGCGGCAGCTCCATTATAATAGAAACCATAAGTGGCATTATCTTCATAAACACGAATATTAGTATTCTCATTAGGGTGAACATAATCTCCTGCATCTGTCCATTCTCCACCTGCCCCACTTAATAATTTTACCCATTGGCTTCCATCCCAATAATAAAAACCATGAGCCTCTGTTCCTGTTTCATTATAAATTAATAAACCTTCTGCTGGTGCTGTAATAGGTGCAGCAGTATTTACATCATCTAAATCAACTCTTGGAATTAATAATCCCATATCAGTAGCTGTTATATCTAATATTGCACTTGCATGAGGGGTAAGCTGATTAATACCTACATTTTGTGATACACCGATATTACTTATCGATAAAAAGATTGCACAGATTAGAATGACTGTGAGTTTACTACGAATACTTATTTTTTTCATTTTATATGATGATTTTAAAAAGATTATTTAAAATTAATTGTTTTCTAAAACTTCAATTCTTTTTTCCAATTTTTCTATAATAGCTTGTTGTTCTTTAATAGCTTGAGTTAATATGGGGATTAATTGGATATAATTAATTGTTTTAAATAATTCAGAACTCTTTTTTTCAG
Source organism: uncultured Bacteroidales bacterium (assembly GCA_964442075.1). GTDB lineage: Bacteria > Bacteroidota > Bacteroidia > Bacteroidales > CAYTAU01 > CAYTAU01. Next base: position 41,664 of record CAYTWH010000029.1, read on the forward strand.
TGAAGTCTGAACTCTTTTCTGAACAAGAATTAGTATCAAATTTTTTATCTCTAACAATATTTGGTATAATGGCTTCAACATCTTGAGCAATGAAGCCAAACTCAATTTCTTCATTTAATCCAAAGTTAGGATATTGTTCTGTTTTATAATTATAGTATACAGGTTTGAGTTTTAATAATAAATCAGTTGCATTTTCAATGCTCTTAATATTCTTTTTTAACCGTTTATCAGATAAGGAAAGCAAAACTCCTGTATAACCTAAGTCGTTTAAAAATAGTCCACCAAATCCTAAATCAGCTCCACCATCATCAAATCTTGACCCAACAACTCCTGTTCCTTCATATGTATTTGATGAACCATAAGCACCATATCCTTCACAACCGCTATTTGTACTTAATGATAATCCTATTAAACCAGTACTTGCAAATGCTGTTCCTGAATAACTGCTTGCTCCCATTAAAACCCTGGAACCATTACCGGCATTTGTATGCTGAAATCTACCAGCTGCTCCTAAGCTTGCATGAGTATTATCCCACTGTGTTAACCATACATCTTCGTTAGTTGTAATAAAATGAATTGGGGCAGCAGGTGCTGTAGTATTAATTCCAATTCTGTTGGTTGATGCATCAACAAAGAACATATCCGTTTGTCCATCACTTTCAATTCTAAAATCATAATTGCCACCACTTTCATTAAAAATTCCACCTCTGTTTACAACAAGTTGTTGAGATGGGGTTGTCATTCCAATACCGACATTTGTTCCATTATCATAAATTTGACTGCAAACAGCAGAAGCTCCATTTGATTTGACAACATAATTAGCCAGCCCACATCCTACAGGGCCCGGAATACCTTGTATTCCTTGTGGTCCTGTTGCACCGGTTAACCCAATAGGTCCTTGTGGTCCAACAGCACCTGTTGCTCCAGTTAATCCGATAGGTCCTTGTGGTCCAACAGCACCTGTTGCTCCAGTTAATCCGATAGGTCCTT
>CAYTWH010000029.1:42753-44589 GCA_964442075.1 uncultured Bacteroidales bacterium
GTGGTCCTAATGCTTGTATCCACATGCTACCATCCCAATAATAAAAACCATGAGCCTCTGTTCCTGTCTCATTATAAATTAATAAGCCTTCTGCCGGTGTTGTAACAGGTGCAGCAGTATTTACATCGTTTAAGGCAACTCTAGGAATTAATAATCCCATATCTGTAGCTGTTATATCTAATATTGCACTTGGGTCAGGATTAAGTTGGTTAATACCTACATTTTGTGAAACACCAATTTTACCAATTGATAAAAAGATTACACAGATTATTAGAGCTGTGAGTTTGCCTGCCCAGTAGGTTGGATTGCTTATTTTTTTCATTTTTTTCATTTTTATGATTAATCGTTAAGTTCTAAAATAACATTTTACGAAAATAAAACTTTATTGTTTTGATGCCAAAAGTTTTTATTTTTCAATTTTTTCTTTAATTTATTTCAAATTTTTTTCACTTTGTCTTTCACTGCTTGGAATACGAGTTTCTTTTTTCTTGAGTTCAAAATTAAATATTCCAAGTTCTTTAGGTTGTCCCCAAGATATTGGATCTGCATATTTACCAATTTCATGACGTCTTTTCGGTAATTCAGATAACTTCTTCTGTGGATGTGTTTGAACATATTTATCATTTCTTTCTGCATATACAACCCATGATACTTCCATATTTGAATTACCACCGGCAATAATAAATTTATTATTGTTAATTTTTTCTTTTATATATATTTGAGCAAATCCGCCTATTGGAGTTAAATGATATGAAAAATTAATATTTATTTCACTAAAATAATCCGGTAATTTAACTTCTGCCTCACCATTTACATCCAAAATAACATTTCCTCTATAAACATTTAATATTTCAGGGGATTCCAAAGCAAAATGTTTCAAATACAGATTAGTTGGGTCAAGTGGATGATCTATTCTAAATGTTTTAACTCCAGAACAACCCATATCTCCACTGGCATAAACCCCATAATCACCTGTCGTTGCTTGTCCAAATACGCCACATCCCCATCCTGCTGTAGAATTTGTTAATCCGAGAACTCCAATAGCATCCCAAAAACTTCCTCCTATATATTGACCATTTACTGCAATAGTATTATCAGTAGTAGCTGTTGTTAAAAATACAGCACCCCTTTCACCATCAGATTCACCCCATACTGCACTAGAGTTAGCATTTGTTCCGTTTTGATCAATATAAACAACAGCATCATCATGAGTTAGAGCTGTTGTGTATGCATGAATACCATAACCACTCCCTGTTTGTTGAGCATGGACAGCAATACCGGTTCCTTCTTGCCTCCCATAAACAGCAAAACCATTGTTTAGATTTTCACCATAAACACCTGCACCATTTAATCCAGCTGCGCAGTAACCATTTACGGCAAACAAATTTGTAGCATTATTTGTTGAAGTAAACATATCTCCTGCAGCAGGTAAAGGAGTGTTAACACTGACCTGGTTGGTTCCCCCATCAACAAAAAATGCATGAGTAAGAGCATCACTTTCAATTCTAAAATCATAGTTGCCACCAATTTCATTGAAAATTCCACCCCTATTTACAACAAGTTGTTGAGATGGGGTTGTCATTCCAATTCCAACATTTGTACCATTATCATAAATTTGGCTGCAAACAGCAGAAGCGCCATTTGATTTGACTACATAATTTGCCAGTCCACATCCTACAGGACCAGGAATGCCTTGTATTCCTGTTAACCCGATAGGTCCTTGTGCTCCAACAGCACCGTCAACTCCATCTGCACCAGCGGGTCCAATAGGTCCGACAGGTCCAATAGGTCCAACAGCACCGTCAACTCCATCTGCACCGGCAGGTCCAATAGGCC
>CAYTWH010000030.1:0-43644 GCA_964442075.1 uncultured Bacteroidales bacterium
TTCTACGGTCTTCGATAAATCAACAGAAAAAACTAATTTTTAGAACCCACCTATACTTATATTTCATAATCTATGATGATTTTTATGGTTCTGTCCTTTAGATTTACAAATCTAAAATATTTAGTAAAAATAATTATATTATAGTTATTGGTTTCTTCATTTTTTATAGTTGGGTAACGTTGGTATAAGAATATGTAGCCGAATGCGTGGCACTTACCTGTCAAACCGCAAGAAGGCTGAAGCGGGCTACAAGCCTTGATTTTACAGCTATTTCGGCTATTATTTTTACACATTGTTACCCTGCGTTATTCCTATTCTTGATATAAATATCTTTACTTTGCTTACCTGACAATTAAAAAGAAATGCTACTCTAATATGAGTAGCATTTCTAAAAATTAAATTATTATTCTTTCACAAATCGTAAAACATTGGCTGAATTGATTGTTGTTAGCTTTATAAAATATACTCCTTGTTTTAAATCTTTGATTTCTATTGTTAAAATGTTAGATTGCTTTATTGTTAATTGTTTAACAACTTTACCTGTTATATCTAAAACCTCAATTTTTTTAATTGTTAATTGTACATTACTAATTGTTAATTTATTTGTCGCAGGATTTGGGTAAATTTCAATACCATTTTCTGAAATTGTATTTATTCCTACATAAGCATCAACTTGCACATCTAAACTACAATCTATTGTGTTTCCATTATCATCGGTAACTGTCCAAGTTATTGTTGTTATGCCAATTGGTAATGTTGCTGCATCTAATGTTGCGGTGCTATTAAAATCATTTTCGATACTTGCTACGTTACAATTATCATCGCTTGCTGTTGGATCGAATTCTGTTCCTACAACTGTATATTCTGTTTGTCCAAATGTTAAAGTTACAAGCTGATTTGCAATACATGTTATAGTTGGATTTATTGTATCTGCTACTGTAATTGTTACTTGTTCTGTAATAAAGTTGCCTGTAATATCGGTAAGTGTTACATCAATATTTACAGGTGTTAAAACATCTGAGCAATCAAAAATTGTTTGACTAAGTGTTGTGTCGGAGATAGCACAGTTATCGCTTGTATTTGTTATCACACTATCTGCAATAAGTGTTGCATTTCCATTTGTATCGAGATAAACAGTTGTGTTTTGTGTTGTCAGTATTGGACTTTCTAAATCAATATATCCACAACAACTTTCGGTATGTGTAAAACCTTGCCATGATAGGAATGGATAGCCTCCGTTTTCGCTTGCATTTAATCCCCAGTCATCAACACCCCCATTTGTTGTTTCTAACATAAAATCCCAAGATGCTTCTGTTCCATCTATATATATGCACAATGTTTGCATTTCTGCTGTCGTTTTGCCTATTCCTATTGCACTTGTTGTTTGTCCTGAAGTTTCTGTATCCCAAAATGAACTAATTATTAATCCATTATTTATTGTATCACCAATAAGGCCGCCTAAGTTTGTTCCTCCACTAACGCTACCTGCACTATAAGATTTAAGAATACCTGAATTATTGTAATTAACACCTGCAAGACCTCCACCTCCTGAATTTGACACAGTAATATTACATCGACTATATGAATTAGCAATAACTGAATTATTTTCATTACTTCCAACTATACCACCAACCGAATTATTTGTTCCAACAACATTTCCTGTACTATATGAGCGTTCGATACCAGACGAATTATTATTTACACCAACAATACCACCAACTCCACTTTTTCCTGTTATATTAACATTTATTACACCTAACCTAACTATTAGACCTTGATCAGCGTAACCAAACAAACTTACAAAATTAGTATTAGGTCTATCAATAAATAAGCTATCAATAATATAGCCTTCTCCTTTATATAATCCTGTAAATTTATTTGTTGCATTCCCAATAGGAGAAAAACCTGCACCATTGTCCCATGTACTTGTTTCACTAGCATCAATATCTGCAGTTTGTATAAATTGATAGTCCCAAACTGTATCGGTTTCCGATAACCATTTAAGGTCGCAAAGTGTAGCTATTTGGTATGGATCTGGTATTGTTCCAGTACCAAGTGGAGCTGAAAGTTTTTGCCAAGATAAAACAGGATAATCGCTTATACAGTTTTCAAATTTCCAAGTATTGGTAAAATCCCAAGCTGTATAATTGGCTTGATCGTGCATTTCGGCTGTGGTTAAACCTGTACCGCCAGCACTTGTTGCTTGTCCCGATGTTTCTGTGTTCCAAAATGAATTAGTTATTGTTCCTGAGCTACCATTATTATTTCCTAATAAACCTCCTGTATTGTCATAAGTAGAAACAAAACCTATGCTATAAGAATTAGTTATGGTAGAGTTATCAATATATCCCACTAAACCCCCTACATCCCAATAACCTGAAACTGATGCTGTACTATACGAATTAGTTATGGCAGATGAATTAGAATTATCACCTACTAAACCACCTATATAATAATCTGTACCCAAAACGGTTCCTGTGCTATATGAATTGCTTACAGTAGAACTATTATTTCTTCCTACTAAACCACCTATATATCCATAACCTGTAACATCCACATTAATTAAACCTAAACTATCAATAGTAGAACTATTGCTGCGACCAAATAATCCAACCATATTATCAGATGGTCTATTAATAAATAAGCCATCAATAATATGCCCTTGTCCATTATATGAACCTGTGAAATTTGTAGAATTGTTTCCAATAGGTAAAAACCCAGCACCTGCATCCCAAGTATTTGTGGTTATTGCATTAATATCGGCTGTTTGAATATAGTCTTTATCCCACTCTGCTGAGTTTTGTGTTACCCAATACAAATTATCTAGTGTGGCAATTTGATAAGGATCGCCTGTTGAACCATCTCCACTTGCAGGAGCTATCGCTGTTTGCGATTGTGTTGTAAATACAGCCATAAGAATTATTAATGCTGTTAAAATTGTAGATTTATTCATTTTTATAAATTTAAATTAACAATATATTTATACTTTATTATTCTGTTCCGTTTTTCCTAATGCAGGGTAACGTCCGAAGCTAAAAACCGTTGCCATCCCGCAGGGTGGTTATGGTTTTTGAGCTTTTGTTGGGTGCAGTTGTTATTCTCCATGTTTTATTAAATCAAGTGCAAACTCAAGTGCAGAATCCCTGTTATTTTTAATATCTTCAATAGACAAATCTATTTTATAATCAGGGATTAAACCATAAATTGACTTTTCATCTGCTCCGATTTGGTACCATTTCATATGTGAAATATAATATGTCAAACCTGTATTTGGAAGATTTCGTTTGATTGGATATCCATAATGAACACCCGTTCCTCCTGTTTCTTTTCCAATTGTAAATGCAATATTATAATGTTTTATACACCAAACCGTTGAACCGGCACTTGAAAACGTTCCTCCGTCAATCAAGACAAAAATATTACCAGAATATCTCAATTTTTCAGGATACGGTTCAATAAGGTATATAGTTGATCCCGCTAATTCAGATTCTAATAATGTATCTTTTTCTGAAGGGTAATGAAATTGTTCTCTGGAAATCGAACTTACTTTCACAATTGCTTTCTGATATTGAATAAATGGCACATCTGAAAGATATTTAATTAATTCATCCCCAATTTGTGAGTCACCACCACTATTACCTCTGAAATCAATGATTAAATTCGATATTTTATTATTATTTAAGGATTTGAAAGTTGATTTACAAAACTTTTTAAAATCACGTAATGAATTCATTCTGTTCATATCAATTAACCCGATACTGTCATGAATTATACTAAAAGTGAAATTTGGAACGATTTTGTCAGGTATTTTATTTATGCTTCTACAACGGTATCTTTCCACCTTGTCACCCAGAAGATATTCAATATCAAAATATTCAGGAGAATTAAAAATAGCATACATTGAGATATCAAAATGCAATTCATTCATAAAAATAAATAAGGCTTCATTTTCTGCAGAAGTACTTTTCTTAAATATCGTGATTAAGCTGTCTGTTGAAATCCCATTAATTGATATAATTCTATTACCAATAGGGGCTTGTAAGGAATCAATAAGTGAACCGCTTATTATAAAATTATTTAAAGCCTTATCTATTTTTATTGTGTAAGGAAATCTGAGGAAATCACCAATTTCCTCAACAGGAGGATAGAAGTAAGAGTGTCCTTCTTTAAGTAAGGCTAATATTGGATAAAACTTTCGCCATGCATCAATTTTTGAAATTGAATCAGGAATTTGATTCTTTAAATCCTCAATAATTTCTAAAAAATCTGTCTTTTCAACAGAATGATAAGGTTCTGGATGGATTTTTTCAATGTCTTCAATTAAGAAATTGATATCCTTAACAATTTCATGTTTTGAATACAACTTTGTAGGTTGAGATAGTATTTGAGAAGAAGATAGAAGGCAAATAATTATAGAATAACATATCTTTTTCATTGTATTTGTGTTGATAAGATTATCAGTATTCATCTTTTTTTCATTTCCCCTTTTTCATATTTAGCTTGAGAAATTAATCAAACTCTGTTGCAAGTGTGAAATTGCACCCAACATTTGTGTAAACAACAATGTTGTTTATTTCTTATTAATTTATTTTTTTCAACTATCATTCATTCATATTGTTAAATGCCGTATTGTTGTCTAAAGGGCTTGTGAGATTTGCAAGAGAACTATTGCTAACATATGTATAAATCTGTGTAGTTTTTGGAGACGAATGTCCTAATAACTCTTGAATATATCTTATATCTACCCCTTGCTCTAACAAATGTGTTGCAAATGAATGCCGCAACATATGTGCCGATACATTTTTTTTAATACCAGCTTTACATGCAGCCGACTTTAATATTTTATTTACACTTGTAGAGCTGTATTTTCCTCTGTTTGGACTCTCAAAAAGCCAATAATTTGGTTTGTATTCTTGCATATAGGTTTCTAATATCTTAATAATATTATCGGCTAATAGTGTTATTCTATCTTTTTTGCCTTTGGCTTGTGATACAAAAATAATCTTTTTTTCGAAAGATATGTCAGATATACGCAAATTTATTAATTCGCTCATTCTTAAGCCTGAAGAATAAAGTATACCTACTATTGCCTTATGTTTTATATTACTTAAACTTTTGAGCAAAGCAAATATTTCTTTTTCAGACAGTACTTTAGGCAATGTTCTTCCTTTTCTTGGTCTGTCTAGTTCGTATAATTCTTTAGGTCTGTTTATTACTTTCTCATAATAAAACTTTATGCTATTTATTATTTGGTTTTGAGCACTACCTCCAATGTTTTCATGTTTCAATAACAAAAACATATAGTTTTTAATATCTTCTTTGCTCAATTCATCAATATCTTTGGTTTTGAAGTGTTCTGCAAATCTTTTAAAATATGTAGTATATACCTTAATTGTATGAATACTGTATCTTTTAATTTCTAATTGAGCCCTGTATTTTTTTAATATTTTTTCTGTATGCTTTGCTTTTGTAGAATATTTTGCAATAATTTCTTTATCAAAAACTAACTCGTAGTTATTCTTTAATTCATTGTTTAATATTTTTAAGTTTTGGAGATTGTCATCGCAATACCAACATTTTTTTGTATTACTCCACTTATATTCCAAACTTTTTAATTTAATTATTAAGCTTGAATCCTTTTTAAAAAAAACAGCAATTCTATCTTTATTTCTATGATTAATATGTTTAATACTAATTTTATGCACTTAAAAATTCAATTTGTTAAATACTTAGTAATCTTTAATAAAATCGACAACAAACGTTTGTAATTATTTGTTGTCGGATAATATTGTTTTTAAACATTTAACAAATATAATAAAAATACGGAGAAAACTCCTTTTTTAATTTTACAACTAAGCGAAGCGGAATCACGAACACAATAAAAGTTAATTGATTGTGAGTAATTGTAAATCCAAAATTGTCTTATTCAGTTTTGCTTTTTTAATCACTTTTGTTCTTCCATTCTTTAAATTTTTCTATTTCGGCTTCCTTGTTCATATACCATTTTGCAAAAAGCGATAATATAAGATTATCGTTTATGGTATCTATGTTGCGAAACGAGATTATCATATTATCCTCAGGGTTTATTGATATTAGTTTTTCCTTTTTAGCATTGCGATAGCTAAGTTCATAAAATATATGTATTTCTCTTCTAGCATTGTTGATATCAATTTTAAAGAGAAACAAAGTTAAAGTTTCTGAAACTCTTAATGTTGCCTTGCGGTTATAAACTTGTTTTTTTATCCTTTCTATATTATATTCCGATAGCTGTTTTTCAATTTTCTTAAATACAGGTATAATTTTCTGATTAAAGAAATTTTCCTTATCGGCATCCAACATTTTTTCGGGTATTATCTCAAGGGGTTCTTCTTTGTACTTATCTTCAAGATAGTTTTTAATGTCTTTTAGAATTTCCTGATTCGATTTCTTTTCGTCTTTCTTATTTTCCATAATGTATATATTTACTTTAATTGTAAAGATAATACATTGTGCGAACAAAAACAAGCAAATATTCCCTTAATTGAGCAATTACATGGTATTATAGACCTATTATATTGTTTAAGCAAGCTTCTGTTCACTGTTGACAAGAGTTTGTTCGCTGTATGTAAGACATTTCCTACTGTTTATAACATATATTTCACTGTTTACAAGAATATTTTCACTGTTTATAACATATATTTTACTGTTTACAAGAATTTTCTCACTGTTTATGAGGTATTTTTCATTGTCGATAAGGTTTTATTCACTGTTTATAAGGTATTTTTCATTGTTTACAAGGTTTTATTCACTGTTTATAAGGTAGTTTTCACTGTCGATGGCATATGCGTGGCTGTTTATGGTACATGCGTGGCTGTTTATGACGTAGTTTTCACTATCGATGGCATATGTGTGGATGTCGACTGTATACTTTTGGATATTGATGGCATATGTGTGAATGTCTATAAGGTAGTTTTCACTGTCAATGGCATATGTTTAGATGTCAATTGTATATGTTTGGATGTTGATGTGTTTAATCATAATAAAAGAGTAATCTATTTGAGAGTACAGTAAATAATATTCTCAAAAATATCTAAGTTTATAATAATTGGCAAATAAAAATGCCTCATGAGTTTGTTCAACAAGCTGTAGCAGCTCTAAATTAGGGTTTAGTAAAACTAAACAATCTATTTAAACTCATAAATAACTGTAAAGTGTGGAGTAATACCAAGTAACTGATGCGTTGAAAAAGCAATATCAGCTTTTAATCTGTTATGAACATATCCAATTCCAAAAGAATTTTGAACAGGATTTGTGCTAATTCCTGCTCTGATAAAGAAGTCTTTTATCACCATATATTCAACACCTGCTTTAAAAATAGGATCAAAATCAATATCTTTTTCTGTTTCGGTGGCAACATATAAATTATTAGAAAACTTATATCCTATACCCACCCTGAAAATAGTTGGAATTCTCTCATTATCATATATTGCAATCTTCGACATTGTTGGATTAAATACATGCACACCTATAAAAAAGTTTTCTTTAGGTTCGGCAAGAATTCCAAGTTCTGCTACTGCTGCACCTTTGCTCCCATAATCTTCTGAAATATGTGTGTTAAAATAATCGAGCTGAACGCCAAAAGATATTTTATCGCTTAACTTTTTTGCATAGCCAAGCCCAATTTTACTTTCATTATATTTACTGTAACCAAAATATGATAAACTTATACCAAAATTTCCCGAATTTGTTGGTAATACAAATGCAAGAGATTGTAATCCATATTCTTTTACAATAAATCTATTTTCATGATGAAATCCAATTGTAGGCTTAGTTAATCCGGCTAAACCTGCCTGATTGTGGTGAGTTGACCAAACATCAGAAAGTGTTACAGAAGAATTACCCATGCTTGCAGATCTTGAGCCGGTTGGATAATTATCATTTCCCGAATAGCTTATTAAATATATGAATAAGAAAACTAATAAAAAAGTTAAAATCTTCACATTAATTGGTTTTATAATCAAATTTATAATTTGAAAGTTCTTCATTTGCCTTAATAATTTTTGATTTTAGGCTTTCTTTATATTCTTTAACTTTTTCTGCAATTTTTTTATCCCCAATAGATAGAATTTGTGCAGAAAGTATAGCTGCATTTTGTGCTCCATTTAAACTAACTGTTGCAACAGGAATTCCCGGAGGCATTTGCAAAATTGATAATATTGCATCCATCCCTTCAAGAGAAACTTTTATTGGAACACCAATAATAGGTATAGGGGTCATTGAAGCAATAACACCTGGCAAATGAGCCGCCATTCCTGCTCCCGCAATAATCACTTGAATCCCTCTATTCTCAGCATTTTTTGCAAATTCTTCAACTTGTTCAGGAGTTCTATGAGCTGACAAGGCATTTACTTCAAAAGGTATTTCAAATTCATTTAAAATTTTTGCTGCTTTTTCCATAATGAGCCAGTCTGACGTGCTACCCATAATTATACTTACTCTTGCTTTCATTGTTAGCTTTTTTTAATTTTTTTTTCAGGAATAATATTAAAAATATTAAAAATAAAAAATTACCTTCGCAAGTTACATAAAATTGATGAAACAAGCGTGAATAACATTGTAACATTTAATTTTATGTTATAGAAAGTTCCTTAAAATCAGCAAAATAAATATTCCGAGATTTGTTAAGTTTAAAAATATCAATTTTAATTAACTTGAAAGCGTTTTGGTATAATATTTTGCATTTTCATTCTATATCAGGAATAGTAAATTTTTAGCAATAAAAAATAATATTCTTTTTTATGAGAAAAGTGAGAATTTTAGACAAGGAGTTTGCATTATCAATTTCTTCTACGGAAATTCAACAGGCAATTTATAAGATTGCAAGCAAACTAAACAAAGATTTTAGAGGAAAAAGTCCTCTGTTTATTGCAGTACTTAATGGTGCTTTTATGTTTGCATCAGACCTTATTAAAAAAACCAATTTTGATTGTCAGATTTCATTTGTTAAATTTTCATCTTATGATGGGGACTCATCTACCGGAAAAGTAAAACAATTAATTGGTTTTGGTGAAGATATTAAAGGAAAATCTATTGTTATTGTTGAAGATATAGTAGATACCGGTTTAACTTTGTCTAAAATAATTAAAGAATTAGAAAAGCTTGAGCCTGCTGAAATCAAAGTAGCTACATTATTATTTAAACCATCAGCTTGTAAAACTGAGCTAAACTTAGATTATGTTGGGATTGAAATACCAAACGATTTTATTGTAGGATATGGTCTTGATTATAACGGAAGAGGCAGAAATCTTGAAGATATTTATTCTGTAATAGACATTGAAAAAAAGCTTGATGATATTAAACTTAACATTGTGTTATTTGGCCCTCCGGGAGCAGGTAAAGGGACACAGGCAAAACGCTTAATGAAAAAATATAATCTTGTACATATTTCTACAGGCGATTTATTAAGAATGGAAATTGCCGATGAAACAGCTCTTGGCATTGAAGCAAAAAGGAGTATGAATGAAGGACAACTTGTTTCTGATGATATTGTAATTGGAATGATTGCAGCATTATTAGATAAAAACAAGAATGCAAGAGGATTTATTTTTGATGGATTTCCACGAACAACTGTGCAGGCAAAAGCACTTGATAAAATGATGCAAGAAAAGAAGTGTTATGTTGATATTATGATAACTCTTGACGTTGATAAAGAAGAAGTGGTTGAACGACTTTTAAAAAGAGGAAAAGAGTCGGGAAGGATAGATGATCAAGACAGAACTGTTATTGAAAATCGCTTAATGGTATATAATAAACTAACAACTCCTGTAGTCGAATTTTATGAATCTCAAAATAAATACTCATCAATTAACGGTGAAGGAACAGTAGACGATATATATATTAAGTTATGTGATGTTATTGACAACGTAAAGAATCTGATATATTAAAAATTTTTCAATGGCGGATTCCAATTTTGTTGATTATGTTAAAATATTCTGTAGGTCAGGAAATGGTGGTGCAGGTTCTACTCATTTACGGCGTGATAAAATAACAGCTAAAGGAGGACCTGATGGTGGAGACGGAGGACGAGGCGGTCATATTATTCTTAAAGGCAATAAACAACTTTGGACACTTATTCACTTAAAATATAAACGACATTTACTTGCTTCAAATGGTGTAAATGGGTCATTGCAACGTTCAACAGGAGCAGACGGAGAAGATAGAATTGTTGAAGTACCATTAGGGACTGTTATAAAAGATTTTGAAACAGAAGAATTTCTTTTTGAAATAGTTGATCATAACCAAACCGAGATAATTATACACGGAGGCAGAGGAGGGTTGGGAAATACACATTTTAAATCATCAACAAATCAAACCCCAAGATATGCACAACCTGGTGAAGAGGGAGAAGAAGGCTGGAAAGTATTAGAATTAAAAATATTGGCAGATGTTGGTTTAGTTGGATTTCCAAATGCAGGAAAATCAACTCTGTTGTCGGTTATCTCTGCTGCTAAACCAAAAATTGCTGATTACGCATTTACTACACTAGTGCCAAACCTTGGAATTGTTAAATATTATGATTACAAATCATTTGTAATGGCTGATATCCCGGGAATTATTGAGGGAGCACATGAAGGTAAAGGACTTGGAACTCGTTTTTTGCGACATATTGAAAGAAACTCAATTTTACTATTTATGATTCCTGCAGATTCCGCAGATATTAATAAAGAATATGAAGTACTGTTAAATGAGTTAAAAAGATACAATAAAGAATTGCTTGATAAAAAACGGATTTTGGCAATTACTAAATCCGATTTTTTAGACGAAGAGTTAACGGAAGAAATTGCTAAAGAATTACCAGATATAGAATCCGTTTTTATTTCTTCAATAACCAAATATGGGTTAGCTGAATTAAAAGACATAATTTGGAAAGCTATAAATGAATGATAGAGTTTTTAAAAAATATTGATACAGACTTATTTTTGTTTTTAAACGGAATACATTCTGACTTTTTCGATTCATTAATGTGGTGGATAAGCAATAAATATGTTTGGATTCCGCTTTATGCATATTTATTATATTTATTAATTAAAAAGTATGGGAAGAGATCTATTCTTCCTCTTGTTACAATTATATTGTTGATTATTGTAACAGACCAATTATCAGTTCATCTTTTTAAAAATATAATTCAAAGATATCGTCCTACTCACAATTTAGATATTTCGGAATTAGTTCATACAGTTAATAATTATAGAGGAGGCATGTTTGGTTTTATTTCATCTCATGCTGCAAACTCATTTGGAATTGCAACTTTGCTGTTATTATTTCTAAAAAATAAACACATCTCTTTAATTTTAATTTTTTGGGCAACAATAGTTTCATACAGTAGAATTTATTTGGGGGTGCATTTTCCCGGAGATATTGCTTGTGGCGGACTTTTTGGAATTATCGTAGCATTTATTTTGTATAGATTATACTTAATCTCAGATAAATTTATTTTTCAAAAGAGAAATTTATAATATTGATTAACAATTACTCGTTAGTAAATAATTGCAGTTCATCTTTGGTACGTGTATAGTTCATTTTATCTTCGTAAAAATATTATTTTAATGCCTGCATTTTTGTTATATCAATATTTTAATGTGAAAAACAAAATATCATTATTTACGATAATTTTATTTATTACACTTTTTTCTTTTGGGTGTAATAAATTTGATGAAGGTGTAAATTGTAGTTTGCGGTCAGAAACTAATAGATTAACAAATACATGGAAATATATTTCGGCGTATGATTTTGAAATAGGAAAACTGCAAACATCAGGATTTAATGGTTGGTCAGAAAAATTAAGTAATAATGGGGATTATGAAAAAACAATAGTATATTTTGGAGATGAAACTATTTATTTAGGCAAATGGATATATGATGAAGAAAAAACTTTGCAGTTTACATATACAATGCACGAAATTGAAATTGTTGAAGTTTATACAATTGTCAGGCTCTCAAAGAATGAATTAACACTAAGAAATGATAAAATGGAAATACATTTTCAAAAAAAATGAAAGTTAAATTTCTAATAATAAGATTTAGCTCAATAGGAGACATTGTTCTCACTACTCCTGTGATTAGGTGCATAAAAGAACAAGTTGAAGATGCAGAAATTCATTATTTAACAAAAAACTCGTTTTCAGGCATTTTACATTCAAATCCATATATTGATAAAGTTCATATTTTAGAAAAGAGTTTTACAGATACTATAAATAAATTACGCAAAGAACAGTTTAATTATATTATTGATTTGCATAAAAATATTCGCAGTTGTCGTGTTAGAAAAGCTTTGCGTATTTTATCTTTTTCATACAATAAACTTAATTACAAAAAATTTTTAAGTGTTACATTTAAGAAAAAAAATGTGTTGCCCAATATTCATATTGTTGATAGATACTTGGAAACAACAAACGTTTTTGATGTAAAAAATGATAATAAAGGATTAGATTATTTTATTCCCGAAGAAGACAATATTTCAATCTCC
Organism: uncultured Bacteroidales bacterium; assembly: GCA_964442075.1. Lineage (GTDB taxonomy): Bacteria > Bacteroidota > Bacteroidia > Bacteroidales > CAYTAU01 > CAYTAU01. The sequence continues at coordinate 12,506 of CAYTWH010000030.1, forward strand.
GAATTACCTGAAAATTTCAAAAATGGATATGTTGGCTTCGTAATAGGAGCAAAACATTTTACCAAAAAATTGCCAAATAATAAAATAGTAGAAATATGTAAAAAAATAAATTTTCCCATTATTTTATTAGGAGGAAAAGAAGATGAAGAAAATGGCAATAACATTGCTCTTGAAATTGGAGAAAAAGTTTTGAGTGTTTGTGGAAAATACAACTTAAATCAATCGGCTTCATTGGTAAAGCAAGCAAATGTTATAATTACTCACGATACAGGATTAATGCATATTGCAGCAGCTTTTAAAAAGAAAATTATTTCTGTTTGGGGCAATACAATCCCTGAATTTGGGATGTATCCGTATTTATCCGACAATAGCTCCCAAATATTTGAAATAAATAATATTAAATGTCGTCCATGTTCCAAAATTGGCTATAACAAATGCCCTAAAAATCATTTTAAGTGCATGAATGATATTGATGAGGAGGAAATAGTTGAGTTGGCGAATAAGATATTTTAATAGTGGGGGTTATAGCTGTCGGTAAAACATAAATGGATATAACTTGAAATTAATTCTTTTTATAAAATTCCGACAAATCTGTACTTATTGAAAAATGATGTGATGCTCCGGCTACATGGTAAGTTGCTAAACCATAACTAAAATGAAATTTTGAAACCCTAACCCCTATTCCAAATGAAAATCCGGTAAGTTTTGCTCGTGTTACTAACTGAAGTTCTTTTCTTCTTTGATAATTATAGCCAAAACGTAAATAGAAGTTTTCAACAGGTATAAATTCTGCCGCAAATATAAAATGTCTTGCTACCTCGTCTGCAAATTTTTCTATTTTGTGTTCTTTTACAATTGAATCATTATCAAATTGTGTGATATCATTGTTTTCGGGAAGCTCATATCGCATTTTGAAATTTGTTAAGTTTTGCGCTAAAACAGAAAAACGAAAAGGGGCATGACCTAATCTTTTTGAAACACCAATTTGAATGTCAAATGGTAATGGCTCCCAATTTCCTTCATAATATGGTTTAATCTGATGTCCAAAATTTTTAATTACCAATGCCGCTGTAAGATTTTTAGAATTATGATAAGTAACCCCTACATCAATAGCCATGCCTGATGAATAATAAGTATCAAGTGCTGAATATATTGATTTTAAATTTGCCCCAACAGTAAAATTGCTGTCTAAAGGGCGAGCATACATGATATTAAGAGCATATTCGGCAGCAGTAAATTCCCCCATAATTTGCCCTGTATAATCAGCTTCAGTAAATTTGCCATAATTTATATAATGTAATCCGGCGGCAAAAGTGCCGTATTTTTCAATATGTTTTGCATAAGAAACATACCCGAAATTAATGTCAGAAAAATAATTTATATAGTTCAAAACAAAATTTTCCGACATTTCTTTATTCAATAAAGAAGGATTATGAAAAACAAGATTAAGATCATTATCTTGAATTGATATAACATTTCCACCAAGAGAGGCAACTCTGGCAGCATTTGGCAGGTCTAAAAATTCATAAGTATTTTTGCCACCATTTTGCCCTAAAACACTATAACTTATAGATAAAAAACAAATTATAGCAATCTGCAAAAATAAATTTCTCATTTAAAAATACGTTTTGAATAATATAGAACGACAAAGTGAGTAAAAAATTGTTAGAATTTCAAACCAAACATAAGATTTAATTTTGGAGCAAATCCTGAATATTGCGGTGACAACACCCCGTTATCTGTATAATAGTAATTATCAGACTTGTTTGATTTGCAAAACCTTAATCCGCCACCTAAGCTTAAATCCACGCATATTTTATGAAAAATATTAAATTTAACACCACCAATAATACCGCTACCATAAATATTGTCATAAGTGTAATTGTCAGTAGAGTATGTATAGGATTTTAGGTTAAGATTTAAATTTGTTTCTTCACGGTATTTATACATAATGTATGGTCCTGTATAGAAACTAATTTCGCTGTTTTCATAAGGATATGAATAAAATCTGTATTGAATCTCTCCACTAGCACTTATCATCTTATTAAATTCTTTTTCTTTAATTGCAGATGCACCAATAATAATTATGCTTGTATTATTATTCAGATAGCGTTCAAATCCCACCTGAAATACACCTTCGTATAATTGAAAAAATCCAATTTTTACTTCATTTTTATCAGTATTTTTATAGTTTTCTATTGTTGTTTGAGAAAACACATTGATACTGATAATTAAACCGAAAATGAATGTAAAAAATTTGGTCATTATTTATTCTATATAAAATTACAGATTTATATTCTGCATAAGTACACAAAGATACATAATTTATTTTTAATTTAATAATACTACAGTAAAAGCTTCCATGTCGCTGATTGCGAGGATTGTGATATGTTGTTTTGTTGCGGGATAATTTAATTATAAAAAAATACTGCTAAGTAATTTACTTTTTTTCATTGAAAAATTTATAAATAATATTATTTTTGTATGTTTACGACAAAGTTTTCAATACTTAAAAAATAAAAATAAATGGTTAAACACACTGGAGAAATAATTCAGGTTATAGGACCTGTTGTTGACGTGAGTTTTGAACAATCAGAATCCGATTTACCAAATATTCTTGATGCACTTGAAATTATAAAAGAAGATGGTAGTGCTTTAATTGTTGAAGTTGAACAGCATATTGGAGAACACACGGTTCGTACTATTGCAATGGATTCAACAGACGGATTGCATAGAGGAATGAAAGTTGTATCTACAGGACTTCCAATTATTATGCCTGTTGGAGAAAAAACAAGAGGAAGATTATTAAATGTAGTTGGCGAAACTATTGATGGTATTGGCGAATTAGACAAAGAAGGCGGTTATCAAATACACAGACATCCACCAAAATATGAAGATTTGTCTACAGAAAAAGAAGTACTTTATACGGGGATTAAAGTTGTTGACCTTATAGAACCATATTCAAAAGGAGGAAAAATTGGTTTATTTGGTGGTGCCGGAGTGGGAAAAACGGTACTTATTATGGAATTGATTAATAATGTTGCAAAAGCTTATTCCGGTTTATCTGTTTTTGCAGGTGTTGGTGAAAGAACAAGAGAAGGAAACGATTTGTTAAGAGAAATGCTTGAGTCTGGAGTAATGCAATATGGTGATGAGTTTTTGAAAGACATGGAAGCAGGAGGATGGGATCTTTCAAAAGTAGACATGGAAAAACTAAAAGATTCAAAAGTTTCAATGGTTTTTGGACAAATGAATGAACCTCCCGGAGCACGCGCAAGAGTTGTTCTTTCAGCACTATCTGTTGCAGAATATTTTCGTGATGGTGATGGCAAAGGCAAAGGAAATGATATCTTATTGTTTATTGATAATATTTTTCGTTTTACCCAAGCAGGAAGTGAAGTTTCTGCACTCTTAGGCAGAATGCCTTCTGCTGTTGGTTATCAGCCAACCCTTGCAACAGAAATGGGTTTCATGCAAGAACGTATTACTTCAACAAAGCACGGTTCAATTACATCTGTTCAGGCTGTTTATGTGCCTGCCGATGACTTGACAGACCCTGCTCCTGCTACTACTTTTGCCCACCTTGATGCAACTACAGTTTTAAGTCGTAAAATTGCAGAATTAGGTATTTATCCGGCTGTTGACCCGCTTGATTCAACTTCTAGAATATTAACACCTGATATTGTTGGAGAAGAACATTACAAAACAGCTCAAAAAGTAAAAGAAATATTACAACGATATAAGGAATTACAAGATATTATTGCAATTTTAGGTATGGATGAGCTTTCTGAAGAAGATAAATTAGCAGTCCACAGAGCAAGAAGAGTACAGCGTTTTCTTTCTCAACCTTTCTTTGTTGCTGAACAATTTACAGGACTTAAAGGTGTTCTTGTTCCAATAGAAGATACAATTAAAGGATTTAATATGATAATGAACGGAGAAGTTGATAAATATCCTGAGGCTGCCTTCAATCTTGTTGGAACAATAGAAGAAGCAATTGAAAAAGGGGAAAAAATGATAGCAGAAGTAAAAAGCTAAATTATTATGCAATTAGAGATTATAACACCCGATAAAAAGGTTTTTGATGGAGAAGTTGAACTTGTTCGTTTTCCTGGAAGTGCCGGTTCTTTTGCTGTGTTGAAAAACCACGCACCTATTATCTCTACTCTGGATGCAGGGGAAATTAAAATTATAACAACTGATGGAGACGAAACATTTTTGCAAATTGGAGGTGGTGTAGTTGAGGTAAAAAAGAATAATATTATTGTACTTGTAGAATCAGTTTAATATTACTTATTTAAGGCATAGAATTTGCAATATATTATAAAAAATTCATTATTCTATAATTAATTATATATCTATCTTACTTATGTATAAAACAATTTTAATTTTAATTTCAGGCTTATTTTTTTCATTTAATTTAATATCACAAGAAACGGTTACTTTTAAAGCTCCAGATGGACTTGAAATTACTGCAAACCTGTATGAATTAGATGAAACATTACCATATATTGTTTTATTTCATCAAGCTAATTCTAGTAAAGGAGAATATAAAGAAATAGCAATTAAATTGTTAAAACTTGGATATAATTGTTTAGCTGTTGATTTACGTTCTGGTGATAATTTTAATTTTGTGCAAAATGAAACAGCCATCAGGGCTAAAAAACAAGGATTACCAACCGGATATTTAGATGCAGAACAAGATATATTAGCTGCAATTGAATGGACTTGGGAAAGGTCAAAACAAAATATGATAGTTTTTGGCAGTTCATATTCTGCTTCATTATGTTTAAAAATTGCAAAAAATGAATCTAAAATTAAAGCTGTTATTGCTTTTAGTCCGGGAGAATATTTTTTGCCAAAAATTAAAGTCGCAGACGAATTAAAGGGCTATTTAAAACCAACATTTATTGCTTCTTCTAAACATGAGTTCAAATATGTTGATGAAATGTTTACAGAAGTCCCAAAAGATTATAAAACAATTTTTCAACCCCAGGAAGGTGATGGTGTACACGGAGCAAAAGCCTTATTCACAAACAGTGAAACACATAAAGAATATTGGCTTGCTTTATTTTTATTTTTTAAAACAATAAATTAGACGATTATTGCTTTTGATATAGTTATTTCTCTTTTTTATTTTCCTCAACACTATAAGCAACTACAATTTTATTAACTAATTCGTGTCTCATAGTGTCTTTTTCGTCAAATTCAATAATGGAAATATTTTTTACATTTTTCAAAATTTTAATCGCATGTAAAAGACCGGACTGATTTTTATTTAATAAATCAATTTGGGTAAGATCGCCTGTAACTATAAATTTTGAATGAGTTCCCATTCTTGTTAAGAACATTTTTAGCTGATTTATTGTAGAATTTTGGGCTTCATCAAGAATTACAAAAGCATTTTCCAAAGTACGACCGCGCATAAATGCTAAAGGAGCAATTTCAATAATTCCAAATTCAAAATATTCAGCAAGCTTTTTTGACGGAATCATATCTCTAAGAGCATCATATAGTGGTTGCAGGTATGGATCAAGTTTTTCTTTAAGATCTCCGGGTAAAAATCCTAAATTCTCACCTGCTTCTACAGCAGGTCGGCTTAATATAATTTTTTTTACTTTTTTGTCTTTTAACATATTTACTGCTAACGCAATTGCTGTGTATGTTTTTCCTGTACCGGCAGGACCTATTGCAAAAAGCAAATCATTTTTTTGATGTTCGCTTACTAATTTTTTTTGATTTTTAGTTCGGGCTTTTATTGCTTTTCCATTATTGCCGTAAACAAGAATATTATTATTGATAACACTATCTTTTAAAATAGGTTCCTCTTTGTTATCCAATATTCGTAAAATGTTTTCTTTTGTAATATTGTTGTATTGATTAAGGTGTGTAATTATTGATTTGATCTTTTCTTCAAATTTTAAAATTTCTTTTGTTTCACCAAATACTTTTATTTCATCCCCTCTGCCAATAATTTTTAATTTGGGGAAATAATTAGAAATTAAATTCAATTTTGAATTATTAGTTCCATAAAATTCAAGAAAATCTATTTTTTCTAAAGATATTATTTTTTCAGCCATTAAGATTAACAATTTATAATTAATTTTGAAATGCAAAATAATGAATTTTTTATCATAAATTGTGTTTAAATAATTTCAATTATTAACAAATGCCTGTAATAACATTAACCACAGAATGGAATATCAATGATTTTTATGTTGGTGCTGTGAAAGGAGCATTATTATCTAAAGGCATAGATAATATCATAATAGACATTACGCATAATATTACTAAATTTAGTATTATTCAGGCGGCATTTATTTTAAGAAGTTGTTATAAGCAATTTCCGGAAAGTAGCGTACATGTAATTTGTGTTAATAGTGAGTTGACAGATAAAAATAAGCATGTCGCTGTTAAGCATAATAATCATTATTTTGTTTGTTCTGATAATGGAATATTAGGATTATTGTTCGATTCACAACCTGATATAGTCGTGAAATTAGCAAGTACTAATGAGCATGTAACTTTTCCCGAACTTAATGTTTTCCCGCAAGCTGTTTCCCATTTAATTAAAGGAAAAAATATTAACGACCTTGGAGAAGAGCAAAGTAGTATTAACAGGCAAATAGCATATATGCCGACTATTGATGAACATGGGGATAATACTATTATTTCGGGCAAAGTAATTTATATCGATTCATATGAAAATGCAATAACTAATATCAACAAAGACCTTTTTGTTAATGCAGGAAAAGGAAGGAAATTTGTAATTTATCTTCAAAATAATATACATTTAATAAGCAAGATAAATAATAGTTATTTTGAAACAGAAGACGGAGAATTAATTGCATTATTTAATTCGTTGAATTTATTGGAAATTGCAATTAAATATGGCTCTGTAAAACAATTTTTTAAACTTGATGTTGACTCACAAATAAGAATAGAATTTTTATGATAACAAGAATTGTAAAGATGAATGTAAATGTTTTGGATGTTGAAAAATTTAAAGATTTAGTCCAAGCATATCAAGGCAAGATACTTGCATCTCAGGGTTGTAAGCAGGTCGACATAATGTGTGATAAAAAAATAAAAACAAAATTTTTTAGTTACAGCATTTGGAAATCGGAACAAGATTTAGAAAACTATCGAAATTCAGAAATGTTTAAAGAAACATGGAATAAAGTAAAACAACTATTTAGTTCTCCTGCTCAAGCTTGGACAGTTGAAGATGCATTTAAAAGCCCCTTATAATCTGTCTTATGCGGAAGGAATTAGAGGCAAAACAATACATGGTGTTTACCCTGTACCAATTCAGGGTATTAATATTTAATAAATTTAAAAAATTAGAAAGTGAAAAAGGAACTTGAAGCATTCAACCGCTTATTATCTATAATGGATAATTTACGTGATAAATGTCCGTGGGATAAGAAACAAACATTTGAAAGTTTGAGAAAACTTACAATTGAAGAGACATACGAACTTGCAGATGCTATTATTAATGGTAATACTGAAGAAATAAAAAAAGAACTAGGCGACCTTATTTTGCATATTGTGTTTTATGCTAAAATTGGTTCTGAAACAAACGATTTTGATATAACAGATGTAATAAATACTATTTGTAATAAGCTTATTTATCGCCATCCACACATATATGGAGATGTTAAAGTTAACAGTGCCGAAGATGTTGCAGATAATTGGGAAAAACTGAAACTTAAAGAAGGTAAAAATAGGCGTGTTCTGGAAGGAGTTCCCAAATTTTTACCTGCATTAATTAAAGCAAACAGGATACAAGAAAAAGTAAAAGGTGTTGGATTTGACTGGGATATAAGAGAACAGGTCTGGGACAAGGTAGACGAAGAACTTAAAGAATTGATAATTGAGATTAATAAAGAAGACAATAAAGAAAAAGTTGAAGCAGAATTTGGAGATTTATTATTTTCAATAATTAATGCTGCCCGACTTTACGAAATTGACCCTGAGAATGCTTTAGAAAGAACAAACAAGAAGTTCATTAAGAGGTTTAAATATTTAGAAGATCAAACTATTCTTAAAGGTAAATCCTTACATGATATGAGCCTTGATGAAATGGAGGAGATTTGGCAAAATGCTAAGAAATATGATTAAGGAATTTTATTTCCACTCCAATGTTTCTATTAAATGTGCAATGTCATCTGTAATAAAATTTATTACAGGGTCTAGAGAATCTTTATTGGGTGCAACATTAAAATATAATGCTCCTCTTAAAAAATTATTGATACTGTCTGTTGCGTAGAAATTTACAGAAGAAGCGGCATTTCCTTTTATTTCATAAAGAATAGCATAAACACTTTTTTCAGGATATGGTAACAAATATTCATTTATTGCGTCGGCTTTAATTGTATGTTTGTAAACAAAATGTCTGGTTTCTTCAAGATATGCAGGTAAATTGTTATTTATTGTTTTATATGTTAAATAAATTATTGCATTAAAATCAGGATATATAATATTTACCCAGCAAGAGTCTTTTTTATAATCAACAACTTTTGAATATACGGGATATTCAAAAGTAAAAGGATAATCTGAAGAATAAGTTTGATATTCTTTTTCAGGCAGGTCAATTCTAAAATAAACTCTTGGTTTTGGAACGTAGTCTTGTTCGCATGAAAATATTAATAATAATATTATGCTTATTATAATATATTTATATATCATCTTGTGCTTTAATATTTCCTTTTACAGTTACTATTATTTGTTTAATTCTCCTATTATCAACAGATTTGACCTTGAAATTAAAATCACCATATTCTATAATTTCGTTTATTTGAGGCATTTTCCCGGTAAGTTCCAATATTAATCCCGCAAGTGTATCAGCATCACCTTTAACATCATCAAAAACAGTGTCTTCAATATTGAAAATTTTATAAAAATCGTTAAGTAATGTTTTGCCTTCAAAAATATAAGTATTATCATTTATTTTTGTAAATATTTTTTCAACATCATCTAATTCATCATTTATTTCACCTACAATTTCTTCCAAAACATCTTCAAGAGTTATTATTCCCGAAGTTCCTCCATATTCATCTATAACAATAGCCATATGTATTTTTTTGAGCTGAAATTCTTCAAGTAGATCATTTATCTTTTTTGTTTCCGGAATATAATAAGGATGACGAATAAATGATTGCCATTTGAATGAACTTCCTTTGTGAATATGAGGTAAAAGATCTTTAATATATAAAACACCTTTAACATTATCGAAATTGCTATCATATACAGGAATTCTCGAGAATCCGGTTTCGACAATTAACTCAAGTAGCTTGCTATAATTTGTTTTTATGTCAACAGACTTTACATATAATCTGGATACCATAATTTCTTTAACATCAATATTGCTGAATTTTACAATTCCTTTCAATATTTTTTCATCATCTTTTAGGTCTTCTGATGCAAGATCTAAAGCTTGAGACAAATCATTTAATGAAATATTCTGTTTCTTCTTAGCAAATTTTTTATTTACAATATTGGTTGAATTTATTAATACTGTACTTAAGGGGTTGAAAATTTTTGCTAAAATTATAATTGGGAAAGCCATAAATTTGGCAAAACCAACAGGGCGTTGTGTTGCTAAAATTTTTGGTAATATTTCACCAAATATTAATAATAAGAATGCAATTATTACGATTTGAATTATAAAGCCCCAAACAGGAGAGTTTGAAAAATCAAATAATGAGTTTGATAAAAATGAAGATAGTATTACAATTCCAATATTAATAAAATTATTAACAATAAGTATAGTTGCCAATAATTTTTCAGGTTTCTTAATTAGCTTAAGAATAATTTTATTCTTTTTTAAATCACTTCTTTTTATTGTATTTATATTAGAAGGGGATAAAGAGAAAAAAGCAACTTCCGATCCCGATATTAGGGCAGATGCAATTAACAATACAATAATAATTAACAATCCAATAATTAAGATAAAAGAAATAGGTTGAAGTTTATTAAAAACTTCAACCATTCCATATAGTAGGGGTTCAACGTCCAATTTAGTAATAATAAATTAACTTATAAATTTATGTTTCCTAAACTATAATAGTTTAGGAATTTAGCATCTTATTTAAAATGGTAAATCGTCTGTTTCTTTTTGTTCTGATGATTCAGAATTATCTTCTGTTGTTTCAATAGTTGGCGTTTGAGTTGTATTTGAAGTTGATTCCACTGAATCATCTTTTTTACCAAGTAATTGTAAATTATCAACCAATATTTTTGTTGTATATCTTTTATTTCCTTCTTTATCTTCCCAATTTTCAGTTCTTATTTTTCCTTCAACATAAAGCTGTGTTCCTTTTATTACATATTTATCGACAAATTCTGCTGTTCCTCTCCAAACTTCAATATTGTGCCATTCAGTATTTGTTACTTTTTCGCCGCTTTTATTCTTGTAATTTTCATTTGTTGCCAATGAAAATCTTGCTACTGCTGTACCGGATTCTAAATATTTTACTTCCGGATCTTTTCCTACATTTCCTACTAGGATAACTTTGTTAATAGACATAATTTCAATTTTTTTTGTTTAGTTTTTTATAGTTTAAAATTACAATTTAATTAATTAATAAAAAATATATTATTATTATTATTTCATCAAGTATAATTATGTATTATTATTCAGGAAAGTAACCCTTCATTATTCCTCTGCTTGAGCCTTTTACGAAAAGAATAATTTCGTCTCTTTCTTTAGTTGCCGGCATATTTGCTTCTACAAATTCTAATGCTTGAGTGTTATTAAAACCTTTAAGATAAAGTACTCTATATATTTCTTGAATTTCATTAATTTTTTCGTTTGTATAGCCTCTGCGACGCATTCCTATTGAGTTAATGCCAACAAAGCTTAATGGTTCGCGAGCGGCTTTTATATAAGGAGGAATATCTTTTCTAACTAAAGCGCCTCCTGCTATCATTACATGCGATCCGATATGAGAAAATTGATGTATTGCACATAAACCACCAATTATTGCCCAATCATCAATAACAACATGACCTGCTAAATTGGCGGAATTAGCAAGAATACAATGATTTCCTATTATACAATCATGAGCAACGTGTGAGTATGCCATAATCAGACAGTCGTTCCCAATTATGGTTTTATAACTTGCAGTAGTACCACGGTTAATTGTTACACATTCTCTAATAGTTGTATTATTGCCTATTTCAACAAAAGTTTTTTCGCCATCAAATTTAAGATCTTGAGGTATTGCAGAAATAACAGCTCCGGGAAATATTCTGCAATTTTTTCCGATGCGAGCTCCTTCCATAATTGAAACACTTGACCCAATCCATGTCCCTTCTCCAATTGTTACATTTTTATCAATAGTAACAAATGGTTCAATTACTACATTGTTGGCAATTTTTGCATCTGGGTGTATATATGCTAATGGTTGTTTCATATTTGTTTTATTGTTTTTTGGATAATTGCGCCATTAATTCTCCCTCCATTACAAGGTTATCTCTTACAAAAGCCTTGCCAATTAATGAGGCAATCCCTCTTCTGATTTCACCTTTCAATATTACTTTAAAAACAATTGTGTCACCGGGAACTACTTTGCGTTTAAATTTGACTTTATCAATAGTCATAAAATATGTATTATAATTATGTGGATCATCAACTGAACTTAGAAAGAATAATCCACCAACTTGTGCCATTGCTTCAATTTGTAAAACCCCTGGCATAACAGGCTCTTCGGGAAAATGCCCAACAAAGAAACCTTCGTTCATTGTAACATTTTTAATTCCGGTAATAGAAGTTTTATCCAATTCTACTATTTTATCTACCAAAAGAAATGGTGGTCTGTGAGGCAGAAGTTCCATTATTTGATTTATGTCAAAAATTGGAGGCTTAGAAAGGTCAAATTCAGGAGCTTTGTTTTTTGATTTATCTTTTTTAATTACCTGTTTAATAGCTTTGGCAAATTCAACATTTGAAAAATGTCCGGGTTTGTTTGCAATTATTTTTCCATTAAACCTGTATCCAATTAATGCTAAATCTCCAAGAAGGTCAAGTAATTTATGGCGGGCAGGTTCATTGTTATAATGTAGGTCAATGTTATTTAAAACTCCAAAGTTTGGAATAACTTTAATACGTGGTTTGTTAAAAATACTAGCTAAACGATCAAGTTCTTCCTGATTAATCTTTTTATCAATAATTACAATTGCATTATCAAGATCGCCTCCTTTAATTAAATTATTTTTAAGTAAGATTTCAAGTTCAGTTAAAAAAACAAAGGTTCTTGCATTTGAAAAATGTTTTTCAAACTCGGATATATTGCTCATTATAGTGTACTGGTTTGCAACCACATCCGAGGCATAGTCTATCATCACATTAATGCTGAAGTTGTTTTCGGGATAAAAAATAATTTCAACATTTTTCTCATTATTAACATATTGGATTTTATCTTTTAAAGAAAAGGTTTTTTGTACAGCTTTCTGTTCAATAATTTCAGCATCAAGTAAAGCCTTAACAAATAATTTTGCACTACCATCCATTATTGGAATTTCTGAAGAACTTACTTCAATAAGGATATTATCAATCCCCAATCCATAAACGGCAGCTAAAACATGCTCTACTGTCGAAATTCTTACTCCATCTACCTCAATACTTGTTCCTCTTGAAGTATCAACTACATTCTCAACCAAGGCGTTTACAATCGGCTTATTTTCAATATCTACTCGTTGAAATTTATATCCATGATTTTCCGGAGCAGGCTTGAAAGTGAGTTCACATTTATTACCTGTATGTAATCCTATTCCATTTAATGTAATAGCCTTAGCTATTGTTTTTTGTTTGTTTTCCATTCAATTGTTTAATGTAATATTTTATACAAAGATATAGTTTCCAAATCATTTACAAAAATAACATTATATATACATTCACAATTTATTAAATTAAAAATATTCTTTTTGAATTATTATTATAATGGGCTGACTGTTAGGCAATATCTGTTTTGGATATAGAGTAAGTAGATAAAATAATTAAGTTTTTCTTAAATTTGCACATTATTATTTATTTAACAATGAGTACATTTTTATTTAGAGACATAATTTTCGGACCTGTACGTAGTCGTAGACTAGGTATTTCTCTTGGAATAAATTTATTGCCAAATGATTATAAATTTTGCAATTTCAATTGTATTTATTGTGAATGTGGTTTGACAGGTTCGAAAAATATAAATAAAAATAAGCTTCATTTGCGTGAGAATGTAAAGCTAAAATTAAATGAAAAATTGCAGTTAATGCAAAAAAACAATGAACCTCTTGATGTTATTACATTTGCAGGAAATGGAGAACCTACATTACATCCTGAATTTGATAAAATAATTGATGATACTATTGAAATTAGGAATAAATATTTTCCGAAAGCCCGAATAGCTGTTCTGTCAAATGCAACAACAATTCATAAAGAAAAAGTATTTAATGCATTTTTAAAAATTGATGATAATATTTTGAAACTTGATAGTGCATTCGAAAAAACAATAAAGCTTTTAAATAATCCGATTGGTTCGTTCGGTCTGGATTCAACAATTAACAATTTAAAGAAATTTAAGGGTAATTTTATTTTACAGACCATGTTTGTTCGTGGTAAATATAATGATATTGTTGTTGATAATACCACAAAAAAAGAAGTTGAAGCATGGCTTTCTTTATTGCCGGAACTTAATCCCAGACTTATAATGATCTATACTATAGCTCGTGATACTCCTGTTGCAGGACTTGAAAAAATTTCTGTAAACGAATTAAATAAAATTGCAGAAAAAGCTATAAATATGGGTTATAAAGTTCAAGTTTCAGGATAGGATATGTATTTTTATGTTAAATTGAACCCGATAATTATCGGATTTAAATAGAAAGTTTTAACACAAGTATAATTATATTAGGCGGTATTTCGTACTTCTGTAATGTTTTGCCTCTAGTTCCTCCCTTTTGGGGAGCCTGTCCCGAGTTTATTTCGGGATTAGGAGGGGCTTTTATTTTTATTATTTGCAAAAAAGTAAAAACATATTAGTTTGTCCGCTAGATTGGGGGATTGGGCATGCAAGCAGATTAATCCCAATTATTACGGAATTTATAAAAAACAATAATGAAGTTATAATAGCCGGTAGCGGGAAATCATTATTGCTTTTAAAAACTACTTTTCCGAAATTGAGAACTATCTCTATAGAAGGATATAATATAAAATATTCTAAAACAATACCTCTCTCTTTAAAAATGATATTTCAAGCACCGAAAATTCTCATAAAAATTAGTAAAGAACACAAACAGCTTGAAAAAATAATTAAAGAACAAAATATTGATATAGTTGTTTCTGATAATCGTTTTGGATTATGGTCTAAAATGGTTAAAAGCATTTACATTACTCATCAAATAATGATAAAGATGCCTGGTATTTTAAAATTTTTGGAATACCCGATTTACAGATTTCATAAAAAAACCATTAAAAAATATGATGAATGCTGGATTCCTGACATTGAACAAAATCCGAATATTGCAGGCGACCTAACCCGAAAATTCCCATTGCCTGAAAATGCAAAATGTATTGGTATTTTATCAAGGTTTAAAAAAGATAAAATTTCTGATATAAAGAAAAAATACGAAATACTTATTATTCTTTCAGGACCTGAACCTCAAAGAACAATATTTGAAAATATTTTAATAGAACAAATTTCAAAAACAGATTATAAAACATTGCTTGTTCGAGGATTAAATACAAGTAAATTATCTGTTCCCGATAATATAGATGTTGTTTCTCATTTAAATACAAACGACATGAAAGATGCTATTCTTTCGTCAGATTATATAATAAGTCGTTCGGGTTATTCAACTATTATGGATTTAATTGTACTTGAAAAAAATGCAATTATAGTTCCAACTCCGGGACAAACAGAACAAGAATATCTTGCAAAATATTATAAGGATAAAAAAATCTTTTATTCAGTAAAACAAAAAGATTTTTGTATAAGCTCTGCTTTAAAAGAGGTGGAACAATACAATAATAAATTTGAGATTTCAGAAACTAAGCTACAAAATATTTTTAACCATTAATTTTGGCTCCATCATTTCGTGGATAGCATATTTAATTCCTTCACGACCAAGTCCTGAATTTTTAATGCCACCGTATGGCATGTGGTCAACTCTAAAAGTAGGAATATCATTTATCATAACACCACCAACTTCAAGTTTATCAAAAGCAAGATCCATTTCGCTAATTTTGTTGGTAAATACCCCTGCTTGCAGTCCGTATTGAGAACTATTTATTTCATTTATAGCATTATTGAATTCCGAAAATTTTTCAATTGTAACAACAGGTCCAAATATTTCTAAAGCACAAACATTCATATTTGGTTTTGTATTAGTAATTATTGTTGGTTCATAATATGTTCCTTTTCTTTTGCCTCCACATAATATTTTTGCTCTATCTGAAACTGCTTCGTTAACCCATTTTTCAACTCTAATAGCATTTTCTTCATCTATCATTGATGAAATATCTGTATTAATATCTGACGGATGTCCGGTTTTCAAATTTTTTACAGCATCAACAAACTTTTGAATAAACTCGTTAAAAATATTTTCTTCAACATAAATTCTTTGCAGGTGTATACAAACTTGACCTGAATAGGCAAAACTTCCAATAACGCATTTTGAGACAGCTTTATTAATGTCTGCACTATTACTAATTATAACTCCGGCATTTCCTCCAAGTTCTAAAGCGATTTTTTTCTTTCCTGCATTTTTTTTCATTTCCCAGCCAACTTCAGGAGAACCTGTAAAACTTAACATTTTAAAC
This sequence comes from uncultured Bacteroidales bacterium, assembly GCA_964442075.1. Classification (GTDB taxonomy): domain Bacteria; phylum Bacteroidota; class Bacteroidia; order Bacteroidales; family CAYTAU01; genus CAYTAU01. The sequence goes on from CAYTWH010000030.1 coordinate 28,317, forward strand.
CTTTCATCTGTTACAAGTTGATTTCCTGATTCTCTGTCCATTGGTAATATTGAAACAGCTCCTTTTGGCAAAGAAGTATTATCAATGATTTTTGCTAACTCAAGTACACTTAGTGGAGTGGAACGAGCAGGTTTTAGAATTATTGGATTTCCAGAAGCAATAGCAGGAGCAATTTTATGTGCTGCAAGATTTAGCGGAAAATTAAAAGGTGCAATACCTGCAATTAATCCAATAGGGAAATATTTTACCAATCCTTCTTTATTTTCCCCTGAAGGAGTCCAGTCTATTGAAAAATATTCTTTTGGCAATCTTTTAGTTTCTTCGGCTGCAATAATAAAAGTTTGTTTTGCTCTTTCAATTTCTCCTATTGCGTATTTTAATGGTTTACAGGCTTCCTGTGCCAATACAGTTGATAAATGATTTTTGTTTTTTCCAATTTCTTCTGCAATTTGCATAAGTATCTCATAGTATTGAAATGAAGGTAAATGTTTTAAATTATTTTTAACTTCTTTTGCTTTATTAATAGAATTTTCCAATTCTTCTTTTCCTGCCAAAAAAGTTGTTGCAAACACTTTGTTTGTAAACGAATTTTTAACTTCTAATACCGTTTTTGTTGATACAAATTCTCCTGCAGAGTATATTTTATATGAATTCATTGTCTATACTGGTTTAAATTTTTTCAGTATAAAAATAAGTTGATTTTTGATAAAAAATAACAGAATTGACAATTTTATTTTTGGATGTTTGATTTTTTATTGTTGAAGAGAAAAAAGTTAACTATAAGGTTTCTTGTGCATTTTTTTGTTTGAAATCAATATCAAAAACAACTCCTGCTCGTATCCATCTTCCCGGCATTACAAGGTATCCAAGATCATGATATTCTACATTAAACAGGTTTGAAATTTCAACATAAGCGTTTACTATATTTTTTTTCCAGTAAATTCGGGAATCAACTAAAGTAAAAGGTTTATAATCAAATTCATTATCAATATCATTTTCATCAATAAATGAATATGTGCCTGCTCTGCTTTGAAACGAAACTCTCCAACTTGCAGAAAAGTTTTTATATATTTTATGTTGTGTACTTAATGATAATTTATGTTTTAAGTAATCTAATGCATATTTTGAAATAAAGTTGTCGCTTAATTTTTCTATTTCAGTATAAGAATAATTAATATTAACATAATTAAAAGGAAAATGCTTGCCAAATAAACGCTTTGTTGATATTTTTTCACTTATTTCAAAGCCAATGGTGGTTAGATCTTCAATATTTACACAATTCCAAACTCCAATTGATGTATCTTTTACCCAGTCAATAACATTTTTCCCTTCACGTTTAAAAACAGAAATATGCGATTTGAAATACTTATTATGATACTTAATGCCTGTTTCATAAGTAAGTGCTTCTCCGGGAACAAGGTCGGCATTACCTACATTTGCCCCTTTCATGTATAAGTCGGTAAATGTTGGCAAACGAAGAGAATTATTTACAGAACCAAAAATCCTTGTATTTTTAAACAATTGATAGCTGATATCTAATCCTGGATAATAACTCCAACTATAATCAGATGTCCAGTTTGCAAGCATTCCTGTTGATAATATCAAGTTCTTGTAATAATAAACATGTTCAATAAACATCCCCATATTATCTCTTGATCTACCGTGTGTAAACACCCAGTCAACTTCTCCGGGAACAGGAATTGTATCAAATAATTCTTCTCCAAGAACATTGCTTAATATATTTTCAGAACGATATTCAGCTCCTATTGCTGTTTTTCCTAAAAAGGTTGTAAAACTTAAATTAAAATCTATTCCATAAACATTAGTCAGATGATTATTTGTATAAACAGAAGGGTCTTCTCTTAAAAAGATATATTGATCCTGATGACGTCTCCAATATAAATTTTGGTTATATTTTATTTTTTTTCCGGATAGAAAACGAACATTAGCAAAGGTTGTTTTGGTTTTTTCAAATTGATCAGGATATTTTATCTGATAAAATTTATTTGCTCCAAAAGCTTTATTATTATGACCTGTTTGAAATTTAATATCTCCTAAATTAGACTTGAAAGCTGTTTGATAAAAAAAGTTGGAGCTTTTAAAATCAGTATTTTCAATATAACCCGAACTGGCTTTACGTGATAAAGAAAAGTAGTTGTCCATTTGTTTTTTGTTAAATGTTCCTTCAACAGAACCACTATTAAGAAAGTGGTCTCCACCCATTACAGAAACTCTAACATTCTTTTCTTTATCATTGCCTGTAATAATATTAATTGCGCCACTAAAAGCGTTAGGACCATAAATTCTTGAACCCGGTCCTTCCAGTATTTCAATTCTGTCAATATTTTCTATTTCAATTGGCAGGTTCATGTTATGATGTCCTGTTTGAGGATCATTAACCTTTACTCCATTCAATAATATTAGCGTTTGATCAAAAGAACCACCACGAATACTTATATCTGCTAATACTCCATGATTCCCATATTGCCTTACATCAACATTTAAAACAAATTCAAGTAGTTCCATTATGCTTTGTGCCGGAGCGTTTTCAATTTCTTCTCTCCCGATAACAGTAATAACTCTTGATGATTCTGAATATAGAGTAGGTACACGGCTTGCTGAAATCTCAACTTCGTCAATTAAAAGAGTGTCTTTTTTTTGAGCAAAAGAAATACCTGTAGCAACAAAAATCAAGAGGTATGCAATAATAATTTTTTTCACAAAAAAATAATTACAATTATTATGCAAATTTACAATAATTCTTCAAATTATCAATTTTTATTCTTAATATTGTCGAGCAGAATATAAAATGAGAAAAACATTATATAAACCTTAAATTTCAGTAAAATATGAAAAACAAAAAACTTATTTTTTCAGTAATAATAGCAATTGTTTTGACAATTGTTCTCGTAATCGTTTTTGGAAAAGGGAAAACAGAAATTAATTCTGATAACCCTGAATTCAGCAAGTATATTTCAGCCTATACTTCCGGCGTAATTTCTAAAAAGTCTTCAATAAATGTCAGAATTTCAAGTGAACTGTCTGCCGCGTTACAAGTTGAAAAAATTGATAATGAGAGCTTATTTGAATTTAATCCGTCAATTGAAGGTGAAGTTTCGTGGTTAAATGACAGAACTATTGAATTTAAACCAAAAAATGATTTGTCATCAGGCACAGAATATTATGTTGAGTTTAATTTAGATGAATTAAAAAGCGATATTGAAGATGATCTAAGTGTTTTTGCATTTAAGTTTCAAACTATAAAACAGGGTTTTGAAGTTTCAATTGAAGAGCAAAAAACGATTGACAAAAAAACATTGAGGTGGCAAAAAGCCATAGGTGTTCTTCAAACGGCTGATGATGAGGATTTAGAATTAATTAAAAAAGTATTGCATGCATCACAAGAAGGGAAAGAACTCTCAATAAAATGGAAAGAGAATGATGATGCACAATTATTTTATTTTGAAATTGATAGTATTTCAAGAGGTGAAAAAGCATCGGAAGTAATTCTTGAATGGGATGGAAGCATTATTGATAGTGATATTAAGGGAGACATGAAAATTGAAGTACCTTCTTTAGATGATTTCAAATTTATGTCGTATAAAATTGTTCATCAACCTGAACAATATTTACAATTGCAATTTTCTGACCCATTGCAGGAAAACCAATATCTTAAAGGACTTTTACATTTTAATAATATATCGGGATTAAGATATATTATTGAAGATAACGTTATTAAAATATATCCTCCATATAGATTAGATGGAACATATACGCTACATATTGAAGAAGGAGTAAAAAATATTTTGGGCTATAAACTTAAAAAAGCTACTCAGATAGAATTAGTTTTTGAAGAAATAAAACCTGCCGTTCGTTTTGTTGGTGATGGAGTAATTCTTCCCAGTTCAGATAATGGCTTAATTGTTCCATTCGAAGCAGTAAATATTACAGCAGTTGATGTTAGAATTGTTCGTATTTATGAAAATAATGTTATTCAATTTTTGCAAGTTAATGAAGTGGATGGAGATTATCAGCTACGACGTGTAGGTAAAACTGTTTTACAAAAAACAGTTCCATTAAATCAATCAAATGTTGTTGACCTTGGCAGATGGAATAGGTTTTCGTTAGACATGAATGAACTAATTGAAACTGAACCCGGAGCAATATACAGAATATCAATAAATTTTAGAAAAAAACATTCATTATTTAATTGCGGAGATGATGATGACGAAGAAGGTGAAGATGAAATTTCATCAAGTTGGACAGAATTAAGCGATGGCGCTGATGAATCATCATATTGGGATTATTTTGACAGCTATTATTATGGAGATTATAACTGGGAGCATCGCGATGACCCATGCTATGATGCTTATTATGGTTCAAGAAGAATGGTTTCAAAAAACATTATTGCTTCAAATCTTGGAATGATAGCCAAAAAAGGTAATAATGGTTCAATAAACGTTATTGTTACAGATTTAAGGACAACAAAACCTCTTGCAAATATTGACATAGAAATATATGATTATCAGCAACAATTATTAAAATCGATTAAAACAAATACTGATGGTATTGCAGCTTTCCCTGAACTTGAAGAACCATTCTTTATTATTGCGAAAAACGGGAAAGAAAGAGGTTACCTTAAATTAAATGATGGAGCATCACTTTCATTAAGCAGGTTTGATGTATCCGGAGTATCGGTTCAAAAAGGATTAAAAGGATTTATTTATGGTGAGCGAGGTGTTTGGCGACCGGGAGATTCATTGTATATCTCGTTTATTCTTGAGGATATAAATAAAACCTTACCGGCAGATCATCCTGTTGTTTTTGAATTAAGAAACCCTGCATATCAATTAATTCACAGATTTGTTCAGCAAAAAAACAATTTGGATTTTTATACTTTTAGATTTAAAACTGACCAAGAGGCACCAACAGGCGATTGGCAAGCTAAAGTTGAGGTTGGTGGAGCAACGTTTACAAAATATCTTAAAATTGAAACAATTAAACCAAATCGTTTAAAAATCAAAATTGATTTTGGGAAAAAATATCTTGTAAAAGGACAAGCGGCTTCAGCTATTATGAATGTTAAATGGCTGCATGGAGCAATTGCAAAAAATCTTGACGCAATGGTTGAAGTTGTTTTAACAACTTCTAATACTTATTTTGAAAAATATAAAGATTACACTTTTGATGACCAAACAAAATCATTTTATTCAGAATCGGATGTGATATTTGACGGCACACTTGATGAAACGGGTAATGCAAACGTAAATGCAGATCTAAGTGTAGGAGAATCAGCCCCCGGAAAATTAAGAGCTACTTTTATTACTAAAGTATTCGAAAAAGGTGGAGATTTTAGTATTGACCAATTTTCATTGCCTTACAATCCTTATACTTCTTATGTGGGTATAAAAATGCCAAAAGGAGATAAAGCGAGAAAAATGTTATTGACAGATACAACACATACTATTAAGTTGGTAACTGTTGACGAAAATGGTAAATTGGTAAAAGAAAGTCATAGAATAGAAATGACATTTTATAAGATTGACTGGAGATGGTGGTGGGAGCAATCTTATGATAATTTATCAAAATACAGTGGAAGGTCGTATGTTCAACCTTTAGAACGAAAAACAATAACATCATCGAATGGTAAAGCAAGTTGGAAAGTGAGAATTAATTACCCTGATTGGGGACGATATCTTGTGCGTGCCCATGACCTGACTACAGGACATTCTACATCAAAAACTATTTATATAGATTGGCCGGGATGGGCAGGAAGAGAGCAGAAAGATAATCCAGGCGGAGCCACCATGCTATCATTTACATCTGATAATGATAAGTATAGTGTTGGTGAAAAAATTAATTTAACAATTCCGTCAAGCGCAGGTGGTAGAGCATTAATTAGTATTGAAACCGGCTCAAAAGTAATAGAAACGCACTGGGTGGAAACGCAAAAAGATGAAACAAAATTTTCTTTTACTGCAACAAAGGAAATGACACCAAACATTTATGTAAATGTTACAATGTTGCAGCCACATGCTCAAACAGCAAACGACTTACCTATTAGAATGTATGGTATTTTACCTGTTACTGTTGAAGACCCGAGTACTCATCTTGAACCTGTTTTAAAAATGCCGGATGTATTGCAATCGGAAGAAACGGTTACTATTAAAGTTAGCGAGAAAAATAATCAGAAAATGACTTATACCATTGCTATGGTTGATGAAGGCTTACTTGATCTAACTCGTTTCCAAACACCTGACCCCTGGAACCATTTTTATGCAAAAGAAGCACTTGGAGTAAAAACATGGGATATTTACGATTGGGTAATTGGAGCTTATGGCGGAGAACTTGAAAGAATTCTTTCAATTGGTGGAGGCATGGATGAAGGTGGCGAAAGTGGTAAAAAAGCAAATCGCTTTAAGCCTATGGTTAAATTTTTAGGACCATTTCATCTAAAAGGAGGAGAAAACAAACATACAATAGAAATTCCTAAATATATTGGTTCTGTCAGAACCATGGTAATAGCCGGACATGACAAAGCTTATGGCTCTGTAGATAAAACAACACCCGTAAGAAAACCATTGATGATACTTGGAACTTTGCCAAGAGTACTTGGACCAGGCGAGACAGTGAAATTGCCTGTAAATGTTTTTGCTATGGAAAATCATGTTAAAAACGTAAGTATTCAGGTAAAAACAAACAAATATTTAAAAGTTGTTGGCGGAAGCCAAAAAACATTGAAGTTTACTGAACCTGGAGATGATTATGTTGAATTTGAACTTGTAGTTCAACCTAAACTGGGAATTGCAAGAGTTGAAATAATTGCAACATCAGGTAAGGAAAAAGCTTCTTTTGATATAGAGTTAGATGTTAGAAATCCAAATCCGAGAGTTACTGATGTAATTTCAAAAATTATTGAACCGGGACAAACATGGACTGAAACATTCACTCCTGTTGGAATAACCGGAACAAATAAGGGAGTTCTTGAAATTTCTTCAATTCCTCCTTTAAATCTTGAGAAACGATTAAAATATCTAATAAAATATCCGCATGGATGTGTTGAGCAGGTTACATCGTCTGCGTTTCCACAATTGTTTCTCGACAAACTTGTTGATTTAACATCAACGCAGAAAAAAGATGTTTCGAGAAATATTAAATATGCAATTAAAAAACTTCAATCGTTTCAGATGTTTAATGGCGGATTAAGTTACTGGCCGGGAGGTAGTAGCACAAGCGAGTGGGGAACGAATTATGCCGGACACTTTTTGGTAGAAGCCGACAAAAAAGGCTACACTGTTTCTTCAGGATTTTTGAAAAAGTGGATTAAATATCAAAAAACAAAAGCAAATTCCTGGACCGACGATGGCAAGCGTTCTCATTTAATGCAGGCATATCGTCTGTACACACTCGCTTTGGCAGATAAACCCGTAATTGGTGCTATGAACAGATTGAAAGAAAAATCAAATCTTTCAAACGAGGCCAAATGGCGATTGGCAGCAGCGTATCAGTTAGCAGGAAAAGAAAAAACAGCATTGAAAATGATAACAGGTTTATCAACCGATTTTAAAGAATATTACGAGTTGTCATATACTTTTGGCTCATCAATAAGAGATAAAGCTATGGTGTTAGAAACTTTGGTGTCGCTGAAAAAACGTGAACTGGCATTCAAATTGTTGAAAGAAATTTCTGCCGATTTAGCAAGCGAACGTTGGTATAGCACACAAACCACAGCATATTCTCTTGTAGCAATATCAAAATATGTTGACAAAAATGTTACATCAAGCAGTCTGAAATATACTTATAAAATTGGTGAAAACAAGGCAATAAATATTGTTTCGCAAAGTCCTGTTTCACAATCAGACCTTAAAATAAAAGGAGCAAGTGCAAAACAGTTGACAATGAAAAATACCAGTACAGGAATGCTTTATGCAAGAATTATTCTGGAAGGTGTTCCGCTTGCAGGTAACGAAACAGATTCCGAAAGTGATCTTAAAATTTCTGTAAAATATATGTATATGGATGGCTCATCAATTGATCCAACAAGCATTGTACAAGGAACCGATTTTATGGCAGAAGTAAAAATTACACATCCCGGCATAAGTGCTAATTACAAAGAAATGGCATTAACACAGATATTCCCGTCGGGATGGGAAATAATTAATACCCGTATGCTTGATGTTGGAAATTATAAAGTGGTAAGTGTCCCAAAATATCTCGATATTAGAGACGATAGAGTTTATACATATTTTGATATTAACAGAAGTAGAACTAAAACTTTCCGTGTATTGCTAAATGCAAGTTATGTGGGTAAATATTATCTACCTGTAGTTTCCTGCGAAGCTATGTACGACGCTACCATTAATGCCCGAAAAGCAGGTAAATGGGTAGAGGTAGTAAAATCAGGAATGTAGTAAATTATGAGAATTTGAGAAACACCAACAAAATACTGTTGGTGTTTTTTTATATATTTGAAATAATCATTGTACTTTCGTGAAAATTTTAGGGAATGGAAACTATTATTACATTTAATAAAATTATTAAGCGCTATGTAATGGGCACACAAATAGTTCGTGCACTAAATTCTGTTTCTATTGATATTTCCAGAAATGAATATGTTGCTATTATGGGGCCTTCCGGTTCCGGTAAATCTACCATGATGAATATTATTGGTTGTTTGGATACACCTACTTCGGGACAATATATGTTAAATCATGCAGACGTTAGTGGTATGACAGATAATAAATTAGCTGAAATACGAAATAAAGAAATTGGCTTTATTTTTCAAACATTTAATTTGTTGCCACGATTTACTGCTTTAGAAAATGTAATGTTGCCTCTTATATATTCAGGTATTACAAAAAATAAACGAATAGAAAGGGCAGAAAAAGTTCTTTATGATGTTGGTTTGGCAGATAGAATGACACACAGACCCAGCGAATTATCGGGAGGACAACGACAAAGAGTTTCTGTTGCAAGGGCTTTGGTTAATAACCCTTCTATTATTTTGGCAGATGAGCCAACAGGAAATCTAGATTCGAAAACATCTGTAGAAATTATGCGTTTATTTAATGATATTAATAAAAGTGGAAACACAATAATTGTTGTTACACATGAGGAAGATATTGCAAAATATGCAGGAAGAATTATTAGATTGATGGACGGAAAAGTTGCATCGGATGAAAAAAATAAGGAACAAAAAAATATTAGTGATGAGTAATAAAAAAGATTGTAAAATATACACAAAGGGGGGCGATAAAGGACAAACCTCATTAATTGGCGGCAAAAGAGTGCCAAAATATCACGATAGGATAGAGGCTTATGGAACAATTGATGAATTGATATCTTATATTGGTTTGTTGCGAGATCAGGATATTGATGAAAATTCAAAAAATATATTAATAACAATTCAGAAAAATCTAATGATTTGTGCTTCAATATTGGCAACTAACACAGAAGATGGTAATGATAAGTTACCCAAATTAAAAGAAAATGATATTGAATATCTTGAGAAAGAAATAGACATTATTGAAAGCTCATTGCCGGAATTAAAGTTATTTATTGTTCCCGGAGGACATATTTCCGTCTCAATTTGTCATATTGCAAGAAATATTTGCAGGCGAGCAGAAAGAAGAGTTGTATATCTTGCCCAAAATTATGAAATTGACAACAATATTATTAAATATTTAAACCGCCTTTCTGATTTTTTATTCGTGTTTTCCAGGAAGTTATCAAAAGATTTTAACATAAAAGAAATTCTTTTGTAAGCTTATTTGTAATTAAATATTTTTGTATTATATTCGCAAACTTTTTAAATAAATATGAATTTGTAAAATAGATTGTGTTATGTATTGGACACTTGAATTAGCTTCAAAATTAGAGGATGCACCATGGCCGGCAACAAAAGATGAATTAATTGATTATGCGATTAGGTCGGGAGCTCCATTAGAAGTAATAGAAAATTTACAGGAAATAGAAGATGAAGGCGAAGCCTATGATAGTATAATAGATATTTGGCCTGATTATCCGAGTAAAGATGATTTCTTCTTTAATGAAGATGAGTATTAAACCTTAAAAATTATGTTAAAAAAAAGCTTGTTCATTTATTGAACAAGCTTTTTTTTATTTACAAAATTTAGATACCACCTTGTTATTTTTAACATGTTTTTATAATAACAGTGAAATTTAGCCGATAAATATAGCTTATGTTCATTTTGTCTTGAAACAAAACGAACCAAAAAATCAAGACAAAATTATGCTTCAACCCACTCTAAAAAAAACAGAATTTTCTAACAACAAGGACTACCTCTTATAAGAAAATTTAGCTGTTTTCTTTATTCACGCCTACGCATGGCTCGCAATTTTGCCAAGTCAACGCATTTCACATTCGTTGTCAGTCAGGAGCATCCAAGTTAAATTAGATCTTTGCTTTATATTATTGCAACTAATTTTATTGATTCCTGTTTATAAAACCATAGGGGATTTTTTACAAAGAGTTGCAACACTAAAAATAGGAATACCTTAATTATTCGAAATGTTTTTAGAAACTTTTATCTACAAATCACTACTTGCTTTGTAATTACATTATCTTTTGAACGAAGAACAACATTATAAACTCCGGCACTTAAGCCTGATTTATTAATTATAAATTTGTTATTTTCAGGATAAAAATTAATTTTTTTCTGAATAATAGTTCTCCCTATTTGATCAATAAACGACACATAATATGTAGTTTGTAAATCTCCTTTTAGAGTAATTGAAATTTCATCGCTATAGGGTGAGTTGTATATGAAAATATCATCAGACTCACTATTTGTACTGCAATTTGCAGAAATAATCTCAAAATAAAAATATTACTCTTTTATAAAACTCGATTTATTAATTCCTTTTTTACCTTGAACTGTGATAAAATAAACTCCAGATGGTAATTTGCTTAAGTCAATAGAAAATTTATTATCTCCTTTTAATGATTTAATATTTGTAGATAATTTTATGTTGCCAGTATAATCATAAATATTTAGTCTGCATTCTTCATCAAAGCTAGAGTAAAATGAAATATTAACTGTTTCGTTTGCAGGATTTGGATATACTTTTAGTTGTGATTGTGCTTCTTGAATTGCTACTGCCACCATATCAGAATATTTAAATCTTCCATCAAAATCAACTTGTTTTAGTCTGTAATAATTCATTACACCAACTAAAGGATTATTGTCAATTGAGATATATGATTGTGGAGAAGAGCTGTTTCCTATTCCTTTAACAACATCTATTTTTTCAAAATTAAAACCATCCGCAGAATGTTGAACTTCAAAATAGTCATTATTAGTCTCACTTGCAGTTGTCCAGACTAAATCTACATTCTTTTTGTCTACATTATAATTTGCATCAAATGATAATAGTTCAACTGGTAGAGCTATTGGAGTACAGCTCATTGTAGCAGACCCTCCAAAATTAAGTGTATATCCAGAACCAGTTGGAGTCCATTTATCTACCATAATAAAATATATCTCTCCTGCTAAAACATTTACATCTTCAGTAAATTTATCTCCAGTTACATCTTCAGTATTATCACCTGCACCATTTTGCAGACCAGTATTACCCAAGAGGTAAGAATCACTACAACGGATTTTTACAGCATTTAAATTTGTGCAATCAGTGGTAGGACCAAAAAGTGCATAGTCATAATCATCAGTTCCAACTGTAGGAACAATGGTAAAAGTAAAAGTTCCTGATGTAGTAAATGTAACGGCATACCAGTTGCTATAATTTTCTCCTCCTGCAGGGCATCCAACACCATCGCAGCCTTCTGCACTTATTCCAGGGCCTGTACTATTGCTAGCTACTGGTGTATTATCACAAAGTTGAGTAAATGTTGAACAATCGTTGTTATCTGTTCCATTAGGACCTCCAGCACATGGAGCACTGCTAAATGTTGCTGCCCATCCTGGCATAGTAACCGAACCATCTGATGCAAATCTAAAACCTAAACATCCATTTATTGTTCCAGTAAATGGACCAATAGCACCAGTTCCAGAACCAGACCAAAGAATAGGACTGTTTTGTGTAGAACCATTAGTTACTGTAAAAATATCCCATCCTGCTTCAGTACTGAATGAAGAAAATGTTGCAGTTAGACACATACCTGCTTGATCGGGACAGAAAATCCTATAAATATTATTTATATTGTTTGAATAATTGCCTCCTGCACCACCATCATCATAATAGGTTCCAGAGCAAGTAGCTACCTGGCAAGAGCCAACATACTCACCTGCAATATTTGTAGTTGGGTGAAACCAAGGCCCATTATCGCTACAAGCTGGACAAGCTGGACAAGTTGCACCACCGCAATCAATACCAGTTTCATCTTGATTCATAATACCATCTGTACAAGTAGGTGGTGATGGAGAAGTGTAATAAACTGTTACACATAAGTATAATGTTACATCATCACACCAAGCATCAGTATCCCGGGCACGTATTCGAAATGTTTGATCATTTGCTAATTGCCCATCCCAATCATGAAATGTATAAGTTCCATCACAGCCGGAGCCATAATATGCACCATTTGTCCATAAGTCTATTTTATACCAACCAGGACAAACTCCACCTATACTCATTGTGATATCAACCTGTGTTATAATTGCACCAACTGGTGCACAATTAATAGTTATAAGAGGTGTGAAAAAATAATTACAATCTTCTCCGCTTGTTAGCGGAGCACATTGAGTACACGATTGAGCAGATAAATTAGTAGAGAGAAAACCAAAAGCTAATACAAGCAATATTGAAAACATAGTAAAACTAACTTTTGTTTTCGTTTTTATGGTATGTAATATCATTTTCATAGTTAATCCTCCTTATATTTTAAAAGATTATCTTTCTCAATTTCTTCAGAGGTTCTTTTGGTTTCTTTAATTTTTTTGTATTCTTCCGGATTATTTTTAATCCATTCTAATTTGGCATTTTCATAGTTTTTTACATCTAACTCGTAATTGCCAGTATCAATAAATTTTGGTCGATCAGGATAGTTTGAAATTTCTATATTCTTCTCCTTAAAATTAATTATAGCTTTCGATTTAGAGTTTTTACGATCAATAATATTTTTCCCCGTTCATTAGTATTTTGATTTGGATGAGGGTCTCCTTCAATTGTTATTAATTTATTTGTAGTGTCAATAGCTTGAGTTTTTTCTTTATTTGTGTTATTTGTATAAGGAATACTTTCTTTGGAGATTACTTTTTGATATTTGGCATTATTAGAGTTCTTTGATGTATTAATACCAGATTGGGCATAAGAAAAAATACAGGACATTCCTATTCCTACTATAAGAAGTAATAGTTTTTTCATAGCATGATGGTTTTAAATTCTATACAAGTATACGAAATATATTATATGTTTGATATATTAATTTACATCTTTATATCACTAAAAATATGCTTTTAGTCAAAATAACTAATATATCTCTGCCAGTATTTTTGCTACATCCGATTCTAATCCTATTGGTTTATCGTTTTTAATATAGCGCAATTTATAATATCTGTCTTCGGGTTTATCGCTTAGGTTTTTGCGTTCGTCTTCGTAAGGCGACCTTGTATCGCGTCCTATTTTTGTCCATTTATTGCCATCGTAACTGCCATAAATAAATACGCCTTCCATATCGCTTTTCACCCAGTCTATAATAATCGCCTCGAGCGTAGGTGTTACTTCGCTTATAATGGGTTTCATTGTTTGTGGGTCGGGTGTAACATGGTGTACTCTAAAGCCTATTGCTTCGGCATCTTTTTCACGAAACTTGGGAGAGTCTTGTATAAATCGAAACATTCGCAAAAAATCTTTTTTGCAATTATATAATTCTTCTACTTTAACCTCTGTTTTTTGTTGGGCTATATTGCTTGCTTCTTCAGATTCGTTAATTACTTTTGCTACGTTTACTAAAAACGCTTCCAAACTTTTAATTTCTTCCTGATTAATACCATAATGATTTGCCAGTAGTATTAATTGTTTTACTGCACTGGTGATAAATGATAGAATTTCATTTTCTCTTCCGGGGAAATAAATTGCTGTACCTTTTTTCATAATAAATAGTTTTAAATTTAATTAAGGGGGCTTCTATTAATTCCTTTCTTTCAAGAAACAAAGATAATGAATAAGATGCGAGACACAAATATTTCTTAATAGCCGTAGCTATTAAGAAATATTTTGACGAAGTCAGGTTGTTTATTAGCTTTGTTCCCAAAGGGTTTTCAGAGTATTTCATATACTTCTTCAAATTTTTTTGCATTATCCCGATAGTGCATCTAAAATTTTCATCGTCTATAAAAAACTCTGAAAATCTTGATGCGAAGTAATTATTAGAAGTCCCCTAAATTAAATCGAGAATTTTTATCTGCAAATAACAACTTGTTTGGTTATTGCATTTTTATTTGAACGTAGAGTTACATTATAAACTCCGGCACTTAAGCCTGATTTGTTAATTGTAAATTTCTGATTTTCGGGATAGAAACTAATTTGTTCCTGATTTATTTCGACTGTGGAAAGTAATATTTTAAATTTACCGAAAAGTAATTTCCCGAAAAAGGAATATATTCATCTGCTGAGCCAATTTGGTTTGATTTGTAAAAAAGCACATACAGCATATTGCTAAAATGGGTGTGATATGATGCTCCAAGAAAAATGTATCCACTGTTTTTTGTCCTAAATTCCATGCCAGTAGTACCGTTAATTGCAAATTGTGCCCAGTTGTATCTTTTGCCGTATACATGGGGTATGCTAATGTTTGTTGGGTAAAAATCGAAACTAAGCCCGAGGTTTCCGCATAAATATAGCTGACCGGTAAGTTTTACATATCCGCTAAGGGAAATCGGTACTTCATAGCTAATAAATTTAAGCGAGCTATCGGTAAGTAATGTATCAGGAGTATTGATCTTTACATCAAAATTACGTTGGGTATAATTAATGCCTGTATGCAGCGAAAGTCGTTCGCCTATGCCAAATCTTATCTCCATTCCATAGTTTATCCCTGTTTTTTGCGTTAATTGATAGTTGATGCTATCGGTAAATAATTCTACATCGTTTTTTTCAATAATATTAGTTGTAATAATCGGACTAATGTGTAAACCCAGTAATGTTTCTCTTTTGAGCTTTTGTGATATTGCAATATTTGCAAAAAATACAAGTAATAAAAGAAGTGGTATTTTAGCTTTGATTATCATAATAAAGCAACAAATTTACGAATTTTATATGTAATTGTCGGAGTTATTTTTTACCACCGATTACACGGATTTTCACAGATTATTTATTTTTATTTCTTTGTTTTACTTTGTGTTAATCT
>CAYTWH010000031.1:0-37544 GCA_964442075.1 uncultured Bacteroidales bacterium
TATAATTATCGGGCAATAAAACAGTATCTACTCTTGGTATTATTGATGAAGTATTATCTCCCCAGCTTACTTCAAGTTCCGGTCTGTTTGCCTGACTTTCTGTATAAGTATATGTTACAATTTTTATTTCAAAATATAAGGGGTTCTCAGGGTCAATCTGCCTTAGAGTTATCTCTCCCGCTCTGTTGTGTGTTGCAAAAACAGAAAAGCTGATAAAAATTAATAATATAAAAAATAAGTACTGCTTCATTTATGAATGATTAATGACATGCAAATTACGAAAAAAAATCGGACATAGTAAAATGAAACGAAAAAGGTTTTTTATATATTCAGGAATAGTCGCTATTCGAATTTAATAAAGAATAGTATTTTTTCTATTTGTTCTTCTCGTCTCCACTGTACAAAAGCCATTGACTTTACTTCTTTATATATGCATAAGCTTTCTTTATCAAAGTACCAATCTTCTATAAAGAGGAAGGAACTTATACTTTCAATTAATTCTCTTGAATTAATTGAGTATCCAATATTTTTTTCAATATCTTCAACACTATATGGCTTTTGGCTTTTATCAATAATATGAATAGGATCATAGACTATAATTTCCTTTTTCTCAATCTTCTTAAAAACTGATTCAATAAATTTAATTTTATCCAGTCCTGTATAAATTGGATGTCTTGAATAGGGTTCTAATATGTCAGAAGAATAAACATCTTTACATATTAATTTACCTCTTTTATTTTCTTCGGGCAAGATATACACTACTTTCTTTTTTGCAAACCGATCTTTGTCGCCACCTATATACCATGATCTTATAGGACACCATTTTTTAACAATTTTAATAAAGCTTTTTAAATTTGTATCAACATTCCATTCTTCTAAAAACAATATTTCATAAAGCTCACTATAATCATTAGAAATTGAATCCCATCCTAAATTCCTCATTACTTCTTCTTTTTCTACTAAGTCCGCAGTATCTGAAAATGAGCCATTCGGATCATATACTTTAAAGTTATTATTAATGATTTGATTAAATGTATTTTTGAATAAATAGTCTTTATCAAAACTTTCCTGCCATTCTTTTGAATAGGATGTATCTGTTAAACTAAAAAAATATTTTGCTTGAACTTTTTCGGCTAACAACAAGTTGTTGCTTGTTTTTTCTATCTCTTTAATTTGATTGTTGCATGACGACAACAAACTAACTATCACGGCATAAATAACAATTCTTGCTTTCATAATTATAATATTTTTTAATTAATAAATATTGAAGTCTTATCTCCTTTGTTGTTGTTTATAAATTCATTGCAATTTTCACATATCATGTCTTTCTTGTGCAATTCGTAAAGTTTCTTTTCTATTTCAAACAGTTTTTGTCTTTTTTGAGCTTCAGTTAAATTGTTTTGAGGTTTTGAATTATCTCTTTCAATAAGCAAATACGGAAGGCTTAATAAAACCACTATTACTAATGAAACAGTTATTATTGTTTTTCTGAATCTAATTTTTCTCTTTTGTTGAAATCTGCCCCAGGCATCTTCCTTGTTCCAAATATCTGCTGTTTGCCTGATATTTGATTTGAAAAAAGAATCAATATTATTGGTGTTCATAAACGTATCCTTTTTGTATTAACATTTCTTTTAATTGTCTTCTTGCCATAGTTAATTGAGACCTTGATGTACTTTCCTGTATCTTTAATTGTTCCGATATCTCTTTATGACTATAACCTTCAATTGCATATAAATTAAAAATGGTTCTGTAGCCTATCGGTAATTTAAGTATTAGTTCATCAATTTCATTATTTTCAACAAACTCAATATTAAAATCACCAATGTTTTCTTCCGGCATGTTTTCTATTTGAAGTATTTTTATTTTTTTTCGTTTTCTCAAATACATTAAACATTCGTTTGTCATTATCTTTCTTATCCAGTATTTAAAACTGTTTTCATTTTGAGGTTTAAACTTCTTCAAATTTTTAAAGACATTAATAAAACCATTATTTAATATCTCCTCTGATATTTCACTATTTCCTATATATCTGCAACATAATGCATACATTTGGTCAGCATATTTATAATAAATTTCTTTCTCTTTTTTCTTTTTATTGATCATTCTATGATGATGTTTCTATATCTATAAATGCTATTTGTAATTAAAACGCTGTATGAAAATGGTGTTTTTTTTTGAGAAACAAAATGTAATAGGAATTTAACTATACAATCAGAGCAAAGGCATGAAAATAAAATAAAAAATATTCTACTCATCATAGTTGAATATACATTTATGTGTATGTATTGGTTATGACCTTTTTATATTACGTCCCTACGGGACTTTGTGTTAGGATGTATTTCATTTTCTATAAATATATAGTCCCTAAAGGGACAATGATTATTAAATACAAGCGTGGTTTGACTATACAACAAGTTATTTAATCTTGCAAAACTCACATCATCTATTATTGAAAATCTAATTTAAACATATTTTTCATATCATTGAGTTTTGGATTTTTCTTTGCAAGGTGATTGTATTTTTCATTATCAGAATATAGAATTTTTTTATCTTCTGCAAGTTCTTCTGCAAATACGTTTAGTGTTATTTTATCATTATGCAGTTCTTCTCTTAAATAAGCTATTGTTTCGCTATGCATATCTGTTTCAAATGTTTCTTTATGGATTTGATTTGCAGCAGTAACTCCTATAGAAAAATCATTATTTAAAACCAATTTTGCATTATTAAGTATTCTGAATTTTCTTTTTTCTTCATTTTCAAATTTGCCGGCATATTTGTTCCATTTTTCTGTCAGTTGCTCAATTGTAAAAGCTTCTTCTTTTTCCTCCTGCACATGGTCTAAAACATTATTATCTTTATCCTCAACAATATTTTCTTCAGTTTTATCATCACTTATTAAATTTTTTATTGAAGGCGTTGATGGAACATATTGTTTTTGCTCCGGATTTTCTACAGGTTTAGGTTTATCCTCAACTTTTTGTTCAGGAACTTCCTGTTTTGTAATACTTTTATCTTCCTTGGGTTTTATAATGGTTTCTTCTTTAGGTTTGACTATTGTATTTTCTTTATTGTTATTATTATCTAAAATATTACACAATTTAACCAAAACCAATTCTGTATGCAATCGTTTATTATTACTCGTTTTATAATTAACATCTGCATTGCTTAAAATATCTAATCCTTTATACAAAAAATTAATACTGCATTTTATTGCCTGCACTTTGTATTTGTCTTTAATTGCATCTCCAACTTCAAGCAACTCTACTGTTTCCACATCTTTGCATACTAATACGTCTCTAAAATGCTTACTTAATCCGTTTATAAAATTGTGAGCATCAAATCCATTGTCAAGAATAGAATTAAATGTCATTAGTGATTTTGAGATATCACATGAAAGGAAGGTATCAATAAGTTGAAAATAATAATCGTAATCCAGTACATTAAGATTGTCAATTACATCCTGATAAGTAAATTTATTGCCCGAAAAACTAACTATCTGGTCGAAAATAGAAAGTGCGTCTCTTAAGGCTCCATCTGCTTTTTGCGCAATTATCATTAAGCCGTCAGGGTCTGCGTCAATACTTTCACTTTGTGCAACAAATTTAAGATGCTCAACTATATCATCAACTTTAATTCTGTTAAAATCAAAAATCTGACAGCGAGAAAGAATTGTTGGTATGATTTTATGTTTCTCGGTTGTTGCCAATATAAAAATAGCATGAGCAGGAGGTTCTTCCAGTGTTTTTAAGAAAGCATTAAATGCCTGAGATGAAAGCATGTGTACCTCATCAATAATATATATACTGTATTTTCCAACTTGAGGCGGTATTCGCACTTGATCAATTAGGGTACGAATGCCATCAACAGTATTGTTAGAGGCAGCATCAAGTTCATGTATATTGAATGAACTGGAATTATTAAAAGATGTGCATGATTCACACTCGTTACAAGCTTCAATTTTATCGGTAATATTTTCACAATTTATTGTTTTTGCAAATATTCTTGCACAAGTAGTTTTACCTACACCTCTTGGTCCACAAAATAGATAAGCATGTGCAAGATGATTGTTTTTAATTGAGTTTTTTAGAGTAGCTGTTATTGATTGCTGTCCAATAACAGTATTGAAGATACCCGGTCTGTATTTTCGTGCTGATACAATGAAATTTTCCATTTTCTAATTGTTTTATGTTTATATCTCTCTAACACCTAAATTGCTTGTGTGTGTTTTAATTACCTTTACATAGTCGGGAACAATTAATGACTTCCCTTTAGCCTGTTATACTACTATTTCCACAACTTTTTTAACTTCATTATCATTCATCAGAGTGTTTTCTCCTGTAACACCTAATGGTGTAATTCCATTTACTCCGGCATCGATCTAACGTTGAACTAAAATTCTTAAACCTTCTTCATCTAAAGACATATCGTCTTTAAAAGGTGTAATTAATCAAGTATAAGCTCCTTTTTGCATTTGTCTAAATATTAATAAGTTATTAAAACATTACAAAGTTAAATATATTAATTATTTTTTTAATAAGTAAAAAGCAATAGTTTTCAGCAAATTTTAAAAAAATGGAATAAAATAATGTAAGGTATTAAAATATAAGGACAAAAATATTTTATTATAGAAAATGGATTTTAATAATTACTTTTGTAATTGAAATATAAATAAGTAATACCTCATAACATTAGGATAATATGCTTTCGAAAATTGAAAATATTATAAAGGAAATTTCTGATTTCAATGCGAAAAACATTGATGAAGTTGAACAGTTTAGAATTAAATACCTTAGTAAAAAGGGTATTATAGCAAATATTTTTAGTGATTTTAAAAATGTTCCTGTTGAAGAAAAGCGTGAATTTGGACAAAAAATAAATGAACTTAAAAATAAAGCAATTGAAAAAGTAGAATTGCTTAAAAATTCATTGCAAAATTATAAGCAAGAGAAATCGGATATTGACCTAACAATGTCAGGAGAACCTGTTATATTGGGCACAAGACATCCAATATCTGTAATTAGAAGTCAAATAATTGCTATTTTCAATCGTTTGGGTTTTACAATTTCAGAAGGTCCTGAAATTGAAAATGACTGGTATGTTTTCTCAGCATTAAACTTTCCTGAAGAACATCCTGCGAGAGATATGCAAGATACATTTTTTATAGAAAAAGATCCTGATATCTTATTACGTACTCATACTTCTTCTGTTCAGGTAAGGGTTATGGAAAACCAAAAACCTCCTATTAGAACAATATCACCCGGCAGAGTTTTCAGAAATGAAGCTATTTCTGCTAGAGCACATTGCATCTTTCATCAGGTAGAAGGATTATATATTGACAAAGATGTATCATTTGCAGATCTAAAACAAACTTTATTATATTTTGCTAAAGAGATGTTTGGTGAAGAAACAAGTATAAGGTTAAGACCATCATATTTTCCATTTACAGAACCATCAGCAGAAATGGATATATCTTGCAAACTTTGCGAAGGCAAGGGTTGTAATGTTTGCAAATATACCGGTTGGTTAGAAATACTGGGATGTGGCATGGTTGACCCGAATGTGCTTGAAAGTTGTAAAATAAGTAGCAAAAAATATACAGGGTTTGCTTTTGGTATGGGTATTGAGCGTATCGGGATGCTTAAATATGGAATAAATGACCTCAGACTTTATTTTGAGAATGATTATAAATTTTTAAATCAGTTTAAATCAGCTTACTAATTATGAAAAATTTATTTATTTTAACAGTAATTATCTTTAATGGTATATTCGTTTATTCACAAATCACAATTGATCAAATAGATTTAGCACAAGTAAATGATTTTTTTGCAACAGGAAATCCTGATGAAACTACTGTTGATTATGTGTTAAGTGGAGAAGATTTTATGTGGGATTTTTCTGAGCTGTTAACAGATACAATTAACATTGATACTTTTTACTCTCCATCTTCAATAAATGTAGCATATGGTTATGTTTTCTCAAACAAAATGGCTTTAAAAGGGATTGACCCTCCCGGTGGTATTCCCAATCTTGAAATAACAGATCTATATGATTTTTTTGAAAACACATCGTCTTCTTATTCAAAAGTTGGAATTGGAGCTAAAGTTAATGCAATGCCAATTCCAATGAAATATGATTCGCTAGAATTAATGTATTCATTTCCGCTAAATTATGGAAATATTGATTCTTCAAATTCTTCTTTTGGAATACCGGTACCAACATTTGGATATTACGGTCAAAATATAAAACGCATTAATACTGTTGACGGATGGGGAACAATTACTACACCTTATGGAACTTTTGAAGCATTAAGAATAAAAGTTGATCTATTTATTACTGATACAGTTTATTATGAAGCCTATAGTTTTGGAACTACTTTTGATAGATCACAAACTGAGTATCACTGGCTTGGGAAAGAACAAGGTATTCCTTTATTAAAAATTATTGAAACAGGTGCACAGACTACTATTATTTTTAAGGATTCTTTACCTATAGATAATAGTATAATAGAAAGTTTTAATGACAATCCTTTAAATGTTGATATTTTTCCTAATCCTGCTAATGATGTTGTAAATATTAATTTTGAATTAAAATGTAATGCAGATATAAAACTTCAAATTATTAATAATAAAGGAGAATTGGTATATATTAAAAATAATACTTTCTATAATACTGGTAAAAATTTAATTAGCTTAAATCTTAAAGAACTTCATATTTCAAGTGGAGTTTATTACATGTCAATTTATATAAATGAACATGAATACACTAAAAAACTAATTGTTCGATAATAACATAAATAATAGTTATAAAACACATATAAATATGAAATTAAACTATCTAATAGTACTGTTAATGTACTTAGGAACATTATTTTCTTTAAACGCTCAGGATAAAATTAAAATAGATAATAGAGCTTATAATCATTACACTATTGAAGAAATAAAGCAAATTCCTGATTCAAAAATAGAAAAGTTAAATTTTCTGTTTAACGAGTCATTTATTATCCCTGAACAAATGAAAGACAAACTAAAAAAAGAAGAAATTGATGTATATTCTTATTCTGTTTTCAGAAAAGAAAATGAAAGAGTAGAAGTGTCTTTAACAATAACAAAAGAAATTGTAAGTAAAGAATATATAATTTTGCTGTCATACAAAGAAATGGATGAGGCTTATCAGAAAATTGACGAGAAATATAAATAATATAAATTATCTGAAAATATGAAATCACTATACAAATCAATTATTTTACTAGGTATAACTGTTTTTATACTTAATGTTAGCTTTGCTCAAACATACTGGTTAGATGGTGCTACTAACTTACAAACATATACAACATGCAGCGCTATTTTATTTGACAATGGCGGTCCTTCCGGTGATTACACAAATGGTCAGGATTATGAAATAACTTTTCAGACAAATAGTGGTAGTTGTATACGAGCAGTTATACAAGAATATGATATAGAAAACAATTACGACTATTTATACTTTTACGATGGACCAAGTAGTGCTTCTCCACAAATTGGAGCCAGGGTTACAGGCTGGCCAATGATGCCACCAACTACAATCGACGAAAGAGGAAATGCTTATTATGCACAATCAGGATACATAACTATTAGATTTACATCTGATGGAGCAACTGTAAGAGGTGGTTTTGAATTAAAAATTGATTGCCCCGAAAATTGTGTGTCACCTTCTTGTCAGGGAACATTGCCTGCAGGAGATTCATGCGATGTGTCAACACCAATTTGCGATTTTAACGGATATTGCGGAAATACAAGTACAGCCTATCCAACAGACCACGAAGAAATTGATTATTACGATATGGGGATTTTTTGCGGAGGCATAAACAATAATTCATGGCTATCATTTGTTGCAGACTCAACTACAGCAATCCTTGATGTCTGGGTGGAAAATTGTCAGGGAAGTAGCGGAGGCACAGGTCCAATATACGGTATTCAGCTACAAGTTTATGAAAGCGATTGTAGTTATGGAAATTTCACGCCAAAATCTAATTGCTGGAGTCCGGCAAAAGAAGTAAACGGTCAAATTGTTGCAACAGGCTTAACTGTAGGAAACACCTATCTTTTAATGATAGATGGCTTTGCAAGCGATAATTGTGAATATGTTTTTGCCGCAAGCTCAGGAGTAATTGTTGCTGATGCAGGTAACGATCAAACAATTTGTGAAGGGGAAAATGTTACATTAACAGCATCTGGAGGCACAAGTATAACATGGACATCAAATCCTGTGGACCCTAGTTTATCCGGACAGGAAAATAATATGTCAATCAATATCTTCCCCTCGCAAACAACTACTTATACAGCATCAGTTTCTGGCAGTAATCCAAACTGTCCGGGTACAGCTGACGTTGTTGTATTTGTAAATGCAGCCGATGCATGGTTTACAGGTTTAGATAACGAATATTGTACTGATGGTACTCCTGTGGTTTTAACAGGTAATTATACTGGAGGTATTTTTAGTGGTAGTGGAATTTCAGGTAGCTCATTCGATCCAAGTGCTGTTTCTCCAGGAACTTATGATATTACCTATACATATAATTATTCAGTTGTAACTGCATTTTTTGATGACATGGACTTATGGCCGGATCCAGGTTGGATACATGGTTCCTATGTAGGAACTTCGTCATGGATACATGGAAGCCCGAAAGGTGGAGATGGACAAAATAGTAATTCTTATTCAAATTCTGACCCAATTATTG
Organism: uncultured Bacteroidales bacterium; assembly: GCA_964442075.1. Lineage (GTDB taxonomy): Bacteria > Bacteroidota > Bacteroidia > Bacteroidales > CAYTAU01 > CAYTAU01. The sequence goes on from CAYTWH010000031.1 coordinate 8,720, forward strand.
ATCATACTTCAAATACTGATAATAAAGCCTGGGGACAAGGATTAAGTGATACTGATGGCGATGGATTGGGAGGTTATTACGATAGTTCAAACGAATGGTTAAGGTCTCCAGCTATAGATTGCTCATCTCTATCAAATACTGTATTAAGTTTTTGGCGATATGCAAACTTTGAACCTAATTGGGATACCGCTTATGTTGAAATCAGTATTAATGGAACAACATGGTCAGACATGGGCGAAGCTTTATATCCTCAAGACGATCAATGGACTCAAAGAATAATTAATATTTCTTCATGGGCTGATGGTCAATCAACTGTTTATATTAGATTCAGGTCATTTAGCGACAACTTACAAACATACTCAGGTTGGAATATTGATGATTTTTCAATAACAGGTGTTCAAAGTGGAGGAGCTTGTGTCAGTACTGATGTGCAAACAACAAATATTAATGCATTGCCAATAGTAAGTGCCGGTTCAAATGCAACAATTTGTGCAGGTCAAACATATACCTTAAATGGTAGTGTTACAGGAGGTGTATCTACAGGTACATGGGGCAGTTCAGGTAGTGGAAGTTTTGATAACACAGGTTTGCTATCAGCAACATATACACCTTCTGCAAACGACATTACAAATGGAAATATCACGCTAACATTAACCTCAGGAGATCCTTCAGGACCCTGTGGTCAAGTATTTGATGAGATGGCATTAACAATCGATCCATTAGATGATGCTAGTTTTTCTTATTCTTCAGGAACATTTTGTTCAACTGCAACTGACCCTTTACCCGATTATATTGCTACAGGCGGAGGGACATTTTCGTCGACACCTGCAGGATTAGTAATAAATAGTAGCACAGGAGAAATAGATTTAAGCGCAAGTACAATTAATGTTACTTATACAATAACTTATAATGTAAATATAAATTGCCAAAATAGCAGTACATTTAATATTACAATTACAAGTGGTTTTGATGCAGAATTTGATTATAATGAACCATTCTGTCAGGGAGGCACAAATCCTCTACCTACACACACAACAGGCAGTAATGGCAATTATTCTGTATTACCTGCAGGTTTATTATTCGTAAATTCCGGTACAGGTGAAATTGACTTGACAAACTCCACTCCGGGAACATATACAATTACAAATATCATAGCTGCATCGGGTGGATGTTCTGAAGCAATACATTCTGTTTCAAACATTATTATTGAACAACAAGCTACTGTTGATGCCGGAACAGATGCAACAATTTGTGCAGGCGATAATTATACATTAACAGGCTCGTTTGGAGGGAGCGCCGGTTCAGCAACATGGAGCACATCAGGAACTGGAGGATTTACCGGAACAGAATATACTCCATCTTTAAATGATATTACTACAGGAAATGTTACTTTAACTTTTACTACTGATAATCCAACAGGCCCATGCGATGCTGTTTCAGATTTTATGATATTAACAATTGAGCCTACTCCTACTGTTGACGCAGGAATAGATGAAACTATTTGCGAAGGTGATGATTTTCAATTAGCAGGTACGTATGGTGGTAGTGCCAACTCTGCAACATGGAGTACAGCAGGAACAGGAATCTTTGATTCTGGCTATTATACTCCATCAACAGACGACATTACTGCAGGAAGTGTAATACTTACATATACAACCGACGATCCTCCTGGTGTATGTGGCTCTGTTTCTGACAGTATCACTTTAGTAATTGATGAAGCCCCTGTTGTTGATGCAGGATTGAATATATCAATATGCGAGGGCGATGATATTGTATTATCAGCAAGTATTGGAGGCAGCACATCAAGTATTATCTGGACAACTTCTGGTAGTGGTAGTTTTACAAATCCAAATCTTACAAATACAACATATACTCCATCATCAGGAGATGTTATTTTAGGAAATATTATAATTACAATTACTTCTAATGATCCTACCGGTCCATGCGATGCAACTATTGACAGTTTACTTCTAAAAATTAATTCATTACCTGTATTATCAGTTAATACAGATAGCTCTAGTTGCAATTTGTCATATGGTGCAATATACATAACACCTGTGGGAGGAGCCGAACCGTATTCATATTCTTGGAGTCAAGGTAGTAGTACAGATTCTAGTTTAACTTCAATTTCATCTGGTATATACAGTGTTACAGTTACCGATGATTTTGGTTGTGAAGTTGACACAACAGTATCAATTTATGATATTGGCGCAGGCACATTAAGTTTTATTAATATTGCTGATGTAAAATGTTATGGAGAATCAACTGGTTCAGCAGTAGTTGTCATCAACGGCGGAACACCGGAATATAATTATTTTTGGTCTGATAGCAGTATGTCAGATACACTAACTAATGTTTCTGCCGGAATATATTTTGTTACCGTTACAGATGCAAATGGATGTATTGTATTTAACAATGTAATTATATCACAGCCAACAAGTGTACTTGACATCAATTCTACTGTAACAGATGTTACTTGTTTTGGCGAAAACAATGGTTTTATAATTAGTCAGGCTTTTGGAGGAGTATCTCCATATAATTATTCTTGGTCAATAAGTCAGAACGATTCAATAATTACAAGCCTTTATTTGGGATATTATATTATTACAGTTACCGATAACAATGATTGTAAAGCAATAGATACCATGTTTGTTTCTGAACCAAGTAAAATAGTTGCTGGCAGTAGTTTTATTACACCAACATGCAGTGGTAGCAGTGACGGTAGTATTACTATTTCAGCAAGTGGTGGAATTGGACCGTATTCATATATTTGGGATGTTTCGACAGAACAAACCGATACAGTTATTTCTGATCTACCAAATGGGATATACAATGTTTCGATAACAGATGCTAATAATTGTATTGTTTCATATAATTTTATGCTGGAATCTACAGGAGGACCTTGTTTATTTATTCCAAATTTATTTACTCCAAACAATGACGGGCATAATGATGTCTGGAGAATTTTGGGAGCAGAACATTATCCAGAAATGACAATAGAAATATTCAATCGCTGGGGAAATGTTATTTTTCAATCATCAGGATATAATCAACCATGGGATGGCAGCTTTAACGGCAAACAAGTTCCATTTGGCGGATATGTATATATTATTGATTTAAAAGATGGCAACGAACCATTAAATGGTATTGTTACAATAAAACGTTAGGTGTTTGTTGCTCCAAAACATCTACTAATTCTAAACAAAAATCAAAGCAAAAAAAAAGCAGACAAAAGTCTGCTTTTTTTTATAAAGAATAATTTTATCTATAAAGAATTAATTGTTCTATTTTAACAAAATCTTTACTTATAAATCTAATTGTATAAGCGCCTTCAGCAAAATTAGTTAAATTAACAGTTTGGACAAACTCATTATTTGAATTTATTACCAATTCGTTGTACACCAATCTGCCATCCACATCATATATCTTTAAATACATTTTTTTATCAAATCCTTTGTATGAAATAAATAATTTTCCATCATTAGGATTAGGATAAATAGATATTTCAGGTTCAATACTAATTTCAGGAGTAATGTAAGGACAAATTTCAAATGTAACATTGATATTGTCAATTGTTTCACAACCTTCAATACTTGTAACTGTTACATAATATAATGTAGGAATTAATCCAATATCAGATGTGTCAACAGTAATAATTTGAGTTGATGATCCATCTGACCAGTAGTATTCGTCATATCCTGCACCGGCATCAAGTGTTAATGTTAAGCCAGCACATATAGTTGTATCATTACCAAGATCAACAACAGGTAATGGATATACAAATACTGTTACAAATCCGGAAACAATATTAGAACCGTCGTCAACTTCAACAGTATAAGTTGTAGTTGCAATTGGATATGCTAATGGATTTTCATCACTGGAATTAAATCCTACAGGATTAGAAGTCCATGCATAACTGTATGTTCCTGTTCCTCCACTTGCTAAAGCATAAAGTTGTACTTCATCGCCTTCGCAAATTGTATCAGGTATAACATCAGGATTAACTACAAGAGGTCCACCTATAATTGTTACTATAGCATCATCAGAATTCTGACATCCTGTAATATCATCTGTAACTAACAAATTAAACATTGTTGTTGCATGAAGGTTAATTGTTGTAGGATCAACTATTGTAGCATCAATAAGTGAATCAACAGGTGTCCAGTTATAAATATATGAACCACTACCTCCTGATACTGTGGCATCAAGAATTGTGTCTGTCAAATATGGAATACTATAATCAACTCCTGCATCAACAAATGGTAATTCGTTAACTGTAACAATAAGGTTATCTATTGCAGAACAAGAATTAGCATCTGTTACCGTAACAGTATATACATCTGTTACAACAGGATTAAATGATATTCCTTGAGTAATACCACCACTCCAATCATAAATAGTACCACCTGTAGCAATTAGTGTTACAGATTCTCCATCACAAATTGTAGTATCAGCACCTGCATCAGCAAGCGGTAATGGATTAACAATAACAAGTACACTATCAATTGCTTCACAAGCTTCGGCACTCGTAACTGTTACGTAATAAGTAGTTGTAACAGAAGGATTAAATGGAGCTCCTTGAGTAACACCACCACTCCAGTCATAAGTAGTACCACCTGTAGCTGTTAGTGTTACAGGTTCTCCATTACAAATTGTAACATCAGTTCCTGCGTCAGCAATAGGTAGTGGATTTACTGTTACAATAACAGAATCAACATCTGAACAATCATAAGTGTTTGTAACGGTTACTATATAAGTTGATGTAGAAACAGGGTTAAATGCAATATCCTGAACAACACCATTATTCCAATCGTATATTGTTCCTCCTGTTGCAGATAATGTTACACTTTCTCCTTCACATATTGTTTGATCCGTTCCTGCATCAGCAATTGGTGTTGGGTCAACTATTACCATTACATCATCAGTATCAACACATCCGTTAATATCAGTAACTGTCACATTATATGTATTGTTACTTATAGGATTAAATGCAACATCTTGCACAACTCCATTATCCCAGACATAGTTAACACCTCCCGTAGCGGATAGCGTTACAGAATTACCATCACATATAGTATCATTCAATCCTGCATCAGCTACAGGTAATGGATTAACTACCACTATTACATCAGCATTAGCAATATTTGAGCCATCATCAACAACAACATGATATGTTGTAGTTACCGTTGGTGTGACAAATGGGTTTTCATCTGTAGATGTAAAACCTACCGGTGTTGAAGTCCAGTCAAATGTGTATATTCCGGAACCACCACTTGGCATTGCAAATAACTGTGCTGTTTCACCTTCACAAATAGTATCTGCTATTGCATAAGGAGTTACTATTAGAGGTCCTCCTGTAACAGTAACAGTTAAATTATCTGAGCTTTGACAACCAGTAGTATCATCTGTAACCACTAATGTGAAAATATTAGTTTGCGTTAAATTAGTCGTTGTTGGATCTTCAATATTTGGATCAACAAGAGAATCTGAAGGAGTCCAGTAATATGTATAAGCACCTGTTCCTCCAAAAACTGTAGCATCAAATGAAGTTGAGGTTCCATAAAGAATACCTTGGTCAATACCTGCATCAACAACAGGTAGGTCATAAACAACAACTTCTACTGTGTCAATATCCTGGCAATTTTTGATATCTGTTACTGTTACATAATAAGTAGTTGTAAAAGTAGGATTAAATGGAACATCTTGATTAACTCCATTATTCCATACATAGCTATCTCCACCGGTTGCAGACAAAGTAACGCTTTCGCCATCACATATAGCTTGGTTCACACCAGCATTAGCAACAGGCAAGGGATTAACTGTAACCAATACATCATCAGTTCCTGTACAAGTATTTGCATCTGTAACAGTTACTGAATACGTAGCTGTTGCAACAGGAACAAATGGTGTTCCCTGAGTAACTCCATTATCCCAAACATAAGAAGTTCCTCCAGTTGCAGTAAGTGTAACACTACCACCATCACAAACTTCCTGATCATTTCCTGCAAATGCAGTTGGCAGATCATTGAATGTAACTATAACATCATCAACTGCAGAACATAAGTTGGCATCTGTTACTGTAACATAATATGTTGTTGTCATTGTTGGTGTAACATCTATACTTGGAGTTGTTTCAAGAGTACTCCATTCGTAATTCGTACCACCTGTAGCTGTTAAAGTAAGGCTTCCACCATCACAAACAGCTTCATCTGAACCTGCAAATGCAGGCGGAAGAGGATTTACAAAAACATCAACATCATCATAATCAGAACAACCATTTGCACCAATAACTGTAACAGTATACGTATTTGTTGCAGAAGGATTAAATGGAGTTCCTTGAGTAATACCATTATTCCAGTTATATGTAACACCTCCTGTTGCAATTAAAGTAACGCTTTCTCCATCACAAATTGTTTGATCAACCCCTGCATAAGCAGTTGGAGTTATTAATACTGTAACAATGACATCATCAGTATCTGTACAACCATTAACATCCTGTACGGTTACGGTATATGTATTTGTACTTATAGGTAAAAATGAAACACCTTGAACTACTCCGTCACTCCAACTATATGAATTTCCTCCTGTAGCAGTTAAAGTTATATTATCTCCTTCACAAATTGTTTGGTCGCTTCCTGCATCAGCAACAGGTAAAGGATTAACTGTAACATTTACATCATCAGAATCTGTACACCCATTTGCGGCTGTAACTGTAACAGTATAAACTGTAGTAACAGCAGGGCTAACATCAATTGATTGCGTTGTTTCCAATGTACTCCACTCATAGCTTGCACCTCCATTTCCTGTTAAAGTAACAATTTCACCTTCACAAATTACTTCATTTGCACCTGCATCAGCAATCGGATTAATATTAACAGTTACTAACACATCATCTGTAGCAGAGCAATTATTTACATCTGTTACTGTTACAGTATATATGTTTGTAGCCGCTGGCACAAAAGAAACTCCTTGATTAACTCCATTATCCCAACTATATGTGGTTCCTCCAGTAGCTGTTAAAGTAACACTTTCGCCTTCGCAAACTGTTTCGTCAGAGCCTGCAAACGCAGGTGGTAAAGGATTAATAAATACTTCAACATCATCTGTAGCAGTACAACTATTACCAGATGTAACAGTAACTGTGTATGTTGTATTTACTGTAGGAGAAACATTTATTGTCTGTGTTGTTTCCAATGTGCTCCATTCATAACTTGAGCCTCCGGATGCAGTTAAATCTACGTTGTCGCCATTGCAAATAGTCTCATCTGAACCTGCACTTGCAACAGGATTTGCATTTACTGTAATAAATACATCATCAACAGCAGTACATGAATTTCCGTCTGTAACTGTTACTGAGTATGTTGTATTTCCCACAGGTGTAACAATATGAGATGCACCGGCTCCTAAGCCATTATCCCAATCATATATTAGAGTTGGAGTTCCTGTACTTCCTGATGCATCAATAGTAATACTATAACCATCACAAACTGCATCATCTGCACCTGCATTAGCAATTGGCAATGAATATACAGTAACATCAAGATTATCAGTATCGGTACAACCATTTACATCTGTAACTGTAACTGTATATGTAGTAGTAGCTACAGGAACAAATGGAGTCCCTTGTGTTACGCTATTATCCCAATTATATGTATCTCCACCGGAAGCAGTTAAAGTTACACTTTCTCCATTACAAACAGCATCATCTGCACCTGCAACAGCAGTTGGTAAAGAATATACAACAACATCTACACTTTCTATAGCATGATTTGCTCCATCAAAAACATCAACAGTATATGTTGTATTTACTGTAGGTGTAGCTATAGGATTTTCAATATTTGGATCATTTAAACTTGCTGTTGGTGTCCATGAGAAGGTATAGCTTCCTCCGCCTCCACCTGGATTAGCAGATAATTGAACAGTTTCTCCGAGACAAATTGTATCAGGAACTGCCTCAGGATTTGCAGTTATAACTCCTCCTGTAACAGTAATTGTAATATCATCAGAGTTTACACATCCTGTTATATCATCTGTTACTTCTAATGTAAATATTTGAGTTGAGAATAGCCCAACAGTAGTTGCATTTTCAACAGTGGGATTTGTTACTAAAGCAGAAGGTGTCCAGCTAACTGTATATGAATTAGTAGATGAACAAGTTGCGCCAAAAGTATATGCAAAACCATTAGCCACATTGTCATCTACACCTGCGTCAACAACAGGTAAATCATTAACTGTAATTTGCACATTATCAGTATCTGTACATGAATTGCCATCAGTTACTGTAACATTATATATTGTAGTTGAAGCTGGTGATACAGAATGAGAAACACCTATTCCTATTCCATTATCCCAATTATATGAAAGAGTTGCAGTACCAGAACTTCCCGAAGCATCAATTGTTACACTTTCACCATTACAGATAACACCATCTGTACCTGCATCTGCAGTTGGTAATGTATTAACAGTAACAATAACATCGTCAGTATCGGAACAACCATGAGTATCAGTAACAGTAACAGTATATGTGGTTGTTGAAGCCGGATTTGCTATTGGATTATTTATATTATCAAAATTAAGACCTGTGGATGGCAACCATGAATAAAAGTCTCCCCCACCGGCATTAAGTTGTACGTCGGTTTGACCGGGACAAAGATCATCGTCTGAACCGGCATTTGCTGTAACGCTATAATTATAGCTTATTGTAATCATATCTGTAGCTGAGCAATCATTTCCATCGGTAACTGTAACATAATAAATTCCTTCTGTCAATCCTGATTGATCTTCTATTCCATTGATCAATCCTGAACCACCAACGGTTGTCCAGTTATATATAACAGTTGGAACTGTATTGGTTACAGTTAAGTCAATTGCTCCATCATTGCCTCCTATACACGTTGTATTAGTTGGTATATTGACAATGCTGACAGGCGGACTACAAAACATGGCTTGTTCCCCTGCCGTAAAATCCCCGAACTCAGAAACACTCCCGGAAACCTCATTTGCAACAGTATTAACTGCATCAAGTTTAAACCAATTTGTATTATCCCATCTTCCTGTAAACAAATTTGCCTCAGTTCCAAAAACGTCAGCATTCAAATATGTTCCTGTGATACCACAAGAAAATGAACTTATATTATTTTGAGATACTTTCCAGTATCTGGTAATGTAATGAGAAGGACTTGAGTTATTAGGGTGTTTGGCATCAGTTAATCTAACTGCAGCATAAGCTGAAGCACCATAAGAACCCGATGTGAAATTTAATGTTATTGGTGAATATTCAACTGTAACTGAATTATCACCTACAGGGAATGTAAAACTACCATTAGCGGTAAAAATTTTCCTTAATTCACCTGTACTACTTGCAACAAACATCTTTGAAGCTGATGGTGCACCAATAATTGATGCTGTTGCACTTAGGGTTAAATTGTTTGCCCCAAGAATTAAATTTCCATCTGTAAATGTAAAATCTCCATTTACGGTAATATCTGTTGAAAGAGCAACATCATTTGTGTTGTTGATGGTTACTTTCTCAAAATCTGTTTGACTACCGAGAATTGTTTGTTGAGAAGTTCCTTCAAAAATAACTTCCCCATCGGTGTCAACATTAATTAAAACCTGACCTGACGTGGCATTATTATTCCAATCGCCGGCAAGTTTAAATCTTCCATCAAGGTCTATTCTTCCATCGAAGCCACCTGATGAATTATTTGTGTAGTCTGCTTCGGTGCCACTAATTTTTATAACGGCTCCATTGGAGACCGATATTTTTGCACCGTTGTTAACTATCCCCCGCTGTGCAAACGTAAACAGCGAAAGTAGAATCAAGAATCCTGTTACTGATACTCTCATAATTCAAAATTTTAGTTAAACATTAATTAATAAATAAAAATATATAGTTTCCTGTTTTTCAGGAATTACTATCAATTACTTTTTTGCAGATGCATTTACCATCTGCTTAATTTCTTCCATTTCTGCTTTTAAAGAATCAATCTGCCCTTGTAAATCATTATTTCTAGAAAAAAGTTCCTTGTTTTGCCTAATCAATTCTTTTACTGCGAATAAACTAATTCCAGCAATATCACTTGCAGCAAGTGATTTTCCCAGATAAACAGGCTCATTTAAAACTCCGGTTCCAAAAGCCTGAAAAAAATCTTCAGCAAAAGGACTAATGTGGTATTCCTGAGTTTCTTTATAGAACCAACCTTTAATATCAAGATTTTCAATTTTAGAAAGCACATCTGATTCATTTAATTCTATAAATCTATCTTTTAAGGTTTTTGAAGAAGTATTTGTCCAAGTTCCACCATCTGTCAAAAATGCTTCATTTCCATTAGAGGCGTCTGTTCCAACCTGAAACGGATAAGTATCAGCCTGCCTGTTTATTGCCAATCGATTGGCCATAAAGTCGCCATTAATTAAAGGTGAAATGCTGTTAGAAGAGTTCTCTATATATAATTTATTAGGTCCTAATTCGTCATAACCTGCTTGATATCCAATAAATACACTACCACTTCCGGTTGACCAATAACCAGCATATGTGCCAATACTCACGTTTCTAATTCCATTTGTATTATTTAAGTTTGATTCTGCTCCAACATATACATTTTCTTCACCTAAAGAATTCATTCCCGAACTAATTCCTAAAAATACATTTGAGTTTCCTACATTATTCATAAAGCCAGCATGATTTCCCAGATATAAATTTCCAGTTCCAATTGTATTGTTAAACCCTGTTTGACGTCCCATAAAAATATTTCCACTAGCTGTTAAATTGTTATATCCACACTGATAGCCAACAAAAACATTATTTGTACCTTCGGTATTAGAATATCCAGCTTCTTGTCCAATAAAATTATTTACAAAACCTGCTGTATTACTATATCCAGACATTGTACCAATCATAACATTGTAATCACCACTACTATTACTGCATCCTGATGAAAATCCCATAAAAATATTTTGTGAACCATTAACATTATTTACACCTGAATTTTCTCCAATAAATATATTTTGTGAACCACTAATATCTAATTGTCCTGCCTTGCTTCCAATAAAAACATTACCGCCACCACTTTCATGCGCACTCCCTGCTTCAAAACCTATAAATGTATTATCACTACTTGTATTCATCTTGCCTGATTTGTACCCCATAAAAGTATTAAATTCTCCTCCGTCATTTAAGTAACCCGATTCATATCCAGTAAACACATTAAAATTTCCACTTTTATTACTTATACCACTTTTGTATCCAAAAAAGGAATTATATAAACCTGAAGTTATAGAATCGCCTGCCTGATGCCCAATAAAATAATTGTTAGGCGTTAAACGCATATAACTGGTAGAAGTACCAACACCCAGATTTTCAACTCCAAAACCAGAAACAGTATCGCCTGTATATATTCGAGTACTGTCATCCTGAATAAATAAATAATTATCTGTTGTAGTTCCTTTAGCAGGATTATATCCTCCTACTGCAAATCCTCCTCTGCTACCTGTTGCTTTAGCAGGATTAAAATCATCATTAATGTATACTCTCACACTGTCAGGTGTAACACGAAGATATTCGTTTGTAACTCCTGCTTTTGCGGGATTAAAACCACCTACTGCAAAACCTCCTCTGCTGCCGTTTGCTTTTGCTCCACCGGCATCGTTAACCCAAATCCTTACTCCTTCCTGATAAACTGCAAAAACAGTATCACCTGCATTATTTAATACAGCAAAAATTGATTCATCAATTCCTGTTGTTGCATCGGCTTTTACCAATAATTTATTTTCTGGTGCCGTTATACCAATACCAACATTATCATCAGTATTTGATAAATAAACATAATTACCATTTTTAGTCCATAGTTGACCTACAGATAAATTTGACCATGTTGAACCTGTATAATAATAATATACATTTTCGTTAGTATCGAAAACTAACAAACCTGTTGCAGGTAAAACAATTGCATCTCTTTGAACACTTGTCATTCTTGGCACTAAAAATCCTCTGGTTAAAGATTTCACATCAAGCATTGCGCTGCTGTGTGCAGTATATGCATTATCATCTGTTATTGCTATGTTTTGTCCTTCTACTACGCTCAGGACACCAATTACTAGAATAAGTGTAATTGCAAATAATTTCAATCTTCTCATAATAATGTAGTTAGTTTCTATGTGTACAATTTTAATTGTTTATTTTATCCATTTCTTCCTGCATTGTTTCAATTTTTTGTTGTAATTCCTCAATAATTTTTTGTTGCTCCTGAATTGCTTTCACCATTGGAACAACAAAAGTTGAATATCTTAAACCATAATGATCGTTTTTATTTTTAGGAGCATCAACACCACTAAAATTATAACCGACTTTTTGAGCAGCTATTTCAACATCCTGTGCTAAAAAGCCGGAATAAATAATTTGAGATTTTTCGACTTCTGAATCTTTTTGCTTAAGTGAATCAGGTACACCAAGATAATTATCAAGTTTGCTTACATCAAGATTATATGTAACTGGTTTTAATTTTAAAATAAAATCTAAGCCGGCAACATTTTCTTGTATATTCTTTTTAAAACTTTTATCAGACAAAGTTGTCCAACTTACTTGACCTCCAATACTTGCAACGCTATTACTACCCAATCGAATCTGATTACTTGCTGTAATAACAGTTTGATAACCTAATGCCGTTGAGTTAGTATAAGTACTGCCATTCCAAAATGACATACTCCCAACTGCTGTATTATTGATGCCAGTCGTATTATTGTATAATGCCCAGGTTCCAATGGAAACATTACTGCCTCCAGATGTATTCTTGTATAATGCCTGTTCTCCACAGGCTACATTACTCGATCCTGAATTATTAAAATATAAAGAAGTATTTCCAATTGCAGTATTACTATTTCCATTTAGATTATTATATAGTGTGTTATAACCAACAGCTGTATTATCTGCTCCTATAATATTTTGAAAAAGCGTCTCTGTTCCTATTCCAACATTATCACACCCTCCTTCATTGTTAAATCCACTTTGAGATCCAATAAAAATATTGTTATCGCCATAATCATTTACCATTCCTGTTTGATATCCTATAAAGACATTGTTGTCGCCATCGTAATTCGCCATACCAGCCTGATAACCAAAAAGGCAATTATATAAACCATTGTTATTACTTATTCCTGATTCATGCCCAATAAAATAATTACTAGGAGTAAGATCTAAATAATTAGATGAACCAGTTGCCAAATCTCTAATCTCAAAACCAGCGTCTCCATTTGTCCAAATTCGTGTGCTATCATCCTGGACAAACAGATAATTGTCTGACAAACTTCCTTTAGCAGGGTTAAAACCTCCAACTGCAAATCCTCCACGGCTACCATTAGCTTTTGCTGAAACGTAGTCGTCGTCAATATAAACTCTAACACTATCCGGGGTAACCCTAAAATATTCATTAGTAAACCCTGCTTTTGTAGGACTAAATCCTCCAACTGCAAATCCTCCACGACTACCATTTGCTTTTGTCCCGCCGCCATCATCAACCCAAATTCTAACTCCTTCCTGATACACTGCAAAAACAGTATCGCCATTAGCATTTAACACACTGAAAATATCGTCGTTTATTCCTGCAATAGCGTCACTTTGCACTAGTAGTTTGCTATTTGGAGTTACTGCTCCAATTCCAACATTTCCTAAATTATAATAAATATCATTACCATTTTTTTCCCAGTAAGATGTATCGCTTAAATTAGTAAGATATATATTATTTCCATTTGACAAATACAAGGTATCATTTGAAAAATTTAATACTTGAAGTTCATTTGTTGGATCAGAATCTGCATCATTAATATTATCTGGGATATAAACAGAATTCCCATTACTTAAATCAAGAGTGTTACTTGAAAAACTTAATATCTGAAATTCGTTTGTCGGATCAGAATCTGCATCATTAACATTATCAGGTAAAACAACATAGTTACCATTACTTAAATATAATGTGTCATTTGATAAATTTAACAATTGTAATTCGTTGATTTCGCTTGTGTCATTGTTGTTAATATTGCCGGATTTATTGGCGTAAATGGCATACGGAACTGATAAAAGTTGTGATGTACCAATTACTTGATAAGTACCACCACTTGTTTCATCAAGCTCAATCTGAACAAAATAACTGTCGGCTCCCCAGTTTATTGTAGTAAAATCTCCACTATATACCGTACCTCCACCTATTTCAATATTTATCAATCCAAATTGATTTGTAGTAGCAAAATGTTCCTCTCTATAAACAGTTACTCCGCCCGAATTAAGAATATCAATCATTATACCTACATTTTGGTTTTCTATTACAATACCAGACGCATCTCTAACTACAGCTTGATATTTGAAACTTTGTGGTGATTGAGCATAAGTTAAATTAATTCCAAAAACTAATGTAACAATAAATAAAAAAATCTTTTTCATGTGTTTTAAAATTTTAAATGTTCGTTTATTAATAATATTTTATTTTTTAACTGATTGATTTAATAAAGTTTTTATATTTTCAATTTCTGCTTTTAAACTTTGATTTTGATTTTCTAAAACACTAATTCTATTTTCTTGACTTTTATTAATATTATTTTGTTCAATTAAAGCTTTCAACATTGGAGAAACTAATTTACTGTAACTAACTGTTTCTACTTCATTTTCATCATTATAACTAACAAATGATGAATTAATTTTTTCTACTTCTTCTGCAATTAAACCATATTCTTTAGTTTTTAATTTATCTGTTTTGTAAATATAATTTACCGGTCTTAAGTCGTATAACCATTCAATATTTTCCATATTTTTAATATTCTTTTTATATCTTTTTGAAGATGCGATATAACCCAACTGACCATCACTTCTTATATATAAATCTCTGTATGTAACAGCAATTGCATCAGCATAAACATTAGGCATAAATACTTCTCCTTCGGTTCTTCCAATCATAAGGTGTGGCCCATAAGTTGTAGGATCTGAATAACCAAATACTTTCAGATAATTATCAGCTCCATCATAAACCAAAGACATATTGTATTCATTACCTGAAATTTCGGATAAAACCAATTGTGATGAATTATTAGCACCACCCGATGGAGCAATTATTACTGACCCCATAGTTGGGTCACCAACAATATGCAAATTTGCAAGTGGATTAGTTACTCCAATACCAACATTATCGGCAAAATAATTAGCAGTACCACCAAAACCCCAACTAAAACATGTTCCATCATACCATATTGCTTCATCACCATTAACAGATAATGCAATTCCAGCTGGAATACCTTTTATTAAGTTAACTCTTCCTGCTATATCTAGCATATAATCAGGAGAAAGTGTTCCAATCCCCACTTCTCCACCCATGATTGCCATAGTATTATTATCAGCTACAATAGCTCCTGCTTGATTATTTAATGCAATCCCAAATGAATACATTCCATTTACTTTAATATCTCTTCCAAAAGCAATGGAATAGAAATTATTAGCTTCAGTTTCATCTCCAAAAGCAAACGATGTATAACCTGTTGCCACACTCCTGCATCCTCCTGAGAGAGAGTAATCTCCACTAGCGAATGTGTGATAACCAAAAGTCGTAGATGCATCACCAGTTGCCCATGTTTCACTTCCAAAAGCCATAGATGCATCTCCTTGAGACTCGTTAAAAAAGCCACATGCAAGTGAGTTACTTCCGGTAGCATTACATTCATTCCCCATAGCTGTAGAGTAATTGCCAGATGCAAAAGTCGAATAACCCAAGGCACTAGCGTAATTCCCTGCATGAGCATCAGAACCAAGAGCGAGAGAATAATCACCCCAAGCATCAGATTCATAACCAAGTGCCATTGAAAATATGCCACTTGCCCATGAATTATTTCCAATAGCAAAAGCACCTAATACATCAGCTCTGGCACCCATTCCTAATGCAAAACTGTAATCACCATTTGCCTGTGTTGGAACACCTGTTGAGCTTCCATTAGGAAGCCTTCCAACAGAACCTATTGCATAAGCGCCTACTCCTTTTGCTTGTGATGAATCTCCAAAAGCTATTGAATTGTCAAATTCTGCATTTGCATAATTTCCAATTGCTGTTGAATTATTACCAAAAGCTCTAGAATGATATCCTAATGCTTGTGAATAATTTCCAATTGCTTTTGACTCGAAACCTGATGCAAACGAATTAACTCCAATACTATCTTTACTTTCAATAATAACTCTTCCAGTAAGAAATGCTTCTTTTGTAGGATACCAGAGCACCCTTGGTTCGCTTGGAACTATTGTTTCAGTTGTATCCAGAGATACAATTAAATAATTTTCAGTATTTGTTCCTTTGGCAGGGTTAAAGCCTCCTACTGCAAAACCTCCTCTACTACCATTCGCTTTTGCTCCAACATAAGTTTCATCAATATATACTCTTACACTATCTGGTGTTACTCTTAAATATTCATTTGTTAAGCCCGCTTTAGCAGGATTAAAACCACCTACTGCAAATCCTCCTCTGCTGCCATTTGCTTTTGCTCCACCGGCATCGTTAACCCAAATTCTTACTCCTTCCTGATAAACTGCAAAGACAGTATCACCTGCATTATTTAATACGGCAAAAATAGATTCATCTATTCCTGTTGATGCATCAGCTTTTACCAATAACTTATTTTCTGGTGTAGTTACACCAATACCAACATTATCATCAGTGTTTGATAAATAAACATAATTACCATTTTTGGTCCATAATTGACCTACTGAAAGATTTGACCATACAGTTCCAGTATAATAATAAAATACATTTTCATTAGTATCAAAAATCAATAATCCTGTTGCAGGTGAGGCAATTGCATCTCTTTGAACACTTGTCATTCTTGGCACTAACATGCCTTTGGTTGATGATTTTACATCAAGCATTGCACTGCTGTGTGCTGTATAGGCATTATCATCTGTTATTGCAATGTTTTGCCCGTAAGCAAAACTGCTTAACAAAATCAATAATATTGCTATCAATATTCCTTTATTCATTTTGTTTTAATTTTATTAAGTGCTTTTGATTTTGGTTGATTATATAGCTCAGGATTCAGATACATACCCTGCTCATTGTTTTCTTTATTCTGCTCAACTATTACCGGATTAGCAACAGCATACGGGTCTTGTCTTATGCCTGTTACCTGCCAAGACACCTTCATTCCATACGTACCACCAGCAATTACAAACTGACCATTCTGTATTTCCTGTTCAATAAACACAGGAGCATAGCTTCCAATAGTGGTAAGTTGATATCTGAAATCCCTATTAAGTGTTTCAAAATAAGATGGTAACTGAACTATAGCTTTTCCGCTATTATCAAATACTGCAATACCATCATAAACATTTTTCATATCGGGACTTTCCACAAATGAATGCACAAGATATTTGTTTTCAGGGTCAAGCGGGTGATCAATTTTAAAGGTTCCTGCACTCTTTGAAAGTGTTCCATTCACATGAACATTGCCTTGAAAATATCCTGCATAGGCAGTTCCTGTTCCTGTGTTAGAAACAGTAGCATAAATTCCATAACCATTTGCAGTACCCGAAGCAGCAGCTTCAGCATAAACTCCAGATGCAGATCCAGATGCACTATATGAATATCCTTGAACGCCTCTCCATCTTCCATCTCCTCTAATCCCTATACCATAGTTGTCCGTTACAGCATGAGTACCATAAATCGCTGGGTCATCATTACTGGTTGAAGAATTAATAGCGTGAACTCTATAGAAAGGTGAGGCGGTTCCTATACCGAGATTTGAAGTACCATTATTCCAATACAAGTTGCTGTTTCCTGAGATTGAAGATGTTCCATTCCAAAATGCCACTTGAGTGGCAGAACCAGTTCCGGTTACTGTTCCTTGAGCTGTCAATGAAACCCAAGTAGAGCCATTGAAACCGAGGAAATCAGCTCCAGTCCACTGCATTGTTCCTGCAAAAGAATTTGTATTAAACCCTAATCTTATTCCACCATTTACATGAAGTGCTTCGGTTGGTGAAGTTGTTCCAATACCCAGTCTGCTGTTTGAATTGTCCCAGTATAAATTAGAGTTTGAGGATAAATTAGAACCTGATGTCCAAAATGCAAGCTGTGTTGCAGTTCCTGAACCTGTTATGCTTGCAGGAGTGTTGACCCAGTTTGTACCGACACCGGTACTTGAAAGAATTTGTCCTGCCACACCTGCATCACCACCACTATCATATAAAATTCCAGTAGCTTTGAAATTGCCATTTACATAAACATAATTCGATGCAAAATCACCATAAATCAAGGGTGTTGGATTAATCGAATTATCAATATATAATTTATTCGACCCTGTTTCACCATAACCAACCTCATACCCAATAAATACGTTTCCAGCGCCTGAAATATTATTGTATCCAGTACTATGACCAATAAATGTATTCCTATTTCCACTTGTATGATCTCGTCCAGCGTAATCACCAATAAATAAATTACTTCCGCTTGTTTGATTAAATAATCCTGAGTTATTACCTATAAAAATATTACCACTTCCTGTTGTGTTTTCTTGTCCTGAACTTCTTCCTAAAAAAGTATTTCCTGTGCCAGTTGTGTTTTCACTTCCGGCAAAAGTACCAACAAACACATGGTCGGAAGTTGTGCTTTTTTCACCAGCCTGATTTCCAACATATACATTATAACTTCCTGTTTGATTACTAAATCCTGCCTCTGAACCTATAAACACATTGGTTCCTCCGGTTGTATTAAACACACCACTCATATAACCAAGAAATATATTGCGAGCTCCGGTAAAATTATTTGCACCACTTTGGTAGCCTAAGAAAACATTTTCTGATCCTGTTGTATTTGAAAATCCTGAGTTATAGCCAATAAATGCATTATAATTACCCGTAGTGAACTGACCACAATTATGTCCAATAAAATAATTCAGAGGATTTAGATCAAGGTAATTTGTTGCACTAGTGGCTAAATCCCTAATCTCAAATCCACCAGCACCATTAGTCCAAACTCTTGTACTATCATCCTGCACAAAAAGATAATTGTCTGACAACGTTCCTTTTGCAGGATTAAAACCTCCTACTGCAAATCCTCCTCTACTTCCGTTAGCTTTTGCTGCAATAAAATCATCATCAATGTAAACCCTGACACTATCAGGTGTAACACGAAAGTATTCATTTGTAAACCCAGCCTTTGTTGGGTTTAATCCTCCTACTGCAAAGCCTCCTCTGCTACCGGTTGCTTTTGAGCCACCATCATCGTTAACCCATATTCTAACGCCTTCGGGATAAACTGCAAATACAGTATCACCTGCATTATTTAATACGGCAAAAATAGATTCATCTATTCCTGTTGATGCATCAGCTTTTACCAATAACTTATTTTCGGGTGTATTTACACCAATACCTACATTATCATCAGTGTTTGATAAATAAACATAATTACCATTTTTAGTCCACAATTGGCCAACGGATAAATTTGACCATACTGAGCCTGTATAATAATAAAATACATTTTCATTAGTGTCAAAAATCAATAAACCTGCTGCAGGTGAGGTAATTGCATCTCTTTGAACACTTGTCATTCTTGGCACTAACATACCTTTTGTATCAGATTTCACATCAAGCATTGCTGACGGATTTGCTGTATATGCATTATCATCAGTAATGGCAATGTTTTGTGCTTCGAATACGTTTATAACACCAATTACTAGAACAATTACAAATATTAAGATTAATTCTTTCATAAATTTTCTATATTAATTATTTTTTTTACTGTATTATTAAGTAATTCCTCAACTTTTTCCACTCTACTATTCAAATCAGAATTATTTTTTTTAGACTGTTCCATCTCTAATTCAAGAGAACTATAATTCTCTTTTAATTTTGAATTTTCAATCACCAATTCATCAATTAGTTTATGTTGTTCTTTTATAGCTTGTAACAATACTGCTGAAAACTTTGAATAATCAACAACTTTATATCCATATCTATCCTGATCAACCAATTCCGGGAAATATTTTTCAACATCCTGAGCGATCATCCCAATTTGATGCTTGTCAGTAAAAGATCTGTCAGGAAATTCATCCAATCTCCAATCAAAATAAACACCGTTAATTTTCTGAATTTTTGTTAATACATCCTGTATTGTCTGTATATTCTTTTTATATCTTTTATCTGAACAAGCACCAAATGTACCTGTATAACAAAGATTTCCATTTATTTCAACTTCATTACTTGCAAAATCGCCATATATCAAAGGGTTAGCTGTATTGGTATTCTCAATATATAACTTGTCAGAACCAGTTTCATTATAACCTGCCATGCGACCAATGAATACATTGCCAGAACCTGTAGAATTATCACCTGAAAATGCACCTATATAAGTATTATTAATACCAGATATATTTCCATAACCACTACCATAACCAAAAAAAGAATTAGTACTACCAGAAGAATTATTATAACCACTTGATGCCCCAAAAAATGTATTAATACCACCAGTAGTATTGAAATTACCAGCCCAGTTGCCATAAAACGTATTGTAAGCCCCTGAAGTATTGTTTCTTCCTGAATATGTTCCAATAAAAGTATTAAAATTTCCATCAAGATTATCTTCTCCCGAATATGTTCCAATAAAGATGTTTTGATTTCCATCAATATTAGTTTGCCCTGAATTTATACCTATAAAAATATTGGTACGTCCTTCTTGATTATTTAGTCCAGAATTTGCACCTATAAAAATATTTTCTTGCCCGCCTATGTTATTTGTTCCAGCTAGATCTCCAATAAAAACATTTTTGTAACCACCAATATTATCTAGACCTGCCTGATACCCCATAAAACAATTACCATATCCTATAGTATTACTATATCCAGTTTCTTTGCCAAGAAAAACATTATGTCCACCAGAATTATTGAAATACCCAGATTGATAACCAATAAACACATTATCATCAGCCGTCTTTGTTGATTTACCAGCCTGGAATCCAAAATATGAATTATATAAACCGGTAGTAATAGAATCTCCACTTTCGTGTCCGATAAAATAATTATTAGGTGTTAAATCCATATAACGACCCTCATTACCAACCTCAATGTTATCAATAGCGAAACCTTCGTCTCCTGTCACATAAACTCTTGTACTATCATCTTGAACAAAAAGATAATTATCTGTTACCGTTCCTTTTGCAGGATTAAATCCACCTACTGCAAATCCTCCTCTACTTCCGTTAGCTTTCGAAGAAACATAATCATCATCAATATAAATTCTCACACTATCAGGTGTTACCCTTAAATATTCATTGGTTAAACCTGCTTTTGCAGGATTAAAACCGCCTACTGCAAAACCTCCTCTGCTTCCATTTGCTTTTGCACCACCTGCATTGTTAACCCAAATTCTCACTCCCTCCTGATAAACTGCAAAAACAGTATCACCTGAATTATTTAATACAGCAAAAATGGATTCATCTATTCCTGTACTGGCATCTGCTTTTACAAGCAATTTATTTTCAGGTGTAGTTACTCCAATACCAACATTATTATCTGTATTTGACAAATAAACATAATTACCGTTTTTGGTCCATAATTGACCTACTGAAAGATTTGACCATGCTGAACCTGTATAATAATAAAATACATTTTCGTTAGTATCGAAAACTAACAAACCTGTAGCAGGTGATGGAATGGCATTTCTCTGTACTGTTGTTAATCTTGGTACCAACATTCCTTTTGTTAATGATTTTATATCAAGCATTGCACTACTATGTGCTGTATATCCATTATCATCAGTAATGGCAATGTTTTGAGCTTTGACTACGCTCAAAACACTAATTAATAGAATGATTCCGATTACTAAAATTAATTTTTTCATAAAAATTTATTTTTTTGTAGAAGTATTTAACAATTTCTTAAATAATTTCATTTCTGCTTTTAATTGATCAATTTCTTTAATTTCATTTCTAAGTTCTTCAATAATCTTTTGTTGTTCTTTTACAGCATTAATCAACATAAAAGTTAGTGCATGTGAATTAAATGTATAATACTCGGTTCCATCCCATTTTTCTCCAACAACTTCACCTTTTTCGTTTTCTATTTCATGTTTATTAAATGGAGTAAGTTCAACAGTATATGGAGCAATCTTTTTTATCTCTTGAGCAATTACACCAATATATTCTTTATTACCCAAAACACCTGCCTTTTCATTATATTTAAAATAAACAGGTTTAATCTGCATGACCTGTTCAAGCCCATCTTTATATGGTTTAATATCTTTTTTCAGCCTGATATCCGATTGAACAGTCCATGTATTTGTACCTGTCTTATAACAATTACCATCTACTTCTAAACAATCATTTATATACAAATCTTCATCTCCTGTAGCATATCCATTATTAAGAGTTCCATCACTAATTACATTAACGGTAGCTGACATTATGCCTCCACCACAATTAATAACACCATCAGTAGCACCAGTATATAAATCACCGCCACTTGCATAAACATTACCAACAACATCTAATACTTCACTTGGTGTAGTTGTTCCGATACCTAAACTTCCATTTATTGTAACAATATCATTATCAAACTCACCATAAATTAATGGAGAAGCTGAATTGGAATTTTCTATATAAAGTTTATCTGATCCTGATTCATTTTGTCCTGCGTAATATCCAATAAATATATTATTACTTCCACCTGTGCTAAATTCCCCACTATGATAGCCTATATAAGTATTATTAAATCCTGTATAATTATTAAATCCAGATCTATTTCCGAGAAAAACATTATAGTCTCCTGTTGTGCAATGGAAACCACTATTTGACCCCAAAAAAGAGTTACCTGTTCCGCTTGTATTTTCCCAACCACTGCAATTTCCTAAAAACACATTATGTGCACCATCTATATTATTAACACCGGATTTACAACCCATAAAAGCGTTAAAACTACCTGTAGATAAAGTGCCATCAGAATATCCTCCGGATTGATATCCAACATAAGTATTATAAACTCCTGTTGTATTAGACATTCCTGATAATTTTCCAACAAATACATTTTCATGACCTGTTGTATTTTCATGTCCACTCATATTTCCAATAAATATATTATTACTTCCTTCCCATTCGTCTTGAAAATCGTTTGGGAAGTTAACTACCAAAGCACCACCGGTAGTTTTCATTCCGGCCCTGTAACCAAAAAATGAATTATATTTACCATTTGTGATATTAACACCACTTTCATGTCCAATAAAATAGTTTTCAGTAGTGAACCTACTGATTCTCTGATTGTTCAATCCTTCAATATTCTCAACTCCAAATCCTTCCATTGAATCAGCCACATATACACGTGTACTATCATCCTGTACAAACAAATAATGATCTGTTGGGGCTCCTTTTGCAGGATTAAATCCACCTACAGCAAATCCTCCTCTGCTACCATTTGCTTTTGCAGAAACATAATCATCATCAATATAAACCCTAACACTATCTGGTGTTACTCTAAAATATTCATTGGTTAAACCTGCTTTAGCAGGATTAAATCCTCCTACAGCAAAACCACCTCTGCTACCATTTGCTTTTGAACCACCGGCATCGTTAACCCAAATTCTAACTCCTTCTGGATATACTGCAAAAACAGTATCTCCATTTGTGTTTTGTACTGCAAATATTGCTTCATCTATTCCTGTAGTGGAACTTCCTTTTACAATAAGTTTTGTTTCAGGAGTTGTTGTTCCAATACCAATATTTCCACCTCTTTCAAAAGTCATAATGTTACTCAAACTCGGACAACCTGCATCAAGATATAATGTGTTAGCACTTCCGTCAAGATGAAATTCAAAACCACAAACTCCAGCTACACTTACATCCTCATCAAAAGCTAAACGTCCTGATTCAATATTGTTATAACTTCCATTATATCCTATTTTAATCCTTGTTGTAGATTCTGTTGTACCTGTTACAATTAACCTATCAGAAGGGGTTGGCGTTCCAAGTCCAAGCTTATCTGTTCCTGTGGTCATATAGATATTTGGAGAATTATAAGTCCAAAAAGGACCAGTTGTACCTCCAGTGCTCAAGTTAATCCATTCTGTTCCATTATAGTAATAATATCCATTAATATTAGTATCAAATACTAATAAACCTGTAGCCGGTAATGCAATTGCATTTCTTTGAACAGTTGTCATTCTTGGTGTTAAAAGTCCTTTGGTTAAAGATTTCACATCAAGCATAGCACTGCTATGAGCTGTATATGCATTGTCATCTGTAATGGCAATGTTTTGCCCTTCGACTACGCTCAGGACACCAATTAATAAAATAATTCCGAGAATTAAGGCTAATTTTTTCATAATTGTTTATTTTTTTGTCGATTGATTTAACATTGATCTTATTTCTTCAATTTCAGCTTTTAATTCATCTATTTCTTTAAGTTTTATATTTAACAGTTTATTTTCAGATTCAAGAAATTCAATTTTTTCATTCTGATACTGAATTGCTTTCAGCATTGGTGTTATCAAATTGCTGTAACTAACAGTCTCAACCTTTCCTTTTTCATTATAACTAACAAATAATTTATTAACCTTCTCAACTTCTTCGGCTATTAATCCATATTGTTTTATTTTCTTTTTATCTGTTTTATAATTAAAATTAACGGGTCTTAATTCATATATCCATTCAATATTCTCCATATCCATAATACCAGATTTATATCTTTTTGAAGAAGATACATATCCTAATTTTCCTGTATTATCTATAAAAAGATCTCTATTGAATACACCAACGACATCAAAATATACCGAGGGCATTTCAATTTGTCCGTTATCTCTGCCGATTGCTAAATGAGGTCCAGATATTGTTGCAACTGATTTGCCATATACATATAATTTGTTATCACCGCCATCAAACTTAATTGACATACTATAAGTATTATCATTATCTTCTGCTAAAATAAGTTCAGAATCATCACCGGAAGCTGATTCGTTTGGAGCAATAAGAATAGTACCAAGTGTATCTGTTCCAACCAGATGTAAGTTAGCAAGTGGATCTGTAGTCCACATACCCATTTTACGATTTACTATTTCACCATAAATAATAGTACTATCTGCTGTGGTTCCATTAGCAATATAAAGTTTATTTGAACCACTATCATTATATCCTGCTCTATAACCTATCATAATATTTCCATCACCATTACTTAAATTCAAACCACTTTGACTTCCAATACATGTGTTATAAAAAGCAGAAGAAGTATGCTGACCACTTTGCAGACCTATATACACATTATGTTTTCCCCATTGATTAAATTGTCCACTCAAACTACCAATAAAAGTGTTGTAACTGGCTTTATTAAAAAGTCCTGCACCTGACCCTACTATTGTACTTCTAATGCCTGTTTGATTGTACCAACCAGTAGATGAACCAAGAAATGTGTTTGCATAGCCTGAAGTATTTGCCTGCCCACTAGAATGCCCAAAAAATGTATTATGATAACCTGTGCTATTTGAATAGCCTGCCTTATTACCAATAAAAGCATTATAGCTTCCCTCATCTCCAATACCACCAATATTTGAATATCCAGCTTGATAACCATAAAAAGCATTTTTAAATCCTGTTGTATTTGAATAGCCACTTTGATATCCTGTAAATATATTATGAATTCCAGTAGTATGAGCTTGTCCTGTTTCGTGACCGATAAAATAATTTTCTGTTGTTAATTTCATTATTCTTTGATTATCTATGGCTTCAATATTTTCCACTCCAAATCCTTCCATTGAATCTGCAACATAAACTCTTGTACTATCATCCTGAACAAAAAGATAATGGTCTGTTGCCGTTCCTTTTGCGGGATTAAATCCTCCTACTGCAAAACCTCCTCTGCTACCGTTTGCTTTTGCAGGATTATAGTCATCATCAATATAAACCCTAACACTATCTGGTGTTACTCTAAAATATTCATTGGTTAAACCTGCTTTAGCAGGATTAAATCCTCCTACAGCAAAACCACCTCTGCTACCATTTGCTTTTGAACCACCGGCATCGTTAACCCAAATTCTAACTCCTTCTGGATATACTGCAAAAACAGTATCTCCATTTGTGTTTTGTACTGCAAATATTGCTTCATCTATTCCTGTAGTGGAACTTCCTTTTACAATAAGTTTTGTTTCAGGAGTTGTTGTTCCAATACCAACATTACCAGTATTTTTTGCGAAAGTAACACAATCTAGTACATCATTTCTAAATACTAAATTATCTGATGCAGGCATATAAATATACCAATCTTCAGCAGTTGCCTGCGATGTTTCTAAACGTAAACCATCAGAAATACCAGTTCCTGACAATTTGATATGTAGTTTGCTACCAGGACTTGATGTGCCAATACCGAGCCTGTTCGTAGCTGTGGTCATATATATGTTTGGTGAAGTATAACTCCAAAAAGGACCAGTTGTGCCTCCTGTGCTCAGGTTAATCCAGTCTGTTCCATTATAGTAATAATATCCATTAATATTTGTGTCAAAAACCAATAAACCTGTTGCAGGTGATGCTATTCCAGTCCTTTGAACACTTGTCATTCTTGGCATTAAAAATCCTTTAGTTAAAGATTTTACATCTAGCATAGCACTACCATTTGCTGTATAAGCATTATCATCTGTTATTGCAATGTTTTGAGAAAACAAGGCTAAGGCTAAGGCTAAGGCTAAGCTTGTTAAGAATAATTTTTTCATAATAATTTCAATAATATTTAAATTGTTTTACGAACTATAAATTTACTAATGTCATTTTTTTGCTGATTGATTTAATATTTGTTTTAATTGCTTAATTTCAGCCTTTAAGGTGTCAATATCGTTTTGCTGTTTTTTAAATGTATCTTTTATTTCACTACTTGTTATATCTCCTTTATCTGTATTGTAATACCAATCAACATCAACTAAAACATTTATAAAACCCGTTCCCTTAATATTGTAATTATCTATTGCTCTACCTATAACCATTCCAGATTTAGTTGCTTTCATACCTACTTTTTCTGTTGATGATATTGTAATATAATCGCCAATTTTTATTGCTCCATTTTCGGTATTTACTTTAGTATTAATAACCCCCATTAGGCCTACGAGAACATCATTATCATGAGATTTGGCAGAAGCAGGTGAATTTCCAACCATAGCGGGATTAGAAGAATAAACACCAAGTATAAGATTAGGATTATTATTATTTGCTCCATCAACAGTATATGTTTTATTTGTCGACATCATTATTATATCTCCTGGCTCATAAGCTAAAGTTGTATCTGCTTTAGGAAAATATTCTGCATAATCTGCACCTCCACCATGCCATGCATTATCACAATATCCATCGCCATCATTATCAAATCTAAACTCAACATCCCAGCTATTATTTCCATGATATGAATCAAAACGAACTATATTTCCAGTGCCACGTGTAGTAACCAAAAGTGCTAAATCAGTTGCTGCCGTGCTGCTATTTTCAATAAGCATTGAGATACCTGTACTTGCTGTATTTTTAAAGAAACCCGTTGATCCAGAAGTTCCTACATCACTTGATGTTACATACAATCTATGACTCCCTGGAGTTATAATACCCATTCCTACATTGCTGTCATCACTAATAGTCATTGTTGGAGTTGCACTCTCATTATAAAAATTTAAGTCATTGGTTTGACAATTGTATAGAATTTTCGCATATTGAGCTGCCTCATAACCTGAATCGTAAAAAATAAGACCTGCTTCTGTTTCCAATAAGTTAGAGATTTCAATATTAGCTGAACTACCGTTAACTTCAAGCTTGTTACTTGGGGCCGTTGTTCCAATTCCTACATTGCCTCCCATAATTGCCATTGTATTAATTTGTGTTACTAAATAATCTGTAGTTGGGTTATTCAAGCTTATTCCAAAAGAATATTCTCCAGACACATTTATTTCTCTTCCCATTGCTGTTGTTCCCAATCCGCTCGCAGTTGTCATAATTCCTGTAGTAAAAGAAGTATTTCCGCTTGCAATTGTATTATTTCCAATTGCAGTTGAAGCTCCTCCGCTAGCCGTTGTATAATATCCCATTGCAGTTGAACCGTCTCCACTAGCTGTAGTAGATTCTCCCATTGCAGTTGCAGTAGGCCAGCTGGCTGTTGTTGCAAGTCCCATAGCTGTTGAAAAGCGTCCACTTGCTGTTGTTTCACTACCTAATGCCGTTGAATAATCACCACTTGCAATTGACCAATATCCTAATGCTAATGAAGCCTCACCACTTGCTTTTGATTCATATCCCAAAGCAATTGAATAGGCTGCACTTGCAATTGATCTACATCCCATAGTTACAGAATACCATCCTCCTGCATTTGTATTATACCCCATAGCTGTAGAATATTGACCGGAAGCAGTATTTTGTATGCCAAGTGCAAAAGCACCCTGACTTAATGCTTCTGAACCCATACCAAAAGCATAAGAATAATCGCCACTTGCAATTGTAGCCGAAGTTGCGGTACCTGAAGAATCAACACCAGTAGAACCAAGGGCAAAACTTCTCAAACCTGAAGCTTTAGCTCCGGAACCAATTGCATAAGAACCTGTATTTTCAGTTTTAGCAAAATTTCCAAGAGAATAAGAATCATTTCCTTCTGCGTTTGCATTATTGCCTATTGCTGTTGAATTATTACCAAATGCTCTGGCATGATAACCCAATGCTTGAGAATAATTACCAATTGCTTTTGATTCAAAACCGGATGCAAATGAATTAATCCCAATACTATCTTTATCTTCTATTATAACTCTTCCTGTGAGAAATGCTTCTTTTGTAGGATACCATAATATTCTTGGTTCACTTGGAACTATTG
>CAYTWH010000032.1:0-36993 GCA_964442075.1 uncultured Bacteroidales bacterium
AGCAAAACTGATATTTTAGATTGTAAAATCATTAAAAGGTTTAATGAGGTAAAAAAATTTAACCCGAATTATACAAAAGAATTTACTTCTTTTGCATAATCGATTAAGAATCACTTTTTATAGTGATCTTTTTTACCTGTATTTCCCTCGGTATTTTTAAATTCTTCAACTTTCTCTGCAACTATTTTATCCAACTCCTTTTTAGAAACTTTTTTTCCCATACCGGGTTTAATTAAGACATCTTTATCGGTCAAAACCAACTCTATTGATGTTGCCAGTAAAATGGTCTCACTATTTCTCTCTACAGCAAGCACAAGGCCGGGTAATCCATAATATTCACTTGGACCAACAGCTATAGGTATTTGAGGAGTAAACCATGCTATTATGGTATCTTTTTCACTTATCAGTTTTGCAGCCATACATGTATAATTATGTATTTTCTTTTTCTCATTAATCAGTTTCCAGTTTTTTTGGATTATGTCTGATTCTGTAATAAAATAGCGAGTCATAAATTCAAGCTGTTCTGTCTTTTTATTTTTTTTAAGATCGCAATATAATTCTAAAACTTTAGGTTTAGGTGTTTTGCCATAGTTTGCCAAATACATAGCTTTTGTCAATGCCCCTTTCATTTCTAAAGCACTAAGAGGTGAAATGTAAAGTGATTCTTCTCTTGTAAAGTAAAGTGATTTATCAAATTTACCCTCCCCGGGTAATGTTTTAGCATAATTATCCCATTTGGGATTACCTGTGGGAGAGTATGTAAATTTTATTGTTCTGGTATACTTTATAATTCCTCCAAGCGTGTCCTGAGCTAATACCTCGCCTAATTGGTAAAAGCTTAAAAATGTAAGCAGAATAATTGTGTATGTTTTCATTTTTTATTTCATAAATTATTATCATCACAAATAAGCCTTTTCTTTAAATTCTCTTTTAACTTTTCTGCCTCTTCAATTTCTGTATCATTTAGCGCCTCTTTCAACATCTGTATACCTTTTTCAGCCATTGCACTTCCATTATCTACTGCTAAACCTGCCCAAGTATAGCTTTTAATATAATTCATAGTTACTCCCTTGCCCAAAAAATATAATCTGGCAATATTGTTTTGTGCTTCTGCAAGGCATTTTTTAGCCGCAATTGAATACCAATAAAAAGCAGAATCGCCTTTTTCGGGAACTCCTTCCCCATAATCATACATTAAACCCAAATCGTTTTGTGCAAGAGTATTGTTGTTGTTTGCCGATTTCAACAACCAATACAAAGCTTTTTTATAATCGGTAACAAAACTGTTGCTATAATATTCTAGTATTCCAATTTCTTGGGCTACCTGAATATTGCTACCATCTGGTCTTTGCCCTGTTCGGTACATCTGGCCTAATATTAATTGTTTGTCTGAATTACCTAAATTAGCACTATCAATCAAACTTTGTAATTCTATACTGTCTTTTTGTTGTTGAATCTTAGCTTCCGATTCATTTATTACCTGATAAACCTCAGTTTGTGCATTTAGTAAATTGGTAATTATTAGTAAGAATATCAAAAATATATTTTTCATTGTATTTGTCGTTTTATATTAATCCTACAACAATACAAAAAAAAATCTTTTTATTATACTTTTTGTGCAAATTTAATAAACCCTCTAACAACTATTGAATCATTTATTAGTGCCATGGTCTAAAAAATCCTAATCCGGTTTCTGTATCAACGTGAGTTCGGGATAAATATTTAAAGCTAAATACTATGTCATTTCGAGTGATTTTTCTTGGAAAAATTGTATCGAGAAATGTGTAACATTCGACGAAGTCAAATGAAAATAGTTTGTTTTCGAGACATAATTCTTTCAGAATTCCACTCAAGCTGACACTATTTTATTCTACCACTATCTTGTTCGTTTGATTTATACAGGATCCATTTACTACAATAAAATACATTCCTTTAGAATAATTTGACATATTAATTTTAATGTGTTTGGCTCCATGAACATTGGTTTCTTCACTATATATTAACCGTCCATAAGTATCAAATAATTTAATGTTTACATTATCCTTTCCCGAAATTTGAATATTAACATTTAAAATATCATTTGTGGGATTTGGATAAATATTAACTAAGCCATTTTTAACTTGTTTAATATTTGTAATATTATCAATTGAAAATTTATGACTTATTTGTTTACCAAAATCTGCTTGGAATTGCATTACAGTACCTCCTTCTAGTTTGTTCATTTTCAGCCAACCGGCACCATCATTGTTTGCCCACCAAGAAATTCCATCATCATCATTATCATATAGTGTCAGGTCATAACATCCGGGGCTTAATATTATTGTATCAATATATGTAATTGAATTTGACAAACCTCCTTTTGAGTAAATCAAATTTCCATAAACATCAGTTAGTTCATAATGATTTTCATGGGCTGCATTATTTGTTCGGAACGCAACAATAACACCATTTGTATAATATACATCAGTAGCAACAAAATTTGTAAACATTGTATTATTATAGGCATATTCGTCATTACCGCCATTTGGATTACTAATAGTTACTTGAAAACGATTGCTGTCTGCCTGAAAATAATCCCAACTGACAGGAGGCAAAACTATTTGTTTGGTTTCTAAAAACTCTAAACTACCCGTCCAATCAAAAGAATAATCTAAACTGCCCTCCAATCCGTAATCAATATGTAAACCGATAAGCTCATTAGAACCTGTATTTTTTATTTCTATAACAGGACTTCCGCAAATTGGATTTACCCTACCGTACTCAATTCTCATTGATGGACTTATGATCTCTATCATGGCTGCATCCAGAGTGAAATTAATTGCACCATAAGTTACAAGCTGATTGTTTACAAGGTAATTGCTGGTTCCTGAACCTGCTGTAACACCATAATCTATTTCTATTGTGTCGCCAGATGTTACTATATCAGAGAAATCAAATTCTTTCATATCGGTTGCTGCACCCGGACACCAACCTGCGCGGTCATATATCCAAGTTCCACCTTGAGGGTAGATAGGATTATCGGCACATTCTTTCCATACAGACCATTGCATTTCATTTGCTCCTCCATTTATATTTAAATAATGTGTTCTGGGTATAAATTCGCCTTCTTGTCCATGGCCAGTAATAGAGCTTTTAAGTTTATACATTGATGCTGCCGGATCTAGAATTATATTTCTAGGTTCTGTTACATTATTTGCTATAATATTGGTATATGATCTGCCGCTTCCTGCTCTCCAAATTTGTTGAATATTCATTACATCTCTTGGAGGTGTTCCTTCTATAAATAAAAATCTAATATCAATATCTTCTTGATTTTGTCCTCCATTTCCCATCCACAATTGTTTTGTGCCTTCAAGTATTGGGTTAAAATCTGATACGTCAAACTGCCATGTTTTGCCATCAATACCTAAATCAAGATAAAGTCCGTAGGGTGTTACAAAAGACATTATTTCAAATCTTGATGGATACTTGGCATAATAGTTAAGAGTTGATATGTTTATTGTATTTTCTGTTACAAACAGCACAGAATCAACAATATTGCCTGTTATATCATCATAAACATAATAATAGCCCGATTGGTAATAAGAATTTGTATCGACAGGAATAAGGTCTGTTCCTATTACTGTATAACTATAAACAATATTAGGACTGTTTTCTACTGAGTCAATAATATTTATAGTAGTAGTAGTTTGATTGTAAACTCCCTGAACAAATGTTACATTAGGGCGCTCTGTAGTTTCCACAAAACTTTTAAACAAGTCTCGTCCTCTAATGGTTCTCCAGGCAGGAGTTCCTTCTATCAAACCTGTTTCGCCAGCTGCCGATTGATCAAATGTGCTTGTCCCGCTTCCTTCGTTAAGATTATAATTGGCTACAAGGTTTGCATAGCTGGGATGAGATGGCGTAACATCTTTATGCATATATTCTGCAATTTCTGTAGGAGACAATTCAATATCCCAAACTCTAAAATTATCTAACATACCATAATAATATCCTGTAAAATTTTCTGATGAACCAAGACTTAGATTCTGTAAGTCG
Source organism: uncultured Bacteroidales bacterium (assembly GCA_964442075.1). GTDB lineage: Bacteria > Bacteroidota > Bacteroidia > Bacteroidales > CAYTAU01 > CAYTAU01. Next base: position 4,039 of record CAYTWH010000032.1, read on the forward strand.
ATTAATTTATTTTTGCCCAATATCGAATAACATATAACACCGTTTAAATACATTTTCATTCTACCTGTGTTAGTATTCTTGGTAAAAGTCCAATAATTCCATTTACCTTCGAAATCATTTTCTGTAAAAAGTTTGTCTATTCTGTCATAAGAGCCATCGTTACCACAATCCCAATATACTCTGGAATTACTCCAGGGTAAATGAGCATTTACCTGACGTCTGTTTAGATTGTCTTTGCCCTCAAAGGCATAAGAGTTTGCTGGCATAATATTGGAGTTACCGTAACACCATAGCGAAATTGTGATCTCGTCGCTGATAGCAGAAAAATTTGATGCTCCAAGCATTACACGACTATTACCTGAGAAATTTAAACAATAATCGTTTGTTATGCTTAACAATCCCATTTTTGCACCTGCATCATGTCCTACAATAACATTATCTGTTCCGCCGGCATCGTTTGTGTAGCTTATTTCTAATAATACATTTGATGTGCCATCCCAAGTAAAATTGTTGTAAAACAAAAAGTCGTTAATACCATTCACAAGAGTGGTATTAAGAAAATAAACTTCGGTAAAACCTGTTAGTTCTGGGTAGCTGGCATTAAGAGTATCAGCCAAAGTATTTTTCATTCTTATTCGCAAAAACTTGGCCTCTGTGGTGGCAGTATTTACATCTAGCTTAATGCTTGTAATATCGCCAGCAGTAAGTCCTGCCAATGTAAGTTCAGTGCTTGTAAACAGATATTGTGATTTAGAAACCTTGCCGGATGTGCCAAAAGGATTTGCCATTAATACTGTTCCTACACCAATATTTGCAGTAGTTTCTGATGTAGTAGAATTGTAAACCACATTTTGCTGATTGTACGAATAATAAGTGAATGTAGGCTGAGTGGTATAATCGAAAGTTGTGCCCGAAAATCCTGTTATCACATGGCTGGGTGCTGTAGCTTTTAATGAATCTGTATAACTTGAATCGGTAATGTAAGTATTGCAGCTATAATCCCATTCGCCACATCCATTATCGTTTGGCGCAGCTTGTGTCGAAACCAATCCGTCTTTGCAACGCATGGTATATTGCATTAGTATTTTTTCGTATGTCTGACCTGTGTCGATAGGAAAATTGAACATATAATTACGTCCAACACTATCGAATGTAAGTGTTTGAACCACTGTGGTGTCTCCCGGTCCTGCAATTAGGTTTAAATTAATAAGGCAGGTAAAAATTAATAATTGAATTAATTGCTTTTTCATAGTTTTGGTAAATTTAATTAAGCTATAAAAATATTAATATTTTTATAAATAACTGCACACAATTTACACTTATGACTTCTACATTGTGTTAAAAACTGAATTTTAGGATTATACAGAATTACAACATCGGGATTTTATAAAGCACTGTATCAGCACCTAATACACAAACGTAAAATAATACACCTCTACAAATAGATAAAATGATTTAGGTTATTTTTAATCCAATTTAAGTACTGCTAAAAATGCAGTTTGAGGAACTTCAACATTTCCTACTTGACGCATACGCTTTTTGCCTTTCTTTTGTTTTTCCAAAAGTTTTCTTTTTCGGGTAATATCACCTCCATAACACTTTGCTGTCACATCTTTACGTAAAGCTTTTACGGTTTCTCTGGAAATAATTTTTGAGCCGATAGCTCCCTGAATTGCAATGTCAAATTGCTGACGAGGAATTAACTCTTTTAACTTAACACACATTTTTCTGCCAAAATCATAAGCATTATCAAAATGTATTAATGTAGATAAGGCATCAACCATTTCGCCGTTTAACAGTATGTCTAATCTAACAAGTTTTGCTATTTTATAAGATGACTGATGATAATCGAAAGAAGCATATCCTTTAGAGATACTTTTAAGTTTATCGTAGAAATCAAAAACAATCTCGCCAAGAGGCATTTCAAAAGTTACTTCTACTCTGTCGCTTGTTAAATAAACCTGATTTTTCATTATGCCTCTTTTGTCAATACATAAATTCATTATTGAACCTAGATATTCTGATTTTGTTATTATTTGTGCAATAATATAGGGTTCTTCAATATAGTCGATATGATTTTGAGTAGGCAAACCCGAAGGATTATGCACATCAATAATTTCTTTTTTTGTTGTACATACTTTATATGAAACATTTGGCACGGTGGTAATAACATTCATGTCAAATTCTCTGTCTAATCGTTCTTGAACAATTTCCATATGAAGCAGACCCAAAAATCCACACCTAAAACCAAAGCCAAGAGCAACAGATGATTCCGGCTCAAAAGTTAATGAGGCATCATTTAATTGAAGTTTCTCCATTGCAAAACGCAACTCCTCATAATCATCAGCATCAACAGGATATATACCTGCAAATACCATTGGTTTAACATCTTCAAAACCATCTATGGCATTTTCACAAGGTTCTTCAACATGAGTAATTGTATCTCCAACCTTTACTTCAGTTGCATTTTTAATTCCCGAAATAATATATCCAACATCTCCAACACCAAGAGAATTACGCGATTCTTGATTTAATTTTAACACTCCTATTTCTTCAGCGTGATACTCTTTTCCTGTATTAAAAAATTTTACGTGGTCTCCTTTTTTAATTTGTCCGTTAAATATTCTAAAATAAGCAACTATACCTCTATATGAATTGAAAACAGAATCAAAGATCAAAGCCTGGAGTTCCTGTTCGGAATCTCCTTTAGGAACAGGAATTTTTTCAATAATTATTTTTAAAATTTCTTCAATTCCCATACCCGTTTTTCCACTTGCGTGGATAATTTCTTCCGGCCTACAATCAATAAGATCAATTATTTGGTCTTGAACTTCGTCGGGCATAGCATTATCAAGATCCATTTTGTTCATTATCGGTATTATCTCAAGGTCATTTTCTAAAGCAAGATAAAGGTTGGATATTGTTTGTGCCTGTATTCCTTGTGTAGAGTCAATAATAAGCAATGCTCCCTCGCAGGCAGCTATAGAACGAGAAACTTCATACGAAAAATCAACATGTCCGGGAGTATCTATAAGATTTAATAAATATTTTTCTCCTTCAAAATTATATTCCATTTGTATTGCATGACTTTTAATAGTAATGCCACGCTCACGTTCAATATCCATATTATCAAGCACCTGTTCTTGCAAATCTTTTCCTGATATTGTATTGGTATATTCCAACAATCTATCAGCAAGCGTGCTTTTCCCATGATCAATATGGGCTATTATACAAAAATTTCTAATGTTCTTCACTAAAGTGTATTGGTATAAATGAGGCACAAAGATATTTATTTCTGTATGATTTTTAGAATATAAAATTCAAAAACACCTTTTACAATTTTTTCTTAAAACAAGATCATTGTATTTATCAGTTTGTGTGTGCATTATAAAAGATTCATTTTTTATTGTAACAATAATATTATCAAGTGCGTCATACAGTCAAATATCAAAATTTTAACAATTTAAATTTACAATTATGAAAAATATTAAAGTTATAACACTGGTAATACTTTTTTCTTTTATTGCTTCAACTACTTGTTTTAGTAATAACGATTATGGTGATAAAAATAAAAAGGTAAAAAATAAAATTAGCAGATTTCTTGATTTTCCGGATTTTGCAAAACAAAACAAGATTGAGGGAGAAGTAGTGGTTGATATTTCAATAAACGAATTAGGCAATATTGATATCAAACAAATTGACGGGCACCCAAAATTTCAGAAATATGTAATTGGGCAATTAAGCAAAATTAATTTTAAGCCTGATGAAGATATGGTTGGAAAATCTTTGTTATATAAATTTGTATTTAAATAATAGAAGCCACTCTTAACAACCCCGCCGCAAGAGGCGGGGTATTTGAATTTCATTAATTTTCTTCAAGGTTACTCATTAGCTCATCGGTCATTTCCAAATTATGATAAACATTTTGAACATCATCAATATCTTCAAATGCATCAATAATTCGTAATACTTTCTCAGCAGTTTCAACTTTAAGTACCTTAGTATCATTTGGTATTCTTTGAAGCTCTGCATTTTCAATTTCAACATTCATTTCATCCAATTGCTTTTGCATATTACCAAAATCTTCTAATGCTGTTGTTATAATAAACTTGTCTTCCACTTCTTCAAGCTCTTCTAAACCGGCATCAATAATTTCAAACTCAAATTCTTCAGGATCTAATTCTCCTTTATTAATTGTAAAAATTCCTTTGCGCTCAAATAAAAAATTTAACGAACCATTTGTTCCCAAAGTTCCTTCTTTTTTAGTAAATACAGCTCTAACATTACTTACCGATCTTAGATTGTTGTCAGTTAAACATTCAATAAATACTGCAATACCATGTGGTAAATAACCTTCAAATGTAACTTCAATTAAATTATCTCCTTCTTTATCTGCCTTGCTAATAGCTTTTTCAATATTGTCTTTAGGCATATTTACACTTTTGGCATTTTGTACTGCTAATCTCAATTTTGGATTTGTTTCAGCATATGCACCTCCTTCTTTCACTGCAACGTGTATTTCTTTTACTATTTTAGAAAAAACTTTTGACCTTTTTGCATCTAATGCTCCTTTTTTTCTCTTAATAGTTGACCATTTGCTATGTCCTGACATATACTTTTAAGTTTAATTATTAATTGATTTTTATAAACATCTATTTGCTGTAAAATTAAAAAATTCTTTAAAATAATACAAGATATATTGAAATTTGTCTTCTTAAAGCGCATGACTGAATTTAAATTGCCCTCTGTTAATTGTCAATTGCTTACTTTTTCAGTAATTTTACACAAAATATAAAATTGAAAAACTATGTCAGTATTATTAGAATTTGCAATGTTCCCAACCGACAAGGGTTCAAGTGTAAGTAATTATGTTAGCAAGGTAATTGAAATGATTAGAAACGATTGCAAAGATTATAAATTAACAGCAATGGGCACTATTATTGAAACAGAAACACTTAATGAAGCCTTAGCGATAGTTCAAAAAGCCCATGACATATTAGAAAAAGATTCTGACAGGATATATTCTTCAATTAAGCTTGATATCAGAAAAAACAAAGAAAAAAGATTACAAAATAAAATTGCTTCGATAGAAGAAAAAATTGGTAAAGTAAATCAATAGATATTTATAACCTTATTGTCTATTTATACGTTAAGCATTTAGAAACAATTGTCTGATTTATATAAATGAATTTAAAATCTACAATATTATTATTTTGTTTATTTATTTATTTAAATAATATTTTTTCTCAGTGCTTTAAAGAAAATACAACATTCCAGATCGGCGAGAAATTAAGTATGGAAATATATTATAATTGGGGTTTTGTGTGGGTTAATGCCGGTTATGTGTATTTTAAAGTCGATTCTGCAAATTACAAAAACAGTAATTGCTATAAATTTACAAGCTATGGAAGAACTTATAATAACTGGGATTGGTTCTATAAAGTAAGAGACCTTTATACTTCTTATATTTATCAGGAAAAACTGCAAACCGCATTTTTTAGTCGTAAAGTTTTTGAAGGAGGTAATGTAATTCATAATAAGTATATTTTTGATTATACAAAAAACAAAATTTATGCAGATTTATATTGTACTGATGATGGCGAAAGAAAGGATACTGTAGATATTCTTTCTTGTCTTTACGATCCCTTAACTGCAATATATTATGCGCGAAATATTGATTTTTCGAATGCAGAAATTAATCAAAAGTTTCCAATTAAAATTATACTAGACAACGAAATATTTAATATTTACATACGGTATTTGGGAAAAGAAAAAATAACAGACCGTAATAATAAAGACTATAGCTGCATAAAATTTAAAGCCAAAATGGTAAAAGGGACAATATTTGATGGAGGAGAAGATCTTACTGTTTGGGTTACTGACGATAAAAACAAAGTTCCTGTTCTTGTTAAAGCTAAAATCCTTGTGGGTTCAATTAAAGCTTATTTAAGTGAAGCTGATGGATTGAGGTATTAAGTGCCGATTTAACCGTCATTGCAAGAAATAAAATGACGTGGCAATCTCATTATTATTAACAGATTACTTCGTCATGCTTCCTCGTAATGACGGTATAAATTAACAGATTGCTTCGTCCTCGCAATGACGTTTCATTTTATCTTTTACAAATTAAAATTACTAATAACACGTTTAAATTCGTCTTTTTTCTGTCGTGAAACAGGAACACTTGATTCATCTTCCATAACTATATATCCTCCCTGATGCTTAACATGCTTACGTATATAGTTCAAATTAATTAAATGTGAGCGGTGTATTCTGTAAAAGATATTTCCTTCAAGTATATCGGCATATTCTTTTAAGTTACGAGAAACAACATATTTTATTTTATTTACAAGGTAAAAATTTGAATAACTGCCATCGGCTTCAATTCTTATTATTTTATCAATATCAATATATTCTGTTCCGTTAAAAATTGGAATTGCTAATTTTTTTGGTGATTTTGACTGAATGTTTTCGAGTAAAATTTCAAATTTTTCAAATTGCTTATTATCAGATTTTCTTTTCTTCTTAACGTTTTCAATTGCCTTACTAATCTCATCAATATCAACCGGTTTTAAAATATAATCGAAAGCACTGTATTTTATTGCTCTTATTGCATAATTATTATAGGCTGTAATAAATATAACTTCAAAATCTCTTTCATCTATTTGTTCTAACAGATCAAAACCATTGGCTTCCGGCATTTCAATATCCAAAAATACAATATCCGGTTTAAATTTGTTAATTATTGCAATGCCTTCTTTAACAGAATTTGCGATTCCACATACCTCAATATTTTTACAATGATTTTTTAATATAAGTTCAATGGTTTTAACCGCTTTATATTCGTCATCAATAATTACAGTTTTTAACATCTCTTTTAAATTTAATTAAATACCGGTATATAAATTTCAACTTTAGTTCCAATTGCATTTCCGTTACCATCATATAAATCTGTATAAATTATATTCATATCACTATCATATAATGAGTTTATTAAGTCTAATCTTGCTTTTGTTATTTTTGTTCCCAAAGACTGATGTGTTTTATTCTTTTTATTTTTTATTTCATTAGCTTTTTTTCTTCCTACACCATTGTCCTCAATTTTGCAAACAACAATATTGTTGCTTTTGGATATTTCAATCAATATTTTACCTTTTTCTTTTTTAGTCATTAATCCGTGCCAAATAGCATTTTCAACAAATGGCTGAATTAATAATGTGGGTATTTGATAGTCATTAATTTCAATATTTTTTTTGTTTATTTCAAAATCAAATTTTGTCTCAAATCGCAATGATTCCAATTCAAGATATAATTTAAGAGATTCAAGCTCTTCCTCTATACTTATTGTGTTATGTTGAGAATTATCTAATGTAAGTCGCATTAACTTGGCAAATTTTGAAAGATATTTATTCGATTCAACAATATTGTTCTGTAAAATAAAATATTGTATAGATGTTAATGTATTAAAAATAAAATGTGGATTCATTTGTTGTCGTAGTGCCTTTTGCATATACATGTTTAACTCTTCTTTAAGTTTATTTTTTGTTCGGTATTCTTTATTTTTCAAATAAAGAAAAACCAATAAAAAGCTAACAGCAAGTACAATTACAATTAAAATAAATATATAGATTAAAATTCTTTGTTGTTTTATTTTAGATTCACTTAATTCTTTATCCTTGTTAAGTAATACTATTTCTCTTTCTTTTTTTTCCGATTCATACTTTGCCTGAATAAGTGAAATTTGTTTGCTGTTTTCTTCATTACTTAAGGAATCTTTTAATATGGTATATTGTTTAAAATGTTTTAATGAAATATCGTTTTTGCCTATTATTTTATACATTTCCGATAAGTCTTTGTGATTTTTCATTGAAACATTAAACAAATTCAAGTCGAGGCTCAACTCAATGCTTTTACGATAATTATCTATTGCGTTATTATAGTCTTTCTTTTTATTGTAAACAACTCCAATAAGTTGATATACTTTGCTTATTTCAGATTTAATTCCAAGTTCAATATTAATTTTAAGAGCAGAATTTAATTTTTGTATTGCTTCCTCAAATTTGTTTAATTCTGTGTATGTTTCACCCATGTTTTTTAAACCAATTGCAATATCTCGTTTGTTATTAATTTTCTCATTTATTTCAAGAGATTTATTATAATAAGCAATCGCCTTTTTATAATTGTTTAATGAATTAAAAGCTTTTCCTAAATTATTGTAACGAATTGCAATATTTTTTTGATTTTTTAGTTTTTCATCTATTGCTAGTGCCTGATTAAAATATTCAATAGATTGTTCATATTTTTCAAGATATAAAAATATCATTCCAATATTATTAAGCCTTATTGCAATTTCTTCCTGATTGCCTAATTCCTTATCAATTTCTAATGCTTTTTGAAAATTATCAAGGGCATCGTTGTATCTTCCCCAACGAGTATATATCAATGCTATGTTATTCAGTCTAACTGCAATACTTTTTTTATTGTTTAGTTCTTCATCAATTTTAAGTGCTTTGTTATAATATTCTATTGCTTTATCAAATTGACCCTGATCTGCATATAAAACACCAATATTGCTTAATCGTGTTGATATATTTTCTGTTCTTCCGTTTTCTGTATCAATATTTAATGCCTTTTGATAGAATTTTAGAGCTTTGTTATAATTTCCCTGATAATAATTAATTACTGCTAGATTGTTTATTGCATTAGCCTCGTTTTCAGTATCTTTTATTTTTACTGCTAAATTATATGCTTTTTCAGAAAATTCTTCTGCTTCATGTGGAGAATAAACAGAATAAAGAGCTCCAAGATCAACGTAAATTTTAACTTTTTCTTTTTCCGATATATCGTTTTCTAACAATTGAAGCAAAGAATCAATTCTAGTATTGTTCTCGGCCGACAAAGCTAAACACAACAAAACAAGGATGTTGATAAATATTTTTTTCATTTCAAATAAAAATAATGGTTTATAAAATTACGTGAAATTTTGTAAAAATAAAAACACAATTCTCTAATTGTCAATTTGGATACACAAATAGCATTATTTGATAAATGAATAACATAAAAATAACTAATTTTGGTTAATAATAAATAGCGAATCATGAAATATAATTTTGATGAGATAATTGACAGAACAAATAGTAATTCTGTAAAATACGATTTACGAAAAACTATTTTTAAGACCGATGATGTTATTCCTATGTGGGTAGCCGATATGGACATAAAAACTCCCGATTTTATTATTAATGCAATTAAAGAAAGATTAGATCACGAAATACTTGGATATACTTTTCGAGGAGAGGAATTTAATAATTCCGTTGTTTCATGGATGAAAAAAAGACATAACTGGGAAATTAAAAATAATTGGATCAGTTTCAGTCCGGGAGTTGTACCTGCAATAAATATGTCGGTTTTAGCTTTTACAGATCCCGGAGATAAAATAATTGTTCAGCCACCTGTGTATTTTCCTTTTTTCTCGGCAATAAAAGATAATAAAAGAATTATGCTTGAAAATCAACTAAAATATGAAAAAGGTACATATACTTTTGATTTTGAAAATCTGGAATCTTTAATTGATGATAAAGTTAAAATGATAATTTTATCAAGTCCTCATAATCCTGTTGGCAGGGTTTGGACTAAAACAGAGCTTGAAAAATTGGCTAAAATATGTATAGAAACCAATATTTTAATTTTATCTGATGAAATACATTCTGATCTTGTTTTTGATGGGTATAAACATATTCCGCTTGCTTCTTTGTCAAATATAATTTCTGATATTACCATTACCTGTGTTGCACCAAGTAAAACTTTTAATATTGCAGGACTATCAAGCTCGGCAGTAATTATTAGTAATGAAAAACTACTTGACAAATACAATAAAATGCTTGATACTCTTCATTTGAACATGGGAAATATTTTTGGTCTGATTGCACTTAAAGCTGCATATAATGACGGCGAAGAATGGTTAGATCAATTAATGCAATATTTAGCCGGTAATGTTTCTTTTGTAAAATCATTTTTAGAAAACAATATGCCTGACATAAAACTTGTTAATCCGGAATCAACTTATTTATTATGGTTAGATTTTAGTAAGTTGGGCTTGTCAAATAAAGAGTTAAATAAAATTTTAATTAATAAAGCAAAAGTAGGATTAAGTGACGGCAGAGTTTTTGGAAAAGGAGGAGAAGGATTTCAACGTATGAATATTGCATGCCCAAAAAGCATTGTTGAAAAGGCTATGCTTAGAATTAAAAATGCATTATAATATAAACTAATTATTTTGATGCTTTTGCAAAACATATAATAATCAAGAAATTATTTTTCATAATCTCACACCAACAGTAAAACCAGGATACATTTTAACATTTGTATTTCTTATTGTTTTATCATAAGCAGACCAGCTTACTATTGGTGAATTAACAGGATTTCCTTCTCTGTCATTAATATCTGACACTTGTATATTCCAGGTCATACCTCCAAAGACAGTTAAATTGTCTGATACATGCATCGATGCACATAAGTTGATCTTATTAAGCATGTTTAGTCTACCCGTCCACCATTCGTCTTCATTTATATGGTAAGCTATGCCATCAATATTAACTTTTACTTTTTCAGTAACAGGAAACATTGTTCCAATTCCATACCCCCAGCCCCATTTAATAAAATTACTCTCTAAACGACTACCAATAGAAATGATATTATAGAATTTTTCCGTTCCTGTTTTAAAGCTTCCAACTGCATAAAAAGATTCGTTTCCGCTTAATTCAAATGAACGATATCCTTTTTTTACAATACTTAGGAAACCAAGAGATATTCCATCCTCTACAGTATCACATATATTTATAAATCCTATTTGTGCACCAGTAAGTTTTTTAGTGTAGTTTAAAAAACCTGATATCTGAACGCCTTTAAGGTTTCCTGAATTAATGTTTGCAAAGCCAGTAATTTGAGATCCTTTTATGTCTCCATGATTAATATTAGCGAATCCTGAAATTTGAGTACCTATTGGCATTGACTTTGCAATATTGATAAATCCGGTTAATTGCATTCCTGTCATAGTACCGTTTACAATATTTGAAAATCCTGATATTTGAGATACTGTTGCACTATCAGCAATAATATTTGAAAATCCAGCAATTTGTATTCCATTCAAGTTCTTTTTGCTTATATTTGAGAAACCGGATATTTGGCAACCAATTACATTTCCAATTATTGTATTGCTAAATCCAGCAATTTGTAAACCTTTTACATTCTTTTTATTTATATTTGAAAACCCGGATATTTGACACCCAATAACATTTCCCATTACAGTGTTCCCAAATCCGGCAATTTGTAAACCTTTTACATCTTCTTTAATCATATTATAGAGTCCCCCTATTTCAAATCCTTTTAGTCCACCTGAATATCCGATAATCATGTTTAAAGAAAAATTGTTTGATACGTTCCAAGACTCCATCCCATTTGTTCCAAGTGGAGTCACAAAACTTATTTGAACTGATCGCACAATAGTATTATTTTTTTCAACTTCTTCTTGTGCACATACATTAAAACTTAAAACTGCTAATAATGCAATTACGATTGTTAAATTTATTGTTTTCATCTTTTTATAATTCGAGTTATTAATTATGACTAATTACATTCCCTGAACCAGAAATACTTGTGTTGATAGCAGGAAAACCAATATAATGGACACTTCCACTCCCTGAAATCCTAACATCAAGAAGTTCTAATACATTAGCATATATATTTCCTGATCCTGATATTTTTGCAAAACAAGTATTTTGCTCAAGATTATAAGAGTTTATTTTTCCTGAACCACTAATGTGTAATTCTGTTTTGTCCGCAGAACCTGTTAAAGTTAATTCGCCTGATCCTGAAATATCAGCGTCAATATAGTTAGCATCAGCCTCGCAATCAACCCCTCCTGACCCACTAATATCCAGTTCGAAAAAACTTGTATTAACATTTTCAATATTAATATAACCTGAACCAGATAAAGATACATGAGAAATAGAGTTTGTTCTAACATATATGTTTATGGGTTCGGTATTACGTAAATTCCTATTATTTTGCTTTTTTAATGTTAATTTGTTCCCATTTATGTTCGTATTTATGTAGGGAATTAAATTTTCTTCGGCTTCTATAACTATGCTATTTATACTATCGTTAGTTATAAATACATTAAAACTACCGCTTGATTTAATTTCATCAAAAGACAATACAGATCTTTCTTCTGTAACGATATTCCCATTTCCTCTTATGCCCATGTGAAATGTGTCGCGACACGATATTGCTAATAATGCAATTCCAATTAATAAAATACTTAGCTTTTTCATTTGTTTAAATAATTGTACTTTCAATAGGAAGACAATTCAAAAAAAAAATACCCCTACTTGAAGAGTCTTTTTTTATAAATATTTTGAATGTATTTTGTTTAAACTATATTTTTTAAGGGATAGTTAGAATTTTAAAAAGAGCTTTCTAACTCTTAATAATTTTTTTTGATAATATTAAAACTCCATTTTTATCTTTTATGGTAACAAAATAAAGTCCTTTAGAAAGCGACTTTATATTTATTTTAGAATCACCATTGTAAATTCCTTTTTGTATTTTTTTCCCATCTATTGAAGATATTTCTACCTCAACAACATTGTCACTTTTTAGATATAAAACATTTTTTGCAGGATTTGGATAAATATCAATTTTTGTATTAACAACATTTTTCACATTAGTATAAATTGCTCCTGCTTCTAGCATAATATTATCAATAAATAAATTATTTCCTTTTTCATTTATTCCAATAAATTTTAATAATATTTCATCGCTAGGACTTAATCCTGTTATGTGAATAAATTCACGTTTCCATTGAGCTGAAGAAATGGGAAAGAAATTATATGTTGGAGTATTATATGTACTAAGCTCCAAGCCCCCACTTTCATATAATAAATAAGCAAATGATTGACTACAGTCATCAGACATGTATACCTTTAGAGAGTCATTATACACGGTGGTTCTTCTTTGATAGGCTACATCGAATGATAAAGTTAAAGTATCGAACGAACTTAGGCTTGATAGACTAATTAATGATGATAATAGCTCGTCTGTTTCTCCATCTTCAATATTCGTATTAAAATGGATATATAATGAATACATTCCGGTAGTATATGGAATAGTTGCAACAGTATCCCAAGTTTCATTTCCGTCAAAATTTGTAATTATCCACTTGTTAGTGTCAATACCTGATTCAAAATCTTCATAAAATGGTGCATAATATGTAGGAAGATATTTTGATTTATAGTATCGTCTATTGTTGTGACAATCAATATCTACAAGAGTGTCGGCAATTTCAACCCTGAAATTAAATTCAAAATCGCCAGTTTGGAGTAAAGATATTGAAGGCAAAATAACACTAACATCATTATTTGCTGGCAATATTCCTGTCCAAACCACATTTTGCTCTACATTATTATTTAAAGTATAATATAATGTAAATTCAGTTATTGTACTATCTCCTAAATTTACAACAAATACTTCGGGATTTATAATGCTATCGCAATATATCTCCCTATTAGGACCTAAAACCTGAGATATAGCAACATCATATGGATAGTTTGGAGAAACAGGGGTATATGTTAAAGCAAGATATTCATAAGCGGCATATACATCAATAAGACCCATTCCATAAACATTATCTTCACCAATAACTCCCAGGTCTATTGCTGTATAATATAGTGCTTTCATTAATTCCTCTCCCGGCAAAAAAGGATAAGCTTCTTTTAACAAAAGTATAGCCCCAGAAACATGAGGACACGACATTGAGGTTCCAGAAATTGTATGATACTCATCAGTATTCCATGCAGACCGCACATTGTATCCAGGAGCAACAACCTCTGGATGTATTAATAATGAGCTATCACTAACCGGACACTGCGTCGGACCTCTTGTTGAAAAACTAACAATAGGATATGTTCCAACATTTCCATCAATTGCACCAACACAAAATGAATTAACAACATTAGTTTTTACTCTTTGGGGTGAATTTAAACCTGTATTACTAGGTCCGGTATTACCTCCCGAAAAAACATTTGCAATTCCAACAGCCTCAATTGCATTTAATAAATCAACAACAAATCCCTGACATTCTACGGTGTCTATTTGATCTCTCCACCTCCACGAATTATTAATAACATCTGGTATATCATATACTGTAGATGTGTCTCCATCGGGATTCAATGCCCATTCAAATGCTTCCACCAAATCGCTAACAGGAGGAATGTCATTAATAGTACCTTTAATAATATCTGTTGCAATCCAATAAGCTTCAAAAGCTACTCCAATGGTGTCGTTTATACTTTTATCTAATCCTATTGCAGTTCCCAAGGTATGTGTTCCATGATTGTTAAGAACTCCTGTAGGTGTAGCATTCCAAAACCCATACCAACATTGCTCGGGAGGATAAAACAATCCCATATATCTATTGCTAAATGCAGGATGATTTGGCCAAACTCCCGTGTCATATCCATAAATAACTGTACCTCTTCCAGTATAACCTAATGCCCACATTGCAGGAGCATTTATAGCAATAAGACCAGGTTCTGGAGCAACAAGATCTTTTAGTGTTGATGATGCTGGTGTTTCAATTGGCTCAACTAATTCTATGCCTTGACTAGCAAGTGCCAAATAATTAATATCATTATTGTCTAATAGATATTCAATTCCCATTTTGTTTGTTTCTACTAATATTAAATTACTTATCCAGTGTTGTTTTTTGATTTCAATTTTTACAGATTTTGATGAATTATATTTGTCTATAAATTCTATAATACTTTTTTGGCACCTGTTTTTTTGTTCATGCAAAAGCTTAATAACTGTTTTTGCTCTTTTATCAATACTGATTTTATTTCTATTAAAATCAGCTTTAAGTAATTCAAAATCTATTTGTTCGTTTAAAACAATTAACACAGAATATGTTTTATTATTTTCATTTATCACATTACTAAGCGAAGGTGACAAATAAGCATTTTGTGCATCTATATTTGAGAACAAAGTATATGCTATCAAGAATAGTAAAATTCTAGTTAATGATTTCATAGTTGTAAATTTTAATATTTAAAGATAGTAGTATTATTACTTTTTAGTTTCTTTAGTTAAACATTTTTACTAATAATAAACCTAAAGGCAGCTCTTCCTCCTATCCACATTTGAATTTGATTTTTCCCAAATGTGTTTTCATAAAAAGGATTTAATGCAATTGTCGAAGAAAAATTACCTATTTCCGAATTAGTAATAGCAGAAACATGAAAATTAATTGCGGGTCCTGCAACAAAAGAGAAATGTTTAAATATCTTTATTTCCATTACAGTATTAATTTTGCTTAAAAGATTTAATTCATCTTCCCAGACTTTTGTTTCATTAACAGCACTTGATATTAATTCAAAGTTAATCGCAAAAGTTTTATTCAGTTTTGTAATGCTTCCTATTCCCACGCCTACTGACCATTTTTCATAATTATTTGGGTCTATACCAGCATTGTATATATTATAAAAATTTCTTGTTCCTGATTTGTACGATAAATTTGTATAGAATATTTCATTGGCAGAAATTTCAATTGCACGATAACCTTTCTTAATATGATTAAAAAATCCAATTGAGGCACCCAAACTGGTATCGGCAACATTTATAAATCCTATCTGAACTCCTTTTAAATCTTTTGTATAATTTAAAAAACCTGCAATTTGAAGTCCACCCCTAACATTTTCTGTATGATTTAGAAAACCAGCAATTTGAATACCTGTAACATTTTTACAATAATTAATAAAACCGGCAATTTGCATTAAAACCACATCCTGTTTGGTCGAATTTATAAATCCTGCAATTTGAGCTCCGTCAACATTTTTTGTTGTATGGTTATGAAATCCTGCAACTTGAAATCCCTTCATTTTACCATTAAGAACATTACTAAATCCTGCAATTTGCACTCCGGTTATTGTATCTAGCACAACATTGTTAAAACCTGCAATCTGAACTCCCTTAATTGAGCCTGTGTTTTTATTAAAAAAGCCTGCAATTTGAATTCCTTTTGTATACTTACCAACAATATTACCAAATCCGGAAATCTGAATACCATTTACATAACTTCTATCAATATTTAATAGGCAGCCTATTTCTACTCCGTCAACACCATCTGAATATCCTGCTAAAATATTGAGTGATAAATTATTTACAAATGTTCCATTAAGTGAAGTGTGTGTGCCCTTATAGGGTAAAAATGAAACTTGTCCTATTCTCTTTTCATATACATCTAGGTTTTGGGAATGAATTATTGACTCATCATCAACTAACCAATTTACAATTGCTTCATTATCTATTTTATTGGTATCTGTTTGGATTTTTTTTGCAGGCATTTTATCTACAACAAGAAATTTAGGGTTTAGATGCATGTCTATTTTACTATGGTTAATTGGTCTTATAATTATGACCGTATCAAGATAGCCTCGCTTGCAATATGTTAGCCCCCTGAATTCTTTGTCAGGTGGAATTAAAATTACATAATGACCATTATTGTCAGTAATAACTGTTCTTTTTCCATCTATATCATAAACCGTGGCATTTTTTATCTTTTCCCCTGTTTGTGAATCAATAATATATCCTGTAATCTCATAGTTTTTTTTCTTGTTTTCTTTTTGTAAACGCTTATTTTTTTCTTTACTCAGAAGAACAATATGGTTTCCAACAATTTTATATTGCACAGTATTATCAAGTATTTTATCAAGTATTTTCTTTATGGATTCGTTATTGACATTAATAGATACAATACTGTCATTATTAATTATTTCAGCATTATATGAAAACTTAAAACTTCCCTTATCTCCAATATATATCAAAGCATTTTTCAGTTTGATATTTGATACAGAAAGTGATATTTTTTTGTTAAGTAAATTTGCCTGAGAATAAATATTATTCGAACGAAAACACAATATCCCAAACAAAAGAATGGTAATTATTACTATTTTCTTAAAATTAACAACCGTCGCCATTTATAATATATGTATTTTCTTTTTTGGTAATATTTAGCTTAAACGATTCTGCAATAACATTTAAGATAGTTTCAATAGAGTCATTCTTAAATTTTGCCGATAATAAACAATTCTTTATTTTTTCGTTTCCTAGTGTAATTTCAACATTATAATCAATAATTAATATTTCAATAACCTTTGACAGTTCTGTTTCTTCAAAAATTAATGTTTTGTTATTCCAAAACAAATCATTATTAAATGTTTCAACTATGCGCTTAATGGTTTTTTTCTTTTTATTGTAAATCCCTTTTGTTCCGGGTGTTAATTCAAGTGCAACAGAATCGCCATTTAAGTTATTTACACAATATAAAAGAACTGTGCCTGTTTCAACAAAAACCTCTATATCTTCAGATTCAGGATATGCTGTTACATTAAACGAAGTTCCCAAAACTTTTATGTTTGCATCACCAGCATGAATAATAAATTCTTGTTCTTTTTTATGTTCAACATTAAAAAATGCTTCACCTTCAAGCTTAACTTCTCTTTTGTTTTCAGAAAATGTTTTAGGATATATTAATCTTGAATTTATATTTAAAGAAGTTTCCGACCCATCGGGCAATATTTGAGTAATAACATTGTCATTACTTGCAAGAGTTAGCTGTGTGTCTTTTTCTGTCAAATAATTAAAAATAAAATATGCCCCAAATAATAACATAATTACCGCTGCAATTCTGGTGAAATAATAAACAACTTTATTTTTTTGATTTTGATCGGTCTTTAATACTTGTTCATTGTCTAACGATATCCTATCCGACAACTTGTTCCATGCATCATCAATATCGACAGCAACAGGAGAAGAAGATAATTTTCCGGTTTCTATCCATAATTCCTCAAGCTTGTTCAGATATTGAACATTTTCCCTTGATTGGTTCTGCCAGATTTTTACCTGATTTATCTGAGACTTATCAGCTTCACCTGACAGGTATAACATCAAAAGATTATGGTCTATATTTTCATTTTTACTATTCATTGATACTTTCTATACTAATGACAATTCGAAAATGGGTTTCCCCTATTCATTTTTCAAAAATTTTTATTAAAAATTCTATCATCACTAAAAATGCAATGATTAAATAATTCGATAATTGTTCACGCAAAAATTTGATGGCTTTTCCCATCTGATTTTCTACTGTTTTTATCGAAATATTTAATTTTTCTGCTATCTCTCTATATTTCAACCCATCATATCTGCTCATAATAAACACTTTTCTGCGTTCAGTAGGCAACATGTCAATTGTTCTCCTTATTTTTTGTTCCAGTTCAGATGTTTCTAGAGTATCTTCAAAATTTACCTCTTTACCCTTTATTTCGGCTTCGTTAAATTCTTTGTATTCTTCCCTGATATTAATATGTTTTATCATATTAAGGCAGCTATTCCGAACAGAACGGAATAAATATGAATTAACAGATGATGTAATATTAAGACTTTCCCTGTTTGACCAAAGATTATAAAATAATTCCTGTACGATTTCTTCTGAGGCATCAATATCTTTCAAAAACTTATTGGCATAAGCACATAAGTTGCTATAAGAACTCCTGAATAATATCTCAAAATCTGAAGGATTATCAGGAAAAGTATTTATATTATTTTTTATATACGAAGTCTTCAAACTTTTCACTTATGAGCACCTTAAAAATTGGTTTTGTTCGAGTATTAATTAAACAAGATATATTAATAAAATATTGATATGTGTTTTAAATGAACTACCTCGCAAAAAGTCGGGAAACGTGTACTCATGATTTAAATATCTTCTTTTTTAACACAAACAAATAATTTTGAATCAGAAAGCAAATTAATGTCATTGTTTTCAATCAAAGCAGGAGCATTATATGTTTTGCCATCTGATTTTGCTTCGCCATGTATTAAAATTGCAATTTTATTTTCTGTGTTTACGGTTAATTCATTTTCTGTTGAAATTACTTCACCCTTTTTTAGCCATTTTCTAAAATCTTTGTGTTTCCATATGTTATAAGGCTCAATAGTTTTTAATATGTTTTCTGATAGTCGCATTCCAACAAATTTCCACAAATTATTTTCAAGAATATCTGTTTCTTTAGAAATTGCCTTAAAATCAGCCCTCGACATCAATAATGCTGTAACAGGTGATTCTGCCGTTACTGTTGCCGTTCTTTTAGCTCCAGTAAGAATTGAAATTTCCCCAACTACTTTCCCTTGTCCTAAAACAGCAATAAGTTCATCTTTTACAGTTACCTTAACTGCTCCTCTGGTAATTATATAAAAACTATCATCCTGAGTTCCTTCTTTTATAATCTTTTCTCCAACTGAAAATATTTTACTTTGAAATAAATTACCAAGTTTTGAGTAAGTAGTTAAGTCTAATTCTTGCAACCATGATATTTCCTGAATAAGTTCAATAGCATCCGGCACCCTAACTTTTGGAGGAGCAAGAAGAAGTTTTTTCATTCTTTTTTCAACGCTATGTATCATTTTATGGGCCTCATCATAATTAATCCGTCCGTTTTTCTGTAAGCGTTCAATTGTTTTTAGTTCATAATTCAATAATGAACGTATTGCTTGTCTTGTAGCAATTGCATCATAAATTTCCGGATATGATTTTCTTAAATTTCTAATAAAGGTTAATCCTTCAATTTTATTTTCATTTATTTCTTTTTCAATTTGTTCAAGATGTTTTTCGCCTTCTTTATCATCAGCATCAAGGCTTCTGCTCATGCTTTCAACAAGCTTAATTACTTCATCTTGAGCCTCAATAAATCCTTTGGCAATATCATAACTTACAGAAAGTCTTTCAAAAAACCTTTGTTTTGTTATTCTGTTTAATAAAGGCATTGATTGCATCTTACTTAGCATTTTTGGAGGATTCATAAGTAATTCGAGGTCTTTTCGTTTTGATAATGAAACCAATCCACCCTCATCAAGAATTTCGTCAATTGTACTGGACAACATCTGAACAGCCGTAGGACCAAGCATTCCATCTTTAAATTGAGACCAGTAACTACTCTTTTCTTTTTCAAGAATTCTTTCTCTCATTTCAGCGATATTCTCAATTTCAACTCCTTCAAGCTTTTCGACTTTAACCTTTTTTGGCAAATATTCTTTTACAGAACCCCAATCAGCATTACTGATAAACCTGTCTTTTTTAAGGCGTTCTATTGCATTTTCAGTACTTGTTCTCAAGTATTGGTTTGCATTCATTATCATTAATGCTTTTGCAGGTGCAATTTTTGTTAAGCCCAATTTCTGTACAACAAATTTGATTGTTGTTGCATTTATTACCAATGTTAACGTTACAATTCCAGCAGTTAAGAAAAAGAACTGGTTTTTAATTTCATGGGCAATAAATTTATCATCAACACCCATTACAACTAATGCTAATGCTAATGCAATTGCACCCCTCAGTGCCCCATACCACAAAACGGTTGCTTCTTTTTTATCTAAGCCATATCCTATTTTTTTCATAAGCGGATAAAACATAATAAGCATAATGCCCCTAACAACATGAATTCCAACATAGAAAATACCTAATAAAATAAAATCATAAGCTGTAAATTCTGTGCGTTGAGCAATTACCACTCCTACAATTATAAATATCAATACGTTGGCCATAAATACAGCTAATTCCCAAAACTCATGCAAAAAATGTTCAACCTCGGGGCTTATTCTTGTTTTACCAACGCCGGCCATTGCTAATCCTAATGTTACAAGTGCAAGTACACCCGACATGTGCAAAAAATGTTCGGCTACAAAAAAGGCAAGATATGCAGCTGCAATAATTACACTTATTTCAACTAAAGCATCGTTAAAAACGCGTTTTACCCAGGCAATGGTAATCCCTGCTATTATAACACCAATTAATATGCCTCCAAAAGCAACTCTTCCAAACTCTAAAATAAACGAAGGGTCTTCTCCATTAGCTCCTGTAATTCCAACGAAAAAAACCATAAAAATAACAATGGCAGTACCATCATTAAGTAATGATTCTCCTTCTATAAGTGTTCCAAGTTTTTTGCTTGCTCCCAATTCCTTAAGCAATGCAACCACTGCAACAGGGTCTGTTGCACTGATAACAGAGCCAAACATCAAAGCTATGCTCCATTCCCAACTATTAAGACCAATATTAAAATATTTTAATAACATTGCTAAACCTGCACTTAAAATCAGTGCCACAATAATACCCGGCACAGCAAGAATAATTGAATTTAATGCGGTTTTCTTAAATGTATGAATATCCATGGCAAATGCAGCTTCAAAAATCAATATCGGTAAGAAAACAAATAAAATAGCATGAGGGTCAAAATTACCAGCCCATTCAATTGACAAACTAAATGTTTTTCCCCAATCTCCTAACCAACCAAAACGATTGATAAGTCCTAATCCAATTCCTATTATCAACAATATAACAGTAAATGGTAAAGGAACCTTTTTGAAAAAATGCCTTATTACGGCACCAATAACAAGTGCAATAACTATAAAAAATAATGGTTCCATTCCGCCATGATGTTCCTTTTCTCCATGCTCTTCTTCTGTTGCATGTGATTTGTTGTCATTATTTTCTCCTTCTACATTGTCAACATCATGTGTTTCACTATGTTCATTTTCAACAATAGTTGTTTTATTTTCATTATGTTCTGTCGCATGTTCTTCTTGGGCAATACTTTTAATACTTAAACCTATAACAAGTAAAATTGAAAGTAAAAACGGAAATAGAATTTTCTTAATCATTTTATATAAATTTAAAATTTGGCGTAATATATGAAAAATATATCAAATGGATTAAAAATTTTGATTGAAAATTTTAAAATGAAATAAAAAGAACTAATTCCTTTATTTTGTTTGTATAACCACTATTTAGCATTAATGATTTCTCCGCCTTTATCTCCACCTTCAGGACCAAACTCAATAATATGATCAGCAAAATTAATTAGCGTATTATTATGTTCAATAACTACTATACTGTGTCCGTTCACAATAAGTTTATCAAATAATATTAATAACTTTTTAATGTCTTCGAAATGCAATCCTGTTGTGGGCTCATCAAATAGGTACAAATTTCTTCCTTTTGAATTATTGGTAAGTTCCTTTGCAAGTTTTAAACGCTGAGATTCTCCTCCTGATAACGAGCCTGTTTCCTGACCTAATTTTAAATACTCAAGTCCTATGTCTTTTAAAATATTAACAAAATTAGTAATCTGATCTACAGCTTTTTTATCAATGGGTAAATCTGAAATATACTTTTCAAAATCAGAAATTGTCATTTCAAGTACATCATAAATGTTTCTATTGTTTAAAGTACAATCGAGAACAATATTTTGATACCTTTTTCCTTTGCAATCATCGCAAACAATATGAATATCAGGCAAAAAATCCATGCTTATTTTAATTTTTCCCCTTCCATTACATGTTTCACATCGTCCGCCTTTTTGATTAAAAGAGAAATCCTGCCTTTTTATTCTATTGGTTTTAGCCTGAGAACTATTGGCAAAAATATCGCGGATCATATCAAATAATCCAATGTAAGTAGCCATGTTGCTTGTAATACTTGCAGTTATGCTTTTTTGACTAATGGAAAAAACATTGTCGAATTTGTCCAAACCTGAAATTGATTCACATAATACAGCTTTTTTATCCTTAGCACTGTCTGAAACAACATTTTTCACAAGACTCGTTTTACCCGAACCCGATACCCCTGTTACTGCAACAATACAATTTATGGGAATACTTACGTCAATATTTTTAAGGTTGTTTGCGTTAGCTTTTTTTATTGAGATATATTCTTTTTTGGCATTAACGGAATAATTCTTCCCAATTTGTATCTTTTCAATATTAAGATAATTCCCTGTTTTAGTATTACTTTTTTGTAATTCGTTAATCGTTCCTTCAAAAACAATTTCTCCGCCATTATTACCGGCGTCAGGACCAATTTCTATAATATTGTCAGCTGATTTTATTATTTTTTCATCATGCTCAACAATTACAACAGTATTCCCAATATCTCGTAGTTTGGTAATCGTCTCAATAAGTTTATCGGTATCTCTGTTGTGTAATCCTATAGTAGGTTCATCAAGTATATAAGTTGTTCCTGAAATTTCTGATGAAAGCAATGATGCTATTCTTAGTCTTTGGGCTTCTCCTCCCGAAATACTTTCACTACTTCGGTCAACTGTAAGATAAGGAAGACCAATGTTTTGTAATGATTTTAATCTACGTATTATTTCAATACAGATATTGCGAAATGTTTTATTTGAATTACTAAATGAATCAATGAAATTAATATTATCAACAACTGATTTTTTAGAAAGTTCAGAAATATTACAATTGTTTATTTTAACATTAAGCACACTGTTTTTCAAACGATTTCCATTGCATTTCGGGCATGTAATTTCTTTCATTACATTCATCATTCCTTCAGAACGCTTATCAGCATGTTTTCTTTCATACTCTTCATTAACATGTTCTAAAAATCCTATCCAGTTTTTATTAAACTCATATATTCCTTTTCGTTCTTTTCTTTTATAATCCCATTTTACATCATATATAATATCACCCGTGCCATAAAATGCTAATTTCAATGCTGTTTCAGAAAGCTTGTTACATGGCAATTCATAATTTATATTATAATGTTTGCCAACAGCTTTAAGTATAGAAATAAATTGACCATTAGGGTCTCCATAAAATTTACCTGTTTTTGTGCCTCCTAATGCTCCATTCAATAACGATTTTTCTGGATTTGTAATAAGTCTGTCCGTGTCTGCAACAATTACTTTTCCCAATCCATTACACTTTTCACATGCACCATCTTTATGATTAAATGAAAATGTACTGGCGGGCAGATATGTATTTCCTGCTCTTGAAAAAAGCAAACGATAATAGTCGTAAATCTCTGTTATTGTTCCAACTGTACTTCTTGGATTTCCCTTAATATATTTCTGAGATATTGCTATTGTTGGAGTTAATCCATTACATTCGCTAAAATCAGCATTACTGTAATTCGCAAAAAATGTTCTTGCATAGGCTGACAGATTTTCTGTAAATCTATTTTGTCCTTCTGAAAATAAGGTGTCAAAAGCAAGAGATGATTTTCCCGAACCGGAAACACCCGTTATAACAGTTATTTTGTTTTTTGGAAATTCAATATCAATATTTTTTAAGTTGTTTGTTGTAACTCCCTTAAAATATATTGAATCTTTTTTACTTATGTTAGAAGACGGAATTGGAAGAAGTTCTTTTTTTATGCTGTATTCTTCATTAATAGCTTTGCCTGTATATGATCTATCACAATTAACAATGTTCTCAGGAGTTCCCTGATAAATTAATTCTCCTCCATTATTACCACTTTCAGGTCCTATGTCAACAACATGGTCTGCAGATTTAATAACTTCGAGATGATGTTCTATACAAATAACTGTATTGCTTTTATCTACAAGTAATTGTAATGCTTCTACAAGAATTTCTATATCCGCAATATGTAATCCTGTTGTTGGTTCATCTAAAATGTATAAGGTGTGTCCTTTTGTATTTTTGCTAAGCTCTGTTGCCAGCTTTACTCTTTGTGCCTCACCACCCGAAAGAGTTGTTGCCGGTTGTCCGAGAGTTAAATAACCAAGTCCAAGTTGGTTTAGCGTTGATAATATTTTTACAATTTTTGGGTTATCATTAAAAAATAACAGAGCCTCGTCAATCTGCATTTCTAAAATATCATAAATACTCTTATCTCTAATTTTTATATTTAGTGTTTCATCCAAAAAGCGTTTTCCATAACAAGTATCACATAAAACATCAATATTGCCTATAAAGTGCATTCCTATTTGTTTGACTCCTGCACCATGACAATCTTCACATCTTCCTCCAACAACATTAAAAGAGAAATGATTTTTTTTCCAGCCATTTTCATTAGCCTCCGGTTGCTTAGCAAACATCTCTCTGATATGGTCAAATACTTTTGTGTATGTAACAGGATTACTTCTTGGTGTTCTGCCAATTGGAGATTGATCTATATGAATTATAGAATTGATAATGTCGTTATTTTTTTTCTTAAATGTATTTTCGAGCAAAAACTCAATTAGTGATGATTTACCTGCACCAGACACTCCGGAAATAACATTTAAACTATTAAGTTTAAAATCGACATTTATATTATTAAGATTGTTTTTGTTCGCATTAACAACATTAATTTCTCCTTTTCCCTTTCTTTTGTTAAATTTAGGGAATTTGGTTTTATTTGTTAAATAATCGTGTGTTAGGCTTTTTTGAATTTTTAAAATTAAAAATTCATCTGTTGCACCACAAAAGAGAATTTCACCTCCATTTTTTCCCGCCAAGGGTCCAATATCTATTATCCAATCGGAATTTTTAATTGTTAATTCGTCATGCTCCACAACCACAACAGTATTGCCTATTGCTACAAGATTTTTAAGAACCCGTAAAAGTTGTATATTGTCTTTTTCGTGCAATCCAATAGAAGGCTCATCAAAAACGTAAAGAATACCGCTAAGGTTTGAACAAGACTGGTTAGCCAAGCGAATTCTTTGTGCTTCCCCTCCCGATAAACTTGTTGATTCTCTGTTGAGGGTTAAGTATCCAAGTCCAAGTTTTATTAAAAGTTCTGTTCGTTTTAATATTTGTTCTTTTATTGATCCGGCAACTTTTCCTTTGAAATTATTTACTTCTTCATTTAATTCTATTATTGAAAGTGCTGCTAAATCGGAAATACTTTTGTTATTATATTTTACTGATAATGCTTTTTTTGATAGTCTTTTGCCATTGCAACTTTCACAAGTTATTGTTTTTGCAAATCGAAGAATGTTTTTATTTCTGTCACGTTTTAGTATTTCTTCCATTATCGAAATAATTCCCTTATAATAACCTTCTTCGCGAGGTTTTGCTGTTATTCCGCTCCACTTCATTCTTGATTCGAGCGTATGCTTTCCAAAAGGAATTTTTATTTTATCAGACCCATATAAAATTATTTCTTTTTGTTTATCGGTAAGATCTTTCCATGCAATATCAACATTAAATCCTTCGGAATTACATACCTGATCCATTACATCCATGGTAACCTGAGAATAAATAATATATCCTGTTGGAGTTGTAATAAGCAAAGCTCCTTCTCTAAGACTTTTTTCAGGACTGTCAATTAAAAGATCAGAATCAATTTTATCTGTTACACCAAGACCTTTGCATGCGGGACATGCACCCGTTGGTGAATTAAAAGAAAAAAGATTTCTGCTAATTTCAAGGTTTTTAATCTCGCTTTTACCAAGCCGTGCATAAATTAAGCGTAAATAATCATATAATCCGGTTAATGTGCCGACAGTTGAGCGTGAATTTCTGATAGTTGTTTTCTGGTCAACAGAAATTGAAGGTCTTAATCCTGAAATATGTTCAACTTCAGGACGATTTAATTTAGCAAGATGTTGTCTGGCAAAGCTTGAAAAAGTTTCAAGATATCTGCGTTGCCCTTCTTTAAAAATTATATCAAAAGCAAGAGATGATTTTCCCGAACCCGATATTCCTGTAATAACGGTTAACTTATTATGAGGAATCTCAACATCAACCGATTTAAGGTTATTCTCATTAGCTCCTTTTATATTTATTTTTGCATTTTGCACGAGGTAAAATTAAAAACATTTTAATGATTGTATATACTGAAATAAAAAAAGCCTTGCAAAAATGCAAGGCTTTAAATTTTTAGTGTCGGGGTAGCAATACTACAACCTATTAAAATCAATGAAATTTAATTAAACCAAACGATTAATAAAACAATTCTTTTTTGCTCTGAAATATAGCTGTTTAGATATTTTATTGAAAAAGCAAACTTAATCTATATTTTAATTAGTTTTAAATAAGTTTAAAAAATGTCGGGATAATGTCGGGATGTTTATTATTTTTGCAATGAACTTTTAAATAATTATCATGGCAAAAATTAAATTCTTTGTAAATGCTAAAAAAAGCAATCCTGCAAAAATCTTATTAAGATTTTCAAATGGTAGAAAATTTGACATTGTAGCTCAATCACAAAAACAAATAAATCCTGATTATTGGAATAATAAAAATGGTAGTATTAGACAAAGAGCAGAGTTTAATGAAGCTAACCATTTGCAAATAAATTTAAATAAATTACAAAACTGTATCATAAAAGAATTTGATAATACTTCCAATAAAGATAAAATAAACAATGAATGGCTAAACACTACAATAGATAAATTTTACAATCCTGATAAATATTTGCAGAACAACACCACTCTGTTTGGTTTTATTCAACACTTCATAAACAATTCAGATAAAAGAGTAAATACTGATACAGGCAACCCTGTTTGTTATAAAATGAGGCGTGAATATATAGTAACATTTAGATACCTTAAAGAGTATGCAGAGGAGTTTAAAGAGCCTGATTTTATTGATATTGATTTAGAATTTTACCAACAATTTATTGATTTATTGAGAAAAAAAGGATTAGCCACAAATACCATCGGAAAAAAAATACAAACTCTTAAGATATTCCTGAATACAGCATTTGAACAAGGTATAAATAAATATCAAAAATATAAGAGTAGAAAATTTAAAACAATTTCAGAAGAAAGCGATAATATTTATTTAACCAAATCGGAATTGAAACAATTTTATAAGTATGATTTTTCAAATAAACCATATTTAGAAAAGGTAAGAGATAAATTTATTGTGGCAAGTTGGACAGGGTTAAGATACTCAGATTTACAACAAATTACACCCGACAAAATCAATGGAAAATTTATAGAACTAAAACAAAAAAAGACTGGAAAAAAAGTTGTTATTCCTGTACATCATACAGTAAAAGAAATATTAAAAAAATATAGTGGCTTACTTCCTGAACCCATAAGTAACCAAAAATATAATGATTATTTAAAAAAAGCTTCAAAACTTGCCGGAATAAATGAAGTTTTCATTAAAACAGTTTCTTACAATGGATTAAAACATGAAAAGAAATATCCAAAATATGAAATAATAAGTAGCCACACGGCACGGCGTTCATTCTGCACCAATGCCTATAAAGATAATATTCCAACTTTGGCAATTATGTCAATTAGCGGACATAAGACAGAACAAGCCTTTTTAAAGTACATTAAGGCAGATGGTAAAGAACATGCAGAAAAGGTACTTAAAATATGGCAAAGTACTAATGAATTTCTTAAAATTGCAGAATGAAAAGTGTCCTATCAGAGATTGAATATTTCAAATCAATAGATTTATTTAATGATATTTTAGAAGATAAGGATAATAATCTTACTACAAAAGAACGTCTATTTATCTTAAAGCTAAATTCCTTTGTCTTAGAAGAATGCTTAATATTAAGTGAAAAGATTGCAGAATGTTTTATAACTAATTACAATAGCCTTTATCCATTATCCGATAGTCATTTAGTTGAAACTATCAATAAAGGATTTAATAAAATACTATCTGAAAAAAAATTATCATTAAATGAATCACTCAATTATAATGCTAATTATAGAATTGGGCTTATAGATGGAATTTATGAAATTCTTCAAAAAAGAAGAAATGAAGCATATGAAAATGCACAAGATATATTATATGATTTAGCAACTCTAAATGATTTTCCCCATATAAATACTTTAGCGATACTTCTTAATAAAAACATTATTAATGGTGTGTACCACAATGAAAGTGATAACATTAAAATGTACTCACACTATGTGAACAAAATTAATGATATAAAAAACACTATAATTATTAATAAAGAAAAACTAATTGCCAAAAATCTATCAGGTTTCAGTCCAATCTTAAATGAAGATGGAGTTTGTAGAGTACATAGGTTAATGGCTAAAAAGGGCTTTATAGAAGCAGATTTAAGCGACTTTAAAGCAATATTTAGTAATTCCCAAGCAAATATTAAAAGCCCTATAAAATGGCTAATATTGTACAGAGGCAAAGGACATAAGTCAGCATTAAGAGATTTTTTAGAATTGATGTTAGGAGAAATTAATTTAGACAGGATAGAAAACAAACAAAAAATAAAATCTTTTTTTACAGATGGTAAAAATGGAATGGAATTAAACAAAAAGAAAAGCCCTTCAAATCATATTAGATGTTTTGAACAGATATTAGAATCTGCAAAAGAAAAAGCCGACCATTAAAATACACTAAGACACTACTCTTTTTCAAACACTTACATATTTAACCGACTAAAGCCGACCATTAAAGCAGGTCGCTTAATATCTGTACATAAGCCTGTTATGTGGATTTCATTGTGTTTATATTTACACTTTAGTTTTGCAAAACGATTAAAATTTATTGTTGAATTTAATCAGACTTAAGATGAATATAACAGAAATTATTAAAGAAAATCCAAACATTAATATAACGATTAATGCAGGTGATTTAATGGAGTTTGGGCAAAGTATAGCAAACCAAACAGCTCAAACCATTTTACAAAAACATGAAGAAAAAGTTTACACAAGAAATGAAGTAATACAAAAATTCAATATTTGTAGTACAACTCTTTGGCGGTGGGATAAATTTAAACTTATCAATAGTAAAAAAATTGGTAACAGGCGTTATTATCCTGAAAGTGAAATAAAGCAACTAATCAGCACCAAAGGGGGTGAGTTATGATTTTAACAGATTTGTACAAGTTTGCTAAACTTCCAAACCAAAAAAGCAAAACAAGATTTGATTGTACTTCATGTACAGAAACATACAATGCTTTTGAAATATTAAGGAATAAAAAAGGAAATCTATTTATCTATTATACTGATTTACCCGACAAATTTAGAGCTACTGCAAAACGGAAAGCAGATAAATCAATAAACAAAGGCAGAAATATATCAAGTGTATTTGTACCGGATATTGAAAGTTTGTTTGCCTATGGTGATGTTAGAACAACCACAGACGCTTTATTGTTAATTTTTAATAACAATCATACAGAGATGGAAGTATTTATTGCCAGAGGTCAAAAAAACAACCGTATGTCATTATATAATCTTTTGGCAGATGGTGAACTAAATAATGAAATTGAGAATTTAAGAAAACAGGCAAAAAATGAAGACTTATCCTAATCTCTATATTAAGATGTTATTTGTAACACTTTTGGTTACACTTTATCCAAAAAGCAATGTATGATAATGTTGATTTAATATTAACTAAAGATTATACACCAAAAACAGATTTTTTAAGTGAAATTCCTGCTTATTTAGAAAATGTAAATCAACACTATTTTAATAATGGAAATGTATCAATTAGTGGTTATATTGGAAATTTAAAGGTTTCTGTTAGTGAAATGTGTGTTAAGATTAAAGACAGTAGTTTGTGTAAATATTATTTAGGTGATAATTTTCAAACATTAAGCCTTTCTGATACTAAAAATGCAATTCAAAAAATAAGTGATAGTTTACATTTACCATTTGATAAAGCAGAAATAAAAAGAATTGATATTGCACAAAATATAATAGTAAAGCACCCTGAAAGTGTTTATTTTAGTCATTTTGGGCAATTACAACATTTTCACCGATTAGAACAACCGGATGGAATATATTTTTCAAATTCAAAAAATCCAAAAAGTGTAAATCAACAATTAGTTTTTTATAAAAAAGTTGTAGAACAAAAAGCAAAAAAGCAACCCATACCGGAACTGTATAAAAACAGAAATGTATTAAGATATGAATTTAGAATGAAAAACCGATTGAAAAAACAGTTAAAAACAAACAATTTACAAGCCTCATTGCTTTACAATGAAAAATTTTATATTTATATTATTGATAAATGGAAACAACATTATTTTGATATTAAAAAACTCAAATTAATAAATATTAATTTACAAGAAATGAAAAACCCAAATGACTTTATTTTTAGTATGCTAATTGAGAAAATCCGTTTGCTTGGTGGTGATGTAAAAAATTTGCCGATTGAAGCTTATCAAACAATTGAAAATGCCAAAGAAAAAGGAAACTATAAAAATCGTATGCAAGTAAGTCGGTTAAAATCAAAAATAACGGATATTTTCACTAAAGAAACAATAACCGTTGAAAGTGATGCAATAAAAGAACTGGATAAAAAAATCAATGAAGCTGTAAAATACTATGCTTAAATATCCTTAAGGATTTAGGTTATTTCTGTTTAATATAAATTAAAGAAAATGGGTAGATGTTCAACCGGAGCAATGACAACAAATACTATTCAAAGAATAGAATTGAGTTTATTATTAAAAAATGGACAAATTCAAAAAGGCAGACATATTTCTACTGGATTAACTTGGTCTAATGATAGCTCAATAGGATTAAAAACAGCATATACTGAAGATGAGGCATACATAGAACTTAATTATACAAATACAAGTTGCTATAATGATGAAGTAACTAAACACAATTACAGAATTTATTTAACTACACTCCCCAGTAATTTGGGTAGAGGTGAGGTTTTATATTTTGAGTGTCCACAAACTCATAGGAGGTGTAGAATACTTTATAAATGTTATGGTTCATTAACTTGGAAAAGCAGATTTGCTTATAGTCATAGGATATATTACAGATCTCAAATAGGAGGCAAATATGACTATCACCATAATAGATACTGGGCTATTTTAAGTGAGTTAGAGAAGCTTTGGGTTAGACAAGTAAAAGAACACTATAAAGGCAATAAAACAAAAATACAACAAAGGATTAAGGTATTAGAACACAAGTTGAAATATCATGATTATATGAGATGTATTACAATTCCAAAAGCCTTTATGGGAATATTAGATAAGTTTGATTTTTAAGGCTTCTTTTTTGTGTATTTATATGCTAAACAAAAAACCTTTTTAATTATTTTGAACCTTTCACTGATTTATTCTTTTTATAAAAATTTTCAATTTTTGCTTTTGTTCTCTTAATTTTCAGTTTAATTTTTTTACTTTTAGTTTTCAGAGCTATTAAATCGTCTATTAATATACCTAAATCATATGTTTCTTTAATAGCTATTTTATCTTTAGATGATAAAGTAACATCATCATAATATTTTCCATGAAATCTAACTTTTACTGTTTTATCATAATTTTTTGCAATAAATTTAAATATTCCGTTATCATTTTTTCCAAAAAAATAAATTTTTTCATATATACCGCCAGCATAATTATCCCTAACATTATCATCATCATAAGATGGTATTTTTTTTGATGTTTTCTTTTTTTCATCAATTAAAACTGATATTTTTTCATGAAATATCCAATCATCATCATGATACCTACTTACTATATATTTATATCCAGAATTATCAACTCTTGCAAGTATTGTTTTGCTGTTAGGATAGCGTTGGTTTTTATGTGTATATCGTTCCGTTTTATCAAAATCATCTTTTTTAATTTTGAAATTTTTCAATAGTTTATCATGTTCTTGTTTCTTTTCTTCATATTGAAAATTGTAATCCTTTTGTTTTTCTTTATATTCCTCTATTTCCATCCTATATTGTGATATTTTAACTGAATCTGATAAATTAATAATTTCTTTTTTCATTGAATAAATTTCATCAATATACTTAACAGAAGTTTTTCCATAAAGAGTTGCAATACTATCCAAATATATTTCAGCACCAAAAAAGTTGCTGTCATTATAACAGGTAACAGAATTTTCATATAATTCATTTATTGTTTCCTCATTTGGAGTACAAGAAAAGACAATAACAGTAAAAAATATAGGTATTAAATAAACATATCTTTTTTTCATTGTAAATAATTTAATTGGTTAAATATTTTTTCATGAAACAAAGTTAATAATTTTCAATGAAAAAATATTAAAAAATCCCTGAGTTTTAAATATTGTCGGGATGTAGTCGGGATAACAAAAAAGGATTAGCCTGTATTTCAACAAACTAATCCTTTCAATTGTCGGGGTAGCAAGATTCGAACTTGCGACCTCCTGCTCCCAAAGCAGGCGCGCT
>CAYTWH010000033.1:0-35374 GCA_964442075.1 uncultured Bacteroidales bacterium
GGTTCTGTCCAAAGGGTATCATATTCGCACAACCAAGGGTGAGACGAGAAAATGGTAGGTGTATGGCTACAAAAATGAATAACTGTATCTTTAAAGCTGATGTGTGTCCCCTGTAGATCACAATTTGTGGTGGTTAATCCTACAGTGTATGTTCCATCCGATGAATAGGAGTGAGATATGTTTTGCAAAATAGATGTATCGCCATCACCAAAGTCCCAAAAATAACTTTGTATATTATTGAAAGGAGTAAAAATTACTTCATTTACACCTGGGCCTATTTCATATTGAAAATCTGCTAATGCGGGTTTTTTATAATCCCACAAACTCAAATTGTCGAAAACTATCGTTTTGGCTGCACTTCTAATAATAGAAGCATCAGTTGCATTTAAACTAAAATCATATGTAATCAATGTAGGGTCTTTTTTGAAAATTGCTGCATAAAAGCAACATGCTGCAGCGTAAGACCCTGCGACTGATGGATGACTTTCGTCTACTTGATACAATTCAATGCTTGGATGATTTTGCCGAAGATATCTCCATACAACAGATACAGGAGAAACTTCCCCATTCACCTCGTCTGTCTTTTCCAAATATTTATCCCTTAATGTAGTGTCCATACCTAGATAAGTGCACATTACAGGGATAGATAGACAGTTTGATGCATCTCCATTCTTTCTTCCCCAAGTCATATAAGGCATAATTGTAGTACAAGGATTATATTGTCTGATTTGGGTATGTAAATTGCCAAACCCTTGACTAAAAAGAGAGGGGTACGTAATTGGTTCTCGACTTTGTCCTTGCAAAACAATGTAATCCCAACCACCAGCCATTATTTTATTTTGGCTAACAATATCAAGGCTATGATCTATTAAGTGGTATCCTCCAGGCGTATTACTTTCAAAAATCAAGGTATCTCCAACTGATAGGGCAACATCATTTATAATTTGGGGTAAATTATTAACTCCAGTATAACTATTTCCTAAAAATAGAACCTTGTTGTTTTGTTGGGCTTTTAGCAATAATCCCGAACAAAAGAATAGTGATGATAAGAAAATGATAAGAAAATGATTTCTTTTATTTATTGTTATGTACTTTTTCATTTTGTTTTTATGTTTGTTAACTACTAGATAAAAAGCACTAGTGCCAGTTATCTACCTTATAGCTACTTTTATTAATTTTAAACATTTAGCAAATATAACAAAAAAAAGGAGAGTTTTCTCCTTTTAAATTTAAATTAGATACTTTGTATGCCTTTGTTCTGTACTTTGATATACTTTGTGGTAAAATCACAACATAACTGAAATAAAGAAAGGCGGGAACCACCCCGCCTTTCAACACTAATAACTAATACCATGAAAACTACTATTATTTACCATTATAGGCAAACTTTAGTAATTGTAAACATTATTACACAACAAAATTATGCTATAATAATGCAAAATTTATTAAACTATTGTTAAAGAATGTTAAAACAATTATACATATAATTACTTACTGTCTATATTTGTAATTGCAATGAACAAAAAAACCATTTGGATATTAACAGCAGTAATGACAATAGCCCTTATCTGTCTTATAATTTTTCAGATATACTGGATAAAAAACTCAATAAATTTAAAAGAAAAACAATTTAGTCAGCTTGTAAATAAATCACTTGCAGAAGTACGCAAACAGTTAGAAACCGATGAAACAATAATTGAAATATCTAATGAAATATACTCACTAAGCAGTTCTAAAGAATCATTACCAGATTTTGGTTCATTTAATAATCTCCCCGAAAGCATTTCCGATAGTTTTGGTTTAAACCAAACTTTTAGCACACAAAAAATAACAATACCCAACAATAATTTTCCTGCTTACGACGATTCTGTTATCAGGCTATATTCCGGCGATTCGTTAATATACAAAGTAAACACTAATGCAAAAAACAATGAATTTAAGTATAACGATATTCAGAATTATATACTCGAAAAAGTAACCAACAAAACATTGTTTGTAGAAAAGATAGTTAACAAGCTTTTAAATTTTAACGATGATATTTATCAGAGAATTAATTACGATAAATTAAACAACTTAATAGTAAAATCGTTTGCCAACCACGGAATAACACCACAATATGAGTTTGTTGTAAAACAACAAGATACAACTTGTATTGTTAAAACCAAAAATTATAAAGAACCTAAAAATAATGAGACCTATAAAACCCAGCTTTTTCAAAACGATATGTTTTCTTCTCCGGTATATTTGCATTTATATTTTCCCAAAAAGAAAAATTACATATTAACTTCTTTAGGATACATGGGCATTGCAGTAGTTTTACTTACACTTATTTTAATATTTTTATTTACATTTACAATGTATATTATTTTTCGTCAGAAAAGATTATCAGATGTTAAAAACGATTTTGTAAATAATATGACACATGAGCTTAAAACCCCTATATCAACAATATCGCTGGCTGCACAAATGCTAAAAGATAAAAATATTAGTTTTGATAATGATAAACTGCAAAACATGGCTTCGATAATAGAAGATGAAAGCAAAAGATTAAGTATTCAGGTAGAAAAAGTATTACAAGTTGCAATATTTGAAAAAGGTAAACTAAAACTTAAGTACACTAAGGTTAATATCAATCAGTTGATTGATAAAAGCATTCATAATCTGGAGTTACAGGTAAAAAACAGTGGTGGCATTTTAAGTAAAGATACTAAAGCAGAAAACCCGATTATTGATGCCGACGAAGTACATATTACTAATGTTATTTATAATTTACTTGATAACTCAATAAAATACTGTAAAGAACATCCTGAAATTATTATAAGTACAAGTAATAAATATAAAGGAATATTAATTTGTGTTGAAGATAAAGGTATTGGAATAAGTAAAAATGACAGGAACAGGATATTTGAAAGATTTTACAGAGTGCCAACAGGCAATATCCACAATACAAAAGGTTTTGGATTGGGATTAAGTTATGTGCAAAAAGTTATTGATGAACATAAAGGAAATATAAAAGTTGACAGTATAATTAATGAAGGATCTAAATTTGAAATTTA
Organism: uncultured Bacteroidales bacterium; assembly: GCA_964442075.1. Lineage (GTDB taxonomy): Bacteria > Bacteroidota > Bacteroidia > Bacteroidales > CAYTAU01 > CAYTAU01. The sequence goes on from CAYTWH010000033.1 coordinate 3,057, forward strand.
TCTTCCTTATAAACAAGAATAAAAATGAAAAATCAAAAATTTAAAGTTTTACTTGCCGAAGATGACCAGAATTTAGGCATGCTTTTACAAGAGTATTTATCTGCAAAAGGATTTGATACTGATCTATATGTTGATGGCGACAAAGCCTATAAGGGCTTTAAGCAAAATCAGTACAATTTATGTATTCTTGATGTAATGATGCCTGTTAAAGATGGTTTTAGTCTTGCAAAAGATATACGAATGTTAAATACTGATATTCCTATAGTATTTCTGACGGCAAAATCGCTAAAAGAAGATGTTTTTGAAGGCTTTAAAATAGGTGCTGACGATTATGTAACAAAACCTTTTAGCATGGAAGAATTGCTGTTAAGAATTGAAGCAATACTCAGGCGAACAAAAAACAAAGTAAGTGTACCCGAAACCACAGTTTACAATATTGGGAAATTTATCTTTGATTCTAGAAAACAAACACTTCAGATTAATAATGAAACATCAAAATTAACTACAAAAGAAAGTGAACTTTTAAAATTACTATGCAAAAATATAAATCAGATACTTGACAGAAATACGGCTTTAAAAGCTATCTGGATTGACGATAGTTACTATAATGCACGCAGCATGGATGTTTATATTACTAAATTAAGGAAAAAACTTATTGATGACCCTGCAATAGAAATTATTAATGTACACGGACAAGGGTTTAAACTTATTGTTTGAGAATGTAATGAAATTTAATTAATAAAAAAACTTATATCTTAAATGTAGAATATAAAATTTTCAATAATGAATTTAGAATGAATGAAAACACTTAAATTTACAATACCATTAGTAATAGCTTTTGCATTACTTATTTCAATTTCATCATGTAAAGATGAAAAAAATGTAATGCTTGAGAAAGACAAAAAATTACTTGAAGAAAAGTTGTCTTCTTCAAAAGTTGCTATTTATAAGTCAATTAAAGTTTTGTTACGTTCTGCTGATTTTTCCGAGAAGTCAGATGATATTACAGAAATTCAGGAACTGTCTAATTATATTTTTGGGAAATTAATTGATGTTCACTTAAAAGATAAAAAATTAGAATTTAAGAATCTCTATCATGTTTTTATTAAGTTTAATAAGCTTAAAAGCAAATTGAAAAAAATTGACGAAGACAAATTACCAACTATACTTGAAGCTATTACCAGTGCTACAAATGAAATTTCAGGCAAAAAAGAAAATGTTTTAAATTTATCGTTTTGGAATTCCTCAATTGAACATTTATTTCTTTCTGTGTTGCTAAATGATATAACAGACCATACATTGATCTACGGATTATATGAAGCATCGCTGATTGATGAAACAAAAATGCAAAATAATGAAATAAAACCTATTGCCATGATATACAAAAGCATGGTTTACAACAATGCCGACCTTTATTATTTATCAGAAGATTTAATGACCAGAAATATTAAATCTCTTAAAAAAAGTGATATTGAAAGTTCTAAAATGTTAAAGAATAAAATATTTAATGAGGAAAAACAAATAAAACAATTAATAGGAATAAGCTATTTAATACGAGGATTTTCCCGTAACCACATGCATGATGATACTAAAAAAAGTGAAGCAATAAAAGATTTCACAAACTTCCTTAATATATCGGAAAAAAATGGTTTAAATAATGAATTAAGCAGCATTGCAGGCATTTATGTGTACAACAAAAAAGGAGACAGCAAAAAAACAATTTCGTTTATAAAACAACTTGAAAAAAGCAAAAACTTAAACAAAGAGCAAAAGCAATATTTAATGGATTTAAAGAAATCTATTAAAGCAGATGGAAAGATTAATTTAAAACATGATTTACTTACTAATATGAAGTCAAAAGATTTGCTGAAAAATATAATCTCCGATATTATTAAAGAAAACGAATATTATAAACAAGTAAAAAAGACCGAGGCAGGAGAAATACTAATTGAACTCCCCGAATATATTTACGATAATCACAAGGAATTTAAAGGCGTAAAATCTAAAAGCATTAAATATATTAAGAAGGTAAAAAACTTGTTTAATTAATAAACCTTACTACTACCCTGCCTTATTCTAATATTACTTTCTCTACCACTACACCTTTGTTTGTGGTTACTTTTATTATATAGATGCCTTTTGGCTGAGTGCTTAAGTCTATTTCGGTTGCTTTGCCTGTGTAGATTTGTTTTCCCTGCAAATTCAAAACCTCAATTTTCTCAATACCCTCTGCTTCTACTCTAATTTTTCCGTTTGTTGGATTGGGGTAAATCACAACTTGATTTTCAAAAATTGAATTAACTAAAAACCCTGTATTAACTGCAACAGTTACAGGGAAGCGGCAACCTCCAGAAATCCATCCACATGGCAGTCCAAAATTAATTGTATCAATAGTACTTGTTTGACAAACAAAATCTGTTAACATGTTGTTATCCAAATTTCCAATTCTTTGAATACTATTTATTGTACCACAATTATCATTACACCCATCACCTGTCCATTCTGTTCCAAGTATAATGGAAAATCCATTAATAGTTGGATTAAAAGTTGCTAATTCTGCTGCATTCCAACCCCACGCAACAAAATCAATAACATTTCCATTATCATCAATAATAATTGCCCAACTATTACTTGAAGGATTCCAAAACATATTATTGCCCCAGTAATTAGGAAGTGTATCATTATCTGTTCGGGAATCAACTGAGCAAGGAGGAAATATAGAAGGTAAATACCAATAAACAGGATTTATAGTATTTATATTAGAATAAGAGTCACTAATGGCAACTACCCATCCTGAAGTATTAATAGTATTCTCATATGGGTTTGATATTTCAATATATTCATTTGAACTAGTCATATTTTCAAGCGAGCATTCGGTTATTAGAATCTTACTTTCTGTACCAAACATGCCGTTTGCTTGTACCCAATATGTTGTTGTTGTAAAAAGATTCGGTGTTACATAAGTTGGTGTTGTATCAAGTAATGTTCCTCCAATATAATCTGTCCACCATTCAAATTCTCCTGTTGATCCTGATGCAGTTAAAGTAGTTGATGTTCCTGAACTAATTGTTAAATTACCAGTAATAGTAGGTGCATCAATTACATCAATAAGAAATGTGTCTGAGGCAACTATTCCCGGACACGAATCGCATCTAGCTTCTACTGTATATATCGTTGATATTGGTGGTGATGTTATGTAATATGATGTATTACTCCAAGCTTGAACAATTGTTGTCCCATCAAGAATTTGGAACTCATAATTGCCTGAACAACTACCTGTTTTTACAAAATTTATTGTATCCATATTTCCTTCACAACTCAACGAAACAGGCGGATATGAAATTACAGAAGTTACTCCACAATAACAAACAACAATAATATCTAAAATATCTAAAGAATCATTACCTTGACCAACTAAAGAGTCAATATTACTGTATAAATAAAAGTTACACTCGCTCGTCCACGAACCTGTTGCATTAAAAATAATGTCTATATCATCACCTGTATTTACGGAGATATTATAACATTCAGGAATTAGACCTGATAAAGAGGTATAATTTGCTTCAAATGCACCATTAACAAATACATCTATTGTATTTCCATCCCAACCGTCGCCATAATCATCTGTCAGACATATTTTGTAAATACATTGACTGTTTGAGAGATTTGTTGTTGCAATTAATAAGGTTAGAAGGATTGCGGTTTTTAATTTTAGGCTCTTCATTGGTTTGGGTTTTATTTATTTACCAAAGATAGCAAAAAAATGAATAAATACTTGAGTTATGGATTTAGATATTAAATAAACCTGTAAATTGAGGCATCGACTTGTGTTCCGTTATAAAAATATTGAATAAAATCTATTTCATTATCATTAAATTCGATAATTTTATATACTCCTTTACTATTATATTTATCGTAGCCTATGGTATATCTTGGTGCTGATTTATAATATGTTTTTAGTGTTCCTCTTTTTATTTCCCACGAAAAATCATCTTCAACTTCATTAACAATTGTTCTTCCTTTATTTTCTTTTTCAAAAACAAAAAACACTGTATCGCTTGAGTAAGAATAATAAACTTCTGTAGTAAACCATTCGCCAATAATACGTTCTTCTCTGTCAATGTCTTCGTCTGTTTTTCCACACGAAATTATTAATACAGGTATTATTAAAATCAATAATTTAGTATAAATGTTTTTCATTTGTTCAAAATTTAACCCCAATAATACATATATCATCAACTTGTTCTAATTCTCCCCTCCATTCATCTATGGTATTTTCTAATATCTTTCTTTGTTCTTGCATTGGCTTAGGCTCAATGTCTAATAAAAGTTTTTTAAACGTTTTATATTTGAATTTCTTCCCTTTTGGTCCTCCAAATTGGTCAGCATATCCATCTGAAAAAATAATAACAGTATCACCTTCTTCAAGATTAATTATATGATTTTCGAATAATCGTACATCCTCCGATGCCCCTATTGCTTGTTTTGTAGCTTTAATTTCAAATAGATTTAATCTTTCATTATCAAGCACCGGTTCATATTCTTTATTTTCAACAATAAATTTTCTTCCTTTTTTCCTTATCAGATATAGAGGATTATTTGCTCCTGCATATTCCAGCATCATTTTATCGGTATCTAATGAGCATAATGACATATCCATACCATCTTTTACATCCTGCTTATCGGTTTGGCGTAATGTTTCAGTAACAAGTACATTTAATTTATCAAGAATTTTGCTTGGTGTTAAGATTTTAAATTCATTAACTGTTTGATTTAATCCATTATGTCCTACAATACTCATAAATGCTCCCGGCACTCCATGTCCCGTACAATCTACAGCAGAAAACAGAATTTTCCCATCTTTATCTTCCATCCAATAAAAGTCGCCCGATACAATATCTTTTGGTTTAAATAATACAAATGAATTGGATAAGGTTTCTTTTACAAGTTTATCGGGAGGTAAAATAGCTTCCTGAATTCGTTGTGCATAGCGTATGCTATCCATTATCTCTTTATTCTTTTCTTCAATTACATCATTCTTGTGTTTTATCTCAATATTTTGAGATTCAAGAAGAGTATTTGCTTTCTTCTTTTGGCTAAATAATCGGAATAACATTATTAAAAAGACCAAAATAACTATTGAAACAATAATAAATACATATATTAATATTTTTTGCTGATCAATTTTATTTTTCTGCAAAACTTTATCTTTGTTCAATAATTTAATTTCTTGCTCCTTTTTCTCGGCATTGTGTTTTTCCTGTAACTGTGCTACTGTTTCTGAATTTTCTTTATTAAATATACTGTCTTTAAAAGTTGTGTAATCTAAATATGCGTTTAATGAATTTTCATATTGATCCATTGCAGCATACATAGTGGAAAGATTATAATAACAATCCTGACTACCGTTAAGATCGCCTGTTTCAAGAGAAATAGATAAACTTTTTTCAAAATTTTCTTCTGCAGGAGCATATTTCTCTAGTTCTTTATAAACAATGCCAATATTTATATATCCTGTTGATATTCCTTTACTATCATTAAGTTGCTCTGCAATGCTCATAGCTTCCTTATAGAATTTCAGAGCATCATCATATTTATCCTGTTTAAAAAAAACATTTGCAACATTATTGTAAACTATTGCTATATCATATAGATTATCGATGCTTTTATGAATATCAATAGCTTTATTGTAATATATTAAAGCTGTATCAAATACCAATGTATTTTCATAAACAAGACCAATATTATTATAAGTAATAGCAATTGCATACACATAATCGAGTTCAGTAACAATTTCAAGTGTTTTATTAAAGTTAGATAATGCTTCTTCGTAATTTTCTTCAAAATAATATATTAAACCTATACTGTTTAGACATGATGCAATACCTGCATTATCTTCTAACGATTCCATTTTTTTTAAAGCTATAAGATAATGTGTAAGGGCTTTATCGTATTTTCCAAGATTTTCATAAACAATTCCGAGATGTTTTTCTGTTTCGGCAAGTTCATATTTTAGATTTAATTGTGTAAATAATTCAATAGCTTTTTCAAATTTATCAACAGCTAATAAATTTTTACCCATATATTCATAAGATTTACCAATATTAAAATTACTTACTGCTAAGCCATTTTGAAATTCATTTAACTTACTGATACCCCATGCTTCTTTTGAATGTTTAAGAGCTTTGTCAAGGTCAGAATTCAGATAAGTTTCGGAAAGTTGATTAAGTATTTGAACTTTTATTGAATCAACTTTTTCATTTTTTAAAGCCTTATGTAAACTATCTAAATTGTTTTGTGCAAATACAGAACATTGAAACAGAATTAGCGAGAAAAGAATAATTATATTTTTGAATTTAATCATTTATCTAATACCTATTACCTATTACATTCTAACGCCTATAACTAAGATGTCGTCAATTTGCTCATAATCTCCCATCCATTCTTCCATAGCGCTATTCAACATAATTTCTTGTTCATCCATTCTTTTATTTTGCATTTCCAAAAGCATATTTTTAAATGGACGATATTTGAATTTTTTTCCTTTAGTTCCTCCAAATTGGTCTGCATATCCATCAGAGAAAATGTATATAGTATCATCTTTTTCAAGTTCTAAAACATTATTGGAAAAAGGTTTATCGAGCATATAAATACCAATTGGCATTTTGTCTCCCTTGTGTTCAACTAATTCATGAGTTTCATTACAGCTAATATGTCTTGGCAACTCGTTTTTTTCAACCATTCCCTTAACTTCATCAGTTATATATCTAACTAAATATAGTGGGTTATTGGCTCCGGAAAACTGAATTACTCTGCTTTTTGTATCTATAACACAAAGAGCTATATCCATTCCGTCTTTTGCTTCACCTTCTTTACCTGTCTGTCTTAATGAGTTAATTACATCTTCACGTAAGCGATTAAGAATTTCATTTGCTTTTAAACCCTTATTACCTGCAACAATCTGATTAAGCAAGGCTACGCCAAGCATACTCATAAATGCACCAGGTACTCCGTGTCCTGTACAATCTGCTGCAGCTACAATAATTTTATTGTCTTTTTCAGTAATCCAATAATAATCACCACTTACTACATCTCTGGGTTTATTTAAGATAAAATATTTTCTTAAATTTTCCCCAATATATTCTCTTGGTGGTAAAATTGCTGATTGAATTCTTTGAGCATAAACAATGCTATCCATTATTTCACGCTTTTGCTCCATAATTTCATCACGCTGTTCAATAGCAACATCTTTTTGTTTTTCAATTTCGTCGCGTTGGGCAATTATTTCTTCTTTTTGCTGCAAAATTTCTTCGTTACGAACAATCAACACATCTCTTTGCTCTTCAATTTCATCACGTTGTGTAATTATTTCTTCTTTTTGTTGCATAATTTCTTCGTTGCGTTCCATTATCATCTGGTTCTTTTCTTGCAACAATATGTTAGCTCGTTTTTTAATTTTATAACTTCTATAAATAAAATATCCTAATCCGGCAATTATAAGTATGATAACAATAAAAAGATACATTATTAATTGCTGAACTTCAATTTTTTCAAGCTGCTTATTTAAGGTGCCTTTTTGTTTAAGTATCTTATCTTCTTGTAATGAAATCTCATCTTTTTGTTTAGTTAATACATTATTGCTTTCAACAATCTTTTTTTGTTTTATTTCAATCTCTTTTTGTTGTTTTTCAAGAAGATCTACTTTTTCCTGCAATATAGCTTGTTGTTTTTTCACGTTTAGAACTAATACATTAAGCTCTTCCTTTTGCTCATTTATTTTACCTTGCTGAATAGCAATTTCTTCTCTTTGTTTTTTAATTCTATCCTCTTGCTTTTTTATTTCCTCCTTTTGTCTTGCTATTTCTTTGTTTTGTTCTTCAACTATAATTTTTTCTTCCTCAAGTTCTTTTTCTGTACTTAAATAAAGTTTTTCCCAGTCTGCTTTACTTCTAACGGCTTTGGCCCCAAAAAGAGGCTGAACATATAGGCCTTCATTATCAATTCGTTTTTTATTTATTTCAAAACGTAAAACATTATCAAGCATTATGAAATTTATCATAGAACGCTGAAACTCGTAGTTTTCACTAACTACCAGTGTTTTAGTTTTATTCAGCTTTAATATTATTTTACCTATTTCAAAACCTTTATCCTTGTTTACATAAAGCATTTGAACATTTGAGATTTCTTCAATAGTAGAAAAACGTACAATTTCAATTGATTTTTTATTGGGAGTTTTTAGTTCTTTTGATTGTTCTTTTAATGAGTTAAATATTTTTTCTTCATTACCCAACACTCCAATTTTAAATGTCTTAAAATCTTTTTCATTGGGCCATTCAACTTTACTAATGATGTATAATAGATATTCTGCTCTGGCTTTAGCAGGCGATTTTTGTGAAAAAGCAGTAATACTTATTAAAGTTAAAATAACTAATCCTAACAGAAATTTATTTAACAATCTGTATATCAAAAGAAAATATTTGAAAATTTAAAACTAAAATAATATTAGATTAATAACAAACTAATGCAAAGATATTTGATATTTTTTTGATAAAACACTAAATTGTGATTAATAATTACAAGTAAATTTATTTTTTTAATTTTGTAATATCAAAGAGTAAAATTTTATTTATAATTTAACTTGTCTTTTATGATTATAGTTACAGGTGCAGCCGGTTTTATAGGAAGTAATTTGGTAAAAAAATTAAACGATGAAAATTTTAAAGATGTAATACTTGTTGACGATTTTTCAAAACACGAAAAAAAAAACAATTATAATAATAAAACATATTCTAAACTTATTGAACGAAACAATTTCTTTAAATGGTTAAATGAAAATCATAGATTTGTTCAATTTATAATTCATATTGGCGCAAGAACAGATACTGCCGAATTTAATAAATCTGTTTTTGATGAATTAAATCTTAATTATTCAAAACAAATTTGGAAACTATGTATTGAATTTGGCCTTCCTTTAATTTATGCATCAAGTGCTGCAACTTATGGTAGGGGAGAATATGGATATAATGATGACCATAATATAATAAATAAGTTAAAACCATTAAATCCATACGGGGAATCGAAAAATGAGTTTGACAAGTGGGTTTTAACTCAAAATGAACGACCATATTACTGGGCAGGATTGAAATTTTTTAATGTTTACGGTCCAAATGAATACCATAAAGGCAGAATGGCTTCTGTTATTTTCCATGCATATAATCAAATAAAAAAGACAAATAAAATGAATTTATTCCGCTCTCATAATCCAAACTTTGATGATGGTGAACAAAAGCGTGATTTTATTTATGTTAAAGATGTTGTTGATGTAATATTTTATTTGATGAATTACAGAAAAGATTCCGGGATTTATAACCTTGGCACAGGAAATGCCAGAACATTTTTAGATCTAACACGAGCAACATTTAATGCCATGAATATTAATGAAAATATTGATTTCATTGATACTCCAATAGATATTAGGGATAAATATCAGTATTTTACCGAAGCAAATATGCAAAAACTTAAATCCATTGGATATAAAAAGGATTTTTGTTCTCTTGAAACCGGTATTTCAGACTATGTTAATAATTATTTAATTCAAGAAAAAAATATTTAGCGATAGAAAACTATTTCAAAAACTCCAAAGTTTTTTCAATTGCTTTTTTCAAACCATTAACATCTTTTCCTCCGGCTGTAGCATAAAATGCTTGTCCGCCTCCTCCCCCTTTTATTTCTTTCGAAACTTCTCTTATAATGTTGCCTGCATTTAAGTCTTTTTCTTTTACAAGATTATCGGAGATCATTATCGAAATATTAGGCTTGTTATTAATATTTGCACCAATCACCAAAAAGAGATCATCAATTTCTCCTTTTAATTGAAAAGAAATATCTTTTATTATTGTTGCATCATCAATTTCTATAAGGTGTGCAATTACCGAAATTCCATTTATGTTTTGGATTTTCTTTTTTAAATCTGATTTTAATTGAAGGATTTTTTCTTTATTAAATTTTTCAACCTTTTTGTTTAAGTCCTCGTTTTCACTCAATAAATTTTGAACTCCCTGAATAATGTTCGGACTTTTAATTAGTTCCTTTACATTGTCTAAAACATTTAATTGATTATTAATATATTCTTCTGTCTTCAAGCCAGTAACAGCTTCAATCCTTCTAATTCCCGCAGCTATTGCCGATTCAGAAATTATTTTAAAAGATCCAATCTGTCCTGTTGATCTTACATGAGTTCCGCCACAAAGTTCAACAGAATTATCAAACTTTATTACACGTACAATATCTCCGTATTTTTCGCCAAATAAAGCAATTGCACCCATTTTTTGTGCTTCTTCCATTGGGATTCCTCGTTTTTCTTCTAAATCAATATTCTGTCTTATTTTTTGATTTACATAAAATTCAACTTTTTCAATTTCTTTATCACTTAATTTCTGAAAATGAGAAAAATCAAAACGAATGTGTTCAGAATTAACAAATGAACCTTTTTGCTCAATATGATTACCGAGCATGTTTCGCAAAGCAGTATGTAGCAGATGAGTAGCCGTATGATTGTTCGTTATTCCTAATCGTTTTTGCTCATTAACTACAGCTTTGAATTTTGCTTTTACATTTTTTGGCAATTTATCAGTAATATGAACAATTAGTTTGTTTTCGAGTTTTGTATCAACAATAAATATTTTTTCGTTTTCAGATTCTATATAACCTGTATCGCCCACTTGTCCTCCACTTTCGGCATAAAATGGTGTAAAATTGAAAACTAACTGATATTGTTCTTTCTTTTGTATTCTAATTTTTCTGTATTTTGTGATTTTGACATTAGTGCTTAACTGATCATATCCTATAAACTCTTCAATATCGTCTTTTTCAATTTCCACCCAATCTTCAGTGTCAAAATTTGTTACTTTTCTTGACCTGTCTTTTTGTTTATTAAGTTCTATTTTGAAATTTTCATCATCTATAGTTAAGCCGTATTCATTTGCAATTAATGATGTTAAGTCAATGGGGAATCCATAAGTATCATACAATTCAAAAACTTTTTTTCCATCAATAATTTTTTCATTATTCTTATTTGCAATTTCAATACATATTTGATCAATTAATTTTAGTCCGTTTGACAAAGTTTTGAAAAACGCCGTTTCTTCTTCTTTTATCACTTTTTCTATAAGAAGTTTTTGCTCTTTTAATTCAGGGTAAGCTTTAGCTAGTTGATGAACAAGAACAGGTACTAAACGAAAAATAAAAGGTTCTTTTAAATTCAGCGATTGATAACCATATCTGACAGCCCTTCTTAATATTCTTCTAATTACATAACCTGAACCAGTATTTGATGGCAATTGTCCATCAGCTATTGAAAAAGAAATTGCTCTAACATGATCGGCAATTACTCGCATCGCAGTTTTAACTATTGCTGCTCTTTTTGACCTGTCTTCTTTTCTAAATCTTAAACCCGATATATCTTCAATTTTATTAATAAGAGGAATAAATATATCAGTATCGTAATTAGATGTTTTACCTTGTACTACCATACATAATCGTTCAAAACCCATGCCTGTATCAACATGTTTTAAAGGAAGTATTTCAAGTTTCCTGTTTGATTTACGATTATATTGAATAAAAACTAAATTCCATATTTCAATTACCTGAGGATGGTCTTTGTTTACTAAATCTTTACCATCAATTTTTTTTCGTTCTTCTTCAGTTCTTAAATCAATATGAATTTCAGAGCATGGACCACATGGACCTATTTCTCCCATTTCCCAAAAATTATATTTTTTTGAGCCATTTATTATACAGGAATCAGGTAAAAACTTTTGCCAATATTTTTTTGCTTCATTATCTAATGATAAACCATCTTCTTTGTTACCATCGAATATAGTTACATAAAGTTTACTCTTGTCAATTTTTAAAACATCAGTCAGATATTCCCAAGCCCACTCTATTGCTTCTTTTTTAAAATAATCTCCAAAAGACCAGTTACCAAGCATTTCAAACATTGTATGGTGATATGTGTCATATCCAACTTCATCAAGGTCATTATGCTTTCCCGACACTCGCAAACATTTTTGGGTATTTGCAATTCTATTATCAGTAATTTCTGAATGTCCAAGAAAAATATCTTTAAATTGATTCATTCCGGCATTAGTAAACATAAGAGTTGGATCATTTTTAACAACAATAGATGCCGATGATACAATTTTATGAGTTTTTGAAACAAAAAAGTCTAAAAATGACTTCCTTACAGAATTTGAGTCCATGTTTTATTGTTAATTTTTAATAATATCTTTATAAATCTATTCAAATGAACTTGCAAAGTTAGATTATTTACTTAAATTTGTCGCTTAAGATTTAGAATTCGTACAAAGTTATTTAAAAATAAGCATGGCTAAAATTAAGTATAGGTTTAATCCTGAAACTCTTAGTTACGATAAAATATCTTTAGGATTAAAAAAAAGATTATTAAGATTACTGCCTCATATACTATCAAGCATTGTTTTGACATTAATTTTATATTTTGTTGTATTTTATAATTTTATAGATTCTCCAAAAGAAAAGAAATTAAAAAGAGAAGTTACAGTTTTAAAAACACAATTTGATATTTTAAATTCTAAATTTCGTAATGCATATAAAGTTTTAAGCGAACTGCAATATAGAGATGATAATATCTACAGAACTTTGTTTGAAGCCGAACCAATTCCAAGCACAGTCAGAGAAGCAGGAGTTGGCGGTGTTAACAGGTATTCCAAATTAGAGAGTTTTGCAAATTCTGAGATAGTAATTTCAACAACAAAAAAACTGGATAAACTTTTAAGAAAAATTGTTATTCAATCAAAATCTTTTGACAAAATTGAAGAACTTGCTACGAACAAAGAAAAGTTTTTAACTTCTGTACCTGCTGTTCAACCAATAAGAACAAAAGAACTCACAAGGATTGCTTCATATTTTGGATGGAGAGATGACCCTGTTTACAGGGGAGTTAGAAAAATGCATGAAGGGATTGATTTTACTGCACCAAGGGGAACTGAAATTTTTGTTACCGGCGATGGAGTTATTGAGCAAGTAAAATATTCCAGAAGAGGATACGGAAATCAAATAATTGTTAATCACGGATTTGGCTACAAAACCAGATATGCTCATTTATATAAAATATTAGTACGTCCGGGTCAAAAAGTAACAAGAGGAGATATTATCGGACAAGTTGGTAGTACAGGAAAATCGATTGGACCTCATTTGCATTATGAAGTTTTGAAAAATAATAAAGCAATAAATCCAATTAATTTTTTCTATTTAGATCTTTCTCCCGAAGAATATGACAAAATGTTAGAATTATCATCTATTGAAGGTGGTAAATCATTAGATTAATTTTTAACTTTTAATTAAAAAGTGCCTTACAAAGAAAAAGAAATCGAAAAATTATATTACTCTATAACGGAAGTATCAAAAATGTTTAATGTTAATTCTTCATTAATACGTTTTTGGGAAAAAGAATTTAAAGAAATTAACCCAAAAAAAAATAAAAAAGGTAATAGATTATTCACAAAAGAAGATATTGAAACAATTAGGTTGATACATCACCTTGTTAAAGAAAAAAGAATGACTTTAGAGGGAGCCCGAAAAAATTTAAAAAATAAAAAGAAGATTGTTGATAATTTAGAGATTGTGAAATCATTAGATAATGTTAAAGAAAAATTATTAGCAATAAAAGAACAATTATAATCCCGAATAAATATTTCTTTCTTTTCAATACTTTATTATTATGAAGATAAAAGATATAATTTCTTGTTTGGAAAATTTTGCACCATTATCTTTTCAGGAATCTTATGATAATTCAGGATTAATTATTGGTAATACTAACTCTGAAGTTACCTCAGCATTAATTTCTATTGATGTAACAGAAGCATTAATTGATGAAGCAATTGAGAAAAACATAAACCTTATTATATCTCACCACCCAATAATTTTTAATGGGCTTAAAAAAATTACAGGCGACAATTATACTGAGAGACTTGTTATTAAAGCAATAAAAAATGATATTGCTATTTATGCATTTCATACTAATCTCGACTATGTAAAAGATGGCGTAAATTCCAAAATATGCAATAAATTGGGATTGAAGAATTGCAAAATATTAAAACCATTAAAAAACGAATTAAAGAAAATTGTAACTTTTGTCCCAATTCAACATGCAGAAAAAGTGCGAGTGGCATTATTTAATGCAGGCGCAGGACATATTGGCAATTATGATCAATGTAGTTATAATGTAGAAGGCAAAGGAACTTTTAATGCATTAGATAACACCAAACCTTTCGTAGGAAAAAAAGGAGAATTGCATTATGAAGATGAAATTAGAATTGAAACTATTTTCCCAAAACATTTAGAAAATAAAATAATTTCATCTTTAATAGATGTACACCCTTATGAAGAAGTTGCTTATGATATTTACCAATTAGATAATAAATATGATAAAGCAGGAATTGGAATGATTGGAGACCTGGAAAATGAGATTGATGAAAAAGATTTCTTGAAAAATATAAAAAATATCTTTAAAACTAATATAGTGCGATATACTAAATTATTAAATAAAAAGATAAAAAAAGTAGCAGTATGTGGAGGTAGTGGAAGTTTTTTGCTTAATGACGCAATATATAAAAAAGCAGATATTTTTATTTCAGGAGATTTTAAATATCATCAATTTTTTGATGCAAATAATAAGATACTTATTGCAGATATAGGGCATTTTGAAAGTGAACAATTTACTGTTGAAATAATTTATGAAATTCTTAAGAAAAATTTACCTAAATTTGCAGCCCAAATAACAAAAATAAATACAAATCCTATAACCTATTTATAGAAATGGCTAATAAAAAGATTGTTAAAGCAGTTGAAACTGTAGAAGTTGATACTGAAAAAAAATTAACTGCTTTGTATAAATTACAAATGGCAGATTCTGAAATTGATAAAATCAGGATATTAAGAGGTGAATTACCTCTTGAAGTTCAAGACCTTGAAGATGAAGTTGAAGGTTTACAAACAAGAGCAACCAATTTTGATGATGAAATTGAAAAATTAAAAAAATCAGTTGCTGATAAAAAAAACCGAATAAAAGAATCTCATCTATTGATCAAAAAATATGAAGAGCAACAAAAGAATGTTAGAAATAACAGAGAATTTGATTCATTAACTAAAGAAATTGAATTTCAATCATTAGAGATTGAATTGTCTGAAAAACACATAAAAGGGTTTGAAGCTGAAGCTAAAACTAAAATTGAATCTATTGAAACTGCAAAAACAAATTTAGATGAACGTAAAGATGATTTAGCACATAAAAAATCTGAGCTTGATTCAATTATTAGCGATACTCAAAAAGAAGAAGAAAACCTTTTAAAAAAATCTGCCGAAGTAAGTCAGTTCATAGAAAAAAGATTATTAGCTGCTTATAGAAGAATAAGAAAAAATGCAAGAAATGGTTTAGCAATTGTTTCAATTGAAAGAAATGCTTGTGGCGGTTGTTATAATAAAATACCGCCTCAAAGAAAAGTAGATATTCGTTCAAGAAAAAAAATAATTGTATGTGAATATTGCGGACGAATACTAGTAGATAATGACCTTATAGAAACTATTAAATAATAACAATTATGAAAAATTTAAAAACAATAACTTTAATTTTAACAAGTTTAGCAATCATTTTATTTGCAAGTGAGCTAAGAAGTCAATTAGTTATAAATGGCGATTTTGAAGCATGGACAGGCAATGTTCCCGATTCATGGACAACAATTGAAACTGGAATATCTTTACATCAAGAAACAACAATTGTACACGGAGGAACTTCTGCAATGAATGTTTGGGTAATTACAGGAAATCAGGATAACACAGATTTCAGACAAAACCTAACTGTTATTAACGGTCATATTTATGATATATCTTTTTGGACGTATCAATTAGACACAACAAGCAGAGTTAGATTATTTGTTGATGGTGCATGGAAAGATTACACAAACCCATTAGATACAAATGCATGGCAAGAAATTACATTCCAATACACTGCTGTAGCAGATGAAATAATACCTTTGGGTATAAGATTTTATGACATACCTCTAATCTTTGTCGACTCTTCAAATGTTATAATAGATGATTTTACTATGATAGATGTATCGGGAACAGGAACAGATCCTTATATTACAAATATTGTTATTTTTCCGGTTACTCCTACTGAAATAGATGCTGTTGATGTTTTTGCAGATATTACAGACGATGGCACTATTGCATCGGCATACCTGTATTGGGGTACTGATGGAACAATATTTGGCGATTCAATAAATATGTCAGTTATTGCAGGAGATACATACCAAACAGACACTCAAATTCCTGCACAAATACCCGGTACAACTGTATATTATTATATTAAAGCAATTGATAACGATACCGAAGAATCTACTTCTTTAACATTTCAATATGTTATTTTATATGACATTCCAAATGGAGTTTGCGAAAATTTATTCTTTTCCGAATATATTGAAGGCACAGGTTTCAATAAGGTTCTTGAAATTTACAATCCTACTTTATCAGCAATTGATTTAAGTAATTATTCTATTCAAAAATTTAATAATGGAAACACTACTGCAAGTGCAACACTTGTTTTAGATGGCAACATTGATGCAGGCGATGTTTATATTTTAGCTAACAGTCAGGCCGATTCATTAACGATACAAGTAATTGCAGATACTCTTACAGCCTTTATTGGTCATAATGGTAACGATACCTATGTATTATTTAATTATGTTGACACAATTGATATTTTTGGTGAAATAGGTACATCATCAAATTTTACTATTGATACAGTTACAAATGGTGCAGTAGATCATACATTGGTTAGAAAGTTAGATGTTCAGCACGGTCAGTTAAACTGGAACTTAGGAAATTTAGAATGGTATATTTATGACATTGATGATGTTTCATTTCTGGAATATCACGATATAGATCCATGCCAGGTGAATGTTAATTCAATTATTAGAGAAAAATTGGTGCTTTATCCAAACCCTGTTAAAGAGATCCTTAACATTGATAATTTAAGCAATGTTGATTTTATTCAGATAAACGATATATTGTGCCAAACTGTTTATGTTAAGCCCGATATTAATGAAAGTAGTTTTACGTATAATACTTCAGGTCTGGAAAAAGGTATTTATTTAATAAGTATTATATATAACAATAACTCGTTTGAAACTATAAAATTTATTAAAGAGTAACAATTCAATAAGTATACAATTACACCTATTTCGCTTACAGCTACATTTTGTTGTTTTTTATAATATTGCCTTAAGTGTAATGTATTTTGGTTTGCTTTTATAATTTATTATAGCATAATCCCTCTTTAATT
Source organism: uncultured Bacteroidales bacterium (assembly GCA_964442075.1). Lineage (GTDB taxonomy): Bacteria > Bacteroidota > Bacteroidia > Bacteroidales > CAYTAU01 > CAYTAU01. The sequence continues at coordinate 20,437 of CAYTWH010000033.1, forward strand.
CCTTCTGTCACACTCAAGAAGGATTGGAATGAGCTTTTAATTTATCTCATATATCTTATACAAGTCATTTTTGGAAATAACTTTAAAATCCAGATTATGTTCTTTGAAAGTAAGAACATGAGTTATTTGGTTTTTATCAGCTAAATCTTTAAAAAAATCTTCATTTAAGGAAGTATAATATTTGTCTGCAATAGAATTGATATTATATGTTTTGTTGTGTGCTTTATAATCTAAATTATATAGCAGTTCTACTCTTTTATACCATTTATTTATAGCAGCTTTTCTATGTACCGGTATTTTATAATCTACAAAAGAGCTACGTTGGGCATAAAATTTAAGTTCTGTAAATCTTAATGGCTGAACAAAAAGAGCATCTTTATTAGTAAGTTTTTTGGCATCTAATGAAATAGCAACAGCTTTGTCGTTTTGCAATTGCTTACCAAAATCAAAATTCACATTAAAAGGCAATAACTCTGTATTAAATAAAATTAACGACAAACAAATAACTGATAACGCAAAAAATAAACTTTTGTAAATATTAACAAAGATCTTTTTTGTAAGGAATAAAAAATATTTTTCCATAAATGCAAAAACAGCGATAATGCTAAACAATTTTAACCATATTGTTGACTTGAACCATTGAAATGAGGCTATTTCAACAGAATGAAAAACTTCTACACCAATTGTAAAAATTAATGAGATTATGATAACTGTTATATAAAATATGAAAAGCTTTATTTCTTTTTTGTAAAAGTATATAAGTCCGAAAATGTTTAATGGTACAAGAATCAGGTAACTTTTTAAGGGAAAATATGATGGCATATAATGATGCGAATTCCTAAATTTGAAAAATATATTGAAAAATTCCTCATCGTTATTTAGTTGTTTATCGGCAAAATTAAGTTTTAGCCACACAAGCCAAACTCCTGCAGTTAAGAGATAAAACAAAACAGGTAATACAAATTTCTTGATAGATTTATAATTTCGCTTAATAACAACACCTGCTAATATTATTACCGAAAAAATAATAAACAACTGTACTCCTACTATTGGGTGAAAAAATGTGGAAAGCGATATAAGGACAAATGATAATAAATATTTGTTTTTTAAAATATAGTAAACTGCCCACAAGCCTATGGTTTTGGATATTAAACTTACAAAAAAGTTGTTGTAATATAATTCATTCCCTCCTATATTGATATCGTACAAAATAATAAACAGAAATATCTGTACAAACCATTTAAAGCCTTCTATTTTTTTTATATACAAAGATGTAATTTTATCTACTGCAAAAAATAAAAGTAATGACATAATAAAATGTCCAATTAGTGTTATGTATTTCAGGTTGCTGAAAATGCTTAGCAGAGAGCTAAAAAAATATCTTTCGTTTGGAATACTTGTGTTTATTTCTTGAATATAAAGGTCGCTTGGATATAAAGTGTTATCGTGCAAAAATACTGAATAAGATAATTGCATACTGTCATTACGTCCATATTCATAGCCCCCTCTAACAATTAGCAGAACATAAATTGAAGTCAATACCAATAATACCTGAATGGCTCTTTTTGTAATAGTATTTTTTGTTATTAGCTTAATAATCTTCATAATAACCAAAGTCGTCTAAATATCCAACAAAACTCATTGCAACAACCTTAGATGAATATCCTGCAAAAATGCCCAGTCCATTAGTAATATTAGAATAAACTCTTACAGGTTCGGCAAAAGGGTCGTTTGCTGCATCACGGTATTGCTCAAAACTTTTTGCATAATTGTAATATTCTTTACTAATAGAATTTAAATAAAAATATGCTACACTTGTATCATTCATAGCTGTATCATAATAATATGGAGCAATACTCCAATAATCTATATTAATAGTTATAGTGTATGTGCTTCCGTCAAACAATATATCAGAAAATAGAACACCCTCACCATCCATCTCTTCTTCAACAACAGGATCGTTGGTTTCAAACCAGATTGGGCCTAATTCATAATTAGGCTCATAAGAATAGTCATCCCATTTTTCACCATAAGCATAAACGGATAACAAATAAAAATTTTCCTCTCCAGCTGGGTCTTGTATTTGAATTTTACATTCAACTTGTTTATTATACTCGCTATAAACTGTTGCAGTATCTATACTAATAATATTTGCCTTTAAGGGAACACTGTTTTCAGCTTCTACACTTTTAAGTCCTTCTGCCAATACTTTTAATTTGTAGGTTTTGTTAACAACAGGATAAAAATCATTTAAAATATAATTTCCATTTTGGTAGTTCTCAAGAGTACCCACAAACTCATCGTTCTCATATAAATCTACATTTGCATCATCAATATATTTTACATCCTGATTATCTAAGACATGTAGGCTTTTAGTAATATTAACATCTAAAATACTATCTGCCGAAAAAATTGAATTTACAACAATTCTACGTTCGCTGTCATCAAGATTTGCTTCTATAATTTTTTCGCATGATGTAAATACCAATAGTGGTATCACGAGAGTAAAAATAAAACGAAAATTATATTTATTTACATTGATCATTTTATATTAAAATTTAAAACTATATCTAATTGAGGGTATTATAGGAAACAAACTTACCTGTTTCAATACTCTGTTATTATTTTCAGAACCAAAGTATAGATAAAACGGATTTTTACGATTATACAAATTATAAACTCCAAAACTCCATGTTCTTTCACCCCATTTCTTCTCTTTATGCATATTAATACCAACATCAAGTCGGTGATATGATGGCATTCTATAATTATTTCTACTTTCAATATGTTCAACTACTGATGTATAATATGAATTATATCCAAAAATAGAATTGTATTTTTCCAAACCAAGTGTTATTGCATTACCTGTGCCATAAACCCAGGTTCCTGAAATATCAATATTATCATTAATTTTATGAGTTACAACTATTGACATATCATGTCTTCTATCGTATCTATAAGGAAATCTTTCACCAAAATTAATGTTTTCAAACTGTCTTTCTGACCATGATAAAGTGTATCCGATCCATCCACTGGTATTTCCAAGAGTTTTTTGTAAAAATACTTCAACACCATAGGCCCAGCCTTTACCCATTTCCACTTTCTCATCCCATTCGGCATTGTTTTTAAAAAAACTAGCACCTTCTTTATACTCAAGCAAATTATCCATTGTTTTATAAAAACCCTCAATACTAATATCCATGTTATTATCTAAAGCATAAACAGCTCCTATTGCAACTTGGTCAGAACGCATAGGCTTAATGCTATCTGTAACCGGCAACCATAAATCTGTTGGCAAACCAATTCTTGATGTTGTTAATAAATGTATATACTGATTCATTTGAGAATATGCTGCTTTTATAGATAAGAATTCATTTATTAAATACCTGGCTGATACCCTTGGTTGAATAGATTTATAAAACTCTTCCTTCACATAAAATCCAGAAAAATGAGCACCAATATTAATCTTTAAATTTGCTCCTATTCTAAAATCATCTTCAATATATGCTGTTACTTCATTACCATAAATTTTACTATTTCCAAAAGATGTATCAGTTGAAGATGTTTCCGTACTGCTAGAAAGCTTAAAAGCAGTAATTCCCGGATTAAATGTATGATAAGTATTTCCTATACCAAACCTAATAAAATGATTTGGGCTTGGAATGTAATCAAAATCAACTTTAGATGTAACATCATCTATTCCTGAAGAATAATTAAACTCAAATTCATTGATCTGATTAATATTTGTGCCTGTGATCTTTTCTTCCATTTTTTGTCCAACCAAAAATTTATATTTACTATAAGTTAATGTTGTATTGCTAAATAATTTTTTATTGATCTTATAATTCCACCTAAGTGCTGTAGTTATATTTCCCCAAGCCAATTGTGCATTATTTTTTTCTTCATATTTTGTATCATCATTTATGTATTCATATTTATTTCTCACATATGCCTTATCATTACCCATGTATGCTGACAAATACAATCGACTTTTATTTGAAAACTTATGGTTTATTTTAGCATTTAGATCATAAAAATAATATCCTGCTGTAACTTTTTCTCCTGAAGATTTAGCAGCCATAGCAATTAAAGGTTGTGCAAGAATATCAATATATGTTCTTCTGCCTGATACAATAAACGATGTTTTATCTTTTTGTATAGGTCCTTCAATACTAAGCTTAGAAGATATTATGCCAATTGAGCCTTCTCCTTTAATTTTTTTTGTATTACCTTCTTTCATCCTTATATCAAGTACAGATGAAAGCCTACCTCCGTATCTAGCAGGAAAGCCTCCTTTAATAAGTTTGATATTAGATATTGCATCGGCATTAAAAACAGAAAAGAAACCAAAAAGATGATCTGCATTGTAAACAGGAACGCCATCTAACAGTATTAAATTTTGGTCGGGTCCTCCGCCACGCACATAAAAACCACTTGTTCCCTCACTACCTGACTGAACCCCGGGAAGTAATTGAATTATTTTTAATACATCAACTTCTCCAAGTAATACAGGTAATTTTTTAATATCCTTAATTGGAATTTCAATTGCACTGATCTGTGTGCTTTCTACCTTGTCTTTTGATTTTGAATCGGTAACAACAACCTCTGATAAGGTAATAGAAGGTTCAATAACAATATTTAATTCAATATCTTTATTTAAATCTATTGTTTTACTAAAACTTGTATAGCCAACATAAGAAACTGTAAATTTAATTTGTCCTTGAGGTAAAGTCAGGCTAAAAAAACCATAATCATTTGTAATTGTTCCTTTTGAAGTGTTGGAATCGAAAACTCCGGCACTAATGAGTTTTTCTCCTGTTTTAGCATCTTCTATATAACCGCTTATTGTGTATTTTTGGGAAAAAACACTTAAACAAGAAAAAAATAAAATTATGAATAGAAAATATTTTTTCATCAATTCCAAACCGACATATTATTCATGCAAATATACAAAGCTAAACGTAAAAAAAATTAAGATATTATATTTTAAAAATATTCTTTTAAGGCATTGTATAAGTTAGCCGGAGGTCTGCAAGCTTTAATATTTTCTTTTTTCACAAAACTCAAGTCGGTAAAACCCTGATTAATCAGCTTATTTTTACCATTATAGATTTCGTAGTGAAATCTTATTCTAGCTTTTGGCATTTCTTTCACAATAGTTTTCACAGTAATTAATTCATCATAATAAGCGGATTTAAAATATTCAGCTTCTAACTTTACAACCGGCATTATTACACCTTCTTTTTCAATTCTATCATATGAAAATCCAATTTTTCGCATCAATTCTGTTCTGCCAATTTCATAGTATTTTGGATAATTTCCATAATAAACTACTCCCATTTTATCTGTATCGCCATATGTGATTCTTATTTTTGATTCGTCTGATATCATAGTTTCTACTTTTTTAAAGGTGAATCATCCTCTTTTGCCATGCTGTTGTATATCATTTTATCCATGAATCGCGGAAACCATTTATTTAGAAACACTACTAATTTCCCTTCCATAAAAGTAAGTATTAATTGTCCTTTTCGTTTTTCAACAGCTTTTGCAATTTTAAGAGCACATACTTCTGCTGTCATCATTTTTTCTTCGGCACGAGGTGTTTTTCCTTGTTGTGAGCCATCTTCTGTTAATGCAACTTCGCGAACTTCAGAAGCAGTAAATCCCGGTGCGGCAACCAAAACATGTAATCCTTTTTTAAGATTTTCGATACGAATAGTATCCAAGAAACCTCTAATTGCAAATTTTGAAGCAGCATAACCTGTTCTGCCCGGTAATCCGACATGACCAACAATCGAAATTACACCAACCAATGAGCCTTTTGCTTCTAATAGGTGCGGTAATGCATACTTTGAACAATATACAGTTCCCCAAAAATTCACATCCATTAATCTTTTAAGAACATCAATATCAACTTGGTCAAATAACGCTCTCATAGAAATTCCTGCATTATTTATCAATACATCAATTTTGCCAAAATGTTCTTTACTTTTGATTATGAGATTTTTACAATCATCTTCTTTTGAAACATCAGTTTGAACTGTTAACACTTCAATATTTTTTTGAGCAAGTTCTTCTTTTAAATCATTTAGTTTATCAATTCTTCTTGCAGCAGCAACTATATTAAAATTTCTTTCTGCGTATTCTCTTGCCAGTGCTAATCCAATTCCAGAGGATGCACCTGTAATTATAACAACTTTTTTACTCATATCTATAAATTTAAATTCAAGCAAAATTAAAACAATTAAAAAAATGAAAGTAGTAAATATGAAAAAACATCAGTAAAATAATTAAATTTGTAATTCGAAAATAATAAAAACAATATATAATGGACCGTAGCAGTTGTACAACAAGAGGCTGTCCTTCACCTCAGATTGAAGATAATAATAATCCACAAGCTGTTTCTAATAGTTGGAATAAGCTTAATGTACATGATTGGTTAGATGATGCTCCTGCATCAATAAATGCAACAGATATTATTGAAATAAGATTTAAAAATACAAGAAAATTATTTTTCAGAAACGTAAATAGCATTAAACTTAAACCTGGCGATATTGTTGCTGTTGAAGCTTCTCCCGGACATGATATTGGTATTGTTTCATTAACAGGCGAGCTTGTTTTAGAGCAAATCCGAAAAAATAATAACAATGTTAATTTAGATGAACTAAAAAAAATATATCGAAAAGCAAAACAAAACGATATTGAAAAATGGGTTCAGGCAATGGATCTTGAAAATAAGACAATGTTAAGGTCAAGACAAATTACTCAGGACCTTAATTTAGAAATGAAAATTGGTGATGTTGAATATCAGGGAGATAAAACCAAGGCTATTTTTTATTACATTGCTGATGAAAGGGTTGACTTTAGAGAATTAATAAAATTACTTGCAGAAGAATTTAAGGTAAGAATTGAGATGAAACAAATTGGAGCCAGACAGGAAGCGGGGCGAATAGGCGGAATTGGTAGTTGTGGCAGAGAGCTTTGTTGTGCTACATGGATGACTAACTTTGTTTCGGTTGTTACAAATTCTGCAAGGCATCAGGAACTTTCTTTAAACCCTCTGAAATTAGCAGGACAGTGCAGTAAATTAAAATGTTGTTTGAATTATGAACTTGACAGCTACATTGATGCACAAAAAGATTTCCCTAATAAAGATATAAAATTAGAAACTGAAAAAGGAAGAGCATATCACGTTAAAACAGACATTTATAAAGGTATAATGTGGTATTCATTCGATAGCGAATCATCTACTGGCTTAATCCCTATACCGGTTGAAAGAGTTGCAGAAATAATTAATCTTAACAAAACAAATATTAAAGTTGAAGAGCTTAATGATACTGTTGAAGCAATCGAAGATAAGGAGCTGGATTACAACAACGTTGTCGGGCAGGACAGTCTTACCCGATTTGACGATAAATATAAATCTAAAAAGAGAAAAAACAAAAATAGAAGGAGATAATAAATGAGATCATTTTTGAAAATTCTTTTTTTTCTAATTATTATATTTTCTCTAAATTCTTGTGATACAAACAGAGTATTTGAAGAATATAAATCAATGGGGAAAAGTACTTGGAGCAGATTTGACAAAGCAAAATTTGATGTTAGAATAACAGACACAAAATCTCCACATAATGTTATTATAAATATACGCAACGAGGGAAATTACAAAAGCAGTAATCTTTTTTTGTTTGTAACTATATCATCGCCAAATGGTAATTCTGTAAAAGATACTACTGAACTTTTTTTAGCTGATGAACATGGCAAATGGTATGGAAGTGGTATTGGGGATATTTTTAGCCATCAGATATTATATAAAAATTTTATTTACTTTCCCGACACAGGAATTTATACTTTTGAACTTGAACAAGCTATGAGAACAGAAGAATTGGAACACATAAGCGATATTGGAATACGAATTGAAACTGCAAATTAACCTAATTTCAAAACACACGAGGTATTTCGCTGAATAATAATAAATAATGGGGAAAAAAAAGCTTAAGCGGTTTAAAGAAGTAGAAACTTTCAGCAATGTTTTTCAACCCAAGTATGATGAAATATTAAATAAAGATTTCAAATTAAAGGGTAAATGGAATTCATTATATTTCAAAAACAATAATCCAATTATACTTGAACTTGGTTGCGGCAAAGGAGAATATACTCTTAGTTTGGCTCAAATGTTCCCTGATAAGAATTTTATTGGCATTGATATTAAAGGGGCAAGAATGTGGAGGGGAGCTAAAACAGCTAATGAAAACAATATAAATAACCTTGTGTTTATTCGCACGCGTGTTGAATTTATTAATTCGTTTTTTTCAAAAAACGAGATTGATGAAATTTGGATAACATTTCCCGATCCTCAATTGAAAAAGTATAGAACAAAAAAGCGACTAACATCTTCGAGGTTTTTAAACTCTTATAAAAATATCATTAAAAATAATGGAATAGTGCATCTTAAAACAGATAACAAACTTTTGTATGAATATACTCTTGCAATAATTAATAAAAATGAATTGAATATTTTAGAAAACACAAACGATTTATATAAGTCAAATATTTTTGATGAAATACTATCAATAAAAACATTTTACGAATTACAGTATTTGGAAAAAGGACAAAATATACATTATATAAAGTTTCAGCTTAACAGCTCCTCTCCCATTGTTGAGCCTGATACTGTTTATGGAATATAATCATTATTGATATCATCAATGTTTTTTCGCAAAGTTTTTTTCTCTGATACTATCTTTTTGTTTTTAAGACGCTTTTCTTTTAATACCTTTGAGGGTTTTATCTTTTTTCGTTCTTTTGGCAAAACAAGGGCTTCTTCAATAAGTTCATATAACTTTTCTATAGCTTTTTCTTTATTTTTTAATTGTGAACGTTGATCTTGAGAACTTATAATAAGCACTCCATCCTTGTTAATTCTATTTGATAATTTATCTAAAATAATTTCTTTTTCTTCATCTGTTAATAACATCGAATTGGCTATATCTAAACGAAGTTCAATTTTTGTATTTACTTTATTTACATTCTGACCTCCGGGTCCGCTACTTTTAGAACTTGTAAAAATAAATTCACTACTAAAATCCCTATTATTTGTTTCTTCTTTTTGCACAATTCCAAAAGTACATAAAATTTATTTATAGTTTCTAATCATGTATTAATGTTGTTCAAATAAAAATAAATCATTTTTTACATCTGCCTTATATTCTAAATATTTTGGAAGAGTTTGAAAAAAAATGTTAGTTTTGCATAGTTAACTATGAATAAACTTTAAAACTGTTGTTTTCTGAATCATAAATTAAATAACTGATTTTTAAATTTGTATATGCTACAACAATTTCAAATGAAAAAAATAATATTCTTATTCCTTATTACTTTTTTTGTCTTTATACAGAAAATTAATTCTCAAACTTTCGAAGAAACTAAAAAATTGGCTGAACATGGAGATGTAGATGCGCAATATAATATTGGAATATGTTATTATGAGGGGAAAGGTATTATCAAAGATCATAAAGAAGCTGTAAAATGGTTTGAGAAAGCTGCTGAACAAGGAAGTAAAGAAGCACAGTTTGTTCTTGGATTATGTTATTATAATGGAGAAGGTGTACTAAAAGATTACAAAGAAGCTGTAGCATGCTTCACAAAAGGTGCTGAACAAGGATTTGCAGAAGCACAGTTTGAACTTGGATTACATTATTATAATGGAGAAGGTGTACTAAGAGATTATAAAGAAGCTGTAGTATGGTTCACAAAAGCTGCTGATCAAGGAAATGCAGATGCTCAGTATAATCTTGGAGTATGTTATCATAATGGAATAGGTGTACTCACAGATTATAAAGAAGCTGTAAAATGGTATACAAAAGCTGGTGACCAAGGAAATGAAGATGCACAATTTGGTCTTGGAATATGTTATCATTACGGAAAAGGTGTACTAAAAGATTACAAAGAAGCTGTAAGATGGTATACTAAATCTGCCGAACAAGGAAATGCATTTGCCCAGTATTGTCTTGGATTATGTTATAATGAGGGCAAAGGTGTTATTAAAGATTATGAAGAAGCTGTAAAATGGTACACCAAAGCTGCCGAACAAGGAAATGTATATGCACAGTATGAACTTGGAGTATGTTATCTTAAAAAAGATAGTGTTTTCAGTGATTACAAAGAGGCTGTTAAGTGGATTGAAAAAGCAGTTGAACAAGGAAATATTGGTGCTCAATATAATTTTGGACTATGTTATTATAATGGATGGGGTGTGCCCATAGATTATAAAGAAGCTGTAAAATGGTATACTAAAGCTGCCGAACAAGGAAATATTAAAGCACAATCTTGTCTTGGATTATGTTATTATGAAGGAAAAGGTGTTATTAAAGATTATAAAGAAGCTATAAAATGGTATACTAAAGCTGCTGAACAAGGGGATGCAAATGCACAATTTGAACTTGGAGTATGTTATCTTAAAGAAGAGATTAATGATTACACAGAAGCTATAACATGGATTAAGAAAGCGGCTGAGCAAGGAAATGTAGAAGCACAATCTTATCTTGGATTATGCTATAATGAGGGGAAAGGTGTTATTAAAGATTATAATGTAGCTATAACATGGTATACAAAAGCAGCTGAGCAAGGAAATGCCGAAGCTCAGTATGAACTTGGTGCATGTTATCTTAAAGGAGACATTAATGATTACACAGAAGCTATTAAATGGATTGAGAAAGCTGCTGAACAAGGAAATGTAAAAGCTCAGAATAATCTTGGATTATGTTATTACGAGGGAAAAGGTGTTCTTAAAGATTATAAAGAAGCTGTAAGATGGTATAAAAAAGCAGCTAAACAAGGAGACGCAAAAGCACAATTTAATCTTGGAGTATGTTATTATAATGAAGATTTTATACTTAAAGATTATAAAGAAGGAATAAGATGGTATGAAAAAGCTGCCGAGCAAGGACATGCAGAAGCTCAGTATACTCTTGGAGTGTGTTATTTTAATGAGAATGGAGTTCTTAAAGACATGAATAAGGTTAAACACTGGATGAAATTATCATACGAAAATGGATATGAAAAAGCAAAAGCGTTCTGGGATAAACATGAACTTTGGAATTATTAAGTAAAATCTACTTTCCTATACAAAATTTTTCAAAAATAGAACCAAGTACTTCGTCATTAGTTATTTCTCCCGTAATTTCTCCAAGATAATGAATAGCTTCGCGAATATCCATAGATAAAAAATCGCCTGAGATATTGTTATTAATGCCCTCTATAGTTCTTTCAATTGCTTTGCTTGCACTTTGTAATGCTTCATAATGTCTAGCATTTGAAACTATAAACTCGTTGCCGTCAATTTGTTTTAAATTAATAGCATCTGTAATTTTTGATATAAGTTTATCTATATTGCTTTTGTTTTTAGCAGAAATATATGTGATGTCTTCTTTAATATCTGCAACAGAGCTTTTAATTACATCCTTATTGTAAATATCAGTTTTATTGACTACTACAAAAATATGTGCTTCTTTATCGGCGGCTTTTTTAACTTTATCAAGCAATTGCTTGATGTTGTGGTTTGGTTCAACAATAATTAGAATAATATTTGCCTTGCCAATGTTTTGGAATGTTCTGTCGATACCAATTTTCTCAATTTTATTTTTTGAGTTCCTTATACCAGCAGTATCTATAAAACGAAAATTTACACCATTAATATTTACAGTATCTTCTATACTATCGCGGGTGGTTCCTGGTATTTCAGATACTATTGCTTTTTCCTCGTTTAAAAACACATTTAGCAAAGTTGATTTACCAACATTGGGATTTCCAACAATAGCAACAGGAACTCCATTCTTTATTACATTACCGAGTTTAAAAGATGATATCAACGATAATATCTTTTGCTGAATTTCAACAATAAGTTTCATCAATTGTTTTCTATCGGCAAATTCAACATCCTCTTCGCCAAAATCGAGCTCTAATTCAATTAATGATGTAAACTTTAAAAGTTTTCCTCGCAATATTGATATCTCATCCGAAAATCCTCCACGCATTTGTTTAATAGCAATATTATGCGATGCTTTTGAACTTGTTGCAATAAGATCGGCAACACCTTCTGCTTGCGAAAGGTCTAATTTTTTATTTAAAAAGGCTCTTAAAGTAAACTCTCCGGGTTTTGCAAGTCTTGCGCCACTATTTATAAGTAATTGAAGTATTTGTTGCTGAATATAATTTGAACCATGACAAGATATTTCAACAATATTCTGGCCCGTGTATGAATTGGGAGCATGAAATGAACTAACAAGCACTTCATCAATAATATTATTATCATTATAAACATCGGCAAAAGCAATAGTGTTGTGCTTTAGACCAACATTGTTGTTTTTAAATGCAATAATCTTTTTTGTAATATCAAAAGCTTTATCGCCGCTAAGGCGAATAATGGCTATTGCACCATTGCCGGGTGCAGTTGATATTGCACAAATTGTATCTTTACCTAACATATCAATTGCAAAATTAAAAGATTGTGTTACAGTTTTTGTATTTTTGAACAATAATTTTAACAAATGAATATTACACTAAACAACAGATTAGAATATTTTGATAAGGAAAGCTTAACTGTACAAGAACTTTTACAAATAAAGAATTTTACTTTTAAAATGCTTATTATAAAACTTAACGGCAGGCTTATTAAAAAACACGAATACAATTCTGCTATTATTAATAACAAAGATAATGTTACCGTTTTGCATCTTATTAGTGGTGGGTAAAAAGCCTCTCCCCAACCCTCTCCAAAGGTAAAAAAAAAGCAAAATTAAAAATTAATGCTTTCGCATTTAGTAGTTAAAAACTACTTCTTATTTGCGACGTAGTTACAAACTACGCCGAGCAGGTCACAGACTTGCATATTGGGGGAACGCGATACAATCGCGCACCATTGGGTTATTTATACTACAGCTAACGATGGCAATATGAAATTTTGGGCATTTTAAAATACCAATCTTTCAATTTACCTCATCATCTACCTGCTGTTAATTCGCTTATATTCACCACTTACAGACCAGTTTTTATATTGCATGTTAGCTACCGTTTTTTATTTTCTTTCCAATATATTTCGAGTTCATTATTCTTAGAATGCCCATATAATCGAGCTTAAATTCTATTAAGTCGCCTACTTTATATTTATATTTCTTTTTATTTTTGTCAAGGTCAATTACTATCATATCAGAACTTGCACCAGCTAGTTTTAAGTTTTTGTCAACTAGTTCAATATGGTCAGTTTCTACATCAAGAAGACCTAAATCAATAAGTGCTCTATATGAAGTTTCTCCTATGTTAGTTTGGTCAAATTCATAACTTCCCCCTTCAACATTTGTACCCATTTCACCCATTGGAACAATGGGTTTTTCAATTAATTCGATTATTTCAGAATACAAACGAAATACATCAGAATGCATCTTCTTAAATTTCGTATTATTATAAACATCTGTTCCGAGAAATAATGTTTCTCCTACTCTAAAATGATTAATTCCTTTTGGTAAAAGATTTTGAAAAATTAATGGTATTGTTACAGAAGAACCTCCTGAAACATATGGAATTTGTTTATTAAATTTTGCTTCTATTAACTGTTCATATAAACTTAATTGGATTAATTTATCGTGATTTGGCAAAACACCATATAGGCATGATAAATTTGCACCAATTCCTACAACTTGTATTTTTTCTAATTTAAAAATACTTTCATAAAATGCTATAAAATCTTCGCCCAAAACTCCTTCTCTAAGTTCACCAAGTTCAATCATTATTATGATTTTATGAGTTTTATTTTGCTTTTTGGCTTCACTTGATAAAAGTTTGATTGTTTCAAATTCCGTATTCATACTAATATCTGCATATTTAACTACACTTGATATTGAACGTTTTGCAGGCGGTTTTATATAAATAGTTTCAATTTTAGGATTAATTGATTTTATTTCTTTCAAGTTAGATACTCGAGAGTCGCACACTTGTTTAATGTCAAATTTTAACAGTTCTGTTAAAAACATTTTATTACCACTCAACATTTTTGAAACGATAGACCATTCAATACTATTCTTTTTAAAAAGGGTATTTAAATAGTTGAAATTTGATTTTAGTTTATTTATATCTAATGTTATAAATGCCATTATTTCTCCTTTTTATATCTCATTTCAATATATTTGCTACTAAACCCAACTTTTTCATATAAATATCTTGCTGGATTTTCTGGCTCAACGTGTAATGCAATACTACCTTTTGCTAAATCAATGGTTTTTTGCATTAATTTTTTTCCTATTCCTTTCCCCCTATGATTTTTGTGAGTTGCAATATAAACTAAGATATTTTCTGGAATATAATCTTTCATTCCTGTTTGATTAACCACTACTACACCTAAAATTTCATTTTCTAAATATGACACTAAAATAAATCCCCCAAAAGAAATTATTTCTTTCAATGCGTAATCAACTGCTTTTTCAATATCTGATTTCGGGTCTCCATATTCTTGTAAATTGTCAAATAAGAAGTCAATCAAACTTTCTTTTTCTTTTAAATCTGGTTTGTTCGTTATATTAAATACTTTTGTTTCAGCCATAAAAATACTTTTGTTTTTTGTTTAATAAATAAATTTTGTAGTCTATTATAATCAAATTCTCTAGATGTGCAAATCTTTTTTCAAATGGTAGCTAACAATTCAGTAATTGTAATTGATTACGATTATTTCTATTATGGCAAATGTAACAAATTTATCGGACTTTTTATAGTTTTTATCTTATTTGTTGCAACTTGCAGAAAATACTACAATTTCTATCATTTTCTACCTTAATCTCTGGTTTGAGCTTAGCATTATTAAGCTTATTTACCTTACCTGCTTGCTTGGAGGTGGCATTATTAAGCTTCTTTATCTTACCTGCTTGCTTGGAGGTAGCATTATTAAGCT
>CAYTWH010000034.1:0-18989 GCA_964442075.1 uncultured Bacteroidales bacterium
AATATACGAATAATTATTTGAATAACAATGATTTAATTAATAGAAGTCCCCTTAACAAAGATATACCTCCAAAAAAGCTAAAACAAGAGTATAACTACCTGATTTTATCCAGGTAGTTTTACCTGAAAAAACAGGTATTTCTTCTTTTTATAAAAGGGTAGTTTTACTCTTGTTTTGAACATCTGGAGGTATTACCTTTACAATGTATATTTAGTTTGGTTGCTTAAATATATTTTTTAAAGGATGCTAGTCCTTATTTGGTTGCTTAATTAACCCCTGCGAAAGGTGGGGGTTAATTTTTTGAACAAGACTTATAATAAACACTATAAATTATGAATAAAGAATGTGTATTAATAGTTGATGATGATATTATAAATCATAAGCTAATAGGAAAAATATTGGAAAAAGAACCGTATAAACTTTTATATGCAAGTTCAGGAAAAGAAGCTATTAATATTTGTTTAACAAAACGTATTGATATTATTTTAATGGATTTAAAAATGCCTGGCATGAATGGTTTTGAGGCAAGTTCTAGAATTAAAGAATTTAAACCATACATACCAATAATTCTTCAGACAGCTTATGCAAAGGAGCTTAAAAACGATACTGTTATACTCTCATTAGTTGATGAGCTTGTAGAAAAACCAATAAGGCAAAAGGAACTTATTTCAAAATTAAGATGGCAGCTTAAAATTAATAGCAAAGTAGCTTGTTAACCTGCTTGCAAGTTTTGTATTATTATTTACCTCTACTCAATTATATTTCTACAAGATTATTTTTAATTGCATAAATTACAATGCCTACAGTATTATTAGCGCCTACTTTTCTTATTATTTTTGCTCTGTGTCCATCAATTGTTCTTGGGCTTAAATTTAATACTTTGGCAATTTTTTGGTTCGATAGTCCTTTACATATTAATTCTAATACCTGAAGTTCTCTTTCTGATAATATTATTCTCTTTTTAGTTTCTGGTTCTAAAGATTTGTCTTTAGTAAATGTGGTCATTAAAATGCTTAATAATTCATCGGAAAAGAAACTTTGTCCGTTATTAACTAAAATTATTGCTCTTTCAAGGTCTTTTATTGCAATATTTTTTAAAACAAACCCTTTTGCTCCTACATCTAATATATTTTGAAGATATTCTTCTTCGCCAAACATTGATAGTGCAATTATTTTTAAATCGGGTTTAATTTTCAAGGCTTCTTCTGTAGCTTTAATGCCATTAATACCCGGCATTTTAATATCCATGAGAACTATATCTGCATCAATAAGCTCAATTAATTTTAAAAATTCTTCTCCACTTGAAGCTCCTCCAACTACATTTAGAGATTTCAACTGACCTAATTGCGTTTTTAGTCCCGTACGAAAAATTTCATGGTCATCTACTATAATAATATTTATAAGTTGTGTGTTCTCCATGACTATTTATAATTTAATCGTTAATATAATTGTTCAAATTTAATTCTATGTTAATTTCTATACCTTTATTTTTCTTGCTTTTAAAATAATAATCGGCATTAATTGAACTAATCCTGTTTATTAAGTTGCTTAAACCTTGCCCAATATCTTCTTTTTTGTTCATAGTTTTATTAAGATTAAAGCCTATTCCATCGTCGCTATATTTGATCTTTAGAATATATTTTTTCATATTCATATCAATAATAATATGTTTGGCATTTGCATGTTTTAATGTATTATGAATTAATTCCAATATTGTTCTGTACAGTATTATTTCTACAGTATCGTTAATTCTCTTTTTAAAATTAGACTTAAATTCTATTTCAACTTTTTCCATCAGGTTTATTTTGCCACAAAATGAATTAAGAGCTTTAACAAGCCCATAATCATTTAATACATTTGGCATTAAATTATTTGCTATTGAACGCGTATTTGAAATTGATTCATCTATAAGTTCATTAGTATATCTAATTAGGTTAAGTCTTGTTTCTCCTTCCAGTTCTTCTGATGTAATAATCATGTTTACATATATTTTAATACTTGCAAGTAAAGGACCTAAACCATCGTGAAGATCTTCAGAAAATCTTTTTCTTTCTTTTTCTTCGGTTTCAATTATTTTATTCAATATCTGTTTTTCCAGTTTTTTCCTTAATGTTATGTCTCTAATAATTCCAATAATTTTCTTTGAGCCATCTTTATTATTCCCAAGAGTTAAAGTTGCAGAACAGTATTTTACTTTATTTTTTTTGTCTTTTAAAATTACCTCAAAATCTGAAATATGAGATTTATTTTTAATTAATTTTAATAAGTCATTTATTTCTTTTGAATTTGTAAATAATCTAGAAAAACTTTGTCCAATTAACTCTTCTCTTTTATAAAACAGGATTTTTTCTACAGATGGACTAATTTCTGATATTACCCAATTTAAATCTGTTTCAATAAATATATCCTGAATATTTTCAAATATACTTCTGTATTTTTCTTCATTTATTTTTAAATCATTTTGAAATTTTTCAAGATTCTTTTTTGTTTCATAATGGCTTATTACTCTTGTAATAATTGATTGTATGTTTTTATAAAAACCAATTTCTTTTACGATATAATCTAGGGCTCCCAATCTCATCATTTCAACAGCCAGTTTTTCATCACCATGCCCTGTAACAACAATAAAAGGGATATAAATATTCATCTCCCGTAATGCTTGTATTAATTGAATGGCAAGCATATCAGTTAATCTGTAATCAACCAATAATAGAATATTTTGATTTTGAATTATATATTCAATTGCTTCTTCTCCCTTGGTAAACCCAATTGTTTTGTAATTGATTTGCTGTATTCTTTTTTGCAACAACTGGTTCAATCCATTATCATCCTCAACAACAACTATTGTTTCAATATCATAACTATTGTTTTTCATCAATTTAAATTAAATTTTTAATTTCTTTTATCAATGCCCCACATTAGCTTATTTCGCAGAATAGAAAAATAATCTTGTTTGTGAAATTTAATTACTTTGGTAGTAAAACATGCTTTCTTAATTGTAAGTTCCATTGTAGAATCAAAAGAAGCAGCCCGATAGTCAAGCGAAGCCAAAAATTTATCACTTCTGCCATCAACTTTCAATCTTATTATATTATCGTCTGAAACTATCAATGGTCTTACTGTGAGCGTATGTGGAGATAATGGTGTTATAATAAAATTATTAGAATTTGGCATAACAATCGGGCCACCCGCACTTAATGAATAAGCTGTAGAACCTATAGGTGTTGCAATTATTAATCCATCTCCCATATATGAGTTTAAATATTCGCCATTTACATAAGCATGAATTGTAACCATAGATGCCGTTTCGCTTTTCTGAACTGTCAATTCATTTAATGCAAAAGGGAAATCAAATATTTCAGGATTAGATTCTAATTTTAATAAAGTTCTTTCTTCAATTTTATATTTATTAGAAAATAAATCATCTATAGATTGTGAAATATCTTCTTTTGAAATATTTGCCAAAAAGCCTAATCGCCCACTGTTTATACCAATTATTGGAATATTATTATCTTTAATAAATGATGCTGTTTCAAGGAATGTACCATCACCGCCAATACTAAATATAACATCTATATTTTCTTTTATATCTTGTGGATTAGAAAATATATCGTACTCAAGCTTAATATCAACTTCCTTCTTAAGAAATTCGTAAAATGGTTTATAAATAGTAACATTTACATTCTTTTTGTTAAGTTTATCAAATAATTCTTTAATATAATTATTAAAATTTTCATTGAAAGACCTACCATAAATAGCTATTTTCATCTGTTTAATAATTTGTTTAAAATCAAACTACTGCAAATTTATAAAACCTTAATCTATATCGCTGCAGTAAAATGAATAAAAATTCCCGTTTCACCAAATTTATTTATTGAAAACTCTAATCTAAACACTCTGTCATAATATGTAACAAGGTCAAAACCAATGCCTCCGCTATACAAATATTGGTTTGCCATAAAATTATTTTCTAAAATAAACTTTGTATCTCTAACATAGCCTGAATCGAAAAATAATCCTGTATATAGTGAATAATGAATTTTATTTAATTTAGAAAAAGGTATTGCTTTAATATTTACAACTTTTTGTGGTAACACATTCCATTTTATTGAATGATTAAATACAGCATAATCTTGTCCGTCAATCACCGAATACTCAAATCCACGCAATATTTCGCTATAACCTAATGCATTATATAAATAATATGAATTGTTTTCTCCAATTGTTTTCGAACCTTTTATTTTAAATGCATAAAATAATCTCTTGTTAAGGCTAAAATATTTTCTAAATTCTGCCTTTACCTCTGTATAATCTATTTGTTTGTTATTAAAGATACCTAAACCATTTTTTGAAATATTAAAACCTGTATAATAACCTTTTGTTGGATAATAAATTAAATTTCGTTTATCATAAATAAAAGTATAATTAAGTGAAATATATTCCTGATTATTAATGCTATTATCAAAAAAGTTTGTATTTAAATCAATTATTGTATCAATAATATTTGAATTTGAATAGTTAGCTGATAAATAATGTCTGAAATAAAGTTTATTTCTATAAACATACTCTATTGATGCATTGTTTGAAGTAAACACAAAATCATTATTGTCTTTATAATAAGCAAGCTTATTTGCTACAGTATTAAATGCAATCTCTTTTTGTCTGTTATGAGATATTAAAAACGATAAGCCGATTTTCTGATGTTTATCAAAATACGGAATATCATAAGCTATTGCAAATTGTTCTTTATAACCATATCGCACTTTAATTTTTAATAACTCATTTCTTCCTCTAAAATTCTGACAATATAGAAAGCCGCCATAATTAATTCTGTTCCAATCTTTTTCTTTTATAAAATTACTTAAATTCCTGTCGGCATGTTCTAAAATTGGATAAGCCCATATATACCAACGTTCTTCTATTCTAATAGCAATATTAATAAATCTAGGTTTAATAAAAATTGTATCAATACTTACATAGTTAAAAAGTGATGTATTTAACAAGTTTTCTTCATTTATAAGAAAAATGTCGCCAATTTCAGTTTTTAAAATTGTATCTTCTTTATGAAAAGTTAATTCGCGTAATATAATTTTTTCTCTTGTAATTTTATTTCCTGAAATTAAAATTTCATTTACAATTAAATTCTCAATCCCCTGCTGAGAAAAGCATTGGAAAACAATGAATAAAAAGAAAATTATTATATAATAATGTAATTTGGACAACATAAGTATTTAAACATTTAAATACCTCATTAATAAATCGTATCGGTCTTTGTAAAGGTCTTCAATATCTTTAGCAACTAAAAACGATGCTTTAATTGTATAATTGTATCTGTTGAAAGTGTGAATTATTGACACAAGGTCTGTTTTATTAATTTTCAAAGTTACATCCAGTTTCATTGAATTATCGGGTGATGACACATAAAGACTTATTATTTTGGCATCATTTCCTTCAACAATTTGTGAAATTTCAGATAATGAAAAATCGTTTATATTTAATTCAAGAACTATTATGCTTCCCTGTTTATCAATTGCTGTAATTTTTGCAAAAGCTTGTAAAAGATCCTGTAATGTAATTGCTCCCAAATAGTTTTTATCTTTATCTAAAACAGGAATAAGAGATAATTTTTTACGTGAGACCAGTTCTATTACCTCATATACATGCTGAGATTCTGTAACATAAGGACTCATTAGTGACAGCTTATGATTTCCAAGTGCTTCTTCAGATTTATTCAGATCATAAATATCATTTTCAGAAATAAGTCCCAAAAATTGCTTATTATTTACAATTGGGAGATGAGAAACTTTAAATATCTCCATTTGATGCAAAGCATCATCTCCTGTATTAGAAGTCTTTATAGGGAAAACCACATCTGATATAAGTTCTTTTGCTATCATAATTTATTTGGCAATATAAGAATTTATAACTTTGCAACATAAAATTAATAATAAAAATGACCAAATTAAGTGTAAATATTAATAAAATTGCAACAATCAGAAATGCTCGTGGCGGAAATATGCCAAACGTATTGCAGTCTGCAATTGATTGCCAGGAATTTGGAGCAGAAGGAATAACTGTTCATCCACGACCTGATGAAAGACATATAAAATATCAGGATGTTTATGATATAAAACCCATAATAACTACTGAGTTTAATATTGAAGGATATCCTAACAGACAACTTATAAATCTTGTTACAGAAATCAAGCCTACGCAAGTAACTTTGGTTCCCGACCCACCTGATGTTTTAACATCTAATGCCGGATGGGATACATTAAAAGATAAATCTTTGCTGCAAGATGTAATTGCTGAATTTAAAGAAGCAGGTATTAGAACATCAATTTTTGTTGATACTATTGAAAAAAATATAATTAATGCTGTTGATACTGGAACTGATAGAATTGAACTATATACCGAGCCTTATGCCGAAAATTATTTTATTGATAAAGAAAAAGCGATTGATCCCTTTGTTAATGCAGCCAATATTGCAAATGAATTAAATTTGGGTATTAATGCAGGGCACGACCTAAATCTTGATAATCTTGAGTTTTTTGTAAAAAACATATCAGGTTTGTTAGAAGTTTCAATTGGTCATGCTTTAATATCAGATGCTTTGTATTATGGTTTGCATAACACAATTCAGATGTACTTGAAGAAATTGAAATACTTAAGGTACTAAATAATTGCAAATGGAATTGTTTTTTCGCAAATATGGTAAAGGATTTCCTTTAATTATCCTTCATGGATTATATGGTTCTTCTGACAACTGGGTTTCAATTGCAAAAGGGCTTTCAAATAATTTTGAAGTATTTTTGATTGACCAACGAAATCATGGTCGCTCTCCGCACACAGAAAAACACACATATAAACTAATGGCAGAAGATTTAAAAAAGTTTTTCGAACAACAAAATATTGAAAAAGCAATTATTGCAGGACATTCAATGGGTGGAAAAACTGCCATGCACTTTGCAAAAACTTTTCCACAAAAAATAGACAAACTTATTGTTGTTGATATTTCTCCAAAGTCTTACATTAACGAAAATATAGATTCCCCGCTTTTTGTTAATCATCAGAATATAATATCTGCAATGTTAGATATAGATTTAAAAGTTTTGAAAAGCAGAAAACAAGCTGATGATATACTATCGGAAAAAATTGAATTTGCTTATGTCAGACAATTTCTATTAAAAAATTTATATAGAAAAAAAGACAAATCTTTTGCCTGGAGAATTAATATTCCTGTAATAAGTAAATCATTACCTGAAATGATGAATGGTTTTGCTCCCAACGAAACACAAATTGCCGAATTTCCTGTTATGTTTGTTCGTGGTAATTTGTCCGACTATATCAAACAAAGGGATATTGAATTAATTGAGAAACTTTTTGCTAATGCTAAAATTATTACTATCAAAAATGCAAGTCATTGGTTACATATAGAGTATCCTGAAAAACTATTGCAATACATTATTGATTTTGGGTTACAATAATACCAATTGGACAACTTGTCCCGATTTTCGTGATTCAATATCTTCCAAAATTTTGAACAATTTTAATGTAACATTATCGACATTTACTATTGTAAAATCAAATAAAAACTGTTAACAAAATGTATGCAAACCATTATGTAAGCAACTCATTACTAATAAATAATTGTCTTGTTTATTCAAACATTAAATATCCTATTGAAAAACTTAATACTCTGTTTTTAGAATTAATATCTACAAGCACATCAGAAAATCCTAAGCCATAACGTACTTCCAAAATAAATCCATCGTAGTTGAATCCGGCACCAAGATTAAATCCTGCATCCATAGCATTCATAAATTGTGTATCAGGTGTTTCAGCATCAGTATTCCCAGATTCACTACCAATTTTATATGAAGAATAGTACATAACATGTTTACCAAAATAAGGACCAAAATTAATAAATGGTCTAAATGTATTATCGCCAAAATGCGCTTTAAACATTATAGGAATTTTAACATAATGAGAGTTAAATGTTGAAGATATAGTATCTTGCTTAAATGCTGATCCTTGCATACTTAAATCTATTTCAGGTTGCAAAGAAAATTTCATAGGATCAGCCTCAAATAATGCAATATTAATAGGAATTAGAATATGTCCTCCCATATGCATCGTTTCTCCATCTATACTCTCATCAGAAGTAATTTTAGATAAATTTAATCCACCAATAATTCCAGAATGTACTTTTTGTGCATTTATAGAAAATATCAATATTACGAATACTGATATTAATGTAATTTTTTTATTCATAGTTTATATTTTATAAGTTCAGGGCAAATATATAAAAAAATGTATTATTAAGAGATTTTTTGTTTATAATTAATAATGTCCTAAACTATTAAAAACTATTTTTTACATTTTTGCCTCATATAAGACTGCTTCTCTCTTGCCTCAATTCGTTTCTCTCTCCATTCTGCTTCAGTTATGGGAGGATTCTCAAAATCCTTGTCTTTTGCTTTAAGTTCAATTGCATCTGTAGGACAAGTAGAAACACATAAACCACAACCTAAACATTGTAATATAGAAACTTCACAAACATCATTCTTAATTTCCATTGCATTAAACATACAGCGTTCAATACATGCTGCACACCCTGTACAAAGCTCTTTATCAACAAAAGCATAAAAACCTGAAGCAGCCACAGCATTGGCGTTTTTGTGTTCAACAATTCCTCGCAATACTCCGCAAGAACATGTACAACAATTACAAATATAAGTAACTTCTTTTTGCACATTATTGGTTGAATGCACTAAACCCTCTTTATCAGCTTCAATCAAAATATCTAATGCTTCTTGTTTACTTATTGTACGAATATTCTCTGATTTCTTAAATGCATTAAGCTTATTTGAAAATACTAGACAATTTTCAACTGTATGTTCGCAGCCTTGCCCAATTAATTTTTTCTGAACCCTGCAGATACAATTTAAAACACCCCACGATTGTGCCCCTTCAATATAATGTGAAGATCTTTCATAAGACATAACATCAATATTTACAGGTATTGATTTTTCTATAGGAATAATTCTATGCACAGATGGACTTATTGTCATTGCTTTATAAAAAGCTTCTTTGTAATATTGCTCAAACAGGGTAGCAAACTCTTTATCAATTTTTGCATTCTGATGCTCGTAAAAACCAACAACAAACGGAATAAGATAGAAAACAAACTCGCTGTTTTCCCTTTTCATTTCTATTAGTCCCTTTTTTACCATTCCAATTAAAAGTCTGGTAAGCTCTTTATCGCTAATGTCTGGTTTGTTTTCTATTACATTAATGGGTTTTGGTTCAACACTTAATTCGCAAGCGATTTCTGCTTCTTGTATTGAAAATAATTTTGCAAGTATTTTTAATTCAACTCCGCTTTCAGTTTCTGGATACCCATTTGGTATTTTATCTAAGTGTTTGGCAAATTTTTTATATGCTATATTCATTAATGGGTGTTTGTTATTTAACATTCAATATTCTAAATTTTATTTCTCTGTGCAACTTTATGATTTTTGTACAGAAGCTATACCAATAAGCTACTTGTTTCCAATATATGTAAATTCATATAAATGCCCATCTACACTTGGTACATACACTCTTATAGTATCGTCATTTCTTCCGTTTCCAAGTGTGCAATCCACAGTAGCACCGGAAATGGCGTCAATTGTTGTTTCACTCCATTTGTTGTTTTCGTAGTTGTGTTCACAGATAGAACCTCTTTGTGCAACCGAGTACAGCCTGTCTTTACCATCATTTCGTCCATTACCAATACATAAGCCGTATCTTGACAAATTTTTAGCTTCCGGTTGAATATCCGTTTTGCTCCATCCTTTTTCATGGTGATAATTTAATTCATAAATATGACCAAATTTTTCTGCTACAAACAAGTGGTTTCTATTATCACCCATTACATTTCCTATTTCTGTTTTTACAGTTTTGTTTTTCATTTCAATTTTATTCTCCTTAAACTTATTACTTTCAAAACTATATTCATAAATGCGATTGTTTCCCCACTCAGGACAATAAATACGTTTAACACCGTCATTTTGTCCGTTGCCAATAGCAAAAGCCCAAATATCTCTACTATGAAAACGCTTGTTGCTTTTTGTTACCGGTTTTGCATTCCATTTAGAATTCTGATATTCCAACTCATACAGGGCAGTTTGATAACCTCCTGTATATATATGATGAAGCGTATCACCATGTAGTATTTCTCCTCCAACTGAAACAAGAAAACCTTTAGAAAAAATTATTTCTTTTTCCCATTTTCCGTTAATAAAGCTTATTTCAAACAGGTTTCCATTTACACAAGATGCGTAAATTCTGTTTTTCCCATCATTACGACCATTTCCAATCCAAAGACAGATAAGTCGTTTATCTTTTCCTTTTTCACTTATCTGAAAATAATTGTAAGACCATTTATTGTTTTCGTATGTCCACTCAATCAACCAACCGTCAAAACCTGCAACATAAATACGGTTTTTTCCTTCATTTCTTGCATCTCCTATTTGAACTTCATAAAGCCAACCACCTTCATATTGTCCAACTATTTCCTTTCTCCAGTTATTATTTAGTTTCGATTTTTCTGAAGGATTCAGAAAAATGATAAATATTAATAATAAAACTATAGTTTTCATTTTTATAAATATTATTCCTCAAAAATACTCACAAAAAGCTTATCCTGCAAAACAAAAACTATTTGTGCTTTGCCCAATAAAATGCTTTTGCATTTTTATAGTTTGGAAAAATAAATAGGGAAATCTAAAATTAAATTTTATAAATTATTAAAAACTTCACATTCAAAATAGTAATTTTGTTATTCTTATTATTTGGAGTAATACAACATTTAACTGTCATTTTTAGTCTTATAAAAAATAATAAGCTATGAAAAAACATATATGCAATGTCTCCAAAACCAAGAGTTGTTGCAAATATTATAATATGATATGATAAGCAAAAAACTCTATATAATCTTTCTATTTACAGGATTGTTTCAAATCTTGTCTCTTGCCAATAATGCGGATAGCCTGAAACTTTTATTGAGTAAACATCAGGAAAAAGACCAGGCTTCAATATATAACCAACTGGCTGATATTTATAAAAACATATCAATTGATTCAAGTAAAATTTACACAAAAAAGGCATTAAAATTAGCCAAACTTCATAATAATCAAGCTGAAATAGCAAAGGCATATTACCAATTAGGACATATCAATAAACGGGAAGAAAAATATGATGATGCATTAAAATTTTATTCCAGTTCACTTCAAATTTATATTGTTATTAATGATTCAGCAGGGCAGGCAAAAGCTTATAATAATATCGGAGATATTTATTTTAATAATTCCGATTATGATACAGCTATAAAAAAGTATATTAATGCACAGACTCTGAAGGAAGCTATTTCTGACCACAAAGGAAACGCAATATCTAATTTGAAAATCGGAAATGTTTATATGCAATGGGGAAAATATGATGATGCACTGATCTATTATCAGAAAGCACTAAAAATATTTGAAAATATTAATTTTAAATATGGAATGGCAAGTGTTTACAACAATATTGGGGTTATATATGAAAATATGAAACAATATGAAAAAGCCCTTGAAAACTATGAAAAAGCATTAAATACTATTGACCAAGAGTCTAATTTATATGAAACTTCCGATTATCTTAATAACATTGGCAATGTGTACTTAAATAAAGAGAACTATGATACTGCCTTAGTTTATTATAAACAATCTTTAGTATATCGTGAAAAAACAGGTTTTAAACAAGGTATAGCTTCTTCATATAATAATATTGGCATTGTACTACGATTATCCGGTAAGGTGCAGGAAGCAATTAATTATTACAACAAAGCATTACATATTAATGAGGAATTAAATAATAACTATGAGTATGCTTTAAATTTAATTGCTCTTGGTAAATGTTATTCGGAATTAAAAGAATTCAAATTAGCAGAAAAAAATTATTTTGAAAGTGCAGAAATAGCGAAACAAAATAGCTACTTACGTGTTCTTAGCTTATGTTACGAAGCTATGTCAGAACATTATTATTTTATTCAAAATTATCAGCAGGCATTTTATTATAAAGATAGTATAATGATAATAAACGATAGTCTGTTAAATATTGAAATGCATATGCAGATTAATGAATTACTGACTAAATATGAAACCGAAAAGAAAGAAAATGAAATTAAGATTCTGAACAAAGATAAACAGGTAAGAGATTTACAATTAACGAGAAACAAATATTTAGTTATTGCATTGATAGCAGTAATAATTCTTACACTATTAATATTTTTTCTTTTATACCGACAGTCAAGATTAAGCTCATTACAAAAAAATATAGAGCTTGAGCAAAAACTATTAAGGTCGCAAATGAACCCGCACTTTATTTTTAATTCTTTGATAGCAATTCAGAGTTTTATTTTTAAAAACGATACATTTGAAGCAGGTAAATATTTATCGGGTTTTGCACGATTAATTCGTTTGATATTAGAGAACTCAAGAGAAGAAAGCATTTCATTGCAAAGAGAAATTGATACACTTAAATATTACATGGACTTACAAAAATTACGATTCAGCAATAGTTTTGAATATGAAATTAAAACAGATGTATTATTAAATTCTGAAATTGCTGCCATTCCTCCTATGCTTGCACAGCCGTTTATAGAAAATGCTATTGAACACGGTATTAAAAATAAAGATGTAAAGGGTTTTATTTCTGTTAATTTTAAGAGAGTCGATTCAAATATAATTTTTGAATTAACAGATAATGGGCTTGGAATTAAAAACTCATTAAATCAACCAAAAAAAGATCATAAATCACTAGCTACAGAAATTACCAAAGAACGTTTGCTGATAATAAATCGGACTTATAAAAATAAAATTCATCTGAAAATTGAAGACCTTTCTGAAACAAGTAATAAAACAGGTACTAAAGTAACATTTACAATACCCTATAAAACCATTTGATATGTTAAAAGCTATAATTATTGACGACGAATTAAGAGCACGAGAAACTATTGAGAATATACTGCTTAACTATTGTGAAGATATTGAAATAATAGATCAGGCACATGATGTTGCCTCAGCAGTTTTGGCAATAAAAAAACAAAAACCAGATATTATTTTTCTGGATATTAATATGCCCGACGGAACAGGTTTTGATGTGCTAAGAAAACTTGACAAAGTGGATTTCAGAGTGATTTTTATAACCGCATATCAGGAACATGCCATTCAGGCAATAAAGTTCAATGCTTTTGATTATATTTTAAAGCCTATTGACCCCGAAGAGCTTATCAATGCAGTAAAAACAGTTTCAGAAACTATAGAAAAAGACCTTGATACAGATGATTTGGAAATGATATTAACAAATATTCAGGAATTTCAGAATAAAGCAAAACGTATTGTATTGAGAACTTCAGAAAATATACATTTTGTAGACATTAGAGATATAATACGTTGTGAATCGGATAGAAATTACACAATGTTCTATATAGATGGACAAAAGAGAATTCTTGTTTCCAAAACCCTGAAAGAATATGAAGAAATACTTTCAAATTATGGATTTTTTCGTTCACATCAGTCACACTTAATAAATATTAATTATCTCGATAGTTTTGAAAGAGCAGACGGAGGAAATGTAGTAATGAAAGATGGCTCAAAAGTGCCGGTTTCAAGCAGAAAAAAAGAACAATTGCTAAAGATATTTGAGCAAACCCTTTAAATTAAGCCTGCAAATATTCATCAGAAGCTGCCTTTTGATAATTATATCCCTGCAAATATTCATTTGCTATTGACATGAGGTATTTATTTATATAACTTTACACTAGATTTTAAACTAAAAAATAAATATTATGAAAAAGTTTATTCTAATAACCTCAACTCTTTTATTTGCTCTTTTTGCAAATGCTCAAATAGTAAATATACCCGATGCTAATTTTAAAGTAGCATTAATCACGAATAGCCCTGTTATCGATACTAATGGAGATGGTGAGATACAAGTAAGCGAAGCTAGTGTTTTTACAGGTTGGCTTAATATTAGTTCTAATAATATTTCTGATATTACAGGGATTGAAGCTTTTACTACAGTTTCTGGCATAAATTGTAGTATAAATAATATAAGCACCATAGATGTGAGCAATAATACAAATCTTTCAGGTTTATATTGTCAGTATAATCAGTTAACCAACTTAAGCTTAGGCAGTAATTCGCGTGTTAAAGAGTTACGATGTTTTGAAAATCAACTGAACTATATAGATGTAAGCGTTTGTGATTCACTTGATGAATTAAATTGCAGCAATAATTTATTAACAAGTTTAGATCTTAGCAACAACACAATGCTAATTATTCTGGAATGTAATTCGAATCAATTAAGTGAATTAAATCTACAAAATGGGAATAATACCCTTATATCGGGGGGTGGGTGGTTCCATGCAATTGACAATCCTTATTTGTTTTGTATACAAGTAGATAACTCTGCATGGTCAACACTTAATTGGACTGAAATAGATCCCTGGGCTTCATTTAGCAATGATTGTTCAAATTGGGTTGGAGTAAATGCTGGAGATACTATTTATACTACTTGCAATGGTAACTTACAACTAAATCCTATTATAGTATATAATGGCCCAAACTCTTTATCTTATTCCTGGTCTCCATCTATTGGACTTTCAAATACTACTATTCAAAATCCTGTAGCAAATCCAACTGTAACTACTACTTATACAATTAGTGTTACAGATGGTGTTTTTAGTGCAATTGATTCTGTTACTGTTTTTATTGACCCACTTCCTGTACAAGAAATCTGCATGGTAACAGTAGATTCGGTTTATGGAAAAAATAAGATAATATGGGAAAAGGCTTTGTTGCCAATAGAGGAATATTATATTTGGAAAGAAACTATTATTTCAGGCACATACAACCTTATGGATGTTGTTCCTTACGATTCTGCAGGCGTGTATGTAGATATGGCATCAGAACCTCAGGTAAAATCTGATAAATATAAAATATCGGTATTGGATTCATGTGGATATATTTCAGATATGGGCAACTATCATAAAACTATTCATTTAAATGTTTCTCCTGCTGTACCTCAGGGATATGCTTTAACCTGGGAGCATTATGAAGGCTTTAGTTTTGATACTTATGTTATTTATAGAAAAAACAATAGCAATCCATTTGATTCTATAGCATCTATAGCATATAGCACGGGAGTTTTTACATATACCGATGTTAATCCTCCGGGAGGTAATATATATTATTTTATAGCTGCTCAAAAATTAACACCATGTGATACAACATTGATTGGAACCAAATTATTTGGAGAACCATATAGTCAGTCTTTGTCAAATATTGAAGATAATATTGCAGGGAATATAAATGAAAATATTAAAGCTCAATGTAAGATTTTCCCTAATCCAACAACAGGGAAAATTACTGTACAGGCAAAAGATATGGAGAGAATTGAGATTTTGGATTTTACAGGCAAGGTAATTGAAAACCTTCAAGGTTTTAGAAACCTTGAAGGTTTGGATATTGACCTGAGCAAAAACCCAAAAGGCATCTATATTATAAAAGTAACTACCAAAAATGGTGTTGCTGTTGAAAAAATTGTATTAACCCCCTAAATCTCCCCAAGGGGCAGAACCGTTTCATTCTAATAAATTTTAGGTATAAGCGATTATATCCCAATTTTGGAGTTAAAGCTTTATATAAAAGTACTATTAATTATATTCGAAGTCCATTTGCCAACATATAGATAAATCCTGCCAAAATGCATTAAGACAAGGCTTGTGAGCAAGTATCGAGAAGTGAGAATGAGATAATCTCAGGTCTCGATATAAAATTCTTTCAGAATTTCTACTCGACCTGACAGGAGGGCTCAACCTGACAAAAGGGCTGATTTTGTTGTTTTTTTTGCATTTTTCGCAAAAAATAGGGCAAAAAAACGAAATAACGGCATTTGCGTGACTGCCAATGGCATTTGCGTGACTGCCGATGACGTTTGCGTGACTGCCGATGACGTTTGCGCGACTGCCGATGGCATTTGCGTGACTACCGATAACATTTGCGTAACTGCCGATGGCACTTGCGTAACTGCCGATGGCACTTGCGTAACTGCCGATGACGTTTGCGTGACTACCGATGGCACTTGCGTGGCTGCCGATGGCACTTGCGTGGCTACCGATGACATTTGCGTGGCTACCGATGGCATTTGCGTGACTGCCGATGGCACCTGCGTGGCTGCCGATGGCATTTGTTTGGCAACCGATGGCATTTGTTTGACTGCCTATGGCATATGCTTGGCTGCCGATGGCATTTGTTTGACTGTAGAACAGTAAATATCAATACTCAAACACTTCTGTAGCCTTGTTTATTGCTATTGAAAATTGTTTTGTATCAATTTTGGGTAATTTAATATTGTTTTTAGTGCAATACGAAAGCATATTTATAGTGTTTATGTTGCCCAAAAGCTCTTTTCCTGTAAAAGGGCAGCCTCCGTATCCGTTAATAACGCTGTCAAAACTCCTGCATCCGCTTTTATATGCTGCATCAATTTTATTATACCATGTATTTATTGTTGTATGCAGATGAAATCCAAATTCTATTTGAGAATATTCAGGTATAACAGCTGTAAAAACATTTTTAATTTTTTTTGGTGTTGAAATACCAACAATATCGGTAAATGTTATTTTGCGTATTCCAATTTTATTGAGGTCTGCCACACAATTTCTTATTATATCAATGTCCCAGTTATCATTATATGGATTTCCAAATGCCATAGTGATATATGTTATCAATTCCTGATTGTTTTTTAATGCTTTTTTAGAAAATTCTGCAATAAACTGTATGCTTTCTTTAATTGTAGTATTAAGGTTTTTCTTTAAAAAAGTGGGTGAAATTGAAAATGGATATGAAATATATTTAATTTCAGGTAACTGCAAAGCTGTCTCCCCTCCTCTTTTGTTGCCTATAAGCACCATTAAATTGGAAGATGAAGAATTTATGTTGAGCAATTTTAATAATTTGGCAGTATCGGCTAACTGCGGTATTGCTTTTGGCGATACAAAACTTCCAAACTCAACTATATCAAAACCAACTTTAAGCAAAGTGTTTAAATATTGAGCTTTTACAGCCGTAGGAACAATTTTATTTATTCCCTGCCATGCATCTCGTGGTGTTTCTATTAGTTTCATGTATAAATATAAATTTTATGGACACATGTAACTCGCTGTAATTGCCGTTTTCTTGTATACCAACATTATCATTAGCTCGTTTCATATGAATAATAAAGGGAATCAGTTGCCCCGCCTTTTAAGGCGGGGATATAAATATTGTAAAAATAGGGCTTTAGCCCAAAAGTCTTTATATTCTTTTTGGGCTAAAGCACATTTAGTTTTTGTGCTTCAACCCCCGACCTAAAGGTCGGGGCAACTGATAAATGAGCATCTCAACTTTTAACTAAATAACATTGCCCTTTAGAGATGCTAGGTGGGGCTTAAATATTCATTTCAGGAATATCACCCTCTATTATCAGTTTACCTGATGTTGCTTCTTTTATTTCTTCTACAGAAACCCCGGGAGCTCTTTCAATAAGTTTAAAGCCATTATCGGTAACTTCTACAACAGCAAGGTCTGTTACAATTTTTTTAACACAAGCTACTCCTGTTAATGGTAGAGTACATTCAGGAATAAGCTTTGGGTTTCCGTTCCTGTCGGTATGTGTTGTTGCTACAATAATATTTTTTGCAGCAGCTACAAGATCCATAGCACCACCCATTCCTTTTACAAGTTTGCCCGGTATTTTCCAACTTGCAATATCTCCTTTTTCAGAAACTTCAAATGCTCCAAGAACAGTTAAGTCGATATGTCCGCCACGTATCATTCCAAAACTTGTTGCAGAATCGAAAAAAGATGAGCCGGGCATTGTAGTAACAGTTTGTTTACCAGCATTAATAAGGTCGGCATCTGCTTTTCCTTTTTCAGGGAAAGGACCAATACCAAGTAATCCGTTTTCCGATTGAAGTGTTACGTTTATTCCTTCGGGTATATAATTTGAGATAAGAGTAGGGATGCCAATTCCAAGATTTACATAATAGCCATCTTTTAATTCCTGTGCTATTCTTTTTGCTATTCCGTTTTTATCTAAAGCCATGATCTTTGTTTTTTATCTGATTAATAATTACCTTTCTGTAACAAATTCTATTTTTTTCACATAATCAACTCCTTTAAATATCTTCTGAACAAAAACACCTGGAGTATGAATTTGATTAGGGTCTAATTCCCCAACAGGAACAAGTTCTTCAACTTCAGCAATTGTAATTTTACCTGCCGATGCCATCATATTATTAAAATTGTTTGCCGTATGACGATAAATAAGGTTTCCGTTAGCATCGCCTTTCCATGCTTTAACAATTGCATAATCTGCTGTCATTCCTAACTCTAATATATGAGGTTTTCCGTTAAAATCCCTTACCTCTTTGCCGGTTTGCACTTCTGTACCATATCCGGCAGGAACAAAAAAAGCAGGAATACCAAAACCACCAGCACGAATTCTTTCGGCTAATGTTCCCTGTGGCATTAATTCTACTTCTAATTCGCCGCTTAGCAACTGGCGCTCAAATTCTTTATTTTCTCCAACATAAGATGCAATCATTTTTTTCATCTGATGTTTTCTTAATAGTAATCCTAAACCAAACTCATCAACACCTGCATTGTTTGAGATACAAGTAAGCTCAGTTACATTGTTGTCAACCAAGGCATTAATGCAGTTTTCGGGTATTCCGCATAAACCAAATCCACCAAACATTACTGATGAACCATTTTCTAAGCCCTGTATTGCTTCTTGTGCATTTTTTACTACTTTGCTCATAAATAAGATTTTTAATTATTATTACTTGTCGTTTGTCATCTGGTATTAGCAACCAATATATCTTGAAATAACTAATCTTTGAATTTCTGAAGTTCCTT
>CAYTWH010000034.1:19089-34102 GCA_964442075.1 uncultured Bacteroidales bacterium
TATTAGCAACCAATATATCTTGAAATAACTAATCTTTGAATTTCTGAAGTTCCTTCACCTATCTGAAGAAGTCTTTGATCGCGATAAAATCTTTCGATATCGTAATCTTTCATTAAACCGTAACCTCCATGAATTTGAACACCTTCGTCTGCCACTTCTTTTGCTATTTCGGAGCAATATAATTTCGACATTGCGGCTTCTTTTGCAAATGGTTTATCGTTATCTTTTAACCAACATGCTTTGTATAAAAGGTTTCGTGCCAGTTCAACTTTTGTTGCCATAATTGCAAGTTTATCTGCAATAATAGGAAGTTTGCAAATAGGTTTTCCAAACTGAACTCTTTCCTGTGCATAAGCTAATGCTAATTCAAAAGCACCTTGTGCACAACCTAATCCCATTGCTGCAATTGATAGTCTGCCATGGTCAAGTGTATTAAGCATTATTTTTGAACCTTGTCCGCGTTTTCCCAATAGGTTTTCTTCGGGAACTATGCAATCGTCTAAAAATAATTCTGCTGTGTTTGATGCTCTCCACATCATTTTATCGTGCATTGTTTTTGCTGTATATCCCGGAGTGTTTTGATCAACAATTATTGCCGAGAATTCTTTTTTGCCATCTTTTTCTCCTGTTACTGCTTGCATTGTAGAGCCAATAGAAATATCAGCAGATGCATTTGTAATAAATATTTTTGAGCCGTTAATTGTCCATTCACCATTTTCGAGTTTAGCAGTAGTTTTTGAAGCTCTTGAATCAGAACCCGCATTTGCTTCGGTAAGACCAAAACCCCAAAGTGCTTCGCCTGTACAAAGTTTGGGAACATATTTCTTTTTTTGTTCTTCGTTACCAAAATAATACAAAGGATTTACACCCAGAGAATTGTGTGCAGCAATTGTTGCAGCTTGCGAACCATCAATTCTTGCCAGTTCTTCAACTGCAATAATATACGAAATATAATCTAGTCCTTGTCCACCATATTCTTCAGGAACAACCATTCCAAACAAACCCATTTCGCCCATTTTGCGAGTAAGCTCTATTGAGAATTGTTGTTTTTCGTCTAATTCTTTTGCAAGTGGTTTAATTTCTCTTTCAGCAAAATCGCGAACACTTTCACGGATAAACTGCTGTTCTTCTGTTATTTCAAAATTCATGTTAATATAGTTTTATTAATGATGGTTAAACTTTTTTAAGGGCAATAAAATTAATAAATAATAATTTACTTACAAGTCTTTATGTTGTAAAATATGCTTATCCATTCATTGTAATACTCACTTTTTCCACTTGTCCGCCAAGTGGTGGGTTCATTTTTGATATTTTTAAAGATATTTCTTCAATAGTATCAAAATTATTTTGCAATCTGTTAATTATACGTTTTCCAATATGCTCAAGTAAGTGAGATTTGTGATTTTGCATCTCTTCTTTTATAAGCTGATATACTTTTTGATAATTTAATGCACTTTCAATTTTGTCGGAATTTGCTGCAGCAGAAAGATCGGTTTTCAAGGTAATATTCAGCAGAAAACGACTTCCCACCACCCTTTCTTCTTCGTAATGTCCATGATATGCATAAAACTCCATGTTTTCTATTTGTATAAAGCCCATAATTGTTAATTTTGTGGTTTAAATATTTATAAAATAACTATTAAAATGAGTTCTGATAAAGATAATATATTATTTGATAAAGATAATAACGAAGAAAAAAAATCTAACAATTTTATTGAAATTATTATTGACGAAGATATAAAAAACAATAAGAACAATAAAAAGGTACATACAAGGTTTCCTCCTGAACCAAACGGATATTTACATATCGGTCATGCAAAATCAATATGTTTGAATTTCGGATTAGCTGATAGATATAATGGTTTGTGTAATTTACGTTTTGATGATACAAATCCTGTTAAAGAAGATATTGAATATATAGAATCAATTAAAAAAGATATTAAATGGCTTGGTTTTGAATGGAACAATAATGAATTGTATGCTTCTGATTATTTTGACCAACTTTATGAATGGGCAATCAAATTAATAAAAAAAGATAAAGCCTATATATGTGAACTTTCTGCTGAGGAAGTAAGTGAATATCGTGGTATCCCAACAAAACAAGGAAAAGAAAGCCCATACAGAAACAGAGCTATTGAAGAAAATCTTATGCTATTTGAAAAAATGAAAGATGGCGAAATAGAGGAGGGAAAAATGTTTCTTCGAGCCAAAATTGATATGGCGTCTCCAAATATGCATATGAGAGATCCTGTTATATATAGAATAAAAAAAGCACATCACCATAGAACAGGTAATAAGTGGTGCATATACCCAATGTATGATTTTGCTCATGGGCAATCTGATTATTTAGAGGGAATTACTCATTCAGTATGTACACTAGAATTTGAAAATCACCGCCCTCTTTATGATTGGTTTTTAGACCAATTGGCTGAAGAAAGCAAAATTAGACCACGACAGATTGAATTTGCTCGTTTAAATTTAACTTATACTATTATGAGCAAAAGGAAATTGCTCGAGTTAGTAGAAGAAGGTCATGTTGATGGTTGGGACGACCCGAGAATGCCTACAATTTCCGGCTTAAGAAGATGTGGTTATACTCCTGCTTCAATCAAGAATTTTGCTGATAAAATTGGTATTGCAAAAAGAGAAAATATTATTGATGTAGCATTATTGGAATATAGTATTAGAGAAAACTTAAACAAAATTGCTTCACGAGTAATGTGTGTTTTAGATCCGTTAAAAGTTACTATTATTAATTATCCCGATAACCAAGTAGAAGAATTAGATGCAATAAACAACCCTGAAGATGAAAGCATGGGTAAAAGAAAATTGCCTTTTTCATGTGAAATACTTATTGAAAAAGAAGACTTTATAGAGGAAGCACCAAAAAAATACAGGCGTTTAACTCCAGGAGTAGAAGTTCGTCTTAAAAATGCATATTTTATTAGGTGTGAGGAAATTATTAAGGATAACAAAGGTGAAATTATTGAATTAAAGTGTACTTATGATCCTGAAACAAAAAGCGGATCAGGTTTTAATGCTCGCAAACCAAATGGCACAATACACTGGGTAAGTGCAAAAGAAGCAATTGAAGTAAAAGTTAAACTTTATGACAGATTATTTCTTGTTGAAAATCCCCTTAAAGATGAAAACAAAGATTTTAAATCAAATCTTAATCCTGATTCTCTGAAAACTATTAAAGCATACATTGAACCAAGTATTAAAGATGCTAAACCGGAAAATAAATTTCAATTTGAACGACAAGGATATTTTTGTGTTGATAAAGATTCAAATTCTGAAAATATTGTTTTTAACAAAACAGTATCTTTACGAGACACTTGGAGAAAAAGATGAAAATAAATCTTAAACTATAAATTACACTATATAATTAACATTGCATCTCCATAAGTTCCAAACTTATATTTTTCTTTTATGGCAATATTATAAACTTTAAAAAGTAAGTCATAACCTGTAAAAGCAGAAACCATCATTAATAGAGTTGAATATGGTAAATGGAAATTAGATATCATTCTATTAGCAACACGAAATTCATAAGGAGGAAAAACAAATTTATTTGTCCAACCTTCAAAAGATTTTAAATATCCATCTGTAGAAACAGAGGTTTCAAGAGTTCGCATAACTGTAGTACCAACTGCGCAAATATTTCTTTTGTTAGCTTTAGCTCCATTTACTATGTCTGCTGTAGTATCTGAAATTATTATTTCTTCGGAATCTACTTTGTGTTTTGAAAGATCTTCAACATCAACACTTCTGAAATTCCCAAGACCAACATGTAAAGTTATGTCTGAAAATTCTACTCCTTTTATTTCGAGTCGTTTCATCAATTCTCTACTAAAATGTAATCCTGCAGTAGGTGCTGCTACAGCACCTTCATGTTTAGCATATATGGTTTGATAACGTTCTTTGTCTTCAAGAGTAGTTTCTCTTTCAATAAATTTTGGCAAAGGTGTTTCTCCAAGTTTATAAAGGATTTTTTTAAATTTGTCATAATCTCCATCATATAAAAATCTTAACGTTCTTCCTCTTGAAGTAGTATTGTCAATAACTTCTGCAACTAAAACTTCGTCTTCTCCAAAATACAATTTATTACCAATACGTATTTTTCGAGCAGGATCAACCATAACATCCCAAAGACGTTGTTCTTTACTTAATTCTCTTAATAAAAACACTTCTATTCGGGCTCCCGTTTTTTCTTTATTCCCAAAAAGCCTAGCAGGAAAAACTTTTGTATTATTAAATACCATTACATCTTTATCGTCAAAATACTTAATTAGATCTTTGAAAATAAGATGTTTTACTTTTTCTGTTTTTTTATCTACTACCATTAATCTTGATTCATCTCTGTTTCTAGTCGGATGCATTGCTAATAAATCTTGCGGTAGATTATACCCAAATTGAGATAATTTCATAATATTATTTTAATTTTTAAAAAAATTACACTTTTTGTTATATTTATTCAACTTAATAGATTTTAAAATATTGTTTGTTTAATAAACTTTTATGACTTTTAAATAAAGCGTGAAAAACATCACTTATACGTTTTAAAAAATTATATGTTACAGTAAATTTAATTTATTTTTAAATTCAGATATCGTTAATGAATTTTCAACATTATATTTGCCTATTTTAATTCTACGTAAACCTCTCAAATATGCTCCTGAATCTAACTGTTTTCCAATATCCCTAGCCAATGAACGAATATATGTTCCTTTTCCACAAAAAATTCTTAACTTTATAATTGGCATTTCAATATCCAGTAATTCTATTTCATGTATTATAACCTTTCTTGATTTTGGTTCAATATTTTTTCCTTTTCTTGCATTATGATATGACCTAACTCCATCAACTCTTATTGCCGAATAAATTGGTGGTATTTGTTCAATTTCTCCTGTAAACTTAATTAATGACTGTTTTATTAATTCCTCACTAATATGGTTAATTTTAAATTTTTCATTTATTTCTGTTTCTGCATCTAAGGATGGAGTTGTTGCCCCAAGCATTACTTCTGCAATGTATTCTTTGTTCCCATTCTGAATCACATCAATGGTTTTTGTAGCTTTTCCTGTACAAATAATTAGTAGTCCTGTTGCCAATGGATCAAGTGTTCCCGAATGTCCAACTTTTAACTTATCATAATTATATTTCTTTTTTAAGAAATACCTTAGTTGTTTAACAGCCGAAAAAGAAGTATGCCCAATATCTTTATCTATCAAAACTATTTCTCCTTCTTGAAAATCTACACTATTTGTACTATTCTTATCTATCATTCCTTAACTACACTCCTGTCAATCCATAAATAATTGCAATAGTCCCAATTATAAAGCAATAAATTGCAAAATATATTAATTTCCCTTTTTTCACAATTTTAATCATCCATTTACATGCAAGTAATCCTGAAATAAAAGCTACAACAAATCCAATTACTAAGGCTGTAATACCAATACCTTGTTCATTGGTAAATTCGCCTGAAAAAATATCAAGAAAATTTTCCCCTAAAATCGGAAGTATAACCATCAAAAAAGAAAACTTAGCAATTAATTCTCTTTTGTTTCCCAGTAGAAGACCTGTAGCTATTGTTGAACCAGAGCGTGAAATACCCGGTAAAACAGCAATTGCTTGTGCTATTCCAATAATAATAGAATCTAAAAACGACACTTTTCGTTCTTTATGTTTAGATACAGATGTGAAAAATAATAATAAAGCTGTTACTATTAACATTGAACCAACTAAGGCAACATTATCGCCACTAAAAAAACTTTTTATAAAATCTTTAAAGAAAACTCCAATAATTCCAACAGGAATCATTGATACTAATATTTTGGCAATATATCTTGTTTCTTCATTCCATTTAAAACAAAATAATCCTTTAAATAATTTTAAAAGGTCTTTTCTGAAAACAACAATTGTACTTAATACTGTTGCTCCATGTACAACAACAGTAAAAGCAAGTCCTTCTGTTGCATCAACACCAAGAATTGCTTTTCCAAGTTCTAAATGCCCGCTACTGCTTACAGGTAAAAATTCTGTTAAGCCTTGAAGCAAGCCAAGAATTAATGCTTCTAACCAATCCATAAATTAAAAATGAAATATTTTATGATTTTTTTACAGGGTTTTTCATAATGGCGTATATTTCAAAAATGAAGCCCAATAACACAAGCATAGGAGCCAATGTTATTCGCCTGAAACTAAATACTTCCGGATTGAAAATATTCGGATTCTCTGCTTTTCCTCCGACCATTAAAATAAATCCTAATACAATAATTGCAAATCCAATTATCATTAAAATATAATTCTGTTTTCCTAAAGCAAAACCATAATCTTCTGTTGTTTTCCCTTTATTTCTCATGTGTATAATTTAATAATATAAATCGTTTGTTTTTAATCTTAAATATTTATTTACTGCAAAAAAAGTTGATACCCACGTTATTAAAATTCCTAAAAGAATAACCAGTAAAAATAATATTCCTACGAGTTCAATATCCTGAAAATTTACAACTTCTTTCAGTTCTTTTTGGGCAAAATATATTATTGCTACCAACATTCCAATTGCTATAAAAGCACCTATTATTCCGTGCAGAATACTACGCAGCAAAAATGGCCATCTTATAAAACTTTTTGTGGCTCCAATAAGTTGCATTGTGTTAATAATAAACCTTTTTGAATAAACCGACAGTCTAATTGTATTGTTAATTAAGGTAAAAGATATAAAAAATAATATACCACTGAATATTAATATAATAAGACTGATTTTTTTAACATTTTCATTTACAAGATGAACCAAAGTTTTTTGATAAAATACTTCCTTAATTTGTGGATATTCTGTAAGTTCTTTTTCAATTACAGCTATGCTGTCAGTATTTGCATAATCTGCATAAAACTTTACATCTATAGAATGTAATAGTGGATTAAATCCTAAAAACTCAACAAAATCTTCGCCTAATTCCTTTTTAAGGTCTTCTGCTGCTTCGTCTTTAGTAATATATTTAGTAGATTTTACATAATGAGTAGCATCTAAGTCTTTTTGCAATCTTATAATATCTACTTCTTTTACATTTTCTTTAAGAATTACTGAGAACCCAATATTCTCTTTAACATAATCGGAAAGCTTTTTTGAATTTAAAATTAAAAGCCCTGAAAGTCCTAATAAAAACAACACCAAAGAAATACTGATAATAGTAGTAATAAATGAACTTCTTAGTTTTCGTTTCGATATTTTATCTTTTGTTTTTTTCACACTTACAACATTTTTTCCAGCAATATGATGTTGTTATAAATCTTCTTATTAAAGCACGAAAATAATCTAAACATGCCCCTTGTCAAAATTAATTGAATAAAAGTTTAAGCTATTGAATAGAATTTCGATTAATTTACTTGAATATCTGATAAATATACAGTATTAAAAAATGTTAAATCTTTTCTAACAAAGTTTTCATATTTACCTTTTTTTCAATAATTTCTGAAATACTTGAAATATTAATTCTTTCTTGTTTCATAGTATCTCTATGTCTTATTGTAAGGGTATCATCTTCTAAAGATTGATGATCTATTGTAATGCAAAACGGTGTGCCAATAGCATCTTGTCTGCGATATCTTCTTCCTATTGAATCTTTTTCATCGTACTGGCAAATAAAATCGAATTTTACATTATCCATTATATTGCGAGCCTTTTCTGGCAATCCGTCTTTTTTAACTAATGGTAATACAGCAAGTTTAATTGGTGCTAATGCAGGAGGAATATTTAATACAACACGTTCTTCAATACTTCCGTTTTCTTTTTCAATTTTTTCTTCTTTATATGCACCACTTAATACCATTAAAAATGTTCTATCAAGACCTATTGAGGTTTCTACTACATAAGGAACATAATTTTCATTTAATTCATTGTCGAAATACTGGAGTTTTTTTCCTGAATATTTTTGATGTTGGCTTAAATCAAAATCCATTCTAGAATGAATGCCCTCAATTTCTTTAAATCCAATTGGAAAATTAAACTCAATATCAAATGCGGCATTTGCATAATGAGCCAGTTTATCGTGCTTATGGAATTTGTAGTTTTCCTTTCCCAGTCCAATTGCAAGATGCCAATTCATTCGTTTTTCTTTCCAGTGCTCAAACCATTCAAGTTCATCACCTGGCTTAACAAAAAATTGCATTTCCATTTGTTCAAATTCCCGCATTCTAAAAATAAATTGCCTTGCCACAATCTCGTTTCTAAAAGCTTTTCCTATTTGCGCAATACCAAAGGGAAGTTTCATTCTTGCAGTTTTCTGAACGTTAAGATAATTAACAAAAATTCCCTGAGCAGTTTCCGGTCTTAGATAAATTGTATTTGCATCATCGCTTACCGAGCCAATTTTTGTTTCAAACATTAAATTGAACTGTCTTACATCTGTCCAGTTTCTGGAACCTGACACTGTACATGCTATTTCGGCATCAGTAATAATTTGTTTTATTTCATTAAGCTCATCGTTTTCAAGTGCTTTAACAAAACGTTCGTGTATTGTTTTTATCTTTTCCTTGTTTGCTAATACCCTTGGATTTGTT
Source organism: uncultured Bacteroidales bacterium (assembly GCA_964442075.1). GTDB lineage: Bacteria > Bacteroidota > Bacteroidia > Bacteroidales > CAYTAU01 > CAYTAU01. The sequence continues at coordinate 27,655 of CAYTWH010000034.1, forward strand.
GAGACAAATTGCTCTTTATCAAAACTGTCACCAAATCTTTTTTCTGCCTTATTAATTTCTTTTTGAATTTTTGCTTCAATTTTTTGTATGTATTCTTCAATTAAAACATCTGCACGGTATCTTTTTTTAGAATCTTTATTGTCAATAAGCGGATCGTTAAATGCCCCAACATGACCGGATGCTTCCCATATTTTGGGGTGCATAAATATTGCAGAGTCAAGACCAACAATATTTTCGTTCATTTGCACCATTGCTTTCCACCAGTATTCTTTAATATTGTTTTTTAACTCAACTCCATAAGGTCCGTAATCATAAACAGCGCTTAATCCATCATATATTTCACTTGAAGGATAAACATATCCATACTCTTTTGAGTGGGAGATTATTTTTTTAAAAAGATCTTCTTTCGACATAAATTTTAATTATTAAATTTCTTGCAAAATAGTTAAGATTAGCATAATTAAGAAATAAAATGAGCAGCAAAGTTATTTAAAATCTTTTATTATTTTTATTTTTACATTTTTAATAAAAATTAAAAATAGAATTTTTGCAAAATCATTTTTTTAAATATCTGATATTTATTTGCATTATAGCAATTCCAAAGTTTGCATATTTACAAAGTCCAAACGGAATACCTTTTATAAACAATTTTGACAGGAATATCTGAAATGTCTTTAAAAGAGCAAAAAATTTATCTCGATAATTTTTTAATGCGATGGCAAGGTGCAAACAATCAGGTTGACGACATTGTAATTATGGGAATAAAGCTATGATAACACAAAGCCAATTTAATTTACCTGTATTTCCGCGTGGATTTCACCTAATAACAAACATTATTGAAAAAGAATTACCCCAATTGCCTGAAACAGGTTTGGTAAATTTATTAATCAAACATACTTCAGCAGCACTAACAATAAATGAAAACGCCGACCCTTCTGTTCGTATTGACATGAATAATTTTTTCAACCATTTAGTACCTGAAAAAACAAAATATTTTACTCATACTTGCGAAGGTCCTGACGATATGCCTGCACATATTAAAGCATCATTAATAGGTCATTCACTAAGTATTCCTATAACAAACCATAAACTGAATTTAGGAACATGGCAAGGAATATATTTATGTGAATTCAGAAATAGTGGAGGTAAGAGAAAAATTGTTGCTACGTTATATAGTTAATACCTGTTAAATAGCTTATCGGAATTTTCAAGACTCAACACAGTAAAATTTTATCAAATTATTTTCAAGACTAAAAAATTTAATAATTTCACCTCGTGTTTTAAAATACATAAATATTCAATCAATTTGACGATTTCGTGAACAATTAGTTAAAATAAAATTATAAAATTGAAATATGTTTCACAATATGTAACCAATGATGAAATATTTTCGTAATATTTAATAGGGACGATAATTATTCAATATTAAATCAAATATTATGAAAACATTTACAAAATATTTCGCCACATTAATAATTGTTTTAAATTTTTCTTATTCTTTTGCAATTTCACACAGTAACGTCAGCTTGTTTGTGCGTTCTCCTAATCAAGTAAATGCTGGAGAAATTTTCAGAGTTGATATTACAATAAACAAATATGAAATTAAAGGTTTTTCAAAATTTGAAACATTTTTACCAAAAGGCTTCAAAATTGAGCCTATTAAACATACCGGTGCTATATTTATTTTCAAAGATAATATTGCTAAATTTATATGGTTGGAATTGCCAAATACGGAAAGCCTTAACCTATCATATAATATTATAGTTCCTGAATATTATAAAGGAAAAGAAAAAATTACGGGAGCATTTCATTATATTTTCAATAATAAAAAACATTTTCAAAATTTTAATTCACATTTAAATATTAAAAATGAAAAGCCTGATGAATTAAGTCTTTTTGATAATGAAGAAAAAATATCGACAGATGCATTTTCTACTAATAGTATAAATAAAGATGTTTGTTTTAAAGTTCAATTAGCTGCTTTCAGTAAAAAAATATCTGATGACTTTATTTCAGAACTTTACACACCTGTTTGCAGAGTAAAAGAAGAATTTGTTAACGGCTTACACAAATATTATGTGGGAGAATTTTATAATATTGATATTGCAATAAAATTTAAAAAATTATGTGGGATTCAAGATGCCTTTATAATAGCATTTTATAAAAATGAAAGAATAACAATTAAAGAAGCTCTTGCTATTATTGAACAAGAGGAATAATAGAAGTCCCATTAAAAAATATTCAATTCTTTAAGTAATTTACCCGGGGTTTTTAAAAGTTCCGGGTATTTATCTACATGAATTTGCCCGGATATTGATAGTTTTCGCAATTTAATTTTATAACCTACTTCCGGATCTTCAAGTTTTACAATTAAAAGAGAACCGATCTTTAATGAAAATTCAGGAATATTTTCAGAAGATTTTAGTACTTCGTCAGACATTTCTTTTAATTCATTAGAAGAGTCGCCTTTAAAAGCATTATGGATATTATTAATCAATTTATAAACTTTTTCAATATCAATTTTTTCTTTTGAAACGGCCATTCTTTTATTATATTTCTCGGCTTCTTTATCATTGTGATAGAAAATGAAACCGGATTTATCTAAAAGTGACAAAATACTATTATGAATTTTATTTATTTCATTTTCATTTTCAGTATCAAAAAATGAAAATACCGGAACATGTCTGTTAAGCTTTCGTTGTTTGTATTCAGAACTTATTGAATTAAAAGAAATATATTCTGTAAATGAGTTTTGAAGAATATAAATTTGGTCTTTTAGCCTGCTAATTTCTTGTTTTTGTTCTTCTTCGAGTTGATTAATTTTTCTTTCATAATAGTTGTAGAACTGTTTCATGTGTTTGTCTTTTGGACCTGCAGCAACTAATCTTTTCCCTTCTTCTGTGTCTGTAAAATTCTCAAAATTTTCAATAAAATTTTCAGCGAGCATTTGAGCTTGCTCTACATAGGCTGTTTCATATTTCCATGAATTTCGCGGATTTAATATACTACTATCCACTCCCTCAACTTCTAGTGGGATACTTAAACCAAAAGTTGGTAATTCTTCATATTCTGCTTCATCGAGAGAACCATTTAAAATAGCAGTAATAATATTTCTTGTTGATTGTAGATCAATTCTATTTCCTATTCCATACGAACCACCAATCCACCCAGTATTTACCAAATATGCTGTTGCTCCATGTTTAATCATTTTTTTAGCTAATTCTTGTGCATACACTGTTGGATGTAATAATAAAAATGCAGCACCAAAAGCTGAAGAAAAAGTTGGCATAGGTTCTTTAATTCCTCTTTCTGTACCGGCTAATTTTGCAGTATAACCCGATAAGAAATAATACATTGTCTGGTCTTTTGTTAATTTAGCTACAGGTGGAAAAACACCAAAAGCATCAGCGGTTAAAAATATTATCTTTTTAGGGTGTCCGCCTTTTGATATTGGTTTGACAATATTTTTTATATGATAAATTGGATAAGAAACTCTTGTATTCTCAGTTTTAGAAATATCATTAAAATCTATTTCACCTGTTTTCTTATCATAAACAACATTTTCTAATAATGCATCACGTTTTATTGCATTATAAATATCAGGTTCTTTTTCTTCGCTTAAGTCAACACATTTTGCATAACATCCGCCTTCAAGATTAAAAACTCCATCATTATCCCATCCATGCTCATCATCACCAATTAAAAAACGATCAGGATCCGCAGAAAGTGTTGTTTTTCCTGTTCCTGATAATCCAAAAAATATAGCTGTATCTCCATTTTTTCCCATATTTGCAGAACAATGCATTGATGCAATGCCTTGTAATGGCAAATAATAATTCATTATTGAAAAGAAACCTTTTTTAATTTCTCCACCATACCAGGTACCACCAACAACAGCCATTTTTTCTTTTAAATTAAAAGCAACATACACATCGCTATTTAATTTGTGTTCATGCCACTTTTCGTTTATCGTTTTACAAGCATGAAGCATTACAAAATCAGGCTCAAAATTATCCAGTTCTTTATCACTAGGCCTGATAAACATATTTTTAACAAAGTGAGAAACCCATGCAACTTCTGAAATCACTCTTATTTTTATTCTTGAATTTTTATTTGCGCCACAATACGCATCAGTAACATAAAGTTTTTTCCTGCAAAGTTGATTTTTGCTTAATTTATAAAGATCTTTCCATACATTATTATCAATAGGCTTATTATCGGCACCTTTTATTTTGGGATTAACCCACCAAATATTATCTTTTGAAGTTTCATCAAAAACTATAAATTTATCTTTTGGAGAACGACCTGTAAAAATGCCGGTATCAACTACTACTGCACCAAGATCAGTTTCAAATCCTTTTTCAAATCCTTCAAGTTCTTCAGCGGTTTCATGTTTATATAATTCATCATAACTAATATTATGAAAAATTTCTTCAACATTTTTAATACCGTACTGTTTCAATTCTAATTTATGCTTCATTAATTTGTAGCTTTTGAATCAACAAAAAATAAAAATTAAAATTAAAATTAAAAACACAGCAATACGAATAATTTCATGTGTTATGCAAATATATAAGCTTTTTAATTTATTACTGAATAGTTGCAAAAATTCATTTAAATCAGATAAATTTGTATTAATTATTTTGAAAGCAAAAAAAGAAATATTAATAATAATTGTAAAGTCTCTACCTGAAGTTCCCGGGATATATCAGTTTTATGATATAAATGAAAATTTAATATACGTAGGAAAAGCCAAAAATCTTAAAAAAAGAGTTTCATCATATTTTACCAAAAAACATGATAACGGGAAAACTCGTATTATGGTAAGCAAAATTGCTGAAATAAAACATGTAATTGTGGAGAGTGAAGCTGATGCCTTATTGCTGGAAAATAATCTTATAAAAAAATATCAGCCGAGATACAATGTAATGTTAAAAGATGATAAAACTTTTCCGTGGATATGTGTTAAAAATGAGAGGTTTCCAAGAATATTTAAAACCCGTACGATATTAAAAGATGGTTCAACATATTTTGGACCTTACACTTCTGTAATAATGGTGAGAACATTATTAGACATGATAAAACAATTATACAAACTAAGAACATGTAAATATAATTTATCGGAAAAGAATATTAAAAACGGGAAATTTAAAGTATGTCTTGAATCTCACATTGATAATTGTTTAGCTCCTTGCATAGGCGAACAAGAAGAAGAGGATTATAATCAATCAATTACAGAAATAAAAAATATTTTAAAAGGCAATATTCAAACAGTATTACAATATTTAAAAAAATTAATGGAGCAATTTGCTTCAGAACAAAAATTTGAAAAAGCACAGCAAATAAAAGAAAAAATTGAAATAATTGAAAAATATAAAAGCAAGTCCACAATTGTAAATCCTGCAATAAATAATGTTGATGTTTTTTCTATTACTGATGATGATAATAGCGCCTATGTTAATTTTTTAAAACTTGTAAATGGTGCAATTATTCAAGCTCACACAATAGAAATAAAAAAGAAATTAGATGAAAATATTATCGATTTATTACCTATGGCAATTACTGAAATTCGCAATAAAATATTCAGTAATGCTAAAGAAATAATTATACCTTTTAAAATTGATTTTAATTGGCCCAATACTAAATTAATTATTCCGAAACATGGGGACAAAAAAAAACTTCTTGATCTTTCAGCAAGAAATGTTCTGCATTACAAAAATGATATTAATAAAAAAAGATTGTTGCTGGCAGAAAAGAAAAACAGCAACCGAAAAATTGAAGTTGTTAAAAAAGATTTGAGATTAAAAAAACTACCTGTTCATATTGAATGTTTCGATAATTCAAACATTCAGGGAACAAATGCTGTTTCTGCATGTGTAGTATTTCGGGATTTAAAGCCAAGCAAAAAAGATTACAGAAAATATAATATTAAAACTGTAACAGGAGCAAACGATTGTGCATCAATAGAAGAAGTTGTTTTTAGAAGATATAAACGATTGTTAAATGAAAAATCATCATTACCACAATTAATTATTATTGATGGTGGCAAAGGGCAACTTAATTCTGCATTAAATGCACTAAATAAGCTAAAACTAATTGATAAAATTGCAGTTATTAGTATTGCTAAAAAACTTGAAGAATTATTTTATCCAAATGACCCTGTTCCTTTATATCTTGATAAAAATTCCGAAACACTTAAGCTTATACAACAATTAAGAAACGAAGCACATCGTTTTAGTATCACTTTTCATAGAGATAAACGTTCAAAAAACTTTATTAAATCAGAACTTGAAAATATTAAAGGAATTGGAGAAAAAACCATTACCACACTTCTGTCCCACTTCAAATCAATTGAAATAATTAAAAAAACTAATACCGATAAATTGGCAAAAATTATTGGAAAATCAAAAGCAGAACTTGTTTATAGGTATTTCAATCAATAATATTA
>CAYTWH010000035.1:0-31719 GCA_964442075.1 uncultured Bacteroidales bacterium
CAGTAACTAACGATGCTACATTACCAATTAATACACAAGGAACAACTCTTGTTACGTGGACTTATGATGATGGTAATGGCAATACATCTACACAAACACAAAATGTTGTAATTACTGATGTAACTGCACCAACAATTGTTTGTCCTAACGATACTGTTGTTTGTGATCAAATAGTTAATTATTCAGCTCCTGTTGGATTAGATAACTGTTCAGGTCAATCAACTTTATTGACACTTGGAATGGGAAGTGGTTCAACTCTCCCAATAGGCGTTACAACAGAGGAATATACTGTAACAGATATTGGTGGTAATACTGCTAGCTGTAGTTTTACAATTACTGTTAGTCAACCATCTTATGTATTTGAAATGGCTACTATATGTAGTGGTGATAGTATAATGTTAGAAGGTGCATATCAATATGCTTCTGGTGTTTATTATGACACTCTTTCTACTGCTATGTCTTGTGATAGTGTTGTTGCAACAACATTGACTGTAAATTCATTAATGGTAGATTTAGGTGCTGATACTACAATTTGTGCAGAAGATACAGCTATGATTGATGCAGGAGTATTTGATACATATTTGTGGTCTACTGGAGAAACAACACAAACAATAATTGTTGATTCATCTGGCTTAGGAATTGGAACTCATGTTTTCTTTGTTACTGCAATGGACACTTTGGGTTGTGAAGCTATGGATACAATTACGGTTACAATAGAAATTTGTAGTGGAATTGCTGACGATATTGAGAATAGCTTTATTCAAGTTTATCCAAATCCATCAACAGGAATATATACAATTTCTGCAGATAGAGATTATAATTATATAATTACAGATATTGCAGGAAGACAGATATCTTCTGGAAAACTTGAAAATACAGAAAGTCAGATTGATATTTCAGATCAGGCTCAGGGTATTTATTTAATCAAGTTTGTAAATAATGGAATAAGTAAAACAATTAAACTCATAAAGAAATAAGTTTAAGTTATTTTCTGAGTTAAAAAGGCTGCCTCAAAAGGGTGGCCTTTTTTTAGGTCTAATAATTATGCATTTACCAATATCCATAAATTGAAGTTAAGTTCTATTCCTGAAAAAGAAATTGCTCAATTGAAAATGTTATTTAGCGAAAGAGAAAAATTAATGAAAACCTTAAAAATAATGGATACAACCAAAGAGGTAAAAGGATTCCTCCCCGACAACATTATTAAGGATGTAATTAAGATCAATGCAAAAACTATAGTATTGCTTAAGAAGCAGCTGAGCGTATTAGAGCACAAAATGCATGAGATTATCACTAATAACAATAAAATGAAAGAGCAATATGAACTTATAACCAGTATTCCTGGCTTAGGTAAGCAAACAGCAATTTATTTAATTCTAACAACGAAATGTTTTGAAGCTTTTGACAACTGGAGACAATTAGCTTGCTATGCTGGTGTTGCTCCTTTTGAGTATTCTTCTGGGTCTAGTGTTAAAGGCAGAACCAGAGTAAATCATTTTGCTGACAAGAAAATGAAATCGCTCTTAAACATGTGTGCTTTGAGTTTTAAAAAATATGATAAAGAAATTGCAGAATACTATCTAAAGAAGATAGATGAAGGTAAAAACCCTATGTTAGTTATGAATAACATTAGATGTAAAATATTAAGCAGAGTTTTTGCTACTATTAATAGGGGAAGTAAATACGTAAATATTTACAAGTTCGCTGAATAATTTATTTTATTTTATTTGGTTTTTAACATAGAATGCGGCAGCGGTGGGAGCATGTTGTTTTTTGAAATTTTTTGTTTGGAAAGTGGTATTTTCTTAATCTGGATACTTTGTTGAACTAAGGACACGAGATAACAGTGGGGGATAAAGAAGAGAAAGTTGTTTTGTATATAAAAGCAGATTTTTTTCTAAATTATCATTACTTATGTATGAAAATTATGTATAAAAAAACGAGCAATAAATATTGCTCGTTTTTAATTCTATTGTGCCTGTAATTCAATATTACAGTTTATTTAATTTTATGACCTGTAATTTGAGACCTATAAACAGCTGGATTTGCATTTCCATAAGTAGTCATTCCAGTTCCTGTATAAAAAAATAAAACGACATCACCAGCAGTTAAATTTAACAAGAAGGTTGTTTCCCATACCTGTGGACCAGCACTAAACGCTACTCTACCATATTTCCGCGATTGAGTAACACCATTTACTTTGGCATCAAATATCATTGTCCCTCCAGCAGCTGCACCAAAACAATGAGATATATTAAACATATACAAACCTGTTTCAGGAACATTATAAGTACTGTTAGATACATTCCAGCCATTGCCGATATCAAACATTTTTCCATCTGCTGTGTATGTCGTCCCACTAGATAGTGCTCCAGTAGCTGCTCTATAAGCATAAAAACCAATAGAACCAGCCCAGCTTGCATTACCAGTTGCGTCAGATGTTAATACTCTGCCATCAGCTTGTGTTCCATCAACAATCTGGACATTACCAACTACATCTAAATTCGCAGAAGGAGTTGTAGTTCCAATTCCAATATTATTAACATTAACAATGTCGTTATTCCCTGCATCATTACCTTGTGTTAATACTTCTGTAAGGTTTTGGATTTCATTTGTTGGGTCAGCATCTGCATCATCAACCAATGTACTTAAATCTGTAATAATTGTACCGCCTGCATCGGTAGTCTCTAAATTTGTTCCGTTTAATACTACTGTAGTATTTAATTCATTTGCTGGATCTGCATCTGCATCATCTACCAATGTACCTAAATCTGTAATAATTGTACCACCTGCATCGGTAGTCTCTAAATTATTGCCGTTTAAAACTACTGTAGTATTTAATTCATTTGCTGGATCTGCATCTGCATCATCAACCAATGTACTTAAATCTGTAATAATTGTACCGCCTGCATCGGTAGTCTCTAAATTTGTACCGTTTAAAACTACTGTTGTATTTAATTCATTTGTTGGGTCTGCATCTGCATCATCAACCAATGTACTTAAATCTGTAATAATTGTTCCACCAGCATCGCTAGTCTCTAAATCTGTACCGTTTAAAACTACTGTAGCATTTAATTCATTTGTTGGATCTGCATCTGCATCATCTACCAATGTGCTTAAATCTGTAATAATTGTTCCACCAGCATCGCTAGTCTCTAAATCTGTACCGTTTAAAACTACTGTAGCATTTAATTCATTTGTTGGGTCTGCATCTGCATCATCAACCAATGTGCTTAAATCTGTAATAATTGTTCCACCAGCATCACTAGTCTCTAGATTTGTACCGTTTAAAACTACTGTTGTATTTAATTCATTTGTTGGGTCAGCATCTGCATCATCTACCAATGTACTTAAATCTGTAATAATTGTTCCACCAGCATCACTAGTCTCTAGATTTGTACCGTTTAACACTACTGTAGTATTTAATTCATTTGTTATATCGCCATCTACTTCAATAGTATGTGTATTCCAATTAGCTGTATCTAAAGCTGTAATTCCATTAGCAATAGATGCTCCAAATATAGGATCGGTTTCTGTTATACCACCTGTAATACCATCTGCGGTTTTTGAATGTAAAGCATAAGGCACGCTTAATAACTGACTGGTACCAGTAATTGAATAAGCTGTTCCGCCTGCAGGGTCGGTTTCTGTCATAATAAAATATGGTCCTGCACTCCAGTCGATAGTTGTAAAATCGCCACTTACAATTGTACCTGTACCAATCTCTATGCTTAATAGACCGTTGGTATTTGTTGTGGGTGTTTGGGTTTCTACATAAACTGCTGTACCAGTTGGAGAAGTTTGCAAAATACTAATTTGCATTCCTACTGTAGTATTTGTAACAAGTACATCGCCTACATCTCTAACTACTGCCTGATAGCTCATTTTTTCTGGTGATTGAGCAAACACACTTACAGTTAATAATACTGCTGCTAATATTGTAAATAATTTTTTCATAATTTCTTATTTTTTAATGATTTTAAATGTTTTAATTTCTTTGTCTACTTTAGTTACTTTCAGAAAATAATTCGCTGGTACTAAATAATTCATTTTAATACTTATTTCATTTGCACCAATATTTTTGCTTTCTAAAAGCTTTCCATTAATATCATATAAATGATAGATTAAACCTGAAACATCAGAATTATTAATTTTCAGTGTAAGGTAATCTGTTACTGGATTTGGATAAGCAGAAACATTTAAATTAATATCTTTGCCTTGCTCAATTTCCAGAACTACCGAAATTTCGTATGGCTGCTGCACTCCTTGTGCTACTGTACCATCAATTCCCGTATTAGTAGTGTACACAATTTGTCCTACTGAATAGGCCACAGTGCCACCACTACCAGAGGCATCACCCCCTGAGGCAGTAACTGAATTTTGTGCATACAATCCTGTAAATACGAGAATAAACAGCATTGATAAAGTGATTCTTTTTAGTTTCATATAAAATAATTTTTAATTAGTAATATTTGAGCCAAAATTAAATAATAATATATTCTTAACAAATAATTAATTAAAAAATCCTTTTGTCTAGTTCGATTTAGCTTATTAAGTCTTGATTTCATTAGGCTTTTACGTTTTTTCTTTTCTAGTATATCATCTGTTAGATTGTTTAATTCAATTTCAAACCTGAGCATATCATCATATTTATCTGAGTTAAGTATTGATATAATTATTCAAAAGCCTTAATGTCGCTGAATATCATCAATCAAGGGGTTCGACTTTGGCCCTCTCTGGGTCACATAATTAAACCTCGTGATTTTACGAGGTTTTTTTATAAATATTTCGTTACAAGTGTTATTAAATAATAAATGAGAGGTAGAGTTAAAAGACTCAGAACTGTTGTAATGAAAAGATTTTCTATTGCTGCTTTTTCATTGCCACCATATTTTTTCACCAATATTATTATGATTACCATACAAGGCATTGCAGCTTCTAGAACAATAGTAGAAAGAGCAATTTGTCCAAAGTTAATACCAGTAAGTTTTACAAAATAATGGATTATTAGCAATACTATAAATGGTCCAAAAATTAGCTTATTGAAAGTAAGAAAATAAATATGTAATTGTTTTATTGTTTGGCTTAGCTTAATATTGGCAAGTAAAGCACCAATATATATCATTGCAAGATATATGGTTGTGTTACCTAGACCCCCCAAAGATTTATTTAATACTTCGGGTAATTTTATTTGAAAAGTCATTAAGATTAATCCTATAAAAAGAGCTATTGTATTGGGGTTTGCAAACTTTTTAAGATTATATTTTATGTTTTTATTTTTATCTTTTCCAAGAATATAGATTGCCATTGTCCACATTAGGCTATTTGAGGCAACCTGATAAATAGCAGCATAAAGCAAGGCTTCGCCTCCAGGGAAAAGTTCGTTTAGAACAGGAAACCCCAGAAATACAATGTTGCCATATGTGGTATGCAATAGATGAACTTTTCCCAGACTATCCTCTAGACCAAGAATTTTGCGAGAAAAATAACCTAATCCCATTAATACGAAAATGGCCAAATATGAAAACACAAGAACCCAAATACTATTATTTACAATTTCTCGTGTAAACTCCATATTAGATAATGAGGAGATTATCATAAATGGGGTTGTGATATTAATAATAATGCCAGCTAGACTTTCGTTTGCCTGAGTTGAAATGATTTTAAGTTTTGCTGCAACAACACCAATAATGCCAACAATACCAAGAATCATTACTTGGTTGAATATAGCTTCAAGTCCCATTAAATAATTTTGCAATAATTATTACGGGATAAAAGTAATAAATGGAATTTTAATAGCTTTTATTTTTAGCTTATATTTAATTCTTAATAATAAGACAAGCTAAAACAAAAAGCTTGCACTTAAATTAAAATTAAATTTGTTTGTTTTATCTAAAAGAGAAATAAACCACAAAATCAAAGCAACTATTTAATCATTTTAACGTCAATAAAACATAAATTCAGTATATATATGCTAGTATAAACAGTTAATTCTAGATATTTATGAAAATAATAATAATGTACTGTAAAATCCATATTAGGAAATTGCCTTTCTCACATGTTGACACTTTTTGTAATGATCTATTAATTCTTTTGAATTCCCTTCTTGATGTATAAATTCCACTATTTCAGACATAGTCATAGAATTGAATTTAATTAGAGCACATTTTCCATCTTTAGCTATTGGACAGCTGTTAATATGTTCGCATACATTATTATTATCTCGTTTTTTTTTAAAAAGACTCATTAATTATTAATTTGTAAAATCAAAACAGTATGTAATAATTTCGGATTAAAGTTAATGTGTAATTTTTATATTTCAAAATAATAATTGTTTCATCAATTTATTTGAAAGGTAGAAAATCCCGATGTTAATAATCTAATTATTTTTCTAAATTCTTGCATTAGTATTCAATATCAACTAAATATCCTCCTTTAAGGTGTTCAATCTAGGTACTCTTAGGTTCACAAAAGAAGCCTTAACAACAAAGTTGTTTGGGCTTCTTTATTTCTGGCAAGTTGAGTTTGCTCATAAGTGACAGAAAGAAAAAGACCATAAGCGAGCATGGCGATTGTAGGCTTTATGCTTGTACTGAAACACCTGAAGAATCATAAAGTAATCCTCTTTTTCTTGATTTTGTGAAAAATATAAAACCATAATATTCTCAATATTTTAAAAGCTTTAATGCATATTTGCGCAAATTTTAATCGAAAACCAGAAAAACAGAATGAATTCTCAAACAACTCTTAAAGAACAAAACATTGAACTTCCTGAAGTAAAATTCCCAGAAGACCAATCAATTTACAAAGCATTCAAAAATAGAGAATCCAAAAGAGATATGACGGAAAAGGAGTTTACTTTACAGGAAATTTCGAATATATTGTGGGCTGCATGTGGTATTAACAGGGATAACGGAAAAAGCACAGCTCCTCTCTTATGGAAGCATCACCTATATGTTGCGTCTATGTATGGAGTACATAAATACGATGCTGAAAAGAATAATCTGGACAAAGTACTGGAAGAGGATATTCGATCTAAAATGGCATTTCAGGATTTTGTGAATAAGGCTCCTCTTATCATCATACTTGGAATCAATACAGATGATATGACAAACGAATGGCTTGAACGACTGGGAGGAAAAGACTTTTATGCCGGAAATCAGACCAGCGCCGTATCCCAAAACATATACCTTTGTGCTGCTGCCATGGATATTTCCACTGTAGCAATGACTTGGTATGACAAGAAATTTGTCGATGATAAATTAGGGTTTACCGGAGGAATGCAAACATTTATAATACACCCGATTGGGCATGGAAAATAATCTCAAAATAGAACTACCACAATTGCAATGAACAAAAGCTTGGCTTTTTATTTTAATAATATGGAGTATCCCGACTGAAGCATTAGCGAAATGTTGGAAAATTCTACATTTATCAATAAAATTTTAACACAAAAGTGTAACACTTAGCTTGCCAAAGGGACAAAGAAATAAAATAAATGCCTTGCATTGCTATAAAATGAAAGCTTCACCTAGAGTGACATACCCAAACACTTAATACTCCCAGCTCTTTTCACGTTTATTATAATGACTTATTGAAAACTGAATTGTAGGTCTTGTGGTTCTGTTGTTTGAGCCTCCATAAACAAAATATACTCCAAGCCGGAATCTTTGTCGTTGAATTCTTATCGATTTTTCAAGTCCTGCATAAAAATCAATATAATGATATTTAACATCGTGTATATATGTGTAATTTGCTCCTGCAGTAGTAAAAACCTTTATCTTCTTTATAAAAGGGATATTATTAAGCAATGCTCCATTAAAATGATGAACATAATGAGCTTCAAAAAAAACATCATCGGTAATTAGAGTAGTATCCTGTAATTGGTTTTGCATTGGTGAAGAAAAAAACCAATCGTCGCCACGTGGAAATATTTTATAATTTTCGTAATGCATTTTTTTTGTGCTTATAAATTTTCCGCTTGCAACTTTTGCTGTTGAAGAGCCTAAAGTACTTATTTTGTATGTCTGACTTATTGAACCTGCAATATATGTGAAATTTACATCACTATTAATAATATCCGGGATTCCTTGTCTTACTCTAAAAGTAAATCTTGGCCAATCGCTACCAAGTATTATTTTTCTGCGTGGCTCTGTCATATATTTTTGAAAAGGCACATACGAAAAAGATAATGATATTGAAAATTGGTTATAAGGCTCAAAAGAACGGGGAACATTATCTTCAACAAAATTTTCACTAATAGGACCAAACTCATAAGAATCTATAGGTTTGTAATTCTGTGCAAAAACCGATGCTCCAAAATAAAACCCATTAAATAACTCTGTGCTATGATATATATCAAAAAACAGCGATTCCACATAATTTGCTCTATCCATTAAACCTGTAAAAGACTGACTGGACTGAATTTCATCGAAACCTAAACCTGTGCTTACAGAAATGCTCGATTGTTTCATAGCATTGTATAAATATCTTGTATACAGGCGTCCTTTTACATCCTGATTTCTAAATCCGTAATGCATACTTGTATAAGCATAAACGTTACTATGATTTTCAAATTTCTGAAAAGCCGAACAATAAAATCCTGCTCTCATACCCCCTATCGAAAATGGATTAACCAGGCTTGTTAAAGAAGGGAACATTATATGTCGTTTTTTTTCGCGATTAAAAAAGCCAACACCCCATAATGCTAAATCTCCAATAGTAACTTTATTGTAAGCCCTGTCTATAGAATCGAGATATTCTTTAGTATTATAAACTGCTTTAATACTATCCTGAATAAAAATAATGCGTTGCTCCTCTACCGATAGCGGTTCCGGTCTTATATCTTCCCAATATGAAGAATCTCTTTCGTAGGCTTCTTGTGTAGTTACAGATACTTCGTTTTTAAAATATCGTTTTGGGTATTTTACGCCTAGTTCTATACTATCGTATTTTGCAACTGTATTTCCTTTAAAATTTCTTTTTCCCGCTTTTGTAAAATAATCAAATTCCTGCCTTGTAATTATCCATATCGAATCATTAATTATATCATATTTTTGCTTAACAGTAAAATTATCGTAAAACATCAATCCTCCTTTTTCAATTGCCAGATCAACAGACTTTATTGCAAACGAAGCATCAACAATATCAATATAACCGTGAAATGTAGCATTGCCTTTTTTTCGGGGAATTACTTTTATATGATACACCAACTGATTTTTATAAACAGACGAATTTATCAGTTTAAACTTATATGAAATAACTGATGTTGGATTTAAAGGAGAGATCAAAGGAATTTCATTTAAATTATCGATCCTTATCAAATTATTATAAAAATTAAAATCTGCCTCGCTTGAATTTAAAAAGAACAAACCTCTGCTATTGCCATATTTGGTATATGCTTGTCTTATTTCTTTTACTTTATTTGGATATTGATAATTGCGTTGCATCTGAATTTCAACCATATTCATACTGTGGGCTAATTTTTTTTGTTCTGCTTTGCGTTTTCGTTCTTCAGCCTTTAGTTTTTTTTCAGGATCTTCGGGTTCAATTTCTTTATCGCTGTTTTCTTCCTCTATTTTATCCTGCTCTTTAAGTTTTTCTCTTCTTTTTCTTTCTTTTTCCGAAATTATCTCCTTTGCTTTTATATATACATTACACCTGCTAGATTGCACCGATTTGTTATTTTCTTTTTTTGATTTTATTGCATTTTGAATTATTTCATAAGCAGGATCACGTCTTTTGCTTAAAACCTCTACTTGTGAAATTTCATAAAACGATGACTCTAACCAGATATTTTTTACTAAATCCTTTTTATAAATTAATATAGGTAATGTTTTCGATTCATATCCTAAAGTAGAAAATACCACCTCATAATCGCCTTCGTCAAGTTGCAGGAAAAACCTACCGTTTTCGTCGGTTATTGTGCCAATTTTGGTATATTTTATATAGATGTTTACAAAAGGTAAGGGAGTGTTTTCTTCGCTATACACATACCCGCTAATAGTTTGAGAAAATATATTAGATACTGATAAAAAAAGTATAACAAAAATTAGTAAAGCTCTAAACATAATATTTGCAAATCTAAATATTACAAACTATAAAAATAGGATTTTATTTGAAAGAAATGAGCATGAAAAAAGCCAAAATTTATGACAAAAAATGATCAATTTTGTCAATTTAAAGCTTTTTTTTTACCCCTTTTTACCCTTTTTTCATCTTTTTCTCTCTCTTTTTTATTTTTTTTTCAATTTTTTTTCATTTTTTTTCACATTATCTAAAATAAGGCTACATAAAGAAAATAGAATGATTAATATTGCATTTTTTACAAATTATTTGAATTTTACTGATTACTTTTTCAAATTTTATACTCTTACTATATGAAGGGAAGAATATTTAGCGATACGGAAATTACAGAAGGAATAAAAAGTGATAACAATGAAATATTAAAATATTTGTATGAAAATATTAAACCGGACATTGTAGAATATTTTGAAAATAATGAAGGACCAAAAAACGGAGTAGATGATATTTTCCAAGTAGTTTTAATTAAAATAAGAGTAAGTTTAAAAGAATCAAAGGTTAAAATAAATGATTATAAGCAATATATTTTAAAAACATGTTTATACGAATGGCAAAAAGAAAATAAGCTTATAATAAAAAAACAATCGGATCAAGAAAAGTATGTACATTATAAAGATATAATTGAAGCTGAAAATGAGGATGAGGATAAAATTGATATTGAAAAAAATGATGAAAAAGAAAGATCATTATTATTATTAAAATTAAAATGCTTTAATCTGTTGCAAACGGATTGCAGAAAGATTTTTTTGTTAAAATCGGAAGGTAATTCATACAAGGAAATTGCAAAAAGAATGAAATTAAGTGAAAAATACTTGAAGATAAAAAAACAACGTTGTTTTGAATATTTTAGAAATATTTATAAAAAAACCATTGAAAATGAAAACAAAAAGTAAACATTTTGACAGGGTTTACGCCTTTTTTGAAGGAGAAATGAATGAAGCCGAAAAGCTTGCCTTTGAAAAAGAATTAAACCAAAATTCTGAATTGAAAAAAGAATTTGAACTACAAAAATCGTTAAATCAATTTCTTAATGATAAAGACACATTATCGTATCACAATACTTTAGAAAATATTGAGCATGAAATTGAACAACAAGCTCAGGGCGGTGGGAAGAAAAAAACAAGCAAACTAATTTTATATGCTGCTGCCGCAGTAATATTAATACTTGTTGCAAGTATAATTGTTTCGCAATTGTATGTTAAAAAAATGACTAACGATGAGTTATTTGCTCAATATTATAAATTTACTTATTCAGGTGAATTATCAAGAAGCGGAAACGATAATATATCAACTTTATCGGAAGGACTGATACAATACGACCTGCATCACTATGATAATGCAATAATAATACTTGAAAAGGTTTTATTAGAGGATACCGAAAATGTTAAAGCAAAATTTTATTTAAGCATGGCATATATCGAAACGGGCAAATTTGATAAAGCAATACAAAATCTTGAAAGCATATCTGGCAAAAAAAACCATATTTTAATTGACAAAATAAAATGGTATCTCGCACTTAGTTATATCAAAGTAGAAAATAACCAAGAAGCCATTAAGGCATTCGAAGAACTTGCAAACAGCAGTTATTACTGCAATAGCAAAGCAAAAGAAATATTGGAAAAATTAAAATAAAAAAATAAAATGCGGAAGCCGAAAAGCATTAATAGAGTAGGCACTATTTAATACTTTAGCATTATGAAATTAGATGATTTGCTTTATTTGTTAAGGACACCAGACCCAATACCTGATCCGCCACCAAATCCACCACCAACACCACCAGAAAAACCCGGAGGAGGAAGATATTAAATATTAAGCAGGACAATTGTCCTGCTTTTTTTATTTATGTTTTGTATGTTTGTTATCTTATATTATTTTAATGTAACCAATGAGAACAAAAGTATTATTGTTTCTGCTTTTTGCTTTTTATTTTAATCCGGCTTTTGTATTTAACATTACAGGTACAAATAATATCGACTCACTCTCACTTAGCAATTCCATCGATTCATTATATAGAATTGGTCATAAATACAAAGATAATGGCGATTTTTATCAAGCTGACCTGTATTACAACAAAGCATTATTTACTCTTAGAAATAATAATATTAACGAGCCAAATACCGAAGGATATTTACTTCACCTTATTGGTAATAATTATGCTTTTCAGAAAAAACATACTAAGGCAATTGAATATTTAAAACAGGCAACAAAATTATATTCTAAAAAAAATGCAGATTATATTGGTAAAGCATATTCCGATATTGCTTATTCTTATAGTGAACTTAAACAGAAAGAAACTGCAATTACTTACTATAAAAAAACAATACTACTATTTGAACAAGAACCCGAAAAATATAAATCCGCACTATCGGCTGCATATAAAAGCTATGGATTAATTTGTTATAACAATAAAGAATTTGATAAGGGTGAAAAATTATTTTTAAAATCTCATAATTTAATTTTAGAACAATACCCCGATAGTATTTTATTAATTTCTAATTCATTAAATTATTTGGGATATTTCTACAAAAACACAAAACAATATAAAAAGGGAATTGAATATTTTCAAAAAAGTATTACAATTGTTATTAATGATTTTAACGATACAAATATCTACTCAAACCCCAAAACCGAACAATTAATATTAAGTGATGAATTATTATACGCAATCCGGTACAAAGCTCATGCTTTTTATTTGCTATATAAGCAAACCGGAAAAATGAAAAACCTTATAGCAAGTTTTGAAACTTTTGAACTTACATTTGCATTAATTGATAAATCGAGAAACGAGTTTTTTAGCGAAGAAAGTAATTTAAGCTTTGCCAACAACTATAAAGAAACCGTTAACAATGCACTAAAAACAATTTACGAATTATATAAAGTAAGCTCCAATAAAAAATATCTGAACAAGCTGTTTGAGTATTCCGAAAAAGGAAAAGCATCATTGCTATACAAATCGATGGCAGAACTTGAAGCAATAAAAACCGACAAAACACTGGCAAAACTATATAGCTACGATAAAAAATTAAAATCGGCAATATCAATAATACAATCAAAAACCAATAAAGACAACTACAATTATCAGCAAAAAAGAATAAACAATTTAATGCAAAAACACGATAAACTAAAAATGTTTACCGAACAACACTATCCATTATATAAAAACAGAAGTTGTAACAACAACACAATATCATTAAGTAATTTGCAAACAAAACTACAGCCCAACGAGGTATTACTTGAATACTGCATGGCAGACACACTGCTAATTTGTTTTGTAATAGAGCAGCAAAGCACACAGCTAATAGTAAACACCATTGACAGCACATTTGTTGAAAACATATTAGATTTAAGAGAATGTGTGGAGCAGCTCAACACTTCGGAACAAAGCTTTAATAAATTTACATCGGTATCGAAAAAATTGTACGACTTGCTGATATATCCGGCAAGGGAAAAAATAAAAAACAAAAAACTAATAATTGTACCCGATGATAAACTGCTATACATACCCTTTGGGGTGCTTATTAAAAGCGATAAAGCAGATGTGTGCGATTATAAAAATCTGCAATATTTAATTTATAATAATGCAATTTCGTACACATACAGTGCAAGTTTAAAATATATGCACAACAATAAAAAACGCTACAATAACAACAAACTGGCAGCCTTTGCCCCCGATTATCTGCGCTTAGAAAATATTGAAGAAAGCAATAAGGAATATTTAAAACACAAAGATTTGCTTAAGCATATTAAATACGCTAAAACAGAAACAAAATACATTAGCGAGCTGTTTGGCGGAAAAAACTTTGTTGACGATGAAGCCAGCGAGCATTATTTTAAACAAAATGCAGGCAAATACAATATTTTGCATTTGGCAATGCACACAAGCATTAGCGATGAAAATCCATTACTGTCGAAATTCTTTTTTACATACACGCCCGATACCATTGAAGATAATTGCCTAAACACCTACGAACTTTACAATATGCAATTAAAAGCATCGCTGGTGGTGCTTAACGGATGCAATACAGGATATGGAAAATTGTACAGTGGCGAAGGATTATATAATTTGGCACGCGCATTTATACACACAGGTTGTCCCGCAATAGTGCTTACACTGTGGGATGTAAACGATTATTTTGGCTCACAACTAATAAGTAAATTTTACAACAACATAAACACCGGACTGCAAAAAGATGAAGCACTGCAAAACGCAAAAACCAATTATTTGGCAAACACATTTTTTAAGGACGATGCACATCCGTATTATTGGTCAAACTATATTTTAATTGGAAATATTTCGCCAATTAAAACAAAATTCAACAGCTATTTTTATCTAAAAATTCTGTTTTCGATAGTAATTTTATCGCTTTTGGTCTATTTTTTCTTCAAATACGCTGCAAAAAATAAAAAAAACTGAAAAAGTTTTCAACTTTTTTCTAGCACGCATTAAACAACTTACAAGCTTTTTTTTTAAACAATTATTTTTTTACTGATTACCTTTTTTAAAAACAGACTCTATAGTATATGTAGGAGGTTGTTTTTTCCTTCATTAAAAAATTGAAATTATTTTATATGATTATAGAAAAAAAGAAAGCAAGTAAGAACCAAAAAAAAGAACCAAACAATATATGCAGATTTAACAATATCTGGCAAAATAAAAAAATTCTAATAGCCGACGATGACACCACTACTTTAATGCTTATTAAAGAAATTTTAAAACAAACAAACATAGAAATAATAAATGCATACAACGGCGAGCAGGCAGTTAAGCTATACAAACAAAACAAAGATGTATCGCTGGTTTTGTTAGACTACAAAATGCCCTTTGCAAACGGAGATATTGCAACAGAAAAAATAAAAAAAATAGCTGTTGATATTCCTGTACTTATACAAACAATGGATTACGATAATTGTGTAAAAGAAAAATGCAAAAAAGCCGGATGCAATGAAATTATACATAAACCCCTACGCAAAATGGATTTGCTGTTGCTAATAGAAAAATGGATAAATAAAAAAGTAGAAAATTGTGATTTTAAGTTTGTAAATTGAAATTGGATGCAGGATACAAATTACAAGTTGCAGTATACAAAATTAAAATAAAATAAAATATGGAAGTAGAATCAAAACAAGCTATAGGACAATTAGAATTACACAGCGGAATAATGATGCCATACTGTTTTAAACGAATTTCGCACGACCAAACAAAACTTATTTGCTACACAGGCAAAGGAATTGGTGAAATATGTATGCCAATTAACAAAAAAGACATACTAAAAGCCGAAGAACTAAAACAACTTAGCGAAAACAGATTAATAGAAATGGGCTACTTAGATGTTATACCATTTACAAAAATTAAAGAAGTTATAGGATAATGACAGTTTGCATATATACATATCGATTTTGGGGGATATTGGCACAATTTGTTGAACAATGCCTTGAGGACACGTCCTCAGTCATTAAGGACATCCCCTCAGTCATTGAGGACATTCCCTCAGTCATTAAGGACATCCCCTCAGTCATTGAGGACATTCCCTCAGTTATTGAGGACATTCCCTCAGTTATTGAGGACATTCCCTCAGCCATTAAGGACATTCCCTCAGTTATTGAGGACAGTTCCCCACTTACTGAGGACAGTCCCTCAGTTGTTAATGGCATGCTTTTATTTACTAATCATTACAAATATTTTATTAATACTAACTTTTAAAATTAAAAATTATGAGAAAAAAAGATTACATACCAAAAGACAAGTTTCAACTTGGTGTTTGGTTAGTTGGGTTTTTAGAGGCCGTAAAAAAAGAAGTAAATCATTATGGTATTAATGAGGAAGAGATTAAAGCTTTTGAGGCTTTTGTGGCATTATATCTTGCCGACCTAAAGATAGAGAAAAGCCTGATTGACCAAAAACGCGAACAGGTAAAAAAGACTCGCGACGACCGCATAAATGTAATAGATTTTAGTCGTGGTTTGGCTCAGCAAATTAAAGCAAGTGCTGATTATAACGATCAAGTGGGCGAAAAATTTGATATTATTGGCGAAGAAATAAGTTTCGACCCTAAAACTTTCAAACCTACTATAAGTCTTAGAAGAGTAAGCAATGGCGTAGAAATTTCTTTTTTCAAAAGCCAAACCGATGGTGTAAATATTTACAGACGTGTGAGTGGCGATAACGATTTTGTTTTTCTTGCACACGATACTTACAGTCCGTATATCGATACCAAACAAATGGACAATCATGCTACCTACGAATATGTGGCATGGGCAGTAATTAAAGATAAAGAAATAGGTATTAGAAGCGGAGTAGAAATTATTACGGTTTAAAATACATATAAATTTAAAAGACCTGCAACTATTGCCTAGTTATTAATGGTCATTTTTTTCATAACCGTACTTGCAGGTCTTTTATTTTTTTGTATATTTGTGTGAAATTAAAATACAATAGTATATTAAATAACATGTTAATTTCGTTATTTTACATACAAAAACAATATATTTATCATATATTTGTTATATTTTATAATTAATATTTACATTTGCACTTATAACGTTTAATTGATTGAGCATTATTAAAAATAAATCGTTAGAAAACTTTACTGCCATTGATATATTAAATAGTAGTAACCTTTATTCTCCAGGAATTCACTGTGCATATTATAGCTCCTTACAATTATTAATTCATTATTTTTATGAGTATTGTAATTTTACTGAAGAAGAAGTAGACGAAGAAATTAGGATAAAAGGTGGTTCTCATAATTTTTATCTTAGTAAGTTTGTTGATGAAATAAGGAAATTGAATGCTGTGAATGCATCTAAATTTTATTCATATTTTAGCAGTTTCAAAAGAAAAAGAAATGAAGCTGATTATAAAAATATTGAAATTACTCCCGATAACTTAATGGAGGCAAAAAAGAAAGCAGAAAAAATAAGAAAATTCTTAAATAATATTTGTGTTAATGGAAAATGCGAAAACATACATTACATCTAAATTAGAAGAGATAATAGTAGTTCTATCAGAACTTAAAATTCTTTATAAATATGATGCCTCTAGTAAAGAGCATTTAATAAAAGTTTATCCTATAGATGAGGTTAATAATAACCAAAAATATCAAGAAATTGAGAGTGAAATTATATTCAGTTTTATTGATAAGTATCCACACGAAAGTTTAGTTTTCTTTACAGAAGATGATTGGATTAATATTGATAATCCTGAAAAGATTTTTCAAGGACAAGATTATCAAGAAGAATGCACTTATGAATTTGCTCATAATGATTTATTTTCATTTACAGAAGCTGAAGATGATTTAATTGACTTTGTTGGTATCTTATATAATACAAAAATTAAATTCAATAAAATTAAAGATGAACTTATAAATTATAGAGTAATTAACGAAGATTTTGAGAAAAGTCAAATTGAAGATATTGAAACACATAAAAATGACACACCTGATGTAGTACATTCTGGTGGTGAAAATAATTTTGCATTAGCAGCATGAAAGAAGAACAAAACATTACTCACGCTCCTTTTAAGTTTAAAGGTTTTATAATTACTGAAAGTAAAATTAAGATTGAACCTAGTACTAAAGGTAAATCAATTGAGGTGAAAATTAAACCAGAAGGAATAATTAATGAAGAGAAAAAGATATTCGAAGTTCAATTATTAATTTCATTAAAATCTGAAGATGGCTTAAAAGTTTCTGTTAAAATGATTGGGTCTTTTGAATTCAAAGAAGTGTTAAAGATGGAGCATTTAAAAAACTATTTTTATGTGAATGCACCAGCTATTATGTTTCCCTATCTAAGAAGTTACATTTCTGCCCTTACAGCTTTGTCTGGTTGTAGCACAATAATTATACCTCCAATGAATATGGTGTCCTTAGGAAAGAACCTAGAAAAAAATACAACCACAGAACAAAGCAAATAATACAATTGTGCGTGATTATATCCCAGCTAGCGCCGACATGTTGTCGGAGCTTTAAATAAGGTACGGACAAGATATCCGCAGCAGCAGCTTATATAGTATTTATTTTTTCATAGCTATTTTGCAGGTCTTTTATTTTTGTATTATTAAAGCAGGAAAACAATATATTACTTTAGTACTTGATTTATCAGAAATGTAATTTTAATTAAATGTATTATTTATCACAAATATTAAATAAAAACATTGTTATTAAGGCATTCTTGTTATTAGTTGCAATGTTTTTATTTAATTCTTGTGAAGAAAAGCCAGAATTAATATTATCTAATAATATTGATATAAAAATTAATCTTCCAAATTCATGGCCAAATGCATATTATCATAATGACTCATTGTTTTTATATCATCTTCAGAATAAAAAAATAATATTTTATAATCTCTTAGATATTGAAAATGGATTAATAATCCCTTTAGATAATTTGTTTAGTAAATATTCATTTAAAAAAGAGTATTATACAAACTCTCACATCTATATTCATAACCTAGATAGTATTTTTACTTTATTGCCTGAATGTAATTGCATTGTTTTATTGAATAAAAAAGGTAAAATAATCAATGATTGGGTTATTGATTGCCCATTATATATGGATAATAAAAATTATGTTTTATGTGCAAATAAAACACATAAAATCTTATTTAAAAATGGTGTGATATACACATCATCTTCAAGAACTGATATTAATATGAATTACAATGATGATAGAACCCTGTATTATCAAACACCATTAGAGGTTGAAATAAATATTAATGGTAATCAAGTAATTAATGATAAAGGGTTTTTCCCAGACTGCTACTTACCTGATTTAGATTATTTAGATTATTGGGCAACAAGGATTGTTACGGGAAAAAATGATTTAGTATATTCATTTGGAGTTTCACATAATCTTTATCAGATTGATGTTGATGGGAATGAAACCATTATGCCTGTTAGGAGTGTTTATCTTGATACAATTCAAACAATTAATGAATCAAATAAAAGCAACATTAAAAAGTTTAAAATGAGTCAGGGAAGGTATCATAATTTAATTTATGATAGGTATAGAAATTTGTATTATAGGCTTGTTATGTTACCTACTAATTTTGAGAAAGAAGATGGAACCGTAAATAGATTTCATGATTGGTCGGTTATAATAATGGATGGTGATTTTAAAATTTTAAATGAACAAAAATTTGATAAGGATAAATTTTATCCTTATATGTTTTATCCTTCTAAAAAAGGAATTTATATTGGTAAGATGACTGATGATATTTTTAATTGCAAAACATATCATTTATCTTTATTTAAAATTAATTAGTAAATTTATGTATTACAGAAAAGTTATTTGCTCTACCATTATTTTATTCTTGTTTACTTACTGTACTAGTAATTCTTCAATAGAAAATAGAGATATCTTTCCTCTATCTAATTATTTGAAAAAAACTTTTGATGAAAATATTGATGAAAATGATCATAAGTATATTTTTATTCCGAAAAAAGGATGTTCTATTTGTTTAGAGAAAACAATTGATATTTTAAATGGAGTTGAATTGTTAAAGTATAACAAGAGTATCACTATTATATATTCTAACCCTGAGATTATTACTAATGAAATTAAGGCATGTAAGAATGTTTTATTTGATTCATTAGAGAATATGAGTAATTATAATCTCAATATAAGTAATGTTACTTTGATTTCTGTAAAGGAACATTCAATTGATACAACAGTTAATTTTAATACAGAAAATTATAGAGACATTTTAGATTTCATCCCCAGCTAGCGACGACATGTTTTCGGGGCTTTAAATAAGGTACGGACAACATATCCGCAGCAGCAACTTAGATAGTATTTATTTCTTCATAGCTATTTTGCAGGTCTTTTATTTTTTTGTATATTTGTGTGATTTATAAAAAATTAACAAGGTGTAGCTGTAATAGATATATCATCATTGATGATATATGCGTGTTGTGTTTCATTCCCTATGTCGCAGTATACTGAGACTAATTTTTTATTAATATTAAAATTAATGAGTATTTTTAAAGTTGCAAAGCGGTTAGATGAGTTATATCATTATTGGGTAGGATTATAATATAATGTCTGTAAGTATAATAACAGATTAAGTGGAGCAGAATCACTATAAAAACGGGTGTAACCGAAAAACCATAAGAGTAAGAAATTATTATTTATTATTAAAAATTATGAAAAGAATAAAGTTTTTGGGAATTGTGCTTATTAGTTCGGCCTTATTATCAAGTTGTTCCATGATTATGCCTGTAGCAACAACAAGTAATCCAACTGGGTCTAAGGTTGGGACAGCTACAGCTTATGTAGTTTTTGGTTTGTATTTTGAAGAAGATGCTAGTATTGGTAAGGCAGCTAAAGCTGGAGGTATTACAAAGATATCAACTGTTGATCAAAAAAGAACAGATGTTTTAGGGTTTTTCCAAACTTATGAAACAATTGTAACAGGAGAATAAATAAATATGGTTAGGTCAATCAAGAATTTCTTGTTTGGCCTAACACAACTTAAGTAGATATGGAGAAGAAGTATAGTTGTATTTTTATTATTGCGTTTATTCTTAGTTTACAATCTTTATTTGCCCAATCTAGTCATAAGTATTTTGTTACTTTTATGAAAGGAAACAATAAGTTCCAGTATTATATAAAACCGATAAATTTCTCTGGGAATCTTAAAACAAGTAAAGTTATAATAGATCTCACATTCATTCCAAATGATTCTGTTACTATTAATTTTTCAATTCTATATACAGAAAAATATAAAGAAGTTGATAGTTTAGTAATAAAAAGCAGTAATAATAAGCTAGTTGTGAGGAACTGTGAATTGTTATATTATGAAAAATGGAAGAAACAAATTGAAACAAGATTTACTTCGAGTTGTAAAGTGGATAACTTATCTTTAATATTTTCTGACGAATTTTGGGATATAAGTTTGTATGACAAAAAAGGTGTAAAGTACTATAGTTCTAACATAAAAAATAGGAAGATTATTAAAAAAATAAATGAAGACTTATTTCTGTTTTATATAAATGAGTAATTTAAGCTATTGAATTTCTTGTAATCATGAAGACGTACCTATTCTAAGCGATATTGAATTAGTTGTGTTTAAAGAATAAAAAAAACGAAAGCACAACCCCGCTACCGCACGCTTTGTAGCGTGTGGTGAAAAAAACCATCTAGTGCCGACATGTTGTGGGGGCTTTAAATAAGGTACGGACAACATGTCCGCAGCAGCAGCTTACTTAATTATTAATGGTATATTTTTTTCATACACCTAATGCAGGTCTTTTATTTTTTTGGTATATTTGTACGATTTATAAATAATTAATTAATCTTAAAGTTATGAAAAAAGCAGTGAAATTTATAACTATTGCAATTTTATGTATAGGAATAACTTCAACTTTTACGAGTTGTAAAAAGGAAGGATGTATTGATGTTAATGCTGACAATTACGATGAAAAAGCAAAGAAAGATGATGGAAGTTGTACTTATCCTTTAATTATTCCAATCCCTACAATTAATATTTCAGCTAATAACACATCAGGAGATCTTAGTGGCGCAGGAGGAACGGCATCAAAAACAGTCTCTTTCACTAATAATAATTCAACTATAGGTTGGGATATGGCAATAGATGCTACCAGTGGTAGTTTTCAATTAGTAGTAAAAGATGCAGATGGGACAACGGTAATTGACAATACACTTACGGCAGGTTCTGGGGCTCAAGATGCAGATGGGACAAGTTCTTCGGGAACTTCAGGCACATGGACTACTACCATCTCATTAACTTCCTTTAATGGTACAGGGGATTATTCATTGCAATAAAAAAAGCCCATAACACGGTATATACATGTCCGCAGCAGCGGTAGAATTATGGCGCGATTATTGATTCTTTGTTGAAAAACCAAAAAAATGAATACAAAAAAACATTACATTATTATTTGCATTTTATTTTTTCTATCAGCAATATGTAGCGCTCAAATTGAAAAACTTTCTATTGAGAAAGTCAGCCTTTTTTTATTACAAAAGAAAAACATAGACTCACTTAGCAAGCTAAACATAAAGTACCAGTTAGTTATTGAATCTAATATTAATACCTATTATCCAGCAACAGACACATCAGCATATATTAAATGCCGGTTTGTAAACAAATCAAAGAATACTGTTTTGATAGACACTTTGATTTTCAAAAACTTTATGCTTTCTACTTGTAATCATAGATGGCCATTGCATATGTGGGAATTTGAAATTCCTGCCATAAAAAATTCCTCCTATAAGCTAAAGCCAAATGAAGAAATATTGGTATTTAGTGCCACACTTAAAAATTTGTGTTTTTCTGATAAATATATGTGGGATTGGTCAGGGCACCCTTCTCCACCAAAATCACCAATTCATGTACCTTTTTCAGGACAAGAAGAATATCTAAATGAAACATGTCTTTACTTTTCCTATAATATTGATGGGGTTATTGTTTTATCAAATATTCTGAAATTGAAGGTTAAAAAGAAACAATGGACAAGAAAGCAAAGGCTATAACACACGGCATAGTAAAGCATCTAAATTTAAAATATAATCATTGAAAAATATTTAATATGGTGGGGAAAATTTTGACGACTTTTGTTTTAGCTATACTAATTACAACAGTTCATTCTCAAACGTCTGAAATAAAAACTTTCTGGACTGAATTTAAAAATACTGTGACTGAAAAGGATACCAGCAAATTGGTTGATATGATAGATTTTTCAGAAGGCAGTGGTTTGATTGGAAAAGATGAAAATGAATTTTACAGTAATTTTAATTCATTGTTTGATACCAAGACAGTTGAAATTATGACTGATACAGAAAATTTAACAGGTGGTGAAAATAATGGATATTTTTTTGTTGGAAGCGGAGCATATAAGTTCTTTTATTTTAAAAAAATAAATGGAAAATTTAAATTATACACTGTATTTTATTATGATTAATGGAGAGAAGCCCAGCTAGCGCCGACATGTTGTCGGGGCTTTAAATAAGGTACGGACAACATGTCCGCAGCAGCAGGTTTACAAGCAATTATAAAAATATAAACTAATAAACAATTAATAAAAATTAGCATGAAAAAGTTAACATTAATTTTGTTACCAATTTTATTAAGTTTATTTGTCGAAGGACAAACTCTCCAAGACAAACAAAACGTGATTCAAAAATCTATTGACTTCGAGGCATTACAGATGTATTATTCTAACATAGAATATGAAGAAAAGCAACAATTATTTATAGTTGACAATGATTTAGTACCAAATAATTTAGAATTATATAAATATGGAAATAAAGTAACATTCATGTCAAAAGAAGACATGTTTTTCAGAAATATAAGGAATCATATAGACTTTTTGAATTTTACTATCGAAACTGAAACTGCTGACATTAAATTCCGTTATGGAATGAATGGACCTACTGTTATTTTGGAATTTAAAAAGGAAAATGATATTTGGAAAATTATTAAAAGTGATCTTGAAAAATAACCCCGCTGATGCGCAATTGTATCTCGTTCCTCCGCTCTGCGGATTATAATTTTGAAGCAAATAAAAAGAAGTTTTTTAACTACTAATATCGGATAGCATTGGCATTAGGCATTTATTTTTTCATAGCTATTTTGCAAGTCTTTTATTTTTGTTATTTTTGATAAAAATAAAACAATTTAATAACTTGTATTATGAAAGAATTAACTAACACTAAAATAGAGCAATTAGTTAAGAAACTTAATAAATGTGAAAAAAATGAGAAAACAGGCGTTTCTAAAATTCACAAAACAGAGATTGAAGAAGAATTAAAGAAAAATTATTTTAGCAAAAAAGCAGTTCTTGGTATTGATATTTATAGGTACAGTCAATATCCATTATTAGAACAAACATTAATTCCATATTTATTTAAAAGACTATATTATACAACAATCGACAATTGCCTAGTAAATGAACCTTTTTTATTTCCATCTATAACTGTAGAAAATTTTAATGAATATTTCATAGATCGAGGTGATGGCGGTTTTCAAATTTTTGACACTCCTTTTCAAGCATTGGTATTTGCTATTTATTTTCAAGCAAACATAAAACGTTATAATTGTGGCAAGGATTTTCTAAAAGATACAAAAAATGTTGTTGGAGAAATAACCCTAAGGTACTCTTTAACCTATGACGATATTTATTCTTATTCTCATCATATTCCTAAGCACGTTATAAATAACCACTATGGTCCATCAATTATTAACAATGCAAGGATAATGGCAAAAGATAAATTAGACAGATTTCTTATTGATGATAATACAGTTTCTTGGTTTAATGAAGAAATAAATGGAATAGAGAATCTGCAAATAATAAATACCGATAATTTTAATAGATTTAATTTTTTAAAACAATACAAAAAGAAAAATAATAAAATACAAACGGTATTGTTTAAGAAAATTGATAAAAATATACTAACTGTTGATTTATTAAAAATTGGTGAAATAAAATCGAAGTTCGATACTCTATCTATCAATAATTTGCATATTCAAACCGTAATGAGTTCCGGTGACAATAATTCTAATGGTGAAATATTTACAATTTCATTAGGCAACCTTAATTCAGAAGGCATAACCCCTACTCTGCAGAATTTGTAATTTCCCCCGCTACCACACGCTCAATGTCATTAAGTTAAGGTGGGGATATAAATATTGTAAAAATAGGGCTTTAGCCAAAAAAAAAGGTCCGAAAAATATCGGACCCTTAAGTTAACAAAAGCTCTATGAAAAATTCTACTTAAAAGTAAATTTAAATAATAACGATTCGTCTTTCGTACAGTTTTTAGGGTTAATCTGAATTTTATCCAATTGAGCTATAACATATTCTTTATAGCCATCATGTCCGTAAATTTCGTTAATAACAACTTTACCTTCATCGCTAATCGAAATGTCGGCAAATACTACCCCTATTTCTTGTTTTTCATTAGCAATGTTTGGATAATCCATAAAACTGCTAATACGATTTTTAATCTTATTAAATCTATTACCATCTGTATTTGCATTTAGATTTAAGCTTGTTATAAATATCAGTGTAATAATTAATGCTGTTGTTCTTTTTAGAGTTTTCATAATATTTTATTTTTAAAAGTTTAATTTAATTGTTTGTTATAATGACGATGCAATTTTTTAAGTGCTGCATCTGGTTAATTATTTTTTTGGTTGATAATCTTAAAACCTAAGCCAGAATTGAGAAATGCCCCACTGGTGCTCGATTATTCCTAAAATCCGCATGTTAAAACAGTTTCATACCTTAGGTTGCCAAGTATAATCCGTAACAATACAGCGCCCACTTCCGCAATTTTGTAAGATGTGCTAATAAACCCAACAAAAAACTTTCAGCAGAAGTGTATTTTTTATTATCTTTGGTAAAAAAAATTAGATGAGAATTGCCTTAACAATAAGTCTATTTTTTTGTATAATTAATTTATACTCTCAAGAATATTGTATTCCCGGCAGGTTTAGTTCAACACCATTATTTGATAATACAGAATTAACTATTTATGAAGATGTAATATATGGTGAAGATACTAACTGGAATGGCAACACACAATCATTATACATGGATTTGTACTTTCCCGATTTTAACTATGATATTCTTTTAAAACGTCCTTTACTTGTTTTTTTACCCGGTGGTGGCTATATAATAGGAGAAAAAGAATATTTTGCAACAGAAGCACTTGAACTTGCAAAAAGAGGCTTTGTATGTGCAAGTATTGATTATCGCACCGGTTGGGCAGTCAACGGATCTGCTGCAGCATGCAATGGCGACAGCACTTCTTTAATTAAAGCAAATTACAGAGCTTGTCAGGATATCCGTGCCTCATTAAGATATTTAGTTAATTATACCGATTCTTTTGGCATTGATACAAACTATATTTATTTGATTGGCTCTAGTGCCGGTTCTATTGCCGGATTAATGTCTCATTTTATGAATAGCTATGATTTTGACTCCCTATATCCTAGTGCAAACTTAATAAACTCACTAGGAATGCTTGATAGTGCTACCAATACATATAATACCACATATAATATTTCCGGCATAATTAGTTTATGGGGAGGAATTCCTGATGTAAATTTTATAAACGAATTAAATTCCATTCCAATGTTGTTGATGCATGGTCTTTTAGATCAAATTGTTCCATTTCACGAAGGGCAGTTATATAGTTGTCCTGAATATTTTTATTTGTATGGACCTGGACCAATAGTAGATTACTTATCGGAAATAGAAGAATGTTACGAATTAAATTATCAAATTAATGGAGGACACGGAATATATGATTCTGCCTATAGAATAGAAAGGATGCACACATTTTTAAAACAACTTTTTTGCGATAGTTGCTTACAAGATACAATTATAGACCAAAACACAAACACTTTACTGGCAAATACCTCAATTAGCTTATTTGATGTATACCCAAATCCCACAAACGGAATTATTAATATTAGTGGCTTAGCTGATAATAATAATTTAATTATAGAAATAGTAAATATTTATGGCTCTGTAGTAGAAATAAGAGAAGAAATAATTTTTTCATCTACTGCTCAAATAAACATGAAAAACTTAGATAATGGAATCTATATTTTAAATATTTATAATAAAAACAATAAAATCTATCATTCTAAAATTATAAAATTATAAATACGCACTTATTTACCCACTACCATCTACACTTGTGGCAAACGTGTATCTTACCAAGTTCACAAAAAGTAAAAACATTGTTATATTTAGACATATTTATGTTTTGTAACATAATTCAAATAAATCCGTTTACTCAAATAGAACAAACAAACAAATTCCATTAATAATTTTTATCATGATAGATTTTTGGTTAGGAATAGGCTTGGGTATAGAAATTATAAAAAGGCGTAATGGCGATGTTGAAACATATCTTTTATTACCATTTATAAGAATTAGAATTTCAAGTAGGTCAAGACAGTAGAGTATGTTTCCTCATTTTGCACTACGGTCTGTGTACATTAATAATTTTATCGGGTTTTATTAATTAAAGACATGAATTTTGCTGCCATCAAAAGTTGTTTGATATTGTACTAATGGTCTTTCAGCATAGTTTTCTGCTTCGGGAAAGCCATCGGAAGTCAAAGAAAATCTTGAGCCACAACAAGGACATTCTAAACTAAGATTGGTAGAATCGGGAATAACTCCACATCTGTCAGAAGGTTTAAATGTGCAAGTTCTATCTAATGCAACAAATTCATCTTCCGATTTTCTGTATATCACAATGCCCGAAACACCACCTGTTACCATTACCGGACTATAATACACATATAATTCTGTAAATTGTGGGTCACTCATATAAATCAAAAAGTCAACATGTTTGTATGGAACAATATCTTCATCGCGTTTGCAATTAGATAAAGCAATTGCTAATATGAAAAAAAGTAGTATTTTTGATTTGAGAAAAATCATATATGTCAAAACAAATAACGTTGTAAAGTTAGTGAAATTGTCGTTAACAAAATTTTTCATACTTTTATTTATTATTTCAATACCTTTTTCCGTTATTTCGCAATCAAATACAGGAAAGAAGGACAGAACAGAGCGTATAAATAAAAGAACACAGCATGGTGATCAAAAAAGAGCAAATAAAAAATTAAGAAAACAAAAAAAGAAAACAAAAAAAGTTTCGAAATATTCAGTTGACAAACAACTGAAAAACAGAAATGGTTTTTTCAAGAGATTGTTTGCAAGTAAAGAAGTAAAGCAAAAACGTAAAGAAGATAGACAAGCAAGAAAAATTAAGCGTAAAGAGGCTAAAGTATTAAAAAAGAAAGGAAAAGTAGAACAGAGAAGAATAAAAAAATATCAGAAAACAAGAAATGAGCCCGATTATGTGCATACAAAAAAAGATGCATATAAAACCATGAAAAAAACAAAACGGACTCAAAAACGACAATTTAAAGGTAAAAATAGAGATCCATGGGTAAAAAGAATTTTTCAAAAGAAACATGAAAGAGATAAAGTTAAAAGAGGTAAAGAAGATAGAGCACGACAATTTAAAGAACCATTTTTTAAGAAATTATTTAAACGCAAAAAAAGAAAACGTAAAACTTAATTAAATACAAATATTATGGAAGAGCATCTCGATAAACTGATATATGTAATTATTGCAGTTGTTATTGCAATTATAAGTGCAGTATCAAACTCAAAAAAAAAGAAGGCTATTAAAAATTTAAATAAAACTACTCCTACTCCTGTAAATTCCGGGAGCAAGCCTCTTTCATCAACACCACCTAATTTGCCAGGTTTTGATACACTTTTTGAAACTATTAAAGAAACAAAGCCTGCAGATACAATAGTTGAAGAAGAACCGATAGAAATAAAACCTGCTAAAAAACAAGAACCCAAAGTAAAAGAATATTCTTATGAAGAAATAGCTTATGAAAATAAAGATGAAATTGAAATAGATTCTATAATTGATGATTTTGACCCGCAAAAGGCAATTATTTATTCAGAAATAATAAATAAAAAGCATGATTAGGGTATAAGAATAGAACTATCCCCATAGCTTAAAAACCTAAAATTATTATCTAAAGAATAATTGTAAACTTTTCTCCACTCCTCTCCTATTAATGCTGCCACAAGCAGAAGCAATGTGCTCTTTGGCTGATGATAATTTGTAATTAGAGAATTTATTACTTTAAATTCATAACCGGGAACAATAATGATTTGTGTTGATGCTTGAATATGAGATAAATTATTATTGCTCATGTACTGCAAAATGGCTTGCAAAGATTGCTCAACACCAATTTTTTGTTTTTGATTATATGGCTCCCATTGAGTAATATGAAATTTATAATTGTTATTTAATATTTTAACACCAATCCAATAAATACTTTCTAAAGCACGTAACGAAGTAGTACCTACAGATATAATTTTATCGCTATATTTTATAAGATTCTCAATTAGTGCCTTATTGATAATTATATGTTCGGTATGCATTTCATGTTCGGCAACAGTTTCAGACTGTACAGGACGAAAAGTCCCTGCGCCAACATGTAATGTTAATTCTTCAATTTTAACATTCTTGTTTTTTAATTTATTAAAAACACTTTTCGTGAAATGCAATCCAGCTGTGGGAGCAGCAACTGAGCCATTTTTTTTTGAATAAATAGTTTGATATCGTTCCTTATCTATTAATTCTGAATTTCTGTTCAAATATGGTGGAATAGGAGTTAACCCACTTTTCTGCAAAATTTCTCCAAACGTAAATTTATCTTTTTCCCACAAAAATTCTAAAATATAATTTTTACCAATTTGATCAATCTTTTTAACTACAAGCTGTATTTTTTCATTATTGATCTCAATCTCTTTCAATAACTCATTATTCTTCCATTTTTTAAGATTACCAATCAGGCAAATCCATTTACACGAAACGGTTTGATTAAATGCCAATTGATAATCGGAAGGCTCATAAGGTTCAAGGCAAAATATTTCAATATCGGCTCCTGTTGGTTTTTTAAATTTTATTCTTGCCTGTATTACTTTTGTATTATTAAATATCAGTAATGAATCTTTTTCTATATAATTATCAAGATTGTGAAACTTATCATCTGATATTTGCCCTTTATTATATATTAAAAGTTTAGACATATCCCTTTTATCAAGAGGATACTTGGCTATTTTTTCATCAGGCAAATTATAGCTGTAATCTTTAATCTTTATATTTTGAATTGAATTCATATAAGGAATCAAAAATAAATAACTTTCTTTTGTAAAAAAAGATTTTAAAACATAAAGGTAATTTTCTGTGTAAATTTTTGATTTAGTAGACCTGTCCTTTAGGGCAGGGTAAACAAAGAACATAACATCTCCCCTTTCCGTCAGCCGCTTTGCGGCTGACGGAAAGGGGGGTTTAAAAAACGATTAATCCCCGACCTAAAGGTCAGAGCTACTGAAAAAGTATAAACTACTTTTATACAATTATGAAAAATGCCAAATTTTTTTAATAATTTTGCATGAAATTTTCCTCGAAAAATCTTCAAAGTTTTGAAGATTTAAAAAGAGACTTTATTATTAAATATATAATGCAATGAATTTTAAAATTGGTGAAAAAGTCAGGTATTTGAATGAAGTTGGTGGAGGTGTAGTAACTCGAATCATCGATGATAAAACTATTGAAATTGAAAACGAATATGGATTTAATGTGCCTGTTGCAAAAAAAGAACTGATTAAAATAAGTGAAGAAGAAACAAAAGAAGAAGATGCAAATATAGAAATTAATGAAGCCGAAAAGAAACAAGACCCTTTGACAAGCTCAGAGCAAGAAAAAATGGAATCTTATGTAACAAGTAATTCATATAATTATGCTGAACGTGATCAATGGGACTACATTGAAGAAAATGACAAAGAAACAAATACTGAAGCTATAATTGATGACAATAAAACAAATATTTACATTGCGTTTGTACCTGAAAGCAACAAAGATATAGGAGATTCAGATCTGAAAATATTTTTAATTAATGACAGTAATTATCAAATATTATACAATGTAAGTATTGAGCAAGAAAATGAATTTATAAATGTAGATTCAGGTGAACTTGAGGAAAATATTAAAACATTTATTTCAAGCTATAAAATAGAAGACATTAGTAAAATATCAAACATATTGGTACAAATAATTTTTTATAAGAAAACTTATTTTTCACCAAAACCACCTATCAATGAAATAGTTAAAATTAAGCCAACAAAATTTTTCAAAGACAATAGTTTTATCGAAAACGATTATTTTGATAACAATGCGATACTTATTCCTGTTTATTCAGAAAAGGAATTCATAGATAATATTGAAAAACTAACAAAGCATGACATTAAAAAAATAATTGAAGAAAAAAGAGATATTAAGCCGGACACAAATTCGAAACATAAAATTAAAAAAATAGATAAAAAACAAATTGTTGAGGTTGATTTGCATATAAATAATCTGATTGACAATCACAAGGGCTTGTCTAACGGTGAAATTATTAATATTCAACTTAATCATTTTAAGAAAAATTTAGAGAATGCTATTGCCAATAAAGTTGAAAAAATTGTTTTTATTCATGGAGTTGGTAACGGAACTCTTAAATTTGAAATACACAAAATACTTGAAGAAAGTTATCCTTTTATTCCTTATCAGGATGCTTCATTTAAAGAATACGGATATGGAGCAACTATGATCTTAATAAAACACTAAAAAATTCAGTATTTTTCACATTTCAGGTTACAATTTCAGTTAGATATATAATTTAAAAGTCAAACATTTTAATCAACAGAAATTGGAAAATCGAAATTAGAAATTTGGGGAAATACATGTAAATTCAGCCAAATTTCAAATTTGAGTCCTCTCCGAAAAGTCTTTTACCCCTAAATCCCATAAAGGGGACTTTTGCATTTTGTTGAAATTTAAGGTTTTCCCTTTGTATAAAGAGTGAAAAAACCTTAAATTTCAGCAAAAACGACTTTTCAGAGTGATTTCAAATTTCAAATTTTAAAGTTTCATTTTTTTAGGTTTAAGTAAAAGTGTATTTTTGTTCTGCTTTTTGTTCCTCCCCTTTGGGGAGGTTAGGAGGGGCTTTAAATAAATAGATATGATTGATGAAATGATTAATATAATTGAACAAGCATGGGATAAGCG
>CAYTWH010000036.1:0-30436 GCA_964442075.1 uncultured Bacteroidales bacterium
GCAGTAATATTAGCATCGGGCATTAAAGTAATATTTTGAATTACAGTATTTCCATTTGTTACTGTTATTCCATTAATTGTTTGAGATACATAACCGGCAGCCGAATAGGTAACATTATATGTTCCTGCTAATATTGGACGATGATAATTTCCGATTGGTAAGGATGAATATACTTCAGAGTTATCTTCATCGTGACCAATAATTTCAACTTTTGCAATCATTGGTTGTCCAGTGCATCCATCAGTAATTATTCCTCTAATTCCATAAAGAACTTCATCCATATAATCTAACATTGCCTGTTTATTTGCTGTCCAGTAATTTGGAAGTGTTGAAGCAGCTATTAGTTTTGTATTTGACCATTCAAAAGTATTTTCTCTGCAATTTTTATAATACATCATCCAATCTTGCCTGCTGCCTGTTATTACATACCAGTCACCACCTTCAATATATCCACTTGATATAACACCTGTTAAGTAATTTGGCATTCCAACTGTAGCAGCGTCAGTTTGGGCGAGAGTAGCATATATATTTGAAACATATTGCCACCAATTGTCATCAGCATGTGTATTAATTGAAGAAGTCCAATGATCCCAAGGATAATTTACAACTTCAGCACCACTATGAGTG
Organism: uncultured Bacteroidales bacterium; assembly: GCA_964442075.1. Taxonomy (GTDB): domain Bacteria; phylum Bacteroidota; class Bacteroidia; order Bacteroidales; family CAYTAU01; genus CAYTAU01. Next base: position 628 of record CAYTWH010000036.1, read on the forward strand.
TTTGCTGACATAACAAAATCATGAGCATCGGCAAAGTCCATAAAAAGAATTGTTTCTGTTCCCCAAATTTCACCATCAGGATGTAGTCCGTCAGTCATACTCGGGTAATTCCTGTTAAGGTCAATATTTTGTCCATTTCTTCGAGTAGCACTACTTACATTATCATTTCCACCATTGTATAAACCATCAGGATTAGAACATGGATTTATCCATATTTCAACATTATTTATTAAATTTGTTATTTGAGGATCTGAACCATAATTTGACAGCATGTAATCTATTAATTGTAAAAATAAAGCATAAGCAACAATCTCATCACCATGCATATTTCCTGTGTAAAAAAACTCAGGTTCGTCTTCATCTGTATTAACATTATCAGAAATTTTTGCTACAAGTATTTGCCTGCCATCAGTTGAATTTCCAATATTTTCGATTTTGCAAATATTTGGATAATCAGTTGCAAATTGATTCATCATTGTATTTAAAACATCATAAGATGCAAATCTGTCCCAATTAGCCATTTCTGCAACAGTTGTGGCAATTGTCGTTTTTGGAGCAGAAGGTCTGTCTATAACTTGAAATACAATACCATATTCTAAAAATTTTTGAAATTCCCGAAGGTTTAAGTTTGCAGTTATTTCGTTGCCAACAATATCTTCAACAGACATTTTTTTAGACAATTCAAAAATAAGTTGAGGATTGTTTAATGCAAATATAATATTAACTTCTCCTCTGTCATTAATCTCATTTACAGCTTTATCTTGTTCTGATATTTTTTGGGCAAAGCTGTTTGTTGAAAAAATTAATGAAACAAATATTAGTGATAGGATTATTCTTTTCATAGCGGGCAATTTTAAACTAATTATAAAAAGGATTAAAAATAATGCTACTAAATTAAAACATTAATGAAGTATTTCCTAATATTTAAACAGTAAATTTGGTTGAGACTTGTTGTTTGCATAGAACTAAAAGGGCTTTATTGCGTGTTAATTTGTTGAATATTGAGAAACTAATGGAGAGTTGTAGATTTTAAAAAGCTGATTATAATTTGTTGGACTATTTATGAAATCCTTGGCTTTATAGACGGACAATAAATGGTCAGAAAGAATTATGTTGAGTTAATTACTTATTTGCTAAATTTGCGACCATGATAAATGTAAAAGCAAAATTCATATTATTATTAATGTCGTTATTTCTTTTGTTTTGCATAGATTCAAATGCTCAATATACAAAAATAATTGGGAAAATTACTGATTTGAAAACCCAAGAAACAATACCTTTTGTAAATATTACTTTTAAAGGAACTAAGCTTGGAACAATTACAGATTTTAATGGCAATTATAAAATTGAAACAAAACTAGCTGTTGACTCTATTATTATTTCTTGTTTAGGATATAAGCAGATTAGAAAAAGAGTAGTTAGAAATAAATTTCAAACATTAAACATTCAAATTGAACCTGTTTCGCTAGAGCTTGGGGAAGTTGTTGTTTCAGCTAAAAAAAGAGATAAGAATAATGACCCCGCAATCAAATTATTTAATCAGATAATAAAGCATAAAAAACAGAACAATAGTGATAAACTCAAGTCGTATCAATATGAAACATATAATAAGGTTCAATTTGATATAAATAATGTTTCAGAGAAATTTCAGAACAGAAGAATGCTAAAGCCTTTCAAATTTATTTTTGATTTTATGGATACTTCAATAGTTAACGGGAAACCATATCTCCCCGTTTTTCTTATCGAATCTTTATCTGATTATTATTATAGAAAAAATCCAAAACTTGAAAAAGAAATAATTAAAGCAACTCAGGTATCGGGAATTGATAATGAAAGTATTCAGCAGTTTCTTGGCAATATGTATATTAAGGTAAATATATATGAAAACTACATGGATCTGTTTGGAAAAGGGTTTATTAGTCCAATATCAAATACCGGAAGGGTTTTTTATAAATACTTTCTTGTTGATAGTGCGTTTATTGATAACAATTGGTGCTATCAAATGGTTTTTCAACCAAGAATTAAACAAGAATATGTATTTAATGGTAATTTTTGGGTAGCCGATACTTCTTTTGCAATAAAGAAAATAGAATTGTTTATTGATGAACTTGTAAATATAAATTTTATAAATCATCTTGAAATTAAACAGGAGTTTGGTGAAGTAAAAGATAGTGTTTGGATGATTACTAACAATATTGTTGTTGTTGATTTTAATGTGGTTGAAGACCCAAAATATGCACTTGGCTTTTTTGGGCGTAAAACAACAACATATAAAAATTTCATTATTAATCAGGTTCCCGATAAAAGATTTTCTGAAAATATTGGGAATATATCTGTGCTTGATGATGCAAATAAAAAGGATACTGCTTTTTGGAATAAATCCAGACATGAAGAATTGACAGAAAAAGAGAAACAGATATACCATATGGTTGATACAATAAAAAACTTACCTGCATTCAGAACATATTATGATATTATTACAATGGCAATAACAGGTTATTATGTTTGGGGAAATGTTGAATTAGGACCCTATTTTACTACTTACAGCTATAATCTTGTTGAGGGGCATCGTTTTAGACTTGGTGGTAGAACAAGTAACCAGTTTAGCACCAAAATAATGCCTGAAATGTATGTTGCTTATGGAACTGAAGATGAAAAAATAAAATACGGAGGTAATTTTATTTATCTTTTTAAAAAGAACCCGAGGCGAGGTTTTGGAGCTTTGTATAAATATGACATGGAGCAGTTAGGGCAAAGTTCTAACGCTTTTCGCGAAGACAATATTATGTCTTCTGTATTAAGACGAAGTCCTATTGATAAACTTTCAATGCTTGAGGAAGTAAAATGCCATTATGAACATGAATGGTTTAATGGATTTTCAAATCATTTAATTTTTGATTACCGTGAAATTTACCCAATACCACAAATTGAAACTTTTATAATAAAAAATGGAGATGAATATTTTGAACACAGCACACTAACTACTTTCGATATTACACTGCGAACTCGTTTTGCATATAACGAAAAGTTTGTAATGGGTGAATTTGAAAGAGCAAGCCTTGGAACAGTTTATCCCATAATTGACATATTTTATACTTATGGAATAAAAGATGTTTTTGATAGTGAGTTTAATTATCAAAAATTTGAAATAAATATTGAAGATTGGTTTAATATATATCCTTTTGGTTATTCTCGTTATATTATTAATGGTGGTTTTATAGATGGTAAATTACCTTTTCCATTATTGAAGTTGCACGAAGGAAATGAAACATATTCTTTCGATAAATATTCATTTAATATGATGAATTATTATGAATTTATTAGTGATAAATATTTAAGTTTATATTATTCGCATTATTTCGAAGGATTTTTCTTTAACAAGATACCTTTATTTAGAAGATTGAAATGGCGTGAAGTTATTTGGGGTAAAGGAGTAGTTGGCACTTTACGTGATGAGAATAAAGAAGTAATGCCTTTTTTTGACGGGATGTACACTTTTGATAATCCAAGTAAGTTAAACATGTTAAAACCATATCTTGAGGCGGGGGTAGGTGTAGAAAATATTTTTCGCTTGTTCCGTTTTGATGTAATTCAAAGGCTTTCTTATTTAGACCATTCCGATATTTCAAAAACAGGATTCAGAATAAGTTTACAAATTAAGTTTTAAAAAAAATCCTGTAAGAAAAACTCACAGGATTTTAAACCATAAAAATATTGATTGCTAGAGATTATCCACATTTAGAGTGTCCACATTCCAAACAGGTAAGACATCCTTCGGTATAAATTACATTTTCAGAATTACAGCCTTCGCAAGTAATCCCTTTTTTTGCTTTTGTTCCGTTTGGAATATATATTTTCAAAGCTCTTTCAACACCGTTTTTCCAGGTATTAATTGTTTCACTGTCTAAGCGTAAAGAACCAATAAGGCTTATAACGCTTTGAATAGGCATGCCGTGTCGTAATAATCCTGAAACAAGTTTGGCATAATTCCAGTATTCCTGATTAAACAATCTTGATAAACCCTCAAAGGTTACTTTATACCCTTGTTTATCTTCATAATGAAAGTCATACCGTTTTTTACCATCTTCAAGACGACGTTTTATGATATTTACCTTTTTAACACTTGGCGGGATATAAAAAATATCATCATCAAATTTTCCTGTAAATATTTCGTAAGGTCTGCCATCTAATAAGCCAACAAAAGCTATCCATTTTTCATTATTGTTGTTAAATCTGAGAATATCTGCCTCAAGTATTTCCGGTCTTTTAGGTGCATCATTAATTGTATGGCAATTATCGCTTTCATCATTAGAAATAAGAACACCCGACCTTGAACCTTCGCGGTAAACAGTTACTCCTTTGCATCCATTTTCCCATGCAGTTTTATATACATTTCCAACAACATCTTCAGAAACTTCTTTTGGTAAATTTACTGTTACACTAATAGAGTGGTCTACCCATTTTTGAATAGCTCCCTGCATTTTAACTTTGTTAAGCCAGTCAACATCATTAGAAGTTGATTTATGGTATGGTGATTTTTCTATTACTTTTTTTAGTTTTTTATCATCATAACTTTTTACTTCATCTATATTATAGCCATTAATTTCAAGCCATATAATAAATTTATGATGAAAAACATTATATTCTTCCCATGAATCTCCGAGATCATCAGTATAATCAACTTTTACATTTTTATCATTTGGATTTATTTTTCGTCTTCTTTTATAAACAGGCAAAAATACGGGCTCAATTCCAGAAGTTGTTTGTGTCATAAGACTTGTTGTTCCGGTAGGCGCAATTGTAAGCAATGCAATATTTCTTCTGCCGTGTTGAACCATGTTATTATATAGTTCTTCATCAACTTTTTTCAGTCTGTTTATAAATGGATTGTTTTTTTCGCGTTGTGTTTCATAAAGAGGAAATGCTCCTCTTTCTTTGGCAAGATTAACAGATCCTCTATATGTTTCAATAGCTAGTGTTTTATGAACTTCTACTGCAAAGTCGGTTGCAATATCACTGCCGTATTGTAAATTTAAAGCTGCAAGCATATCTCCTTCTGCTGTAATTCCTATACCTGTGCGTCTGCCTTCCTGAGCTTTTCTTTTAATATTTTCCCAAAGTTTTCTTTCAACTCTTTTTATTTCCAGATCTTCGGGGTCTGAAGATATTTTTTCAATTATTCTATCAATTTTTTCTAATTCAAGGTCAATAATGTCATCCATTATTCTTTGCGAAATGCGAGCATGTTTAGTAAACAAATCGAAATCAAATTTAGCTTCTTTTGTAAAAGGATTATTAACGTAGCTATATAGATTTAAAGCAAGAAGTCTGCAACTGTCATAAGGGCACAAAGGTATTTCTCCGCAAGGATTTGTTGAAACAGTTTTAAATCCAAAATCAGAGTAACAATCAGGTACCGATTCTTTAATTACAGTATCCCAGAATAAAACACCGGGTTCAGCAGATTTCCATGCATTATGAACAATTTTATTCCATAATTTTTCTGCATCAATATTTGTTTTATAAGTTGGCTCTTTAGAATCGATAGGATATTGTTGCGTATATTTGGCTTTATTGATAACAGCTTGCATGAACTTATCATCAATTTTTACAGAAACATTTGCTCCTGTAACTTTGCCGCTTTCCATTTTGGCGTTAATAAAATCGTCAGTATCGGGATGTTTAACCGAGACACTTAACATTAATGCTCCGCGTCTTCCATCTTGTGCAACTTCTCTTGTTGAATTTGAATATCTTTCCATAAACGGAACAATGCCGGTAGATGTTAAAGCACTATTTAAAACAGCACTTCCTTTTGGTCTTATATGAGAAAGGTCATGACCAACTCCGCCTCTTCGTTTCATTAATTGTACTTGTTCCTGGTCAATTTTTAATATGCCGCCATACGAGTCGGCAGTTATATCATTGCCAATAACAAAACAGTTTGATAAAGATGCTATTTGATGATCGTTGCCAATTCCTGTCATTGGTCCTCCCTGTGGCACAATATATTTGAATTCTTTTAAAAGGTCAAATATTTCTTCTTCCGACATAGGGTTTGGATATTGTTTTTCTATTCTTGAAATTTCTTTTGCAAGTCTTTTATGAAGATCATCAGGAGTAAGTTCAAATATATCTCCTTCAGAATTTTTTAATGCATACTTATTTATCCATACCGTAGCTGCTAATTCATCTCCGTTAAAATATTCAATTGATTTTTCTAAAGCTTCTTCAAATGAATAAGTTTTTACTTTTTCCTTTTTTTGTACCGACATCTCTTCTATAAACATTTTCACTTCTTTTTATAAATTTAATAATAAACTACTTGTGAGGTTTCAACTTGCAGTTTTAAAGCATTGCTAATATATGACAATGAAAGCAATATTTTCTAATCTACTTCTTAACACCGTTATTAACATATAGATTGATAAGCAATCAAATGTTTAAAAATGTGTTGGTTATGCCACTTATCAACCGCTTGTTGAAAAATAATAAATAAATGTACTACTAATCGAATATGTTACTACATAAGCCTTAGGTAATTTTTCAACAAAATTGTGTTCAAAAGAAAATTTAGACTAGCCTTGTTTTTGTTAATGTAAAGAAAAACAGAAGGGTGAGTGTTTTTCATTATTAAAATGGCTTTTTGCTTTTAATTACTTATTGAAAAAATTAGATATGTAAATGCTTTTGTGTTTTGGTGGTTCGAAAATTTGTTTGTTAGGCGTAAGCATAGCAGAATGGGTATTCTTTTATCAAGTAAGGGTTTCACTTAAACCTAAAATCCGCAAGTCATCGCATTACTTCTTTAATAGACTTCAACTTAACTTGAACTTAGTTCCACATATTTATAAATAGTGATACGATGACTTGCAAAACAGCAGACATGCATAAATATTTATAATGTTTAAAAACATAATGATATTTCTAAATATTGTATTATCATTGCATATTCAAACAATTTAAATAATACAAATATGTTATCAGGTGTTGATATTCGCAGTTTACTTCCTTGCTTTTCTATGACTTACGGAAAGCAATTGATTACTTGTAAAACCATAATTTTTGGTTTTATGATATTAATTTCAACAATTTCATATTCACAGGAACCAGTTGCCAAGGGTGTTGCACCATTTGCGGGTTGGTTATATCATGCAAATAAATTAAGCCTTGGAACAAGTTATCAGCCACAAAGTATATTGCATTTAAATAACGGAGGAGATCCATCAGGTCCTTTGCCCATTTTTTTACAAATAACTAATTCATATACTGGTTATACAAATCAAAATATGGGATTTTTAATGGGAATTGATAATCAGTACAATATTTTACTTAATCAGCAAGAAAATGCAAACCTTTCTTTTTACACAAATTCAATAGAAAGACTTACTATTTTAAATACAGGGCAATTAAAAATAAATTATAACCCAAATCCAGATTATGTTTTAAAGTGTACCGATGCAACAGGACTTGCAGAATGGCAGGCACTTAATGATGATGATCCGAATAATGAATTTCAAACTATTTCACAAACAGGTTTAGATATAAGCTTATCTAGTGGTGGAGGAACATTTTCTGTTGCAGATAATGACAATGATGCTAATAATGAAATCATTACAAATACAACATTAAATGGAACAAGTCTTGAAATTACCGAAGCAGGTACTCTGCAAAGTATTGATTTAATTAGCTTGCAAGATGGTGTGAATGATGCAGATGCAGATCCGACAAATGAATTGCAACAATTATCAATTATGGGGGGACAATTAACAATTAGTGGAGGAAACGCAATAGAATTTTCAAATCTAAACTATTGGAGCAAAACAAATGATGAAATTTATTATAATAGTGGAAATGTGGGAATAGGCACAGAAACTCCATTTAGTAATTTGCATATTCATGCAAGTGCTGATAATCAAACAAGTTCAAGTAAATCTACTAGTACACCACCACCAAATGGTGGAGGTTATCCTGTATCAATTGGCACAAGCCGTTTGCAAATTACGAGTGATGCTACCGGCAGTTCACTTAGCGATGGTTTAATTATTAAAACAACAGGCAATAATGCAATTGTAGATTTGCAGGAAGAAGGCTATTTTTCCATTGAAACAGACAATAAATTAAGAATGATTGCCAAACCAAACGGTAATATAGGAATAGGGATTTTAACACCACAAAACATATTACATGTTCATTCCGATAAAACTGAAAACAATAATAACAATGGTAACGGAGAAATTGGTCTTGGTACAAAAGGATTAAATACCCAAAACTCAATAAGTGCAATTCAAATTACAAATAATGAAACTGGTATAACATCAGGTGATGGATTATTGCTACAAACAATTAATAATACAGGAATAATTAATTTACAGGAAAATGCCGATTTTAAAATAATTACTAATAACGAAACAAGAATACTAATAAAACCGGATGGTAAAATAGGAATAAAAAACACTGCTCCAAATGCCGACCTTGATGTTAAAGGAACATTTAAAGTGCGATATGGCACAATAATAAACGAATTTTCAACAGATGGAACCTTAAATGACAATAGTGATGAAGCAATGCCAACAGAGCAGGCTGTTAAAACTTATGTTGATAACCAAATAAATAATATTCCTGCAGATAATTTAGGAAATCATATTGCGGAGCAAAATTTAAACATGGATGGTTATAATATTAATTTCAATGATGAAAATGCTTGCTTAACAATACATCAAAATACAACATCAAGTAATGGACCTGCAATTGAAATGTATGGAAGATTGCATAGTAACACTAGCAGACAGGGTAGAATGAATTTTATTTCTTATGACGATAAAGGAGATTTTGGATTTTATAATTATAATAATGGAACATGGAAAAATAAAATGATTATTAAATCTGACGGGAAAGTTGGGATTGGGACAGATAATCCAGTTTCATTATTACAAATTGGAAAAACAGATGATATATCTGCTGTTCTAACAATTTCTGGAGGAGAAACAGGTTCTGAGGGAGGAGAAATAAAATTATCAATGGCTGCTGATTATGATGACCCAAAAGATTTTTGGCGTATAGATGCTTATGAAGATAAATTACGTTTTGGGCCACAAGGTGCAACTAATGTAACTTTTCTCGCTAATGGAAATGTTGGTATTGGAACAAATACACCTTCTACAAAATTGGAAGTAAAAGATGGTTCTATTTATATTCATGGATCATCAAGTGGACAAGGTCGTTTAGTAATGAAACTAGATAATAGTGGAAATCAGTTTGAATTTTATCCTCAAAGTTCAGGATTATTTTTATTTGATAGGACTTCAAATCTATATCGGTTAGTTGTTTTAAATGATGGTAATGTTGGTATTGGGACAACAAATCCGCAATATAAACTTGTTGTTTCAGGCTCACAAAGTGGTTATAATTATGCAAATATTGTTTCTTATAGCAATGGTGATCAAATTGGTTTTGGTTTATTTAATGATACTAGAAAATGGGAATTAATAAATATAGTTTCTTCAAGTACAGATTATTTTGCAATACGTGACCAAACAGCACAAAAAAATAGATTAATTATTGATCAAAATGGAAATGTTAGTTTCAATAATACGGCTAAAATACATTCTAATGGATATATCTGGGCGAAAGAAGTAAAAGTTAGAGATACTAACCCATATCCTGATTTTGTTTTTAAAGACGATTATAAATTAAAAACAATTGAAGAGCTTGGAAACTATATTGATTCGCACAATCATTTACCCGATGTACCAACCGAAGCAGATGTAAATGAAAATGGCATGGAACTTGGGAAAATGAATAAAATATTATTACAAAAAATTGAAGAACTTACTCTTTATGTAATAGATTTGCAAAAACAAATAAATTTACAGAATAACGATATTGAAACACTTAAAAAATAGAGAATTATGAAGAATTTAGTGATAATTTTATTTTTAATCCTGTTTGCATTTAATTTAAAGGCTCAGAGGATTGAATATGTAGAGACAAAAACAGAAAATTATGGTAATTATATTTCAGAGGTTCAATTTATTGATACTATTACTGGGAATGTAATTAAAAGCATTAACTTAATTAACGAAAACCCTTTTTTTAATATTTTTAAGCAAAACCCGAAAAAAGATTTGCAACAACATAAAACTATGCATATATCAATTAACAAAGAATTACAACTTGATGATATTATGCCAAAAGAAAAACGTAACCATTATTTAAGAGATGCAGATAGCTTATTAATTACTAATGTAAAAATATTACCTAAAGGTTATGTTTATAATTATAATGATATATGTATTGTTTCATACAGATCTTTTATAAATACAAATGAGTATTACCGTTACTGTATGTCAGTAATTATAGCCTACAATAGTACTGGAAATGTAGTTTTTAATAAAATTTTCAACTCAGTTGGTGAAGCTGTAATATCATCCAATAATAAATATTTAAATATTGCATTTTCAATGGATAACGAAGATGGTAACCTTTATTACCCTTATTATGAAATTTATAATATCAGTAACCAATCATTAATTCATAAAGATATAATATCTAAGATAGGAGAAGGAGGGGTTATTAATTATAATGATACAATTATATTCATGGGTAACGAAGGAAATGTGATTTTTGATGAAGACAAAATGGAAATATTTAAATATAAGAATATAAACGGGAAAATAATTAAAGGAGAGATAATTAAAAAGCTATGAGTAAAACATTCACTTTATTACTCTTATCTTGTGTGTTGCAATTAACTATTTATTCGCAATTAACCTTGCAATACAAGGAATGTTCAGGAGGAAATTGCCCGAATGGTACAACTCCACAAAATTGGCAAACAAATCATGTTTATTCAGATTTTGGTATGAGACGTACAAACTCAATCTGGCATAAAGGAGTTGATTTTAATATTACGGGAACAGGTAATCCATCTACAGATGAAGGTTATCATTTATTAACACCTGTAGGTGGTACAATTACTCAAATAGATGGTAGTGGATACAAGTTTATAGTGGTTCAAGATAATTCAGGGAATAACTATCATCTTGGTTATGGGCATATATTCAATGATGATGTATTCTTAAATAATACAATTTCTGTAGGTGAACTTATTTTGTATAGGTGGTATAATAATGGTTATAAATATGCAATAATTAACACAAATAATAATGTGGCAATAAGTAATGAAAATGGATATATATTTACATATGGCGGACAATCTTATACGACTTCTAATCAAGTTGCAGCACAACAGGTTATTGCTCCATTAGGTGGTTCGGGTGGATTTCATTCGCATTTACACCTATATCGTGTAATTAATCCAAATATTAATCCAAATTTGAATATTGATAACTGTTTAGACCCACTACAAATATTAAATCATATACAAACAGATTTTAATATAAGTATTGATGAAACAGAAAATTTAACCCAAACAGGCAATACTACATTTTATTCAGGAGATAATAAATCTATAGTAAAAGTTAAATGTGAATTTAACAGTCCCGGACAACACGGTGGTGTAGATGGAAGATATTATGATAATGCAATAATGGATATTGATGATATAGATTTATTGATTAAAAAAAATACAGAAGATAATTCCAATTATCATTTTTTACAAGGAAAATATAACTATAGCAAAATATCACATGGTGCAAGATGGAATGTTAATTATTATCCTACAAGTCCTACTGATATAAGACAGCAATATGGTGTTTACAATAGTAGTAATGTTAATTTATGCATTGATGGTATTATTCCAAATGCATATTATGATAACCCTTGGGATGAAATTGTTTTTACAGATTTTTATACAAGAATACATAAAGATGATGCTTATGGAGGCTCAATAACACTTGCCCAAAATCCTGATGATGCCAGATATCCTGATAACAAATATAATCTTGCGGCGAAAATTACAACAGTAACAGGGAATCAACAAAACAATTTTAATAGCCCAACCGAAATAACAATTGACAACTTCAAACCCTACATAAAAAAAGTAGAAATAAATGCAGGCATAGCATCTTTTATACCATTTTACACAGCCGAATGGAATGGAGTAGGTTCAAATATTGTTTGTGATTATTCAGGAGTTGGATATACTTTGCCGGGACAAGATATAACAATAAATGTTACAGCAAGTGAACCATTAACTTCTATTAATCTAAATATTGAACCATCAAGTTTAAGTGCAAATCCTATTTCACAAAGTAATGATAATATGGAATTTGTTTTCCAAATTTTAGCAAGTCAAACAGGAGGATGGGATCCTGCAAGTACAGAATTAGTAGAATTACATTTTACAGGAACAGACCTTGCTGGCAATCAATTAGAGGCAATTGAGCATAGCGTAGGTCCTGTAACTAATCAATCATACTCTATTCCAATAAGACAAGGAAATACAACATGGTTGCCACAAGCTGAACCTGGCACAGACACATTTCATAGATTTTTTATTGGCTGTGAAGTAGGGAATTATAAATCTACAAAAGATAATGAGTCTATTGGTTGTTTAAGGGCAGACTTTGAAGCTGTGCCAAATATTATAGATGAAGACTATTCAATTCAATTTGAAAACTTGTCAGTTGGTAATCCGGAAAATTATTCATGGGAATTTGAAATGGGAACACCCTCAACAAGCACTAATTATGAGCCGATTGTAACATACAATACTTCCGGTGTATATGATGTTTCACTAATTGTATCAGATGCCAATGGCTCACATTCAGAAACAAAATATGATTATATACATGTGGGTTCTACAAATGGTGAGCCAACTGCAAATTTTAATGCATCCTCAACAATTATTGAAGTAGGGGAAAGTATTGACTTTGTTGATGCTTCATTAAATAATCCCGATGAATGGTATTGGATTTTTGATGGCGGAACACCTTCAATATCTACAGAACAAAATCCAACAGATATTTTTTATGATACGGATGGAGCTTATACAGTAATCTTAACAGCATCTAATTCTAATGGAAATGATACAGAAACTAAAACAAATTATATTGTAGTAAATATAAATGGGAATAATAATCCTTCAAATGCAAATATTGAATGTGATTTTCCTGATGAAGTAATTGAACTTAATAGTACTACCGGAGATGCATATTTAATCGGCGAGATTGTAATAAGTGATGGTTCGGGCTTATATAAATGTATTATTAATTTTGGAAATAATGACATTCAAAACTCAATGGAATTCAGTCCATCTACTGTTCCTGTTTATAAAACATACGATACAGAAGGTACCTATACGATTTCTGTTAGTCTTTATGGTATGGATGACTGGGGTCAGTATAATGTATTGGTAAGAACTTGTAGTCATGATTTTGAAGTAATAGATCCTTGCGGTGGAATAGTTGATCCAATAATACTATTTGATGACCAAAAAAATTATGTTATTGATGAAGATGTAGATTTTACAGCTGGGGTTGCTTCACCTAAACCTGGGGAGATTTTTGCATATACATGGTATAAAAATGGTAGTATAAATGGATATGGTGTAAACTATACAACATCATTTTCAACAGCAGGAAATCATCAGGTTAAGGTTCTGGCTCAAAGTTATTCATGTGGGGAAAGGGAGGGAGAATGGGCAGTAAACATTCCTATTTTTCCTGAAAAATGCATTAGTCTACAGTGGACTAACTTTCCTGATAAAATTACAGTAGATGGCACATACAATTTTGGTGGTGAAGCTTTTTGGAATCCCGAAGAACCCTGCGAACCATACGCTTTAAATACTAGAATAACTTATGATAACGAAGCACTAATAAATTTTGCAGCAAAAAGATTTGAATATGACTTTGGTATAAACTCCTACTTAAACAATATATATGTAGATTTTAGTTTTGATTTCCCAGATACTTGGTCCAGAGATCCTGTAAGAATAGTAATTGAGGCATGGAATGAAACTATGTGTGAATGTGGACAGCAAGGTTGGGTTGGTATCACTACGAGCTTATATAAAGATCGTTATACAAATCTCCAAACGGTTGTTCCCTACAATAATATAAATTGGCTTCAGCATTCAGGTGTTTATAATGATTCTTATTATACAAGAATGGAAAGATTAATTGAACTTGGAGACTGTAATAGCGGAACAGCAAATAAATATGATTGCAATAAAGTCAATAATGAATATAATGCACAAAAAGTATGGATTTCCGGTGGAAATTGTAGTTCTGCATACGTAAATTCAGGTGAGTCCGCCGAAGTATATGCTCATAAAGAAATAACATTTAGAACAGGTTTTACTGCATATTATGGTTGTGATTTTACAGCAGCAATTGATAATTGTGGTTATAGGCTTATTAGTGAGAGTTATAAGATTTATGGTAATGAGGGTGAATACATAGATGAAAATTCTGTAGAAGAAGAAGTGGATGAAGATAGGAATTTAAAAGATATTGATATATTTATTCAACCAAATCCTGCTTCTTATGAAACAGTTTTAAAATATTATATTCCTATAGCTGATATGACATATATAAGTATTCATTCATCACTTGGAGAAAAAGTTGAAACAATTATGCAGGAATATGTGATTGAAGGAGAAAATTCATATATTTATAATTGTGAACATATTGAGTCCGGTATTTATTTTATTAAAATAAAATCAGGGAATAAAACCAAGACTATTAAATTTATTAAAATATAAGATTATTTTATTTAAAAACGTATTTTTACAGACGTAAAATATTACAAATGAAAACACAATATAAAAACACAATTAAATCAATTATACTTGTATCTATTACAATAATATTTAGCTCCTGTTTCAAAAAACCCGAAGCAATAATATATTGTAACGATACTACAGGAAGTCCGTGTGAATTGATGCATTTTTATAACAGATCTGAACATGCAAAAAAATTTCATTTAGACTTTGGCGATAATACTTCAATAGACGAAGAAGGAACTTATGGCATATCACATGCATATTCTGAAATTGGCACTTATACAGTTATATTAACAGCTTATGACCGGAAAATTGAAAAAGGAGATACTCATACAATAACTGTAACAATTACAGAAAATGAAACAGGAACATTTACCGACACCAGAGATGGCAAAATATATAAAACAGTAAAGATTGATAATAGAGTATGGATGGCAGAAAATCTAAATTATGATTGTGGTACTGGATGTTATGATTATGATAATGATACAGCAAATAGTGAAATTTATGGAAAACTATATGATTGGGAAACAGCAAATATTGTTGCTCCTCCCGATTGGCATTTACCAACAAAAATGGAGTGGGAAGCCCTTAGCCGTTTTTATGGCTCAAGTGCCAGTGGTGGTGCGCTAAAGGCAAGAGGGATAGATTATTGGAAAAGTCCAAATACTGGAGCAACAAACTGTAGTGGTTTCAATGCTTTGCCTGGAGGTTATTATAATTTCCCTTCACTAGAAATTGGAACTAATTGTGTATTTTGGACATCAGAAGAAAATGGAGCTTCTGCTGTAGCTGTAATGCTAGAATATAACGATGAAAGAATTGATATTTTGAGTTTTTCTCAAGAATTGGGCTGTTCAGTAAGATGCATTAGCGATGAACTATTTTTGGATTAATAAAAAACACAAATATGAAATTACTTAAACAAAGATTTAAAGTTTTATTAATTTTTCTTTTTATATCCTGCATTAGTAATGCTCAAATAATAGATAAGATTGGAATAAATGGAGGGATTTCAATTTCAGATATAAAAGAAGAAAGTAATTTAACTACAATACAAGAATATAACCCCTCTTATACTTTTTCCCCTTCAATATTTTTTAATTCAGAAGTAAAAGAAAATATTTCTATTATATCAGAATTTGGGTTTTTAAAAAAAGGAGGTCTAAGGTATTTAAACCTTGTTGCCGATGGAGTTGATGATTATACACCAGTTAATTATACCGTAAAGCGATATTACCATTTTATAACAACAAGTTTCAAGTTAAAATATACAATAGATAAAAATAATTTGTTCTTATATGGAGCAATAGGACCTCGATTTGATATTTATATAGCAAACTTCGATTTTGTAAATACACTAAATATTGGATTAAACACATCAATTGGTTTTGGATATAGAATTGGAAGATTTGCTGTTCAAGCAGAATTTACAAAACTTTTAAATTTCAACAAACTTGCAGATTGTACATATACAGATGGAGATATAGTAAAAGTAACAGACAATACAATGTTGTTTACTATTGGAATATCTTATAAAATTAAAAAAAATGAAAATACTAATGAATAAAAAAAATAAACAAATGAAATACGCATATTTATTTACATTAATTCTAATAATTACAGTTTTAAACTCTTGCAAAAAAGATGTAGAAAAAGTTGATATTACAACTTCTATTAGAATAACAAATTTATCTGATTTTAACTTTGATTTTTTATATTTGTATTATGTGAATACACCACACAACCATGTGTATGGAGATTCATTATTAGAGAAAATAACAGATTTTGCAATAAATGATACTTCAGAATATTATAATCTGGCTTATGTTTCATCACCCTTAGGAGTGCAAATAGTTATTGATAATAAAGCATATAATTATGAGTGGAATTCTCCAGTTCAGTTTATTTTACCTACATCGCCACAATTACAACAAGTTATACCTGAAGGCAAATATCATTTTATTATAACTAATGTAGATACAACAAACAATACATTTATTTTTGCTTTATCTCAATATGAGAATGACGAGCTATTTAAATATTATTAATCATGAAAAAAACATTATGGTTTTTTGTTCTATTGCTAATTATAAATAATTGCACAGCAAACAATAATGATACTATAGAGTATTATAAACACAAGATAGGTATTTCAATTTCGCATTTTTATAATTATCCTATTATTAAGGTTAATCAAGCAACTATAAAATATAATACTCCAAAATATGGATACAGTTTTGCTTTTAATTATAATAAAAAAATATCTGATAAATTATCAATAAATACAGGATTATCTGTTTATAGAATTAATTCCTCGTTTTTGGTTAGCAGATTGCCAAATTATGAATCTGGATTTGCTTTTGCTTTTCGCGAAGATTCATTTACGTCTTTTGCAATTCCATTTTCTTTTGATTATATTATTTTGAATAAAAACATAAATTTATTTTGTCGTTTTGGTTTGTCGGTACATAATGGTATATACATTAGTGAATTGAAAAATCTGTGGAATATTCCAATATTTGGAGCAAGCGCAGGTTTTGGTATTCAAAAATCAATTAACAATAGAATTGATATTAACATTGTTCCTTTTTATAAAATAATAGGAATTAGAGATTTCTTTTTTAACAACTCCAATTATCTGGCATTAAAAACAATGGAAGGATTAGCAGGCATTTCATTTGGAATTAATTATAAGTTTTGAAAATGGAATTAATTCAATTTTCAAGCTTATTTATTGTTTTATTATTTTTTTACTTACTGTTTTTTTATCGCTTGTAATTTTGATAAAGTAAATTCCATTGGGTTCTTTTTGTAAATCTATTTCCTTTTTATTGCCTTTGTATATTGTTTTTCCTATTAAATTTATTATTTCTATTTTTTTAATATCCTTTGCTTGTATTTTTATTTTTCCTGTTGTGGGGTTGGGGTATATTGAGATGTTAAGTTTGTTTTTATATGTTTCAATATTGCCTACACTGCTATTTTCGTACCAGGCTATTTTATCATCATTATAAGAAGCCGAAAGTATATCTATATCAGAGTCGCCATCTATATCAATAGCAAATACCGACCAAGCACCATCTGCATTTGTAGATATGCTGATAAAATCTGGATCACCTCCGTTTTCGTACCAAGCTATTTTATTATCATAATAAGAAGCCGAAAGTACATCTATATCGGAATCGCCATCTATATCAATAGCAAACACTGACTTAGCATTATCTGCATCTGTAGATAAGATTTGCTCTGTAAAAATTTGGTTGCCATCGTTATTGTACAAAGCTATTTTATCATCATTAGAAGAAGCCGAAAGTACATCTATATCGGAGTCGCCATCTATATCAATAGCAAATACTGAGTTAGCACCACTTGCATTTGTAGTTATACTATGCTCGGTAAAGCTTTGGCTGCCATTATTTTCGTACCAAACTATTTTGCTACTAATTCCTGAAGACGAAAGTACGTCTATATCGGAGTCGCCATCTATATCAATAGCAAATACTGATGTTGCACTATAAACATTTGCAGATATGATATGCTCGGTAAAATTTTGACTGCCATTATTTTCGTACCAAGCTATTTTATCATCATTTCTTGAAGCTGAAAGTACATCTATATCGGAGTCACCGTCTAAATCAATAGCAAATACTGAAATAGCATTATCCGCATTTGTAGATATGATATGTTCGGTAAAATTTTGGTTACCATTATTTTCGTACCAGGCTATTTTATCATCAAACTCGGAAGCCGAAAGTATATCAATATCAGAGTCGCCATCTATATCAATAGCAAATACTGAAACACCACCATCTGCATTTGTAGATATGCTATGCTCGGTAAAATTTTGGTTACCATCATTTTCGTACCAGGCTATTTTAGAATCCCAAGAAGAACCCGAAAGCACATCTATATCGGAATCGCCATCTATATCAATTGCAAATACCGACTTAGCATAATCTGCATTTGTAGATATGATATGCTCGGTAAAGGTAATTTGTGCAAAGTTTTGTAAACAAAGTAATGATAATATTATTACAAGAAATAAAATTAATTCTAATCTTGCTATATTCATGATATTGTTGTTTTAATAAGTGTTTACACTTGCAAAAATGGAATCCATTTTTTCAATTTGCGGTTTTTAATTTATTATACAAACTTATATTTATTTTTTCATTATTTTTGCAGATTTTACAAGAATTTAATATTTGTTTATTTATCAATAAGATATGTTTGAATACATTATAGGAGAAATTAGGGACCTAAAGCCCACCTGTGTTATAGTTGAGAATAATGATATTGGTTATTTTATCAATATTTCACTTTATTCTTATTCTAAAATTGACGGTTTAAAAGAAGCACAGTTATTTATTCATCACGTTATTCGTGAAGATTCACATACTTTATTTGGTTTTGCAGATAAAAAAGAACGAGAGCTTTTTAGATATTTAATATCTGTTTCGGGTATTGGAGCAAATACTGCCAGAATGATGTTGTCGTCTATGACACCCGAAGAAATTCAACATGCAATAATAAGTGGAAATGTTGCGGTATTAAAAGGAATAAAGGGTATTGGAGCAAAAACAGCTCAAAGAGTAATTGTGGATCTTAGTGATAAACTTGGAAATTTTGACGAAGGTGATAATATTTTAGTGGAAAAGCACAATACAATAAAAGAAGAAGCGTTATCTGCCTTAGTAATGTTGGGTTTTTCAAAAAAGGCTGTTGAAAAAACAATTAGTAGTATTATGCAAGGGGCAGAATCACAAAGTATTGAGAGTATTGTGAAAGAAGCTTTAAAAAGATTGTAATTGAATTGAAAGTAGTATTAAAATATATAATTATTATTTTTGTTATTATAGGATTATGGGCTGTAATATGGCCTACTAATGCTTCTGTTGATAATAAATATAAATTTCAAAATTACAGCTATCTGTTTGATTTGCCTGATGAACCCGATAGTATGAAATATCCATTTACTGAACCTAAAGGATATCCTTTTTCGAATTCAGAATTTGTTTCACCACTATATTTAGGACAACCTGAAAATATTACCGAAGAAGTAGAATATAACACAGAAACCAATTCTTACGAATTTTATGAGAAAATTGGTGATATGAATTACAGAAATCCTACCACAATGTCTATTGATGAATATCGTAAATATGATTTTAATAGATCTATTCGCAGTTATTGGAGGCAACGTGCCAGAGGAGAAAATTCTGAGCATCATAGTTCATTAATACCAAAATTGCATGTTGGTGGTGAGGTGTTTGACAAAATATTTGGTAGTAATACAATTGATATACGTCCACAAGGTTCGGCAGAATTGATTTTTGGATTAAAAATTTCCAAAACAGATAATCCGCAGTTAGCAGAAAAATTAAGAAGTACAACTACTTTCGATTTTCAGGAAAAAATACAAATGAATGTTACCGGACAAATTGGTGATAAAATGAAATTGGGTATTAATTATAATACTGAGGCTACTTTCGACTTTGAAAATAAAATGAATCTTGCTTACGAAGGAAAAGAAGATGATATAATTCAAAAAATTGAAGCAGGAGACGTAACTCTTCCATTATCAGGTTCACTTATAACAGGAAGTCAGAGTTTGTTTGGTATAAAAACAGAGTTGCGTTTTGGAAGATTAACGGCAACTACTATTTTTTCACAGCAAAAAGGTAAAACATCTGTAATTGAAGTGGAGGGAGGAGCTCAAACAAGCGAGTTTGAAGTTTATGCAGATGAGTATGAAGCAAACAAACATTTTTTCCTATCTCAATATTTTTATAACAATTATGATAGATCTCTTGCAAATCTTCCAATTATTAATTCCGGAATAAATATTACCAGAATTGAAGTTTGGATAACCAATAAAACTGCGAGATATGATCAGTCAAGAAATATTGTCGGTTTTATGGATTTAGCAGAATATAACACTATTTATTCAAGTGCTGTTAATCCATATTATAATCCGGAGAATCCAAATTTATATCCTACCGATTCTTTAAACTCAATTAATGATGTTAAAGATGACCCTCTGGTTAGAGAAATAGATCAGGCGTCAATATACCTTGAAGGTTTGGGTTATAGAAATGGAATTGATTTTGAGAAGATTGAATCGGCAAGAAAATTATCACCTTCGGAATATGTTTTAAATTCTAAGTTAGGTTATATTTCCTTAAGTTCCTCCTTAAATTCTGACGAAGTATTGTCAGTTGCTTATGAATATACCGTTGGTGGAAAAACATATAGGGTAGGGGAGTTTTCAAATAGCGGAATTGATGCACCGGATGTTTTAATTGTTAAATTATTAAAGGGAACTTCATTAACACCTCGTTATCCTACATGGAACTTGATGATGAAAAATGTTTACGCAATTGGAGCATATCGTATTAATCCTGCTGAGTTTTATTTAGAGGTAATGTATCAGAACGATAAAACAGGAAAAGCAATTAATTTTTTACCTGTTGGAAATATTGAGGACAAAATATTATTAAAAGTTTTAAATTTAGATAAACTTAATTCTCAGCTTGATCCTCACCCGGATGGTGTCTTTGATTTTGTAGAAGGAGTAACTATTAATTCTTCTAATGGTAGAATATTTTTTCCTGTACTTGAACCATTTGGAGAATTCTTACGAGAACAAATAAAAAATGGAGACGAATCTCTTGATGATGAGGCAAGTGAGTATGTGTTTGAAGAACTTTATGATTCTACACAAAGTAAAGCAAGGCAAGTTGCAGAAAAAAATAAATTTTATATTCTCGGCACATACCAATCATCATCAGGCTCTGACATATCTTTAAATGCTTTAAATATTCCACAAGGTTCTGTTAATGTTACAGCCGGAGGAATACAATTGGTCGAAAATCAAGACTACACAGTTGATTATACTTTAGGAAGGGTTAAAATAATTAATCAGGGATTACTTGAGTCTGGAACACCTATAAGAATATCGCTTGAAAGTAATTCATTATTTAATATTCAGAGTAAAACACTTCTCGGAACACACTTAGATTATAGAGTTTCAAATGATTTTAACATTGGAGCAACAATATTGAATCTTACGGAAAGACCATTAACACAAAAAGTTAATATTGGAGATGAGCCAATTTCAAATACAATTTGGGGAATTAACGGAACATATAGAACAGAATCAGGTTTTATTACAAAAATGATTGATAAACTTCCATTTATCGAAACAAAAGCAAAATCGACTATTACTATTGAAGGTGAATTTGCTCATTTAATACCCGGACATTCAAAAGCAATTGAAAAATCAGGGGTGTCGTATATAGATGACTTTGAAGGCAGTAAAACCTCTATGGATATTAAGTCTATGGGTGCTTGGGTTTTGTCAAGTACACCGCAGAAACAGTCACTGTTTCCGGAATCTAATGTAAGTGCAATAATCGATTCAAATGATGCAAGAGCTTATGGTGCAAACCGGGCAAAATTGTCCTGGTATATTATTGACCCATTGTTTTTAAGAAATAATTCAATTACACCCGATCATATTAAGAATTCTGATGAACAAAATAATCATTTTGTCAGAGAAATTTTTGAGAAGGAAATTTTCCCATTCAAAGAAAGTCCTCAAAATGTTCCTACGAACTTAGCTGTTTTAAACCTTGCTTTTTACCCTAAAGCAAAAGGTCCATATAATTATGATGTTGAGGAATCTTATGATGGGGGAACACTTCTTACATATGGTATAGATGCAAATGGACAGCTTAAGCAGCCCAAAACTCGTTGGGCAGGAATAATGCGTAGAATTGAAACCAATGATTTTGAAGCGGCAAATATTGAGTTTATTGAATTTTGGATGATGGATCCTTTTGTTTACGATACTGCACATACAGGTGGTCAGTTATATTTTAATCTTGGGGATATATCGGAAGATATTTTAAAAGATTCGCGAAAAATGTTTGAAAACGGATTGCCCACAACCGACCAGATAGAATTGATTGATACAACTTATTGGGGTAGAGTTCCAAAAACACAATCATTGGTAAATGCTTTTGATAACAATGAAGAGTCGCGTCAATATCAGGATGTTGGTTTAGACGGTCTTTCTGATGATGATGAAAATTCGTTTTTTGCAAGTTATATAGAGGCAACCTCATTAATTTTAAATCCTGAAGCACAAAATAAAATATTAAATGACCCCTCAAGTGATAATTATCATTATTTCAGAGGCTCTGATTATGATGATGGTGAAGTTTCAATTCTTGATAGGTACAGTTTATATAATGGTTTAGACGGAAATTCGCCTACCTCAACACAATCGGATGAATCGTATCCCACATCAGCAACATCACAGCCTAATACGGAGGATGTTAACAGGGACAATACTTTAAGCGAAGCAGAAAATTATTATCAGTATAAAGTAAATCTTATTTCTGATCAAATGCTTGTTGGCAAGAATTATATTACAGACGTAATTGAAGGAAGCAATAAAGATGGCGATAAAGTAAAATGGTATCAGTTTAAAATCCCTGTTTATAGTCCGGATGAAGTTTATGGTGAAATTCAGGATTTTAAATCCATTCGTTTTATGAGAATTTTTCTAAAAGGCTTTGAAGACAATGTAGTTTTACGTTTTGCTACTATGGATCTTGTAAGAGGAGAGTGGAGAAAGTATAATTTTTCATTACGTGAAGCAGGTTTATATTTGCCTGGTGATCCGGCAGGTGGTTCTTTTGATATTTCTGCAGTAAATATTGAGGAAAATGGTTACCGCTCACCTATTAATTATATTTTGCCTCCCGGAATTTCCAGAGTAATAGATCCAACTAATCCTCAGTTGCGCCAATTAAATGAACAATCAATATCATTAAAAGTAACCAATCTTGCAGATGGTGATGCACGTGCTGCATATAAAAATGTGGACATGGATTTAAGGCAATATAAAAGATTGCAAATGTTTGTTCATGCAGAAGAAACTGATGAAAGCACATTAAGCGATGATGATCTTACCGTTTTTATTAGACTTGGTTCAGATTATCAAAATAATTATTATGAATATGAAATACCTTTAAAAGTTACACTTCCCGGTTCTTATGAGCAAAATGATAATTTAGAGCATGAAGACAGATATAAAGTCTGGCCGGAAAAAAATGCATTTAATATTCAATTTGAACTTTTACAAAAAGTAAAACAAAATAGAAATAATGAAATAAGAAGAGCAGGAACAGAGCTTACATATAGCGACCCATATTATTTAATGGACGAAGAAAATAAGATAACTATTGTAGGTAATCCTAATTTAAGCAATATTAGAACAATAATGATCGGAATCAGAAACCGGAAAAAAGAAAATAATGAATTAGATGATGATGGAATGTCGAAAAGTGCTGAAGTATGGATGAATGAATTAAGATTAACAGATTTTAATGAAAAAGGTGGATGGGCTGCAAATGCAAGAATTACTACACGATTAGCTGATTTTGGAACTCTAACTGTTGCAGGTAGCACCAGTAAACCCGGTTTTGGAAGTATAGAGAAAAAAGTTAGTGAACGAAGTCAGGAAGAAATATACCAGTATGATATTGCTTCAAATCTGGAATTAGGTAGATTTTTCCCTGAAAAAATGAATATAAAAGTACCAATGTACTTAGGTTATTCAGAGGGATTTATTAATCCTGAATATAATCCTCTTGACCCTGATATTCCTTTAAAAGTAACTTTAAATGATTCTCTTTTATCAAAAGATGAGAAAGATTCAATTCGTAGTATTGCTCAAGAATACACAAGAAGAAGAAGTTTGAATTTTACAAACGTAAAAATTGGAAAAGGAAAGGGAAAACCACATATTTATGACATTTCAAATGTAGCTCTTACATATTCCTATAATGAATTAAATTCGCATAATATTAGCACGGAATATAATGATAGAAAAACATACAGAGGTGCTTTAACATATAACTATAACTCGTCTGCAAAAACTATTACTCCTTTTAAAAGTACTAAAATTAAATTATTGAAGAAACCTGCATTGCGAATAATTAAAGATTTTAATTTCAATTTAATGCCTTCCCAAATTTCTTTTATGACAGATATGAACAGAATGTATAATCAAAAGAAATTGAGAAATATCAGTAATCCTGACATTTTAATTGAACCTACATATAATAAGGATTTTACATGGAATCGTATATATGATTTTAGGTATGATATAACACGTTCGTTAAAATTTGATTTTTCAGCAAATAATCATGCAAGAATAGATGAGCCGGAAGGCCTTGTTACTAAAGATTCTGTGGAAACCTATGAGCTTTGGAAAGATTCTGTAATGTCAAATATTAGAAATTTTGGAAGAAATACGCAATATCATCATCAGTACAATATAAATTATAGTATCCCAATAAATAAAATCCCATTATTTAATTGGATAACAGCATCGGCAAGATATTCAGGGAACTATGACTGGGTAGTTGGACCTACCACGGCAGATACAATAATGCTTGGAAATACAATTAAAAATTCCAATACAGCACAATTGAACGGACAATTAAACATGATAAATCTTTATAATAAAATTGGGTTTTTAAAGAAAGTAAATCAAAAATATAGAAGCAGGGGGAGAAATAGAAAACCTGAAATAAAAACTGAAAAAGTTTTTTATCCCAAAAAAGGAGATCCTCCTAAGGAGATTGATTTAAAAGAAGATATGCCTAAAATAATATATCACAAATTAATGACAGATGATATTACTGTTAAAATTCTTGATAGTAGCGGGGTGGAAATAAAAGGGAAAATAAAGATTTTAACCGATAATAAAATATCATTTACAATTGATGATGATTATAAAAATGCAACAGTTGCAATTGAAGGAACCAGGGAAATTAAAGAGAGTTTATTTAAAAAGATAATGGAACGTACAGCATTGGTTATGATGAGTGTAAAGAATTTCTCTGTCTCTTATAATCAATCTGAAGGAACGTTTTTACCGGGTTATCTCCCTAAAACAAATATCTTAGGTAGGGAAAATTATAACGGCACATTTGCTCCCGATTGGCAGTTTGTTATGGGTATTCAAGATCCAAATTTTGCGCAAAGAGCTTCTGAAATGGGATGGATAACAACAGATGCTTCTTTGAATAATGCTGTTACAATGAGTCATACAAATAATTTAAATTTAAGAAGTTCTATTGAACCAATTAAAGGTTTTAGAATTGATGTAACAGCAAATAGAAGCTATTCACAAAACGTTACTGAATATTGGGTTGCAGATGAGTTTGGTAATTTTCCGGAAGACCCTTATGACAGAAGTCGCATGGTTTCGGGAAATTTTAATATGTCGTATAATACATGGAATACTGCATTTTTTAGGCGTATGAAAAATGGCGATTATTTTTCGCAGACATTTCAGGAGTTTGCAGATAATAGAATAATAATTGCACAGAGATTAGCTCAAAAAAGAGCTGATGCTCAAGGCCAGCAGAGTCCTTATTTTTACAATCCAAATCTTGAGGGTATTGATGGTTTTCCTGATGGATATAGTTCAACATCACAGGAGGTTTTAATACCTGCATTGCTTGCGGCTTATTCGGGAAAAGATGCTAATCATGTTGGATTAAATATATTTCCCACAATACCAATGCCAAATTGGAGAATAACTTATGATGGTTTGGCAAAAATAAAATTTGTGAAGCGTTATTTTAAGAAAGTTTCTTTTGGACACTCTTTTAGGTCTTCTTATGCTGTTAATTCTTATACTACAAATTTATATTATCAGGAAGGTCGTGATGGAATGAACTGGGTTAGAGACAATTTACAGGAGCAACAAGCTCTGGCTTCCGGTAACTTTTTGGCAGAAAGGGAAATAAACACAGTTTCTATAACCGAGCAATTTAGTCCCTTAGCCAGTATTGATATGACATGGAACAATAGTCTTATTACAAAATTTGAGATCAAGAAAACGAGAAACCTTAACTTCAGCTTTTCTAATAATCAATTAATAGAAGTTACGGGCGATGATTATATCATTGGTGGTGGCTATCGTTTTAATAAAGTAAAAATTAACTTTGTTTCACTTAATGGAAATAAAACTAAATTAGAGAGTGATTTGAATTTAAGAGCCGATCTATCATTTAGAAAACAATTAACTTTTATCAGAAAATTAGTAGAAGATTATAGTGATTTAACAACTGGACAATCAATTGTAACATTAAAATTAACGGCCGATTATGTTTTAAGTGATAGATTTAACCTTAGATTATTTTTTGACAGAGTACTTAATAAACCATATACGTCTGTTGCATTTAGAAGAGTTAACACTAATTTTGGAGTAAGTGTTAGATTTACACTTGCGGGTTAGTGTTTTATTGTTTCATTTGCAGAATTGCTTTAAAATATTTTGTCTATAGTAACTGATGTTTATTCTACAACAAACTTTCCTTTAAACACTTTATCACTTCTAATTTCCACAAAGTAAATTCATGGTGTGTTCTGATACGTTAATGTTAACTTTCTCACTTTTTACTTTCTACTTATTTATTTTCCTGTTACATTTATTATTGTGTTAACTCAACTTCTATTTCAACATGTAACATAATAGATGAAATATTACTAGTAATTCTGTAAGCTATGAAATGCTAAATTTTTTATAAAAATATGCATAAAAAAACCCCGAAAATATTTCGGGGTTTTTATTTGGAATATGATTTTAATATCTGTCAATCACAATTCTTGCATTATAAATTTTCTTATTTTGAACAAGTTGTAATTGATATACTCCTTTTGCAAGACTATTTAAATCAATAGTAGTATTAAATTCAATAATGTTCTTTGAATACTTTTGTGTAAATACTTTTTGACCTGTCATATTAATAATTTGAATGTAAAAATCATTATTATTAATTGATGAGTACTCTAATTCAAAGTAACCATTATTTGGATTAGGATAAATTGATAATGCATCAGAAGTTATATTAACTCCATGAATTCCTGTAATAACATCAACTAAAATAGTGATTGTATCATTACCACAAGAATTAGTAGCAATTAATGTAATATTATAACTTCCTCCTGTAGCATAAGTATGCGTAGGGTCTGTATCAGTTGAAGTATTGCTGTCACCAAAGTCCCAGTTATAAGAAGTTGCATACATCGAAGTATTAGTAAAATCAACAATTAAATTATTATCGATATATGTAAATCCTGCAACTGGCAGTGGGTCAACAACAATTGTAATATTCTCAAATGAAGAGCATGCAGCTGTTGTCCCTTCAACAGTATATGTAATAGTTGAAATAGGACTTGCAACAACCGTATCATTAATTGTTGTATTTAAACCTGTTCCTGGTGTCCATAAGTATGAATCAGCTCCGGAAGCTATAATCTGGACTGATTCTCCTTCACAAATTGTGTCAATTACCGCAACAATAGTTATTGTTGGTGAACCATCCTGAATAACTATTACAGAATCAGATACCGAACATAAACCATCATCAACTGTAATCCAATATACACCACCTAATAATCCTGTGGCAGTTTGTGTAATTTGACTTCCTGCATTTGCATCCCAAGTAAAAGTATAAGTACCTGTTCCTCCTAATGGATTTACAGTAGCTGTTCCATCTGCATTACCACATGAAGCATTTATTGTACTAATTGTTGCAGTAAGATCATTCTCTGTAACATTCACAGCCGTACTTGTTCCAAAACAACCGTTAGCATTTTCCACTGTAACAGTAATTGGATTATCAGCAATAGTTACTGTTTCCGTTTGAGCATTACCACCACTTGACCAGTTATAGCTCGAATACCCTATGCCTGCATCTAAAGTTGTGTTATTTCCTGCACAATATGTTAATGTTCCTGTAATTGTTGGTGTTGGAAGAGGGTTTTCTGTAACATTTACAGCCGGACTTGTTCCAAAACAACCATTAGCATCTTCCACTGTAACAGTAATTGGATTATCAGCAGTAGTTACTGCTTCCGTTTGTGTATTACCACCACTTGACCAGTTGTAATCAGAATATCCTGTGCCTGCATTTAAACTTGCAGTATTTCCAGTACAGTATGATAATGTACCTGTAATTGTTGGCGTTGGAAGAGCATTTTCTGTTACATTCACAGCTGGGCTTGTTCCAAAACAACCGTTAGCATTTTCCACTGTAACAGTAATTGGATTATCAGCAATAGTTACTGTTTCCGTTTGAGCATTACCACCACTTGACCAGTTATAGCTCGAATACCCTATGCCTGCATCTAAAGTTGTGTTATTTCCTGCACAATATGTTAATGTTCCTGTAATTGTTGGTGTTGGAAGAGGGTTTTCTGTAACATTTACAGCCGGACTTGTTCCAAAACAACCATTAGCATCTTCCACAGTTACAGTAATTGGATTATCTCCAATAGTTACTGCTTCCGTTTGTGTATTACCACCACTTGACCAGTTATAAGTTGAATATCCTGCACCCGCATCTAAGCTTGTACTACTTCCCGCACAGTATGATAATGTACCTGTAATAGTTGGTGTTGGAAGCGCATTTTCTGTAACATTTACAGCCGGGCTTGTTCCAAAACAACCATTAGCATCTTCTACTGTTACAGTAATTGGATTATTTGCAATAGTTACTGCTTCCGTTTGTGTATTACCACCACTTGACCAGTTGTAATCAGAATATCCTGTGCCTGCATTTAAACTTGCAGTATTTCCAGTACAGTATGATAATGTACCTGTAATTGTTGGCGTTGGAAGAGCATTTTCTGTTACATTCACAGCTGGGCTTGTTCCAAAACAACCGTTAGCATTTTCCACTGTAACAGTAATTGGATTATCAGCAGTAGTTACTGCTTCCGTTTGAGCATTACCACCACTTGACCAGTTGTAATCAGAATATCCTGCGCCTGCGTCTAAAGTTGCAGTATTTCCAGCACAGTATGATAATGTTCCTGTAATTATTGGTGTTGGAAGAGGATTTTCCGTTACATTCACAGCCGCACTTGTTCCAAAACAACCATTAGCATCTTCTACAGTTACAGTAATTGGATTATCAGCATTAGTTACTGCTTCGGCTTGAGCATTTCCACCACTTGACCAGTTGTAAGTTGAATATCCCGTACCCGCATCTAAGCTTGGACTACTTCCGGCACAGTATG
>CAYTWH010000037.1:0-29945 GCA_964442075.1 uncultured Bacteroidales bacterium
AAATGAAATTTTTAGACAAAAACAAAATAGTGGTTGTTTTGCAAAGGTCTCATTATTTTATTCGCTTCTACACTGAGCGACAAGCAATCTTTGCTTTGGGTTCTGTAATACTTATTGTTGTTGCCGGTTTTTCAATGTTGTCGAGATATCTTATTTCAGATTTTAACTTATATTTTGGATTATTGATGTTTCCCATGATTATTTATGTAAAAGATAAAAATATTTATTCATTACGTTATGGGTTTTACAGTTTGGTAATGCTCGTTCTGTATTACTTTGTACCTGTTCTTACCATATATTATTTCGCATTTTGTTTTGCACTCATATTTATTGTTGAAAATCTGTTTGGGAAAATTAATAATGCAATACTGGTCCTGATTTTTATTCTCGGGTCAATTACACGATATTTTGTAAATATCTTTAGTTTTTCAATTAGATTAGAATTAAGTTCTCTATCAGGAAAAATGTTGAATTTTATTGGATATGAAAATACTGTTAGCGGAAATATTATTTCTCATGCAGGTTATTCTTTTTCAGTCGACCCTGAATGTATAGGATTAAAAATGGTTGTAACCGGATTTCTTATGATGTTGCTATTTACTAGTATTTTTGAGAGAAGGAATCGACAAGTTCTTTCAATTTACGGAATTATTTTTCAGGTTATTATAACTGCGGTTTTAATTATGATCAGTAATTTGGCAAGGATAATTGCATTGATCTTGTTTAGGTCAGAACCCGGAACATTTTCTCATGAAATAATAGGTATTTTTAGCATATTTCTATATGCAATAGTGCCTTTGTATTTTATTACACCATTTGTAATTGCATTTTTGGGTAAAAAGATGAAACGATCAAATAGATTTTCAAAAGATAATAGAAAATATATTCCATTATTGCTTTTACCAATAACAATTGCTTTGATTTATTATAATATTGTTTATCAGCCAAACAGTATATCTAATATTGATACTAATACGGCAAATTATCAGGCTTATAATATAGAGATTGCAGAACATAACGTTACGAAACTTTATAATGATAATGCTTTAATATACATAAAGCCCCCTACTCAATTTTATGGGAGCGACCACAATCCTTATATTTGCTGGAAAGGAAGTGGCTACAGTTTTGAAAATATAAATATTGAAACAATAGACAAGATGAAAGTTTATACTGCTTTGCTGATAAATGAGACAGATAAGCTCTATACTTCATGGTGGTATGATAACGGCGATTATCAAACAATTGATCAATGGGATTGGAGATGGAGAACAATTAAAGGAGAAAATGCATTTAGATTAATAAATGTTAGTTGTGAAAACAGAAAGTATCTTGAAAATGAAATTAAAAAAATAAAAAATATGCAATAGAAATTTATTTTTTATTTCTAACGATTGTTTGTGTTAAGCAAGTCCCAATTGGGCAAAATATAATAGCCCTGACTTTTAAGTCGGGGATTAAGAAAAAAAGAGAACATATTAGGTAAAAATATCAAGGAAATAGCAAAATTTAAACAGATGAAAAAAGAAACAATAAAAATAATAATTTGGGTAACAATATTTAGTATTGGAATGGCATTTATCGAAAGTTCTGTAGTAGTTTATTTGCGAGCATTGTATTATCCAAAAGGATTCAACTTCCCATTACAACCAATAGATTTAGATATTGGTATGACAGAGTTTTTAAGAGAATTTGCCACATTAATAATGTTAGTATCAATTGGATTTATTGCAGCAAAAACTAAGTTGCAAAAATTTTCATACTTCATTTATTCCTTTGCTGTTTGGGATATTTTCTATTATGTTTTCTTGAAATTTCTATTGGATTGGCCTGAATCATTTTTAACATGGGATATCCTGTTTTTAATTCCAGTAACCTGGGTAGGTCCTGTAATTGCGCCCGTAATCTGTTCTGTTGCAATGATTTTTCTTGCATTTTCAATAATTTATTTACAAGGAAAATATGATAATGTTAAAATAAAATTATTAGAATGGCTAAGTCTGATTATTGGAAGTATAGTTGTTATAGTTTCATTTACTATGGATTATGCTGCTTTCTTGAATGAATATTATACCTATAACGAAATATTTACATGGGAATGGACAAAAGATTCAATTGAACTGGCAAATAAATATGTTCCACAAAATTTTAACTGGTATGTATTTATTATTGGTATGCTTATAATAATTGGAGGTATTATTAAGTTTATTTATAGGAGTAGAAAATAATAAGTACTTAATTTTTTTCAAAATCTCTTTTTCTTTTTTGCCAAACCTCTGGGAAATAGCACACATACACCACCATATCCAGCTTCATAAAATACTGTATATCCTCCAAAGAATTTTACTCCAATATATGATGTTTTTTTTCGTTTAATCCTGAATCCTATATTAAAATAAGGACCAAAATCACCGCTAACTGTAACAGAAACATTTCCTGATGAAGCTGAACGTGGTGGGCTTGGCATAGCCATTATTCCAACACCAAAAAACCCTCCAACAGGACTGGTAGCTTTTCTAGTTGTACCTGCACCTGCATTAATATTTACAGAAGTGGCAATTGTAGGTAGTATCGTAAATGAAGTTTTGTTTGATAACTCAACAGCTCCGGCAAAAATTGCAATATGATTATCAAACGATACATTAAATGCTTTGCCTTTTGTTAATGGTTTTCTAAAGTCATACATAAAGCATCCGCCATAGGCTCCTATTCCGCCAAAATCTCCCCCGCTAAATCCTCCACCAATAGATTTTACCATCTCTTTTTTCTTTTTGGTTTTTCTTTGAGCATTTATTTCTGTTACAATAAATATAAGCAATATGAAAATAAGGATGTACTTTAATGATCTCATTTTTTAAAATAGTATGTGATTTTTCTTCTCTATACAGTTAAATTAATAAACTGAACAATGTAAAAGTAAAAATAAATTTTAAAAACCCAATAACAATTCTTATAAAAGTATTTTGGATGAATGTGTGTATAAAACAAAAAAGTCACAATAATTAATTATTACAACTCTTTAATTTTCATTGTGGAGAATAGCGGAATCGAACCGCTGACCTCTTGACTGCCAGTCAAACGCTCTAGCCAACTGAGCTAATCCCCCAATATAATTTACAAAGATATAATTTTAATTAAATTTATTTTCATTCTTTTTTTTGGGATAAATTTCCGGAACAGGGTCAAATCCATGAGTGCCCCATGGATGACATTTAGAAATCCTTCTAAGCGAAAGCCAAAAGCCTTTAAATAATCCATGTTGTTGAAAAGCTTCAATTGAATATTGCGAACATGTTGGAATATGTCTGCAACTTGAAGGTAAAATTGGAGAAATTGTAAGTCTGTAGAACTTGATTAAAATTATAAAAGGAAATATGATGATTTTTTTAATCATTATTCAAATTTATCAGCAATTTCATTTAAAATATCAATTACTTCATCTTGTGTTTTAGCTATTAACAAACGAATACGTGTTTCCCTAAAATGAGATAAACCTTTAAAATAGTTTGCAAAATGTCGTCGCATTGTAATTACACCGCCATAATCACCTTTCCATTCAATTGATTTTTTAAGATGTTCTTTTGCAATTTCAACTTTTTCTTTAATACTTAATGGGTTTAACAGTTTTCCTGTATCTAAATAATGTTTTACTTCTTTAAAAAGCCAGGGACGTCCTATACTTGCCCTGCCGATCATAATAGCATCAACGCCATAATTATCAAACATTTCTTTTGCATTTTCAGCAGAGTTAATATCTCCGTTTCCAATTATAGGAATATGAATTCTCGGATTATTTTTCACTTTTCCTATTAATGTCCAATCAGCTTCTCCTTTATAAACCTGTGTTCGTGTTCTACCATGAATTGTTAATGCTTTTATTCCAACATCTTGTAATTTCTCAGCAATTTCTTCAACATTCTGAGAATTTGTATCCCAACCCAGCCTTGTTTTTGCAGTAACAGGAATTTTAACAGCTTCAACAATCTTTTTTGTCATTTCTACCATTTTAGGAACATCTTTCATCATTCCTGCTCCTGCTCCCCTGTTACTTATTTTTTTAACAGGACAACCAAAATTTAAATCAATTACATCAGGTTTTGCTTGTTCAACAATTTTGGCTGCCTCCACCATAGATTCTATCAAATGACCATATAATTGTATCCCAATAGGTCTTTCATAATCAAATAATTCAAGCTTTTTTAATCCCTTTTTTCCCCCTCTGATAAGACCATCAGAAGAAATAAATTCAGTAAACATAAAATCTACACCAAATTTCTTGCACATATACCTGAATGAGGTATCTGTAACATCTTCCATAGGTGCCAAAAAAATTGGATATTTTTTAAATGATATGTTTCCTATCTTCAACAAAAAAAATATTTACTTTTGCTGCAAAATTAATAAAATTGAACATACAAAAACGAGCAATATTTAAAGATTTACCACATTTCGTCAAATTAACGATTGTGTTATTAATTGTTGGATTTAGTTTTTTGTTTTTCAGTATAATAGGAATTTTGCTGGCAAAAACCTTATTCAACATTGGTCTTCAGGATATTCTAAACATTAGCGATAATCAAAATATTTCATTTCTTAAATATCTGCAAATTGTTCAATCTGTTGGCTTGTTTATAATACCACCCTTTTTGATTGGATATTTGTTTAACCGTAATAGTTTTTCATATCTTAAATTAAATATTAAACCACAAACATCTTTAATTATAGCAGTTGTTATATTAATGATCTGCGCTATTCCTGTAATTAATTTGTTTGCTGAAATAAATGCTAGAGCTCTTGATTATATCTTTTCTCCAAATAACTGGATGAAAAATATGGAAGAAGTTGCGATGAAAACTACTGAAGCATTTTTAAAAGTAGATACAACTAACGGTCTTTTAATAAATATTATTATAATAGCAATAATTCCAGCAATTGGTGAAGAATTAGTTTTTAGGGGTGTTTTCCAAAAAATATTTATAAATTGGTCTAAAAATATTCATTTTGGGGTAATATTTTCAGCTATTCTTTTTAGTGCTATTCATATGCAGTTTTATGGTTTTTTACCAAGATTTTTAATGGGTTTACTGTTTGGATATTTATTTGTTTGGTCGGGCTCTATATGGTTGCCAATTGCGGCACATTTCACAAATAATGCATTTGCTGTAATTGTTTCATATTTTATAAACATTGAATCTTTATCAAAGGATATTGAAACAGTAGGGATGGATTTTTCAACAATTATTTATGCAATTGTAAGTATTATTATTGTAAGTATTTTACTATATTTAATCTTTAAAAAGGGAAAGCGAAAATTGTGAATCTATTCGCTTTTTTTTTGTACTATTTTTTAATAATACATCTACTTCTTCTTTATTCCCGGTTTTATTAATTCTGTTTTTTTCACTTTTTCTAAAGAAATAAATTATACCATATTCTTTTGTTTTGTCTCTTTTTTCTTTATCAGGAAATTCATTGTAAAACACCTCTACTTCGTTCCAGATATTTAGTATTATACTATCTGCTTCGCTTCGCATATCAGCAATTTTATCAGAAAGTCTTTTATAGCTATTCCTTAAAGTATTTTGATGTCTGTATGCATCAATAAACTGATCGTATCTTACTTTAACAACGGCAATAGTGGGATTTGTTACAGGATTTCCGCCCTGAGCTATTCTTTCGGGTTCACCATTAATCATTATTTCTCCCCATTTAATCAGGTCTATTTCCGTATTTATTTTTGGAATTTTACAATCATTTTCTTTTAAACCATAAAAAGTTCTTGCTATTGGCTTTAATTCTCCTCTTATAATTGAGAAATTCATTATTTGTATAAAGTGAGAAATATAAATTTTTGCCTTTTTCTGTAATTCATAATATTTTTTACTTTTTGCAATTATCACATTTTTAGCTTCCTGCAATTGTTTAAATTGTCTTTCATATTCCGGTAAAAACCCTCTTAGTTGCCTTAAAGATTTTTGACTGTAAGGCAATTTATATGGTGGTAGATCCTCGCCTTTTTGTAATGCAATTTTTAAAGCTTTATATCTTGCTGTTTCTGTATTTGGAAGACGTCTGTATGGCATAATTTATAGTTTTAATTATACGATAACAAAATCGTAGTGCGAATATACCAATACAAAAAACTTCGATTTTCATTCGCACAAAAAGATATAAACAAATGCCTGTTAATACCAGAAGTTTACGCAAATTTTAATTTCCCAAGAGAAAATCATAATATGTAAATAAGTGTGGATATTACGAATTATATTATATTTGTCGCTTCAAAAATTTAATTCATTTATGAGGTTAATAATTATTCTTATAATATTATTTTTTGGCAGTATTACTCTTTTATCTCAACAGGAAAATTCACTTCCCGAATTAGAATTTCATGTTCCCACAAAAGGAAAACTTGCATCAATGTTTGGTTGGCGTATGCAAAAAAACAGTATTGGAATAAAAGAACGAAAATTTCACAGAGGAATTGATATTGCAGGAAAATATGGAGAAAGTATTTACGCTGCCAAATCGGGTAAAATTGTATTTGTTGGGTGGAATGCAGGCTATGGCAGATATGTTGAAATAAAACATAATGAACGTTACAGAACTTGCTATTGTCATTTAAGACATTTTTCGGTTTCAAAAGGAGACAGTGTAATTACAGGCGAAAAAATTGGAGAAATGGGCAATTCCGGTACAACTTTTTCAACAATTGGAGGAAAAGGAGTTCATCTGCATTTTGAAATACGCGATAATTCTAAAGTAAAATGGAATAATCCAAAAGGTACAATTAATCCAATTAAATATTTGAAAAATTATAAGTTCTTGGAAAAATATGATGTTGTTTCTTTTCAGTATGAAATAATCAAATTGACAACTCATAAAGCTCAAATTATTAATATTGACCCTCCTATGAAATATCAAAAAATTAATTCTTATACGTTTTATACACCTGACCAAAATACTGAATTGTTGGTAAACAATGGTAAAATATCTGAGAAACAATACAATATTGTAAAAAATAATATTGAAAATATAGTAAAAATAAAATCAAAAGAAAGCGAGATTATTGAAAATGTATATTTTGCTGAAAACAATAATATTGATATAAAAAGAGAAGTAAATTATGAAATTAAAACAATTCCAAAACCTAAAACAATAATTAATAATAAATTTTATGCTATACAAATTGAAGCTCATCACAAAAAGCTAAGTGATAGTCAACTTAAACAATTAGAAAATAAATATAAAGTTTCAGATATTAAATGGGATAGAGTTGAGATCAACGGAAAATTATGGTATAAATATACAATTGGATTTTTTGAAAGTGAGGAGGAAGCAAAGCATTACAAACAAAAATTGGTTAACAAAAATATTTTAAATAATGCTGCTATATGTAAATATGTTAATGACGAGATAATCAGAACAATTTGGTAATAATAAATGTATCCGTTTACTTTTGAATACTCGGGACAAAATGCCTAAAGTGAGCTAAAATGATCAAAATTTAAAATAATTTCAATTCCGAAAAATTCGGGAAAGCTTATTGAAATTATACATTTGAACATATATAGGCATAAAAATCTTAAGTATTTTGAATTTTAATTTATTTAAGTCATTTTTAATCTATGGAAATTTATAAAAAAACAAATACTATTATTGAAAGAATTTCCGCTTTAAAAAGAGAAGAAAAAATCATAGGATTTGTTCCTACAATGGGTGCATTACATAAGGGACACATTTCTTTAATAAAAGCTTCGATGCAAAAAAATGATTTTACAATAGCAAGTATTTTTGTTAATCCTACACAATTTAACGACCCAAACGATCTTGAAAATTATCCGAGAACTCTTGATGCAGATATAGAAAAACTTGAAAAAGCTAATTGCGATATCGTATTTATTCCGAATGTTGAAGAAATGTATCCCAATCAGGAAAAAAGAAAATTTGATTTTGGGTATCTTGAAAAAATAATGGAAGGAAAATATCGTTCAGGGCATTTCAATGGAGTTGCAACCATTGTTAGTAAGCTTTTTGATATTATTATACCCAATAATGCATATTTTGGACAAAAAGATTTTCAGCAATTAGCAATAATAAGAAACCTTGTAAAACAATATAATTACCCTGTAAATATTGTTGCTTGCCCAACAATAAGAGAAAGCGATGGATTAGCTATGAGCTCAAGAAATAAATTATTAACTAACGAACAAAGAGAAATTGTTCCATTAATATATAAAACATTAAATAAAGCTGTAAAAAAAACAGGAGATTTGAATGTAGAGGAATTAAAAAAATGGCTTATTGAACAAATAAATTCAAATAAATTGATTGAGATTGAATATTTTGATATTGTTAATTCGGAAACACTTAAAAGCATTGCCAGTTGGGATGAGAAGTGTGAAAAAACAGGATGTATTGCAGTAAAAGTTAAAAAAATAAGATTAATAGATAATGTTAATTTTTAGTATAATAATGTAAGTCAATCCTGTCTGCTGATAGTGCTTAGAAATTATTTCTGAAAATCATGAGAGTGAAATGTTTGTTGCGGGTTACTAGTTGCTTGTTAAAAAAAATAGAAACAAGTAACTAACAATAATACAGGCGATTATTTGGTTCCATGATGATTATTATAATAAAATCAACTCTTAATTGATATATATAATTAAATATAATTTATAACTTTGCACAGTAAAACTATTTTCCATTTCAAAAATGAACATTGAAGTAGTAAAATCAAAGATACATAAGGTTAGCATTACAGAAGCTAATTTGCAATATGTTGGCAGTATTACAATTGATGAAGATTTAATGAATGCTGCAAATATTATTGAGAATGAAAAAGTTCAAATCGTTAATATAAATAACGGTGAACGATTGGAAACTTATGTTATTAAGGGAGAAAGAGGTTCCGGGGTAATATGCCTTAACGGACCTGCTGCCAGAAAAGTACAACTTGGCGATGTTATAATAATTATCTCTTATGCAACAATGGAATTTGAAGAAGCGAAAACCTTTAAACCACAATTTGTTTTTCCCGATACTTCCACAAATCAATTAATTGAATAGGTTTGAAAAAAAAAATCCTAAATGTCTTAAAATTTTTAATATTTCTTGGAGTAGGGGCATTTCTTTTTTGGTTTGTATATAAAGATCAGGACATTAAGGAATTATTAAAAGAACTTAAAACCGTTAATTATTTTTGGTTAGGCTTATCTTTATTTTTAGGCATTTTAAGTCATATAAGCAGAGCAATGCGTTGGAAAATGCTAGGTCAATCATTAGGCTATAAACCTTCTGTTTTAACAGCTTTTTTAGCAATTATGGTTGGATATCTTGCAAATTTAGCATTTCCGCGTATGGGAGAAGTTTCCAGAGCTGCTATTATTAAAAGATACGAAAAAATCCCTTTTTCTGAGTCGTTTGGGACAGTTGTTATAGAAAGAATTATTGACCTGATTTCACTATTTTTGTTAGCAATTATTGTTATTGTAACTCAATTTAAAGTTGTTGCTGAATTTGTAAAAGACAATCCTTCTGTTGGTGATAAATTTCAAAATTTTAGTTTTTCAGGTAATTTAATCATTATTTTATTATCAATTATAGTTTTGCTTATAATCTTATTTTACATATTTAAAAGCAAGATTAAAAAGACGTTTATTTATATTAAATTTAAAGAACTTTTAAAAGAATTTATGGATGGAATAAGATCTATAAAAAACATTAAAAATCTTCCAATTTTCCTTGCTCATACTGTTTTTATATGGTTTATGTATTTTTTAATGCTTTATGTAACATATTATGCTTTCGATTTTACATCAAACCTAACTTTAATCACAGCACTTACTGTGTTTGTATTTGGTAGTTTTGGAATGGTGGCTCCGGTGCAAGGAGGTATTGGTGCATGGCATTTTATGGTTATCGGAGTTTTAATAATATACGGCATATCAGAAACTAATGCAAGTGCCTTTGCTTTAATCGTTCATGGAGTTCAAACACTTATGTTGGTAGTTGTAGGTTTTCTTTCATTAATAGCTTTGCCTATAATTAATAAAAAATAATTTTATGACAAAATTCGAAGTAATACAATCCAAAATAATTGACCATAATCAATTAGATATACTATTAAGTTTTTGGAAATTTAAAGATAAAAAAATAGTTTTTACAAATGGTTGTTTTGATATTTTACATAGAGGACATATTGAATATTTAACAAAAGCAGCAGATCTAGGCGATATTCTCATACTTGGTTTAAATACCGATAATTCTGTGAGAAAAATAAAAGGGAACTCTCGCCCCGTACAAGATGAAAACTCAAGAGCTTTAATTATTGCTTCATTACACTTTATTACAAATATTGTGTTTTTTGATGAAGATACACCCCTTGACCTTATTAAAAAGATTCAACCTGATATTTTGGTAAAAGGAGCCGATTATAAAAAAGAAGATATTGTTGGTGCCGATGTTGTTCTTTCAAAAGGAGGAAGTATTGAAACTATTGATTTTATTGAAGGTTGTTCTACAAGTAATATTATTGAGAAGTTGAAAAATTAAGTTACAACAAAAAAATAATATTTAATAAATAAACAATAGCACAGCCTCGATTATTCTTTTGTTATAAAGCAGATTAGAGATGGGTTTGATGAGGAAGATAAAAACAGCAAATAAAATTCTTATTTTATTTATTGTTTTTAATGTAAAAATTATATAAATTTATTTTTTTTTAACAGAGTGATTATTTTAATATTGAAAGTGTATTAAATATATGAAATATTACATTGTATTTGTCTTTATTATAATATTTTCGTTCAATTTATTTTCGCAACATAATGAAAATAATGAAACTGAAAATAATAATCATGAAGAAGAATTTAATGCTACAGAAGTAATTATGCATCATATTGCCGATGTGCACGATTGGCATTTATGGACAATAACCGATAAAGAAACAGGAGAAGAACATCATATCACAATTCCTTTACCAATAATTCTTTATTACAACGGAAATATAGACATCTTTTTATCCAGTAAATTTCATCATGGAGAAAAAGCTGTTGTAAAAGATGATAGAGTTTACATTATACATCACGAAAAAATATACATGGCAAACAAACAGAACACTCTTGATTTTGATGAAGAACAGAATGTAACTAATATAATGCCAATGGATTTTTCAATTACTAAAAATGTTGCAGCAATGATGTTTGCATCACTTTTAATTCTGTTTATATTTATTAGTGTTGCAAAAAGTTATAAAAAGAGACCGGGAAGACCAAAAGGTTTACAATCTTTTATGGAGCCATTAATAATATTCATCAGGGATGATATAGCGATCCCGAACATTGGTGAAAAAAAATACAAAAAATTTGCACCCTATCTTTTAACAGTATTCTTCTTCATTTTATTTAACAACTTACTTGGTTTAGTCCCTTTTATTCCGGGAGGAGCTAATGTTACGGGAAATATAGCTGTTACTTTAACATTGGCTTTTATTACTCTTATTATTACAAATATTAGCGGAAATAAACGATATTGGGGACACGTTTTTGCAACCCCCGGTGTACCAATATGGTTATTACCTATTATGATACCGGTTGAATTAATAGGGATTATAGCAAAAGCATTTGCTTTAATGATTCGTTTATTTGCAAATATTACTGCCGGACACATTGTTGTATTAAGTTTAATCTCATTAATATTTATATTTAAAACTGTTTGGATGTCTCCTGTTTCAATACTATTCGTATTATTTATGTATTGTCTTGAAATACTTGTTGCATTTCTGCAAGCATATATTTTCACATTGCTTTCGGGATTGTTTATAGGTATGGCAGTACAGGAGCAACATTAATTAATTGTTTATTTTTTATTAACTAAATATTTTAAAATTATGGCTGGAATTTCGCTTGCTGCGATTGGTGTAGGATTAGTTGTTATTGGTGCCTCGTATGGTATTGGTAAAATTGGCGGATCTGCAATGGACGCAGTAGCTCGACAACCGGAAGCTGCATCAAAAATTCAAACAGCAATGATTATCTCTTGTGCACTTATTGAAGGAGTTGCATTATTTGGAGTTGTTGTTTCATTATTAGTAGCTTAAGTAAAACATTCATTTCCCGTAACGGTTGGTTACGGGAAATGATTTCAAATTAATTAGTTATATTGATAGGAATAAGTAAATTATATCAAATTGCTATTAACGTATTATGAAAATAAAATAAAATAAATTATGGATTTAACAACCCCAGGAATAGGCTTAATTTTTTGGACATCAATCATATTTTTCATATTGTTGATATTGTTAAGGAAATTTGCCTGGAAACCAATTTTAGCAGCTGTAAAAAACAGGGAAAATTCAATTGAAGATGCTCTCAAATCTGCCGAAAAAGCCAAAGAAGAAATGGCACAGCTTAAAGCCGATAATGAAGTAATATTGAACGAAGCAAGAATGGAAAAAGATAAGTTGTTAAAAGAAGCTCGCGAAATGAAAGATAAAATTATTAACGAAGCAAGAGAAAAAGCAATTGCCGAGCAAAATAAAATATTTGAAGAAGGAAAATTAAGTATTCAAAACGAAATTGCAGCTGCAGAAACACAATTAAAAAATACAGTAGCAAAATTATCGGTTGATATTGCAGAAAAAATATTAAAAGATGAATTAGCTAATAAAGATAAACAAGAACAGTTAATTAATGCCTTGCTTAAAGATGTTAATGTAAACTAATTATATAAAATGAACTATAGCAAAATAGCATTACGATATTCAAAAGCATTACTCTTATTATCGAAAGAGAAAGGACTGCTTGATGTTATAAAAGATGATATGTTGCTTATACAGAAAGTTTATAAAGAAACTGAAGATTTCAGACGATTACTTGAAAGTAAAATTATTCAAACTTCTCAAAAGCAAAAGATACTAGCAAGTATATTTCGTGGTAAAGTTAATGACCTGACTATATCATTTATAAATCTTGTAGCTAAAAACAATCGTGAAATTTTTATTTCTGATATAACAAGAAATTTTATTGATCTATACAGAAAAGAAAAAGGAATAAAAGCAGTAACACTTACAACTGCTATTAATATTGATGATAAAATTAAAAACGATATTATTTCAATTATTAAGCAAATATATAATGCTAAAGTTGATTTAACATCGATTACAAATAAAGATATTATTGGAGGATTTGTCTTGCAAGTTGATGACAAGCAGCTTGATGCAAGTGTTTCAAATAAATTAAAAGAAATAAACCGAGAGTTTATTAATACAACATTTGAATATAAAATTTTAGGTTAATTATAAAAAATTAAAATATGGCTGATATTAAACCTGCTGAAGTTTCTGAAATTTTAAAAAAACAATTAGAAGGGTTCAAATCCGAGAAAGAACTTGAAGAAGTTGGGACAGTATTACAAGTTGGAGATGGTATTGCACGTATTTATGGATTATCAAAAGTGCAATCGAATGAAATGGTTGAATTTGAGAACGAAGTAAAAGGTATTGTCCTTAATCTTGAAGAAGACAATGTTGGAGTTGTACTATTAGGTGGTTCCGAGGGAATTAAAGAAGGAGATAGTGTTAAAAGATTAAAAATTATTACATCTATTAATGTTGGTGAAGGCTTATTGGGAAGAGTAATTAATACTATTGGCGAACCGATAGATGGCAAAGGACCAATACAAGGTGAAACTTATGAAATGCCTCTTGAAAGAATTGCTCCAGGAGTAATTTATCGTCAACCTGTAAAAACACCACTTCAAACAGGGATAAAAGCAATTGATGCAATGATACCAATTGGCAGAGGTCAGCGAGAATTAATAATTGGCGACCGCCAAACAGGAAAAACAGCTATTGCAATTGATGCTATAATTAATCAAAAAGGATTTTTTGAACAAGGGAATCCTGTTTATTGCATATATGTTGCAATTGGGCAAAAAGGTTCAACTGTTGCAAATATTGAAAAAACTCTTAGAGAATATGGAGCAATGGATTATACTGTTATTGTTACAGCAACAGCTTCCGATCCTGCAGCAATTCAATTTTATGCACCCTTTGCAGGAGCAGCTATTGGAGAATTTTTCCGTGATACTGGCAGAGATGCATTAATTATTTTTGACGATCTTTCAAAACAAGCAGTTTCGTATCGAGAAGTTTCACTATTGCTTAGACGACCACCGGGACGTGAAGCATATCCGGGCGATGTTTTTTATTTACATTCAAGATTATTAGAACGTGCTGCAAAAATTATAGAGTCTGATGAAATAGCACAACAAATGAATAATATTCCTGATTCAATTAAGCATCTGGTAAAAGGTGGTGGCTCTCTAACTGCATTACCAATTATTGAGACACAGGCAGGTGATGTTTCGGCATATATCCCTACTAACGTAATTTCAATTACAGATGGTCAAATATTTCTTGAGTCAGACCTTTTTAATTCAGGTGTAAGACCTGCAATTAATGTCGGTATTTCAGTTTCGCGAGTTGGTGGTAATGCTCAGATAAAAGCTATGAAAAAAGTT
This sequence comes from uncultured Bacteroidales bacterium, assembly GCA_964442075.1. GTDB lineage: Bacteria > Bacteroidota > Bacteroidia > Bacteroidales > CAYTAU01 > CAYTAU01. The sequence goes on from CAYTWH010000037.1 coordinate 14,524, forward strand.
GCTGGCACATTAAAGCTTGATCAGGCTCAATTTCGTGAATTAGAAGCATTTTCTAAATTTGGATCAGACCTTGATGCAGTAACTATGGCTGTGCTTGATAAAGGAAGAAAAAATGTTGAAATACTTAAACAAGCGCAATATGCTCCTGTAACTGTCGAAAAACAAGTTGCAATAATATACTGTGGAACAAAAGGATTACTTAAAGATATACCTGTAGAAAAAGTAAAAGAATTTGAAATAAAATTTATTGAATATCTTGAACAAGAACATCCGGATACTCTTAACACTTTAAAATCAGGAAAACTTACAGATGATGCTATTAAAGTTTTAGAAGAAACAGTAAGTTATATTTCTTCAAATTTTATAAATAAATAATTTTTTCAATGGCAAACCTGAAAGAATTAAGAACAAGAATATCGTCGATTATATCGACAAGACAAATTACAAATGCCATGAAAATGGTGTCTGCTTCACGTTTACGTAAAGCACAGAACGCCATTGTTAAAATTCGACCTTATGCAAATAAACTACACGAAATACTAACCCATCTGGCTTCAAGTATGGATGTTAAAGAAGGTAATATCTACGCCGACCAACGTGAAGTAAATAAGGTGTTACTTGTAGTCGTTTCCTCCAATAGAGGATTATGTGGAGGATTTAATTCAAATATTATAAAAAAAGCTAACAATCTTGCTAAGGATAAATATAAAGAACAATTAGACAAAGGAAATTTAGACTTTGTTATTATTGGTAAAAAAGCAGATGATATTCTTAAAAAACAATTTAAGATCACAAGCAAACACAATGAAATATTCGATAATTTAGATTTTAGTAATGCTGCTAATATTGCTGAAGATTTAATGAAAAAATTTACGAACAAAGAATATGACATTATAGAGATTGTTTATAATCGTTTTAAGAATGCAGCCGTACAAATATTATCTGTTGAACAGTTTTTACCAATAGAAATGGAAAAAGATGATTTTCAAGAACAGGAATATGATTATATTTTTGAACCTTCCAAAGAATTTATAGTTAAAGATCTTATTCCAAAATCTCTTAAAATACAATTTTACAAAGCACTTATTGATTCTTATGCAGCAGAACATGGTGCCAGAATGACAGCAATGCATAAGGCAACTGATAATGCAACAGAAATTATCGGTAATCTAAAATTAGAATACAATAAAGCAAGACAAGATGCAATTACTAAAGAAATTTTAGAAATTGTTAGTGGTGCAGAATCATTAAAAGGTTAATTTTTCAGGAAAAAGTTTATGCAAAAAAAGGAAATTATTACAACTATTTTTGAATACAACTCAATTAAAGAACTTCCTAAAGATGATATTTTATTAATTGAAAAAGCTAAAGAAGCTGCAAAAAATTCATATTCTCCATATTCTACATTTAAAGTTGGTGCTGCTGTTTTATTAGAAAATAACGAAATAATTCAAGGAAGCAATCAGGAAAATGCGGCATATCCTTCGGGGCTATGTGCTGAACGGGTTGCTTTATTTTATGCAAATTCAAAATTTCCTGAAGTAAAAGTAAAAACAATTGCTATTACTGCTTTAATGAACAATAAATTTATTGATGAACCTGTACCTCCATGTGGTTCATGCAGACAAGTAATGCTTGAAACCGAAATCCGTTTTAATTCTCCAATAAAAGTCATTCTCTCAGGTAATAAAAAAATACAAATTATTGAAAATATTAAACAGTTACTCCCTTTAGATTTTAGTAATTTTGATATTTTGAAAGCATAAAAATAGGAAATAAACACTTTTTCTTATTTTTATTTAGAATAAGTAAAATATATTTGCAAATTTGTATAAACTAAATTCATAATATTATGGTTTGTGATGATTCAATAGATTCAGTAAGAAATATATTTACAGAATACCTTGAAGGAAAAGGACATCGTAAAACTCCTGAAAGATTTGCTATACTTGAAGAAATTTATACTCACGAAGAACATTTTGATATTGAGTCACTATATATATGTATGAAAAACAAAAATTACAGAGTTAGTAGAGCAACTTTGTATAATACAATTGAATTATTACTTAATTGCAAACTTGTAATAAAACATCAATTTGGTAGAAATATGGCTCAATTCGAAAAAGTTTTTCGATGCCAGCAACACGATCATCTTATCTGTGTTAAATCAGGGAAAGTTGTAGAATTTTTCGACACAAGAGTTCAAGAAATCATTAATAATGTTTGCGAAAAGCATGGTTTTGAACCATCACACCACTCTCTTTATATTTATGGTGATTTTAAAAATAATGAATAAAAAATAAGGTTTATCGGCAATTTACCGATAAACCTTATTTCTAATTTTTCAACTATTCAATGGTGGCTTTTTTTTGTCACTTACATTACCATCTTTAATAACAACAGCGAAAATAAATAACACAACTACTGATGCTACAAATACAACAAATAAAGAAGATAAAATCTTTCTTAATACATCTTCATAATCAATTACTTCCCAGATTGCTAATAATGCAATAATTGTTAAAGCTAAAATAATTGCAATAAGAATGTACGAAGACACGAGCTTAATAGTTTGTCCCATAATTATTTGATTTAAATTAAATTATTAATATTTTTTATTAATTGGTAAATTGAATCGAATACAAATTTATTATTTTCTTTTTCAAAAACCCATTTTATTGAATTATTTGAATTTAATATTGTAACGTTTACATCATGTTGTTTGTTACATGTGTAATTAAAACCTGCCCTGTCAAGTGCTTTTTTTGTCCATTCAAAAATCAACCCATCACCCTTAATGTTAACAAGATGCTGTTTGTCGATTACAAAAGAAAATTGTCCTGTATTTTTAACAAATTTTAAGTTTTTATTTATAAATAGATCTTCAAAATTATTATTTAAAACTAAATCTTCGGGTGCACCGAAAATTATTTCATTTTCTTTCATCAACCATATTTTATCAGATAATTGCATTACAATATCCAAATCGTGAGAAGAAAAAATAATTGTTTTATTGCTTTCTCTTGAAAGTCTTTTAAGCAAATATAATATTTCATAACGATTGGGGATATCCAGAAAAGCTGTAGGCTCATCAAAAATCAGCAAATCTGTATCCTGCGATAAAGCTCTTGCTATCATTGCTCTTTGCAATTCTCCCTCGCTAACTTCATAAATATTTTTTTCTGCAATATGTTCAATCCCTGTCAAACAAATAGTTTCATTAATGATTTTCGTATCATTTGCAGATAAATTCCCAAACATATTTGTATGGGGAAATCTCCCGAGAGCAACCAATTCTCTGATTTTTATATTGATGTAATTTGGGGCACCTGTTGAAACAAAGCTTATTTTCTTAGATTTATCTTTTAAATTTAGTAAATCAATTTCTTTATCTTCAAAATAAATATCACCTGATAATTTCAACTGTAATCCGGCAATAGTACGTAATAATGTACTTTTACCTATTCCATTTTTACCTATTACAGAAATTAACTCAGTTTTATCGGCAAACAGATTAATATTCTTTTGAATTGGTTTATCATAACCAATTGATAAATTCTTTAATTGCAATATGTTATTTGTCTTACCTATCACACCGACAATTTAAATTTATGATTTTTAACAACTATCCAAATAACTATTGGTATTCCCAACAATGCAGTTACCGAATTAATAGGCAGTATTTTATCAGACCCCGGCAAATGAGCAATTATATCGCTAATTAACATTAATATTATGCCAAATAAAATAACTGCTAAAAATAAAATTTTATGATCTGCTGTTTTAAAAAACATACGGGCAATATGTGGTATTACTATGCCAACAAATGCTATTGGTCCGCAAAAAGCGGTTACGCTACCTGCTAAAATGCTTGTGCTTATGAAAATTAATATTCTTGTAGTTTTAATGTTTACGCCTAAACTTTTGGCATAAGTTTCACCAATTAATAAAACATTTAGATTTTTTAAGAGAAAAACAACAATTAATAAACCAACAAAAACACTTGCAGCCATAATAGTCAACTCCGAACTTGTAATATTTCCAAGGCTTCCCATAGTCCAAACTACATACGATTTTAATAATGACTGCTCACTAAAATATTGTAAAATACTAACAATAGCAGAACTTACTGCACCAAACATAATTCCAAGTATTAACAAAGTCATAATATCTTTTATTCTTATCGAAATAACAAGAATAAGTAATAATACTATTCCTGCTCCAATCCATGCTGCAATAATTATTGACCAATTACTTAATGCTGAAAAAATTTCTATTGAAACAAAAGATGATAATCCTAATATTACCAGTGCTACTCCCAAACCTGCTCCTGAACTAATACCGAGCACATAGGGACCGGCTAATGGGTTTCGGAATATTACCTGCATTTGTAATCCGCTAACTGCCAGCGCCATTCCGACAATGCTTGCTGTAATAGCTTTTGGTAATCTGAAATTATAAAAAATGGTTTTTAAATGCTCACTTGTTTCGGAGCTATTAAAGAAAATATCTAAAAATTCATTGAAAGAAATATACACAGACCCTAAAAATAAATCTGTAAAAAATAGTAAGAAGCAAATTACAAATAATATAATGAATTTATATATAACTTTCATTTTGCAATATTAGCTTAACTTAGTAATAATTAAAAACAGTTTTTCAAAGGTAAGATAAAATCTTATTTGATCATCAATGTCAATAAGCCTCTTTGCTCAAAAATATTATTTAATGCTGTTGTAAATTTAATGTAATAAACATATGTTCCTTCTTTTGAATATTTATTTCCTGATTTCCCGTCCCATCCATCAGTAGGATTATTGGTTTCAAAAATAACATTCCCCCACCTGTCATAAATTTGAAAAACATAATCGAGTGGTGAAGCAAAGGATACAAATGGTTGAAAAACATCATTTGATCCATCATTATCAGGTGTGAAAATATTTGGCATCCAAACTATTGGTTTTTCTTCAATACAGGCAATATTAGACCTGCTTTCACCTTTAATGTTATAAGGATTTGTGTCATCTTCTTTTGTTACAATATAGTAGCAAAAATTGCCGCTTGCTTTTTGTCCAAGATAATTTGAAATATCATTAGTATATGTAGAACTTGAAAGTAGATTTGCAATTAATTCAATTGTTTTATCTACATCAATTCTGTAAACTTCAATGTTTTCTACACCTCCAAGCCAAGTACTGTATCCATTCCACAATAAATTATGAATTAGATCGCCTCCATGGTTTACTTCAAGTAATATATTATGTGCAAGATTTGACTCACAAACTTCCTGATTACATTTGTTATAAGCAATAAGTTTATAATATTTCACTTCATTATTTATATTCAAATATTCTGAATATAATATTTTTGTATATAAAGAATAATTAAAAGTTTCTAATAATGAGTATGTGCCATTTGTGTCTGATGAAGAAAATAATTTAAAATAACTTACATTTTCACCTGATGTATCAACAGTAAATGAAATATCAATAAGATTATAATCTGCAACAGTTGCATAATCGGCATTAATATATTTAATTGTATCCGATAATTCCCAAGCTCTGCATGTATAATTTGATCTAGATATTTTTCCAAGATTACTATATGCCTCAATGTAATAACAATAAGAAACTTCACTAATAATATCTGTATCATAATACGCTACAGAACTTGCTGATAATGTATCTACAATTACATAATTATTTGAATCTTGAATTGTTCTATATATTTTATATCCTCCTATTCCTTCAGACCAATATTGGTATTGATTAAATGCAATTTTTGCGCTTTCAACACAATTTTGATCATTTAGATCATGTGGAAAAATATAGATGGTATTATGAGATTCATCAATTGGTGTAATAGCTGTCATTGGGCTTGGATTCCCTGTTGAATCATAAGCAGCAATTCTGTATAATTCAGGATGTAAATTTGGGTCTGCATTATAATCTATATATGTGTTAAGGTAAGGATTTTTAACAGAATCAATAAATTCCCAATTTGCTTCCTTGCGAAAAATCAGATATCCTTTTGTGTCAAGAGAATCGCTTAAATTCCATGTAATTGTAACTTCATATGTAAACGGGTCAACTGTTACATACTGTAACTCAGGAGTGTCGGGAGGTGTAATATCCTGAGCCTTAACAATAGGTGAAATTGTTATAAATAATAATAATATGTATAAAAGATTTCTCAAAAAATTTGAACCCGTTATTTATTTATATTTACTCTTAAAATAGCCTATTTGTTACATTATTCAATATTTACCTGCTATTACATCTATTAATTCTTCGGGTTTAAAATATTTATTTGCCAGTTTATTTAATTCTTCAGAACTAATATTTTTTACTGTTTTTACATATTTATCAAAATAATTATAATCTAATCCATAATCTAAAATGCTTCTAAAACTATCTGCCAAAGCAAAAGGTCCATCAAATGCTTTTAGTAATTCTCCCAAAATATAATTTCTTACTGTATTTAACTCTTTATCTTCAATTAGTTCATTACGCAATTTATCTAGTTCAAAATAAATCTGTTTTATAGTATCTTTAGTAAAATCAGAATTTATTTCTGTAACTATTGTAAAATACCCTGCATTTTGCAAAGATACTAAACCTGAACCAATACCATAAGTATACCCCTTATCTTCACGAATATTTGTCATCAATCGTGAACCAAAATATCCGCCAAGTACTGTATTTAAAATTTGCAAACCTATAAAATCATCATGCAGCTTATTTATTGTTACTTTACCAACTCTTATCGCAGTTTGCACAGCTTTTTCTTTTTCAATAATATGTTGCTTCTTGTTGGATGACTTTATAATATATTTATTATCAGTTAAAATATTGTTATCATTAATCCAATCATTTTTGCCAAATGAAGCTTTTATTAAATTTACTGTTTTATTGTCAACATTACCGGAAACAATAATTTTACACGAATTTGCATTATAATGACGTAAATGATGTTCAGAAAGTTGCTTTTGATCTACATTTTTAAAATCATTTATTGATAATGTTACACCATAAGGATGTTTATCTCCAAATAAAACAGATTGAAATTTCCTGGATGACAATACATTAACTTTTTCTGACTCTACAATAAACTCTTGTTTTTTCTTTTGTAAATAAATTTCAAGTTCATTAACGGGAAATATGGAATTTTTAATAATATCTTCAAATATTTTAATTGTTTCGGGCAAATACTTGTTTAGGGAATATAAACTTATGCTCGCATTATCCTTATTAACACTATGATGTAAAAAGGCTCCATAAAAATCAAGTTTTTCGGCAATTTGTAAAGCTGTATGCTTTTTGGTTCCTGCTTCAATCAAAGAATTTGTAATAGTGGCTATTAATGGTTTTGGATTACTTAAAATTCCAGCATTAAATATTAAATCAATTCTTACAATATCTTCGGTTCCTGCATTTATTGTATAAAGAGGAATATTATTTTCTAAACTTTGTTCCTTTGCTTTAAGGATATTAATTTTTTCTATCTCTTTATATTTTGGTTGTTGTTTCCTGTTTAACATAGTTGTAATTAGTTTCCTGAATAATAATAAATACTTGAACAATTTGTAGGTGAAAGAACATTGTTTGCTACTTTTTGAATTTGATTAATTGTAACCTTTTGGTAATTTCCTGCTTCATTATTAATATTTTCTGCATTACCAATTAATTCATAAAAAGATAAACTCATTGCTTTATTTAGTGGCGAGACCTGAGAAAATATTAATCGGGAAATAACTTTATTTTTTACTTTATTTAATTCATATTCATCTATTTTTTCTTTCAGCAATTTATTTAATTCTTCATTTATTGCTTTTTCGGCATCTTTCATTTTTATACCCTTCATTAATGTTCCTTCAATTAAAAACAAGCCATTATCTATGCTTCCCATTATATGTGCATCTACAGAACTAAATAATCTTTTTTGTTTTACTAATATTTGATTAAAGCGTGATGATTTTCCATTAGATAAAATATCAGATAAAAGATCTGTTGCATAATAATCCTTATCTGTTCTGGAACACATATGATATGTTTTAACAATTACATCAAAAGGAACATCTTTTTTCACACTTAAACTTCTTGCTTCTGTTTGTTTTGGTTCTTGCTCTAAATTACGAATTTCAACATCTCTTTTTTCAATTGGCAAAAACCATTTTTCTGCAAGCTTTTTAACTACTGATGTTTCAATATCTCCGGCAATACTTAATATTGCATTATTAGGTGCATAATGCGAATAAAAAAAACTTTTTACATCATTCATATTAGCATTTTCGATATGCGATATTTCTTTACCTATTGTTGCCCATTTGTATGGATGTTTTTTATAGGCAATAGGTCTTAATAATAACATAATATCGCCGTAAGGCTGATTAAGATACCGCTGTTTAAATTCCTCTATAACAACATTGCGCTGAACATCCAAACTTTTTTGAGTAAATGCGAGTTTTAACATGCGGTCTGATTCTAACCAAAAAGCTGTTTCAATATTTTCTTTTGGCAGAGTTATATAATAATTGGTAATATCGTTGCTGGTAAAAGCATTGTTGCTACCTCCAACTTTTTGCAAAGGCTCATCGTAAGATGGAATATTTGCCGAACCACCAAACATTAAATGCTCAAACAAATGAGCAAAACCTGTTTTATTTGGGTTTTCATCTTTTGCTCCAACATTATATAATAAGTTAAAAGCAAGTATTGGTGTTGTTTTATCTTTATGAACAATTACCTTAAGTCCGTTGCTTAACTGAAATCTGTCAAATTTTATCATAAGTTTTATTTACTACAAACTTAACTTATCTTTTCTTATTGATATGTATATTGTTGATATTTTTTTGAGAGTTCAGAATATATGGGTGGAAATTTTCTAAAAAGCAAGAATTAAGGTATTGCAGGTTAAATTTTATTTTGAGGTGCTAAGGCAAAATAATTTATTAATGTTTTAGACCTAAAAGGGTATGATATATCAACGCAGGGTGTAGACCTGCGAATATTTATTTTGATTACGCCCTTTCAGGGCTTATATACGCTTTGTCATTTTTGCACAGGACTCCGCCCTGTGTTATTGATCTTGCCCTTTCAGGGCTATATTATTATTATTATTTTCAAGCAAATGTAACTATTTTTATCATAGCACCTCAAAATTGGAAATTACCGTATTTCATATGTTTCAAAACAAATTGAGAAAATTTTCAAATATTTTTCTTATATTTGTTTTTTCACTAAATAATATAAATACTTAAATATATATATAGAATGAAACAAACAGCATTTACGCATTTTCATGAACAATTGGGAGCTAAAATGGTTCCTTTTGCAGGATTTAATATGCCAGTTCAATACGAAGGTTTAATAGCAGAACACATTACAGTAAGAGAAAAAGTTGGAGTATTTGATGTCTCTCACATGGGTGAGTTTTGGGCAAAAGGATCAAAAGCATTTGAATTTGTACAGAAAGTAACAACAAACGATGTAGCTGCATTAAATAATGGAAAAGTGCAATATTCATGTTTTCCTAATGGAAAAGGAGGAATAGTTGACGACCTTTTGGTTTATATGATTGACTGCGAAACATACCTTTTAGTTGTTAATGCAGCAAATATTGATAAAGACTGGGCATGGTGTTCGCAACAAGCAGAAGCTATGGGACTGGAAGTAGGAAAAGAAATTTATAATGCATCAGATGAAATTGCTCAACTTGCAATACAGGGTCCTCTTGCTTTAAAAGCAATGCAAAAATTAACAAACAGCTCTGTTGAGGACATGGAGTATTATACTTTTAAAAAAATAGATTTTGCAGGAGTTAAAGATGTTATTTTTTCAACAACAGGTTATACCGGTTCAGGAGGTTGTGAAATATATATAGCAAACAAAGATGCAGATAAAATATGGGAAGCTGTTTTTGAAGCAGGAAAAGAATTTGGCATTAAACCAATTGGACTTGGTGCACGCGATACTTTGCGCCTTGAAATGGGATTTTGTTTATATGGTAATGATATTGACGATACCACTTCGCCAATAGAAGCAGGTTTGGGCTGGATTACAAAATTTGTTGACGGCAATAATTTTATTGACCGCAACCATATGGAAGAACTAAAAGAAAAAGGCCTTACAAAACGATTAAGAGGTTTTGAACTGCTTGAAAGAGGAATACCTCGTCAGCATTGCGAAATTGTTAATGCCAAAGGAGAAATTATTGGAGAAGTAACATCGGGTACAATGTCAACAATGATTAAAAAAGGAATTGGACTGGGGTATATTAATTCTGCTTATACAAAATTTGATTCAGAAATTTATATCAAAGTTAGAAACAAAAATCTTAAAGCTAAAGTTGTTAAACTGCCTTTTTATAAAGGATAGGCTCTATTTTATATTTACAACTTTATAGTTTTTCACTTTCGTGATATAGAAAAGGAATGACTAAAATTAAAAATACTTTAAATGCCTAAAGTTATTTAACTTCGGTCTTCCGACTTCTGAATTCTAACTTCTTTTACACACTTTCGTGATATAGTAACTAGCAATCCACATTTCATCACCTGCAATCCATATTGTATCACCTGCAATCCATATTGTATCTCATGCAAACCACATTTGCTCTCATGCAAACCACATTGTATCTCATGCAAACCACATTTGCTCTCATGCAAACCACATTGTATCTCATCAGAACCACATTTGCTCTCATCAGAACCACATTTGCTCTCATCAGAACCACATTTGCTCTCATCAGAACCACATTGTATCTCATGCAAACCACATTTGCTCTCATCAGAACCACATTTCCTCTCATCAGAACCACATTTCCTCTCATGAAAACTACATTTCCTCTCATGCAATCGACGTTCTATTACACCCACTTGATATTAAGTAATACATTATCAGTATTATCTGTATTGTAAGCCAGTTATAGCTTAAAGCCTAAATTGTTGAAAATAAAACAATGACAATTTAATGTTCTATAACATAAAATTAGCTATTGACATCGCATCATTAATGATTTAATTTTATATAATCAAAAACAATTACTAATCTCAAAAACTTAAAAATTATGAATTCAATACAAGAATCACGCTTATCTACAGCAAGAGGAATTAAAGAATTATTTGGCGATAACACAGAAATTTGGGAAGAAAACAAACTTATTAGCGATTCGGTTGGGCAGTTAGACGATTTTATTATTGATATAGACAAAACTTTTAAATTGCAGCTAACACCCATTTCGGGTTTTGCAAAAGATAAAAACAAATTTCGCAAATTAGTAGATATTACTACCAATATTCTTTATGGTATGTTTCGTGCCCTTGGCATAAATACTGGCAGCGAAACAATTTACGATAAATTTAAAATGCCAATATCGGGTATTAAAAAAATACTAGACAATGAAATGCCAACTATAATAAGCATTACTCAAAAATTTGCCGAAGAAAACAAAGATGTACTAAAAGATTACGGATATACCGAAAAACTAAAAGAACGATATGGCAAAGAAGCCGACGGATATATAACCTACCTAAGCAAGCCAATTGAGGGCAAAGCCATACGCAGTGCAGCCACCAAAAAACTTGTGGAAATATTTTCTGATATGAGTAAATTTTTCAAAAAAGAGTTAGACAACGAAATGATACAATATCAGATTACACAAAAAGAATTCTACACTCAGTATTTAGAAGCCCGAAACATTTACGATAATCCATCACATAATCGTTCTTTATACGGTACCGCTAAAAACAAAAAGACCAACAAAACCGAAGAAGATGTAAAAGTTACAGCACGCTTTAAAGCCGGCACCGATATTGCCACTAAAGTAAAAATGACAAGCTCAAAAGGTAATTATCAATTTTCAAAACTCGAACCCGGAATATGGATTATTACTTTCGAAAAATTTGGTTTTGATACCATTACCCTAGAAATAGAAATATTTAAAGGAAAAGGCAATCGCCGAAATGTAGAAATTAAAGAAACGGAGTAGAGGAAGAAATATAAAATGTAAAATTAAAAGGAGAGTTATCTCCTTTTTTAATGATCTTATATATATTTGATGAATTATTAATTTTAAAATCTATGAATTATGAAAAAATTAAGTTTATTATTTGCACTGTTGCTAGTAAGTGCAATTTTTTATGCACAACTAATAAAATATGACCCTGAAATTTCGCAGGGCTATATAGTTATTAACGAAAAAGCAGATACATTGGATAAAGTATCTTTTTGGCGTGTACAAATAAATCAAAGAGAGTATCTCCATGATGGTGGCTTTGATGATAAAATTATTAGTGAATTTGATATGATGGATGTTAACTATTTTAAGTTAGACAGAGAGTACTACACATCTATTGAAACATGCTATGTTTTAATAATTGAAGGCTTGGCTAAAGACGGAAAAATTGTTGTTTCACAAGACCCGTTCCATTTAACACCACCCAGACCACCAAACGGTCCAGGTAGTAGTTATGATTTTCATTGTGCTTTTACGTGTAATGGTGCTACTTATGCCTGGCAAATAAATCAATTTGTAAACACAAGTAGTGGCAATTCTTATTTTTCCCTTTATAATTATTATTTTGATCAACAATCACAGATTCCTATTCCACACTATGAATGGATGGGTGAAACAGAATATTTTACTTTATGCCAAAATGAGGAATGGTTGAAAAAACATTATTTAATACCTTTTGGTTGTGACCAGTACGCCACTAATCAACTTTTAATTGTACATTTAACAAATGTTTGGGATAATGATCATCAAGATAAAAATGGAGTTCCTATACATGGTCATGTATATGGTGTAGGAAAAACAAAAGGATACTGGAATGGAGGTCTTTTTATATCCAATAATCTATTAGTTGGACCTCTTAATTGTGACCCTGCTTCTGGTTCAGGAGATTATGCAATACAACTGATAAATAATTATAGAAGTATACTATCAGACCCATCTTTACCTGAATTAGTTTGTCACAATATTGTTTGGCCTACTCCTCCGGGTCCACAACCGTCAACAAGTATAGCTGCATTAACTCTGGCTGATTGCGATGAAGGATTATTACTTTATGATCCCGAACCCGGTGATGATATGTATGATTTTTATGAATGGATTTATACTAATTGTTCTGGAGGAGGAACCAGTGGTAGTGCAATTGATTGGGATCCTAATGTTCTGGATATTACTATTACACCATTAAATTTTGAAGGCGAATCAATTACAGTTACCGAAACCGATTTGTTTGCACCTAATGGCGAATTTATTGGCCCTTCGTTTAAAATGCAGGCAGGATTATATAATGTATTTTACCGCTTTATCGATAATTCGTTTTTTCCTGTAATAAGAAATTACAAAGAGCCTATAGATAATACTTATGAATTATCTAATTTTTTAATTCCAACAATTTATCCTGTACCCGTTACAGAAGATAAATTTGATATAAATTTAAAAGCCTCAGCAAAGCTAAAATTTATTTACAGATTATTTGACGAAAATGCTAATGAAATATATAGTAAAAATTTTGTAATACAAAAAAACCACGAAAGAGATTATCAGATTAAACCACAAGGCGGTATTCCCGAGGGAATGTTAATTAACCGATTTGAGTTTGAAGACGGTTCATATATTTCAATACAAACAAATAAATTATAATAAATATTAGAAAATAACATTCAGATTTTTTTTTGAATGTTATTTTTTTACATTTGAATAATTAAAACTACTTGATATGAAACAAGCAAATATAAATTTTTATCATTTAAAATATTATGTAATAATTGGTTTAATATTCTACAATATAACAATAACTGCTCAAACAGCAGGCACACTCGACAATACCTTTGGAAACGGGGGAGTTGCTATAACAGATATTGGTGGGTTTAGTGATTATGGTAGAGCTGTTGCAATACAATCTGATGAAAAAATAATTTCTGCCGGATATATTTATAATGGTAACGATTACGATTTTGCACTTATAAGATATAATACCGATGGAAATTTAGATACAGGTTTTGGCAACAATGGCATTGTAATAACCAATATTGATAGTTTAGATGATGAGATACGCGATATTATAATACAAACCGATGGTAAAATTATTGCCGTTGGCACAAGCTATGTAGGTTCATATAAAGATATTGCACTTATAAGATATAATACTAATGGTAGTATTGATACAAATTTTGGTACAAACGGTATTGTATTAACTGATATAGGTGGCACCTATGATTATGGTAATTCAATTGCATTGCAGGATGACAATAAAATAATTGTTGCAGGTAGTGCTTTTATAGGTTCTTATTGCGATTTTATTGTAGTAAGATATAATACCGATGGCACATTAGATAATACATTTGGAACAAATGGCATTGTAATAACAGCAATTGGTAGCACACATGATAATGCTTCTCATGTTGCAATACAACAGAATGGAAAAATAGTAGTAGCTGGCAGTTTTGAAAATCCAAACCCATTTATGGATTTAGCAGTTGCTAGATACAATACCGATGGTACATTAGATAATACATTTGGTGTAAATGGTATTGCAACACCTGATTCAGCCGATAACATTGGAAGTATATTTGTAAATATCCAAACTGATAATAAACTTTTTATTGTTGGTTATATCAATGGGGCAGATTATGTATTTGTTAAATTGAACCCTGATGGCACATTAGATAATAGTTATGGTACAAATGGTATAATTACTACAGATTTTACCAGTGCTAATATTACATTAATAAGAGATGTAGCATTTCAATCAGATGATAAAATCATTATAGTTGGATATCATTGGAATGGCACAAATAGAGATTTTGTTATTACAAGACATAATTTGGATGGTTCAATCGATTCTACATTCGGGACAAATGGCATAGCTATAACAGATATAGCTAACGACAGCGAAGATGCTTATGCGGTTGTTATACAAAATGACGATAAAATTGTAGTAGTAGGTGATACATATGATGGTTCTGACTTTGATTTTATAATTGCAAGGTATCAAGGAATCAATACTGGAATACAAGAATACGAAAGTAATTTTAAATGTAATATTTACCCCAACCCCACAATAGGAAAAATAACAGTACAGGCAGAGAAGGTTTTAGGCATAGAGGTTTTGGATATTACAGGAAAAACCATTATTAAACATTCCCGTGAAAACGGGAATCCAGAAAAATGGATGCCCAATCAAGCCGGGCATGATATTAACTTGGGTTCACAGCCAAAAGGCATCTATATAATAAAAGTAACTACAGATAAACAAACAATAACACGTAAATTAATAAACCAATAAAAACGATTGGTAACAAAAGCTAAACAGCAATAAAACGCATTTTAGCCAAACGTTAGCTCCGCTAGTGCAAGCTTTTGCAGCTCGTACTTTTAAAACTTATTGCACCGTTAGGGGTTTCAAATAAAAA
>CAYTWH010000038.1:0-29817 GCA_964442075.1 uncultured Bacteroidales bacterium
ATTCTGAATTTGGCGATGATGAAGCAAATATCTTTTTGCGTTCTGTTGATTATGAGTCGAATGTTATTAAACCATTAATAAAACCAAATGATTATTCTTTTTATACCGAAGGCACTATTGAGTACAAACTTGATGGCGAAGTAATGGCAAAAGTTGATTTTGGTAATGGAGAAAAAGATCAATGGGCGAAAAAAACAGTAGATGGAAAAACCTATGATTTTGATTTAACAAAAAAGAAGAAGGATTGTAAATATGAAAAAAAAATTGTAAGACCTCTTGTTAAAACTGACGACTGCAAATATATAGTAGAAGGGACTATTGAATACTACGAAAAAGGTAAATGTGTAGCAACTATTGATTTTGGTGATGGTACATGCGACGAGTGGGCTACTAAAACCTGGTATGATGGAAGCAAGAAGTTTAGTTTAAGAAGAAAAGGTAAAGATGATGAAAAAGGAAAAAAATAATTAATGGGAGAAAATAATAACGCAAATAAATTATAACAAATAAGGCTCACAATTAAATAATCGTACCACATATAACTACACATTAAAACATTAATCCCTAAATTTATTCTCTAAACTTTTTTATTAGTAATTATGGCAATGCATGGTGAAAACAATTATTATTTTACTTAACTAATTCAACAAGCGCATTCCTATTTAATATCTCAACTTGTTTTTTCTCAATTTTAATAAGCCCATCCTTTTGCATTTCACTAACTGTTCTGGCAAACGATGGTCTTGTAACGCCAAATAATTCAGCAAGTTCTTGTTGAGTTTGATCTAACTCTATTATATATAAATTATCTTTGGCAAGCTTTAATATATATTGTGCAAATTTTCTTTGTATTGTAGCAAAAGTAATGGATCTGATCTTATTCGATAAAAATTGACTTCGGTTAGATATAGCATTTAGGAAATTATCCAGAATTTTTACATTCGATTGCAAAAGTATTAAGAACTCGCTTTTATGTATAAGCAATAATTCTGTATCCGTAACTACTTCAACATTCACTGGAAACATGTTGTTTTTACCAAAAATAAAAGCAATGGCTATAGGTTCCGGAGCATGTATATCCTCAATTTTTATTGTTTTACCTGAATAATCTATCATCTCCCCTTTGACATAACCTTTTAAAACAATCATTAAATAATTGCATTTTTCACCACTTAAAGCAATAATTCTTTTTGACTTATATTTTTTAATTTGATAATTTATTTTTTTGAGCAAATCTTCAACATCTCTTTCACTTAATCCCCTGAATAATATTGAGTCAGATAATGTTTTGTACATAATTATAATTTCTTTATTGATTGTAACATATGTTACATCTTTTTGTTTTAGATGATAGTAATTTTGTTTTAGAAATAAGTCTAAAAGCTTGTGTCATAAAAACAATGATAAAATTAACTTAAATAGTTTAAATTCATTAAAACTCAAGAAAAAAATTACAAATTATGAAACGAGATATAGTAAAAATAGACGAAGAATTATGTGACGGTTGTGGATTATGTATTCCAAATTGTCATGAAGGGGCTTTACAAATAATTGATAATAAAGCCAGATTAGTGAGTGATCTTATGTGCGATGGCCTTGGTGCTTGTATTGGTCATTGTCCACTGGGTGCTATTACAATTGAGCAACGCGAGGCTGAAGCTTATGATGAAGTAAAAGTAATGGCAGATATGGTAAGCAAAGGTAAAAATGTTGTAATTGCTCATTTAAAACATTTAAAAGAGCATGGAGAAGAAGGTTTTCTTGAAGAAGGAATAACATACTTATTAAGCCATAAAGAAGAAATAAAATTTGATGTTGAAGAAATTATAAATGAAGTAAAAGGAGGTAATAAAATGGAACAAGATGAATACAAATTAGCTTGTGGATGTCCGGGTTCAATGGAAACGAGTTTTGAAAGTGCTTGTGATTCCGGGTGTCAAACAGAATCAGCAAATCAGAAATCAGAATTAACACATTGGCCGGTTCAAATGCATTTGATCAATCCGAGTGCATCACATTTTAGAAACTCAGATCTTGTTATTGCTGCAGACTGTGTAGCCTTTTCTTTAGGAAATTTTCATAAAGATTATCTAAAAGGAAAAACTTTAGGTATTGCTTGTCCCAAACTGGACTCAAACATAGAGGTTTATATTGAAAAATTCCAACAAATGATCGATGAGGCCAAGGTAAATACAATAACAGTAATGATGATGACAGTACCTTGTTGCGGAGGTTTAATTCAATTGGTTAAGGCTGCTGCCGCAAAAGCTGAGCGTAATGTCCCTATTAAACAAATAGTAGTAGATATTCAAGGTGAAATAGTCTCAGAAGACTGGGTTTAAAAATTTAAAATGAAAAGATTAAAAACAGTAACTTTCCTGATAATTGTTTGTATTATTACAATTAATGGATATTCTCAGGAATCTAAAACACAAAACAAAATGAAAATAACAAATGTTAAAAACGTAGAAATAAAAGAGACACCACACAAAGTGGATGTCAGACTTCTTTATGATCATGAAAATGCTCAGGTAATGCATATTACATTGCAAGCCGGAGAAAGTTTAAAACCACATAAAACACCCGTTGATGTTTTCTTTTATATTCTTGAAGGCAATCCACATATATTAGTTGGAGAAGAAAAAAAACAGGTTGAAAAAGACGATCTTGTAGAAAGCCCAAAAAACATTGTACATTGCTTATATAATGAAACTAATAAACAGGTTAGAATATTAGTAGTTAAATCTCCAAAACCAACCAGTGCTACTAAAGTATTATAATTTATTATTTTGACAGATTATAAATTGATATAAAATTTTACAAAAAATAATAGACAAAACATATCTTTTATTAAAAACATGTAGATTGCGTACTAAATGATAATTTTTTAAGATTAATGATTAAAAAGATCATAAAAGGTTTAGCACCTCCTCCAAAATGGAGAATACCTGTAATAATATTAGTTGGAATATTTATGGGGTTGGGAGCCTATTCTGTTTACATATCTAAAGCATGGTCTTATGTTTCTGACGAACCTAAAGCTTGTGTAAATTGTCATATTATGGCACCACAGTATGTTACATGGAACCATAGTTCACATAGAGAGGTTACCAATTGTAACGATTGTCATGTTCCGCAAGATAATTACTTAAACAAATACTATTTTAAAGCCAAGGATGGTATGAATCATGCCTCATTATTTACTATGAGAGCTGAAAGACAAGTAATCTTTATTGGTGAGGCAGGTAAAGAGGTCGTAAAACAAAATTGTATCAGATGTCATACAGATCTGTTCGATCAATCAAAATTAATTTCACAAACAAAAGGCAACTTTCAGGTTCATAATACTAACAGAGAATGTTGGGAATGTCATAGAGAAGTTCCTCACGGAAGGGTTAGTAGTTTATCTAGTGTGCCAAATGCAAGGGTTCCTGTACCGGAAAGTCCGGTGCCTGAATGGTTAAAAGAATTAATTAAAAAATAAAAAATTGAATTATGAAGTCAATTAACGAACGAGTAAAACGTAAGCCATGGTTAGGCTGGGTGTTATTTTTAGTTACAATGGTCGTAGTATTCCTGTTAGGTCTACTTGCATCTTCAATTACGGAAAGAAGAGCTGAAGCTGTATTTGCTTATACTCCACAAGTAGAACTTTCGGAGTGGGAACCAAGAAATGAAGTTTGGGGCGAAAATTTTCCAAGGGAATTTCAATCTTATTACCAAACCGAAGACACTACTTTTAAATCCAAGTATAATGGCAGTGCCATGATCGACATGTTGGAAGTAGACCCGCGATTAGTTGTTCTTTGGGCTGGATATGGATTTTCTAAAGATTACAATCAATGTAGAGGTCACTATTACGCAATTAAAGATTTACATAATACTTTAAGAACTGGTGGTCCAACAGGAAAAGATGATGGTCCTATGTCGGCAACTTGCTGGACGTGTAAAGGTCCTGATGTCCCCAGAATTATGCATGATCTAATGGATAAAATGGGCTCAAAAGAAGGTTTGGCAGAATTTTATAAAGGTAAATGGTCAAGGTGGGGAGAAGAAATTGTTAATCCAATTGGTTGTGCTGATTGTCATGATCCCGAAAGCATGAACCTTCGCATTTCTCGCCCTGCTCTTATAGAAGCCTTCGAAAGAAACGGTAAGGATATTACAAAAGCCACTCATCAGGAAATGAGATCACTGGTTTGTGCTCAATGTCATGTGGAATATTATTTTAATAAAAATAAATTTGAAGGCAGTGCATATTTGACTTTTCCATGGGACAAAGGAATGACTTGCGAAGATGCCGAAGCTTATTATGATGAACTGGGCTTTAAAGACTGGATACATACATTAAGTAAAGCTCCAATGTTAAAAGCACAACATCCCGGTTATGAGGTTTATCTAACAGGGGTACATGCCGATAGAGGCGTATCGTGTGCCGACTGCCACATGCCATATAAAAGTGAAGGAGGTATAAAATATACTGATCATAAAATTCAAAGCCCTCTTAACAATGTTGCTAATTCTTGTCAGGTTTGTCATCGTGAAGAAACAGAAAAATTAGTAGCCAATGTTATTGAAAGACAAAATAGAATTATTGAAAACAGAGATAAATTAGAAGAATTAATTGTTCGTGCTCATATTGAAGCAAAATTTGCCTGGGATAATGGTGCAACAGAAGAGCAAATGCAAGCAATTTTAATGGATATCCGTCATGCACAATGGAGATGGGATTATGCAGCTGCCAGTCATGGAGGCTCATTCCACTCACCAGTTGAAACCGGTCGAATTATTTCAACAGGTATTACTATTGCTCAGGAAGGCAGAATTAAATTAGCCAGACTATTAGCTAATCTTGGTTTTAACAAAGAAATACCTTATCCTGATATTTCCACAAAAGCTAAAGCTCAGGAATATATTGGATTAGATATTGCAAAACTAAAAAGCGAAAAACAAGAATTCATAAATACTTTAGTTCCTCAATGGCTTGAAAAGGCTAAAGAAAGAGAAAATTCCTGGTCGGTTAAAAGTCTTTGATTAAATTTTAATGAACAATAATAAAAAAACTATTTGGCAATATCCATGGGGATACAGCGAGGGTTTTGTAATTGCAATTACCTTAATGATCTTGGGGTTTGCAATAAATTATATAGGAAAAAGCACAGTATTTTCCCTGCAGTGGCCAGTTAATTTATACTTTGGTATAGTAATTATAATTCTATTATTGCTCATCTATTTTCTTTTTAAGAAAAAACCGGTTGTAAAGTGGTTTTCAGGCACCAAAGCCGCAATAAGTGCAATTTGTTTTTACACTTTTTTGGTATTGTTAATGGGTTTTATTCCACAAGACTTACCAAAAGCAAATGGTTTTATTTACAAAATTGGCTTATTTGATATAGTTCATAGTTATGCATTTTTATTTGCACAAACCTATTTTTTGACAATTTTAGGACTTGTTATTTTAAGAAGGAGTTTTCCTTTAAAAGGTAAAAATATTGCTTTTTTCTTAAACCATTTTGGATTATGGTTGACTTTGTTTGCTGCAAGTATTGGCGCAGGAGATATGCAAAGAGTAACACTTACAGCAAATATAACAGATACTGTGTTTTATGGAGTTGATAAAAACGGAAAAACTATTCACGACCTCGGGATTGCTATACAGCTTAATGAATTTCAGATAGAAGAATATTCTCCAAAAGCATTTATTATTGATGATGAATCAGGAGATATTTTAAGTGAGGAAATATTTTATCTGGAAAAAGATAATAAGGGCGAAATTATGGATCTGGAAGTTGAGGTAACAGAATTTTATGAATATGCTGTAAGCATGGGTGTCGAATTTCATCCTATATATGATATTGGGGTTGCTCCGGCTGCTTATGTTATTGCTAAAAATAAAAAAACTAATGAAGTAATTGAGGGTTGGATAAGTTGTGGAAGTTTTAGGTTTCCTGGAAATTTTTTAGAATTACCTGATGGAATGTTATTGGTAATGGCAGAACCTGAAGCGAAAAAATATTCTTCAAAAGTTAAAATTTACACAAAGTCAGGTGATATTTCTGAAACTACTATCGAAGTTAATAAACCGTTTACTGTTGACGGATGGAAAATATATCAGTTAGATTATGACCAAAAAATGGGCAAGTGGTCAGACATTAGTGTTTTAGAATTGGTAAAAGATCCATGGATCCCTGTTGTGTATTTTGGAATATTAATGTTATTAATTGGAGCATTATATATGTTTTGGATTGGAAATAAGAAAAAAACAAGTTAATGGATATACTTAACTTTAATAATACTGCTTTTATTACAATTGCCTTATGGCTTATTGGCTCACTATTTATTTTAAGCGACCAAAAAATTAAAAAAGGTAGATTAATAGGGAATTTATTTACCATTATTGGAACATTAGTTATCATTGGTTTCGTAATTATTTTGTGGATAAAAATTGAGAGACCTCCTTTGCGTACAGTCGGAGAAACCAGGCTGTGGTATTCTGTGTTTCTGCCAATAGTGGGCATTCTTTCTTTTATTAAATGGAATTATAAATGGTTTTTATATTATAGTTTGGGTATGGCCATATTATTTTTAATGATCAATATTTTTAAACCTGAAAATTTTGACAAAACACTTATGCCGGCTCTGCAAAGTCCATGGTTTGTTCCTCATGTTATTGTTTATATATTATCTTATGCATTGTTGGGAGTATCATCGCTTGTATCGGCTTGGGGACTTTTTTTACACAAATTCAAAACTTTTAAGCCCGAACTTTTAGACAAGGCTGATAAGCTTGTTTATATGGGATTTTCCTTACTTACTTTAGGCTTATTGTTTGGCGCTTTATGGGCAAAAGAAGCATGGGGGCATTATTGGACATGGGACCCTAAAGAAACATGGGCGCTACTTACCTGGTTGTGTTACTTGCTGTATATACATTTTAGGTTTAAACATAAAAAGAAAACACTTGCAGCCCTTTGGATTCTTGCTTTAGCATTTGTAATACTATTGATTTGTTGGGAAGGAATTAACTATCTTGCTGTAAGTGGAAATTCTGTACATACATATTCTAGTTGACCACAAAAATCAAAACACTTTATTTTTTGAAGGTATAGCAATAAAATCTTTAAGGTAAAAAGGCTCAAAATATGCAATATCTTCAAAATCTTTTTTCATGTATTTTTGATATGCTAATTGCGATAAAAAGGAAGCGGACATATTAAGATCATTGAAAACAGCATTTTTATGCTTAATAATGTTTTGGCATTTAATTGCTCCATTTCCAAAAAAATGCACTTTATTTTTATCTAAAGTTTCAGAAAAAGAATTTTCTGTAATTACTTTGGCGGCAACCGGAGTAAGCTCTTCAAGGTGCATATTAAAAACAGAATAATATACTTCCATTCTGCGGGCATCTATCATAGGGCAAAACAATGTGTTTTTTTGATTTTTTTTAGTTTTATTAATATAACCAAAAGCAAGAGATTTTAAGGTATTGATACTTATCAGTGGGAGGTTTGCCCCATAGCATAATCCTTTTGCAAGCGAAACACCAATTCTTAATCCTGTGTACGATCCGGGTCCCTTGCTTACTGCAATAGCATCCAAATCGCTAACAGTTAAATTATTTTCAGTAATTATTTTTTCAATAAAAACAGATAATAATTTTGAGTGTGAATTATCAATATCGGTTTCTTTTAAGGTAATCAATTTTTCGTTTTTCGATAATGCTATCGAACAAATATTTGTAGTGCTTTCAATGCTTAATATTAAAGGCATATTTTATTCTTTTTCATTAAATAAGTTTTCTTTCGAAACTTTTTCAACCTTCATTTTATCCTTTAATTTTTTGGCAATTGCATTATATGGAGCGGAAACAACTTCTTCGTCTATAGTAAGACCTGAAGTAATTTCAATGTAATCACTGTCCTGAATACCTGTTTTTACAATTTTTTTTGTTACTTCCCCATCAACATATGTAAAAACGACCTCATCTATTTTTTCGTCATTTTCATAATTTTTATCAAGAGTATCAATTCTGGTTGTTACAGCTTGTATGGGAACAGCTAAAATGTCAAGAGCTGTATGGGTACGGATATCAACTGTTGCAGACATGCCTGGGCGAAACGGATAATAATTAGGCTCATTTTCCGGTATTAAATGCTTATAAGATTTAGGTAAAATTCTTATTTTCACTTCAAAATTTGTTACCTGGTCGGTTGCAATACCTGTAGAATTTGCAGAATTTGCAATTTCTGTAACAATTCCTTTAAATTCGTCTTCAAAATAAGCATCTACTTCTATTAAGGCGGTATCTCCATAACTTACATGAACAATATCATTTTCGTTTACATCTACTTTAACCTCCATTAGATAAAGATTTGCTATGCGCAATAATTCAGTTCCTGCCATTTGTGCTGTCCCAACAACTCTTTCTCCTTTTTCAATATTCAGTTTTGAGATCGTTCCGCTTATTGGTGAATAAATTGTAGTTTTTGATAAATTTTCACGAGCTTCTTTTAAAGATGCCTCAGAACTTTTAACAGAGAATTTTGATGCATCAACATTTGCTTTTGCAATTAAATATGCAGTTTCTGCAGCTTCATATTCAGAATCAGAAATAGTTTTACTTTGCCACAGCTTTTTCATTCTATTGTAGGTGTTTTCTTTATCAATAAGTGAAGCTTCTGTTTGTGCAAGTTGTGCTTTTGCAGAGTTCAGCATAGCCTCCATTCTGTCAGAATTCGACAAATAAATATCCGGTTTAATTTTCAGCAACAGATCACCTTTTTTAATTTCCTGACCCTCTATTACATAAAGTTCTACTATTTCTCCGGAAACATCAGGACTTATTTTTATTTCAGTTTCCGGTTGGATTTTGCCATTTGCCGTTATAGTTTCAACAATTGTTCGTTTTGTTACTTCCTCAGTATAGATTTTATATGTGTATGCTTCACCAAACCATCCCATTTGTTTCCCGATTATGGCAAATACTAAAAATAAAGCTGTAATAATTAATAAATATCTTAATGTTTTATTTTTTTTCATTTTAATTATAAGTTTAACACAGGAAAATGAAGTTTATTAACCGTTAAAATTAATAATTATTTTTAATGTTCGTATAATTATAACCCAAATTTGATTTTATTTAATATATTTGTAAGTTATAATAAACATTATATTTTATGAAGAGAATAATTTTCCTATTTGTAATTTATATTATTATCAGTACAACTTCTTTTGGTCAGGAAGCTTTAAAGCGTAGTTTTAATGAGGCAACTCGCTTTCTATTTTTTGAAAATTATGGAGAAGCATTAAAATATCTATCAATTGCATATAAATCCGAACCCGATAATGCAAATGTTAATCACCTTATAGGGCTTTGTATAATAAACAGCCCTATTCATAAAGAAAAAGCTATTCCTTATCTTTTAAAGGCGGTAAAAAATATAACACCTGAGTACGAAAAAGAATCATATAAGGAAAAAAGGGCACCAATTGAAGCTTATTTATATTTGGGACAGGCTTATCATTATAATTACCAGTTTGACAAAGCTATAGCCGCATTTAATAAATACAAAGAATTGTTGCCTGATAATTCTGAAGAAAAACTGGAAAAAGCTAAACACTATCTGTATTGGTGTATGAATGCAAAAGAAATGATGAGGGATTCTGCTGAAATTAAAATAACAAATATTGCAGAAGTAAATACAAAATTTGACGAACACACACCGGTAATAAGTTCAGATGAAACAGTGATGATTTTTACTTCAAGAAGACCGGGTAGTACGGGAAATATTAGAACAGACGACGGAAGGTTTTTTGAAGATATTTATATATCTAAAAAAGAAAATGAAAAATGGGGAGTTCCTGTAAAAATAAGTGAAAATATTAACTCTAATGGACATGAAGCTACAATTGCGCTTTCTGCTGACGGAAAAGAACTTTTTATATACAAAGATGATTATGGTGTAGGGAATATATATTCGAGTAAATTGGAAGGAAATAATATTTGGTCTAAACCACAAAAATTAGGCTCTAATGTTAATACAAGTTCAAATGAAACACATGCCACTATTACATCAGATATAAACACTCTTGTATTTGTTAGTGATAGAAAAGAAGGCTATGGAAAAACAGACTTATATATTGTTCGTTGCCTTCCCAATAACGAATGGGGTTTTGCACAAAATATTGGCAATGTCGTTAATACCAAATATGAAGAAGAAGGAGCTTTTATTCATCAGGATGGAACATTTTTGTTTTTTAGTTCAAAGGGACACAATTCTATGGGTGGTTTTGACCTCTTTTATTCGGAATTACAAGATGATAGTACATGGTCTGAACCAACAAATTTAGGATATCCAATAAATACAACGGGAGATGATGTTTTTTATGTTTTGTCTTCAGATGGGAAAAGAGCATATTATTCTTCTTTAAAAGAAGGAGGAATGGGAGGAAGAGATATTTACCAAATGGATCTGCTCTCGTTACCAGAACGATCATCAACTGTAATTATGGGATATATTCGTTTAGCTGGTACTAAAAAGATACAAAAAGAAGTTACTGTAACTGTTTTAGATTTAAAAACAGATAAAGTATATGGAATATACAGACCAAATAAAACTACAGGATTACTTACAATGATATTACGACAAGGAAAAGAATATAGAATAATGCTTGAAGTAGAAGGGCGGAGTTTTAAAGAAGATAGATTAGTTGTTCCAGGAAATTCATCCCTTTTTGAAACTAATGACCCAATATTGATAGAAACAATTGGTACTGTTGATTAAAATTGATTTACGATCTTGGATGAAATTGAATAATTGTTTCTCTTAAATATTCTCTATCTAAATGAGTGTAAATTTCAGTTGTAATTATTGATTCATGTCCTAACATTTCTTGTATTGCACGCAAATCAGCTCCCCCTTCAACTAAATGTGTGGCAAATGAATGTCTGAAAGTATGTGGACTGATATTTTTCTTCAACCCTATTATTTCTGCAAGGTTTTTAATAATTGTAAAAATCATAACTCTTGTTAGTTTTTTCCCACGTCTGTTTAGAAAAACAATATTTTCTGAATCTTTTGCGATATTCAGTTTATTTCTATCGTTATCCAAATATAAATTTATTTCTTTTATAGCTTTATTACTTATTGGAACAAGCCTTTCTTTATTGCCTTTTCCAATTACTTTAATAAAGCTTTGATTAAAATACATATTTGTAAGCTTTAATTCAATAAGCTCTGTAACACGCAATCCACAGCTGTATAATGTTTCAAGCATGGCTTTATTCCTTTGTCCTTCAGGCTTACTAAGATCAATTGCAGAAAGTAATTTATCAATTTCATTTACATTTAATACTGTTGGTAATTTTCTTCCAATTTTAGGAGTTTCAATTAATGCTGCCGGATCTTTTTCAATTTTTTCTTCAAACAATAAATATTTATAGAATGATTTTATACCCGAAACTATTCTTGCCTGAGACCTTGGACTTAGCCCCATTTTATGTACCCATTCTAAAAAATCTTTTATGTTTTTATATTCAACCAATAGAGGAGAAATATTGTTATTTATTTCAACAAATTGCCTAAAGAGTTTAACGTCATGAATATATGCATCAATAGAATTTGCGGAAAGAGAGCGTTCAATTTTAAGGTAAGATTTATATTCTAATATTGCTTCTTTCCAAATCATAGCTTTTTCAAATGTTTTTCAAAATTACGTAATTAAAATGACTAAATTATTAATTGCGAATGCTTACATAAAAAAAATTATTTGTATTAGTTTTGTACTTTGAAAAAAAATTATTGTATGGCTAAAAAAGAACCCAAACTTTGGAGTGATTTTAATTCCTTTATAAGAAGAAATAGAAAACGATTTCTTGTAAAGCAAACACCAAAAGTTATTTGGCTTACAGGATTATCAGGAGCCGGGAAAACTACTTTAGCCTTAGAATTGGAAAAAGAAGTTTTAAAAAAAGGATATTTTACCAAATCTTTTGACGGGGATGTAATGCGAAGAGGAATTAATAAAGATTTGGGATTTAGCGAAGAAGATAGAAAAGAGAATATCAGAAGAATTGCAGAAATTGCAAAAATATTTATTGACAGCGGTATTATTGTTATTTGCGGATTTATCACACCCACACACGAAATGAGAGAAATGGCAAAATCTATAATTGGGCATAAAAATTTTATTGAGGTTTTTGTTAATTGTCCAATTGAAGAATGCGAAAAAAGAGATGTGAAAGGACTATATGAGAAAGCCCGAAGAGGAGAGATCAAGGATTTTACAGGTATAGATTCTGCTTATGAAACACCAAAAACCCCCGACATTGAAGTAAGAACAGACTTATGGTCGGTAAAAAAAACCACTAAATATTTATTAAAATCGGTATTGTCAAAAATAAAATTTAAAAACAAAAATTTGCCAATTGCATAATTAAATTAATATTTTTAGATGAAAAAATATAATATTACACACTTACGTGAATTAGAAGCAGAATCAATTTATATTATTCGCGAGGTAGCTGCACAATTTGAAAAACCTGTATTACTATTTTCAGGAGGAAAAGATTCTATAATAATGTATTATTTGGCGAGAAAAGCTTTTTGGCCAGCCAAAGTGCCTTTTTCATTAATGCATATCGATACAGGACATAATTTTGATGAAACAATAAAGTTTAGAGATGATCTTGTAGAAAAAACAGGCGCAAAACTAATTGTTGCTTCTGTTCAGGAATCTATTGATGAAGGGAAGGCAACTGAAGAAACAGGATATAATGCCAGCAGAAACTTGCTGCAAACAGGAACTCTTTTAGATGCAATTGAAAAGAATAAGTTTGATGCTGCACTTGGAGGGGGAAGACGCGATGAAGAAAAAGCCAGAGCAAAAGAAAGATTCTTTTCTCATAGAGATGAATTTGGACAATGGGACCCAAAAAATCAAAGACCGGAATTGTGGAATATTTTCAATGGTAAAAAAAATATGGGCGAACATTTTAGAGTATTTCCAATAAGCAACTGGACAGAAATGGATGTGTGGCAATATATTTATCTTGAAAAAGTTGAAATACCCGATTTATATTTTACTCATAAGCGTGAAGTATTTTTAAGAGATGGGGTTTGGCTTGCAAAAGCTCCTTTTATGAAACTTAAACCAAGTGAAAAAGCTATTGTTAAAAATGTGCGTTGTCGTACAATTGGCGATATTTCTTGTACAGGATTAACTCTTTCAACAGCACATAGTTTAGAGGATATTATTCATGAAGTAGCGGTAACAAGAACAACAGAAAGAGGTGGTAGAGCCGATGATAAAAGATCGGAAGCAGCAATGGAAGACAGAAAAAAAGAAGGATACTTTTAATTATTTAATAATCAGAACATGTCGAAAGAAAACAAAAAAAAGAAAACACAAGAAAGCGGAAAAGAATCAGGTTATCTAGATATGCAATTACTTCGTTTTACAACTGCAGGAAGTGTTGATGATGGTAAAAGCACATTAATTGGAAGATTATTATATGACAGTAAAGCTATTTTTGAAGACCAAATGGAAGCAATTGTGGCTGCTAGTGAAATGAGGGGTGAAGAACATGTTAATCTTGCTCTTTTAACAGATGGATTACGCGCGGAACGAGAACAGGGAATAACAATTGATGTTGCATACAGGTATTTTGCTACTCCAAAACGAAAATTTATTATTGCTGATACACCCGGACATATTCAATATACAAGAAATATGGTTACCGGAGCTTCTACGGCAAATGTTGCATTAATTTTAGTTGATGCCCGTAATGGAGTTTTAGAACAAACAATTCGGCATGCTTTTATTGCGTCTCTTTTACAGATACCACATGTTATTGTTTGTATAAACAAAATGGATCTTGTAGACTATAAAGAAGATATTTTTGAAAAGATTAGAAATGATTTTAATGCATTTTCCGCAAAATTAGACGTACAGGATATTCGTTTTGTTCCAATTAGTGCTCTTAATGGGGATAATGTTGTTGAGCGTTCAAAAAATATGGATTGGTTTACCGGACCAACACTAATGTATTTATTAGAAAATATTCATATTTCCAGCGATTATAATATGATAGATGCCCGTTTTCCTGTTCAGTATATTGTTCGTCCACAGTCAAAAGAATATCACGATTATCGTGGTTACGCAGGTAGAATTGCAAGTGGTGTTTTTAAGCCGGGTGATGAAGTTACAATTTTTCCTTCTGGATTTAATTCAAAAATTAAATCAGTTGATTCCATGAATCAAAAATTAAAAATGGCCTATGCTCCCCAGTCTGTAACTTTAACATTAGAAGATGATATTGATATTAGCAGAGGAGATATGATTGTGAGAAAAAACAATTTGCCTAAAAATAGTCAGGATATTGATTTAATGATTTGTTGGTTAAGCGAAATCCCAATACATGAAAAAGGAAAATATGCAGTAAAACATACTACAAATGATGTACGCTGCATTATTAAAGAAATAGTTTACAAGGTTGATATCAATACATTGGGCAGAAATACCGAAGACAAAACGATTGGACTTAACGAAATAGCAAGAATTAAAATAAGAACTACAAAACCTATTTATTTTGATTCGTACAGAAAAAACAGAATTACAGGAAGTTTAATATTAATTGATGAGGCAACTAATAATACTGTTTGTGCCGGAATGATAATTTAATATTGAGAACCCTCCTCAGCTATACTGGAAATTGAGGAACAACATCCAAAGGGGATTAAGCATTTCTGAACTATGCCCTATAATTAACTTATGCAGATTTTACATTTCCCACTTTCGGGAATATAAGCTTTAAGGTTTCTAATAACTCTTTGTTTATATGTCATATTTGTGATTCTGCATGCAATAATCAAAATATTACATGCAATAATAAGAATACGGACTCCAATATTAGAATTATAACATGCAATAATACAATTACGGGCTGTTATAATCATAATCCTAACAGCAATAATGGAAATAATGACTCCAATATTAGAAATACGGACTGCAATATTAGAAATACAGACTGCAATAATGGAAATAATGACTGCAATATTAGAAATATAACATGCAGAATAACAAATATTGCACTCCGCCAGAGATTAATTGACAAGCACAAAACAATAACTGATGCCTATAAGATAGTTTATGACAAGCATGATAGACTGTGGCAAAACATTGATAGTCTTGTTGGTGATTTACACTTTTTCAAGTATCAGCTTTAGAGAATAAATATACTCACATAGTTATTCCAAGAAAGTACTCTCTTTGCGAACTTGATTCGGGAAGAGATTTAGGTGGGGTCATAATTTTTAATTGAAATGCAGAGAGTTTCTCCCTTTTTTGTTATTTTTGGTGTATGAAGAAACTGATTGGAATATTCTATTGTCTTATATTTATTAGTTTTGGATTAATATTTTATTTTATTAAAAAACCTCAAACTTTTCAGGAATCAACAGGACATATTATTATTATTTTACTTGGTATTATATGTTTAATTTTTGTTTTTATTAATTATCAACAACTGAAAATCGAATAATTGAATTTCTTAACTTTAGGGAAAAAAATAAAAAATAAAAATGATATCAATTGCTGCAATACAAGATAAGTTAAATAAAAAGATTTTTGAAGAAGATTCTTCCGACCCTTTTATTCTTCAATATTATAAAAGAGAAAAATCTATAAAGTTTAGTATTCGTAAGGCTTTTAGATATTTGGAGGAACATGCAAAAACACCTGGGATAATTGGGGAGTTAAATTATTGGCAAAAATCAAAAGTTGATAGAAATGTCGAAAACTTAATAAAATATATAGAAAAGCTTTACCTAAAATTAGATAAAGAAATAATAATTGAATATTGTAAGAATTATGATCCGATTTCTCCTATTCTTATTGAAGAATTTGATTTAATTTTTATGATTAATTCATATTATGGGAATGTTTTACTTGATATCCTTTGGGCATCAGATATATCAGTTTCTGATGTGTTAAATATTGCAGAAGGTAAAATTGATAATAAGAATTTAGCTAGAAAACTACCTGATAAAATTAAACTTATAAAAAAAGAAATAATTCCTTTTATAAAGATTCAAAAAGACTATTCTGAATATATTAGTCCGATTACTGAATCTATTGATGCTTATAAACGCAAAATATATAAAGGGGCAAGTTTATTAGTCATAGTGGCAATTGAAGGTATGGTTAGAAAATTAGGGAATGAGTTAATAAAATCTCAAAACCTTGATGTTTCATATATAAATACAAAGTATCATTCATTAGATTCTTATCTTAGAAAAGTTCCATGGAAAAAGGACTTCAAAATTGAGAAAAGTAGGTTAATGTTCATTACTGGAGATTATGAATTTAAAGATGAAACAAAAAATACCAAAGAAGATGAATATGAATTCATAAATTTAAAGACACGATTAGATTTTTTAAGAAGAACTTTCAAAAGAGAAAGGGATTTAACTTTACATGGAAATGTTAAGTTGATTGGTGAAACTTGGGATTTGTATAGAAACTATTCTGCATTAAATGAAGTCTATTTGACTTTAAAATATTACTCCAAATTATATCCCCATAACAATGAAAAATAAAATCTAAAATCCCCTAAACCGTCTTCCTATATCTCCAAATAGCAAGTCCAATAATAGCAGTGGCATAAATTATCATAGCATATATCTCGCTAAGAATATTGGCAAAAGAAGAGCCTTTTAGCAGCACCATACGTATTACCTTAATAAAATAATAGAAAGGATTTATAATATTTACATTTTGTGCCCATTTTGGCATAGTTTCTACTGGGGTAAACAGTCCGCTCATAAGTATAAACACAAGCATAAAAAAGAATGTCATAAACATTACCTGCTGTTGAGTATTGGCTATGGTAGACAAAAACAGACCTATGCCCAGAGATACCAGCAGGTATAATCCGGCAAAAGTAAATAGTGTAAGTAGACTACCCACAATAGGTATATGAAATAGAAGCTTGCCTACGATAAGACCAAAAGAAAGCTCGAACAAAGCAATTATCAAAAACGGAAGTAGTTTGCCAATAATAAACTGATATTTCTTAATAGGCGTAACATTTATTTGCTCTATAGTTCCCATTTCTTTTTCGCGCACAATATTTAACGCAGTAAGAAACATTCCAATAATAGTAACCAGAATTACCAGTATGCCGGGTACCATATATATTTTGTAATTGAGCTCGGGATTGAACCAGTATGAGCTGGTAATATTTATGCTTTTATTTTTGAAACCCTTGGGCGGATTTTTCCACTTGGCAATTACATGTAGGTTGAATTTTGTTATAATAGATGTAGAATAAGCATTAATAAGTCCAGCTGTCATAGAGTTTACAGCATTTATCTGCAATTGTATATCTGATTTGTTTTCTCTTACCAGATTTTTTTCAAATCCGTATGGGATATTAAGAATTATATCGCATTTGTCTGAGGTTAGCATAGCACTGTTTTCTTTGTCAGAGAAAGAACCATAGCTCACCCTGTAAAATGGCGAACCCTCGAATTTGCTTATCAGCTCTCTAGATGTCTGCGATATATCTCTGTCTACAATCAGCATATCGATATTTTTCATTTCGAAATTGGCTGCATTTACAAGTACCAGAAGCATTACAATAGGCAACACAAATATCAGAGGCAACATAGTTCTGTTTCTGAAAATCTGGATAAATTCCTTTTGTATTATGTATAATATCGTTCTCACAATTATTCTAGTCTTGTTTTAAATTTTTTCACGCTAAGTGCCAGAAATAATAGAGTCATTCCTGCCAATATCAGCGTTTCTTTCCACACAAACATCAGTCCGGTGCCTTTAATCATTACGTGTTTTAATATTATGATAAAATATTTTGGAGGCATTATATGACAAAGCCATTGTAGCACATCGGGCATATTTTCTATAGGAAAAATAAATCCTGAAAGCAACATGGTGGGAAGTAATAGTGCAAACATAGAAATAAACATAGCCACTTCTTGGTCTTTTGCAATTGTAGATATTAATATTCCAAGTGATAGTGAAAGAAGAATAAATAGTATGCTCTCTGCAAGCAAAAGAACTATGCTCCCATTTATAGGCAGCCCAAAAACAAAATATCCAAGCAATATAATTGTTACTGCATTGGTAAACGATATAGCTACATAAGGTATTACTTTACCAATAATTATTTGCAAAGGTTTGAGTGGCGAAACCAGCAGCACCTCCATTGTTCCCATTTCTTTTTCGCGGGCTATAGATATTGATGTCATCATTGCCGAAATAAGCATAAGTATTAGCGCCATTGTACCGGGTACAAACATATACACGCCTTTCATACTTTCGTTGAATACCATTCGTACCTCTGGAACAATTTGCATTGGCATTTCTATATCTTTGTTCTCTTTTTTCAGGTAATCGTAAATTATTCCCGATGTGTAATTTACAATCATATTGGCTGTATTGGCATCCGATGCATCGGCCAATAGCTGAATATTGGCTGTCTTTTCTTTTTCTAGATTAGCTGCAAAATTTGGTTCGAATATTATTACCTCACGTATGCTTCCGTCTTTAAAAGCTTCTTCTATTTCTTTGCTCGAAGACAGATCTTTTTCAAGAATAAAATAACCTGACGATAGTATTTTGTTGGTGATTTCTTTTGTCACATTATCTTTAGATTTGTCTAAGATTGCAATATGCACATCTTTAAAATCGTTGGTAACAACATATCCAAAAATCAGGATTTGGGCAATTGGCATAGCAAATAATATAAGCATGGTACGCACATCTCTGAAAATGTGGTAAAACTCCTTTTTTATAAAACCTGCAAATTGTTTCATGCTTTACTCAATGTTTCGGGCCAGCTTTACAAATACCTGATCCATATTTTCTGCTTTATATTCTTTTTTCAGATTGTCGGGAGTGTCAAGCGCATCTATTCTCCCATCAACCATAATTGTAACTCTGTCGCAATATTCTGCCTCGTCCATATAGTGTGTAGTAACAAATACAGTAATTCCATTGTGCGCTGCTTCGTAAATCATATCCCAGAATTGACGGCGAGTAATTGGGTCGACACCTCCAGTAGGTTCGTCTAAGAAAACTATTTTAGGATTGTGAAATATTGCAATAGAAAATGCCAGCTTTTGTTTCCACCCAAGTGGGATAGATGCAATCAGAGTATTTGCATAATCGTTCATCCTAAGACGGTCTAGTAGCTCGGCAGTTTTTTCTTTTATATAGCTTCTCTTTAGTCCATAAATGCCAGCATAAAAACGAATGTTTTCTTTTACTGTCATATCCTCGTACAAAGAAAACTTCTGACTCATATAACCAATATTCTTTTTTATCTTTTCTGTTTGCTTGTAGACATCAAATCCGGCAACAGAAATTTTCCCAGATGTGGGTTTAGACAATCCGCAAAGAATTTTCATGGCTGTGGTTTTGCCTGCTCCGTTTGCCCCCAAGAAACCAAATATCTCACCACGATAAACATCAAACGTCAAGTTGTCGTTTGCAGTAAAATCCCCAAATTTTTTTATCAGGTTTTTTACTGTTATTATTTTATCGTTTGTGTTTACTGCCATTTTTAGTTTTCCATCAATCTCATAAAACAATCTTCAATGTTGGGTTCAATCTTTTCTATTTTTATTTCTTCATGATTATTCCCAATCAAGTAGTCTTTCAATTCATCGATATTTGTGTTTTCTTGCTTTGAGGTGTAATGCAAATTCTGCCCGAATAAAAATACCGATGAGGTGTTTTCATATTCCTTCAAATCATTTTTTAATCTATAAATATCGCGAGAACTAACAGAGTACAACTCTTCTTCGAAACTCTTAATAGTGTTAACTGGAGTATCTATCGATAATATCTTGCCCGACTGCATAAGTGCAATTCTATCGCACATGCTTGCTTCGTCCATGTATGGAGTAGAAACTAATATTGTAATTCCTTTTTCTTTCAGTCGTTTCAGCATTTCCCAAAATTCTTTTCTCGATACTGCATCTACTCCTGTAGTTGGCTCATCAAGGATAAGTATTGTGGGCTTGTGAATTAATGCACAGGAAAGAGCCAGCTTTTGTTTCATTCCTCCTGACAGTTTCCCTGCCAACCGCTTTTTGAATGGCTCAATCTGAATGTAAATATCTTTTATCAGATCATAGTTTTCTTCAATAGTAGTACCAAAAACTGTAGCAAAAAAATTAAGGTTTTCTTCAATAGATAAATCCTGATACAAAGAGAAACGTCCGGGCATATAGCCAAGTATCTTTCTTAATTTCTTGTAGTCTTTTACTACATCAAGATTATTAAGACTTGCTGTGCCAGTATCGGCTAATAGGAGAGTGGTGAGAATTCTGAATAGTGTGGTTTTGCCAGTACCATCAGGACCAATAAAACCAAACAGTTCTCCTTTATTGATAGAAAATGAAATATCCTTAAGAGCTTTCACTTTTCCCTTTTCATAAGATTTTGAAAGATTTTCGACTTTTACAATCTCTTCAGTAAAATTTGATATTTTGTTTTCTGTGTTCAAGATTTATTTTTCAGTTTCAAAATTTACTTCGCCTGGCATTCCTATTTTTAGACTTCCATCATTATCAACTGCAATTTTCACTGCATAAACTAGATTTACTCTTTCTTCTTTTGTCTGAATAATTTTAGGAGTAAACTCTGATTGCTCCGATATCCAAATTATTTTCCCTGCAAGCTCTGTATTCTCTTCCTTGTTCTTGTCGATTAATACTTTTACTTGTTGTCCAATCTTAATACTGCTTAATTGGTCTCCACTAACATAAACTCGAAGTTCTAGTTTAGAAAGATCTGCAATTTTGTATAATGGTTTTCCCATTATCGCAAGTTCGTGTTGCTCTACATATTTTTCTAGAATAGTTCCAGAGATAGGGCTTTTCAAAACAGAGCGAGAAATCATATCTTCTACCTGAACAATCTGTGAATCCATAACTTTTAGCTCATTAAGAACTGTGCTGTTTTGCACTTCAATTGCACTTATCTGTTTATCGAGAATATCAATCTGACTATTGATATCGTCCATTTGTTTTTGAGTGGCGGCTTCGTCTTTCAATAATTTCTCAACTCTTTCTTTTTCGAAAAGAAGTTTTTTCTTTTGCTCTTTTAGAACTGCAATCTGCGAAAGTATATGTCCAAATTTTGTAGAAACCGCTTGCTTTTGTGCAATTGCTTGGTCTTTCTTTAATGACAGCTGAATAGTGTCAATTAGTCCTATCAAATCTCCTTCTTTTAGATTTTGACCTTCTTTTATATTCAAGCTAATTATTTTACCACTTGATTCTGACGATACTACTGTTTCAACTGCTTCGAAATTGCCATAAGCATCAGATTGTTCTTCGTTGTTATTACAAGCAGTAATAAACAAAGCAAGTATCGATATTGTTATAATTATTCTTTTCATCTTAAAATCCTTTTAATGTTATATAATTGATCTTAGCTTGTTCAAGTTTTATTTTATGTATTGCCAATTCTATTTTGGCCATAGTTTCAGTATTTAAATCTGTGAGATAATCTGTAAATTTTATTACTCCATTTTTTAATTGCGATTCTGACTTTTTGCTTATGTTTTTTCTTAATCCAACAATTTGTTCATCTGTTTCAATCATCTTTTCCAGATTATCAATATCCGATTGAGAGTTGCGAATTGCAATATTCATGTTTTTATCAAAAGTCTCTTTTTGGGTGTCTATAATCTGCTTTGTGATTTCAATATTTTGTTTGTCATTTTTGGTTTTATTCCAGTCCCAAAGATTCCAGCTTAACTTTGCTCCAACAATATAAAATGAATCAAACTGATCGCTTAACATATTATATCCTGGTCTGCCATAACCAACTTGTCCAAAACCATAAATTATTGGATATCTCTTCTTTGATAATAATTTTGATGAGGCATCAAGTTTTGATTTTGTCAAATCAAAATATAAATCTTCTGGTCTTATTGTAGTGCTAGGTAAAACATTATTATCTGGTAATGCAATTATAGTTTTATCATTAATTTCTTTTCCTGTATATTCTGCCAGAGCATTAATCAATTTCTCTCGTTTGATTTTTAACTCCATTTGTTTTTGCTCAAGCTTTAATAATTCTGCAGAAAGTAGATCTTCATCTGATTCCAAAAGAACTCCGTTTGTAATACCTGACTTTATTATTGATTTTTGTTTTTCTAATATTCCTTTTGTCAATTCAAGCTGTTTTTCTGTTTCCTGGAAAACTAGAATCCCAAAATATAAAGAGTTGATAATGTCCTTCAATTTATAAAGTTCTACCTCGGTTTTTTGTAGATTAAGATTTAAATCTGCTTGCCCAATATCTTTTAGGGTTTTATTTATTCCTGCATCATACAATACCTGACTAAAATCAAGTGATACTGCGTACTGATCTTTTGCAGGCTCTGGAATATCAGGAGAAGGTATTTGTCCTATTCCAGGAATTTCTGGAAATTCAAGATCAATTTTTGTAACATCAGACTGATAAGTGGCTTTACCATTTAGATTCAATCGAGGATAATAAATAGTAGAAATACTTTTATTATTCAGATCATTAGATTGCTGGTAAAGCTTCTTTTGCTTGCTTATAGGATAATTATCTTTTGCTAATTCATAGCAATTGAAAAGACCTAATGTGTCTTGAGCAAATCCTGAAATATAAAATAACAGGAGCAGTATTAAAATGTATTGTTTCATTTCTTTATAGAATTAATTATAAATTTTGATACTTCAAGTTTCCTTTCTGCAAGAAAATCATCATAATCAGTTTTATTACTATCAAATTCTACAGCTTCTATTATTGCTCTTCCAGCTACAGGAAAAATGCACATTGATAGCATATTCACGAAAAGATGTCTTGGGTCAGTTTCTTTGATAATCCCTTTTTCAATTTCTTTATATACACTCTTATTAAATCCTTCAACAGGATTTTGATCTAATGTCCCGATTGTTTCTAACATAATAGTTAAGATTCCTTTTGGATTTCTATTAAGTTCATTCATTACAAATAATGGAATAGAAGGATTTTTCGTAATTAAGTCGATATATGAAGAGGAGAATTGTTCAATCTTATCAAATAATGGAATATCTTCTGATAGAAGTTTAATAGTTTTTGGAGCAAACTTCTTAAAAGCAGATTTAAATACTGCACCAAAAAGTTTTTCTTTGCTTCTATAATAATAGTGCAAAAGTGATTTGTTTATCTTTGCTTCATCGGCAATTTCCTGCATTCTCGCACCAGACATACCTTTTTTTACAAATATTTTTTCGGCAGCTTCTAAAATTTTATTTTCCGTTTCTTGTTGTAATTCAGCCATAAGTGATTAATTAAAAGGTTTAACTAAATAGATTAAGTAAATGATTTAACCAATTGGACAAACGTAAGACAAAAAAATGACTTAGCAAAAAAAAAGGGAAAAATAATAATTTATTATTATCTTAATTTTTTTTTACACTAGAAAATAAAATGTGGAGTGTAATGAATCTTTTTTAATACAATACTTCGGAATGAGTTTTTAATCTTGTTTTACGATTTTGTAAGTGCCAAATACTTTTCCTGAACGATCTTGAAGTTTCAAAATATAATATGCGGAAGAATAGCCACTTAAATCAATTGCTCCTTTATTGTTTTCAAGGTTTTTATTATAGATCTTTTTCCCGTTTATGTCAAATATGTCAGCAATTATTTCAATATTGTTTGCTCCTGTAATTTCAATATTTACAAAATCGTTTGTTGGATTAGGATATACAATACAATTAAATTCGTCAGATTCTATTTTGTCAATTTCAACTATTACTAATTTTGTTTGATGAAAGCCTTGTGTTAAAATTGCGCCACTATTTTGATAAGTTTCTATAACACATTCTCCTAATGTCCAACTTAAACTTACGTTTCCCGCTTCATAATAATCACCAGAACTACTTATAACCTCAGGAGATAATGATTGTGAAAATACATTTGTGACAATAAAAAGCGCTAAAACACTAACTAGTAAGACTTTCATGATGTTGATTCTTTATTATTATTTATAAAGTAAAAATAAACAATTTTTTTTGAGATTCAAAATTTATTTTTATTCTTTTTGTTTTGAATCAATTAATATCGTTACTGGACCATCATTAATTAGATCAATTTCCATCATTGCACCAAATTCTCCAGTTTTAATTTCATTTTTCACAAGCATGTTAAGAGCATTAATAAACTTATTATATAACGGAATTGCCAAATTTGGTTTTGCAACACGAATATACGATGGTCTGTTTCCTTTTTTTGTTTTTGCATGTAATGTAAATTGGCTAATTACCATAATTTCACCGTTTATTTCATTTACATTCAAATTCATTATTTCATTTTTGTCATTAAAGATACGTAATTGTGATATTTTTTTTACAAGCCAATCAATATCTTCTTTTGTATCCGTTTCTTCAATTCCTAAAAAAATTAACATTCCATAATTTATTGAAGAAACAATCTTTTTTTTAATTGTTACAGAGGATTTTGAAACTCTTTGAATAACAACTCGCATAATCTAAATGATTTTTCCAAACAATATTAGTAATTTTACGTATATTAATCAGCATATAATATTATTAATTTGAATTTATTAATGATGAGAAAGGTGTTTTTTGTAATATTTCAGTTTGTATTTTTTATATCTTTTAGTCAAATCCCTGCAGGATATTATGATTCTGCTGCAGGATTGAATGGAGAATCTTTAAAAATATCCTTACATAATATTATTGATAATCATACTGCTGTTGATTATTCAGCTATACATGCATATTACGAGTCAACAGATAAAAAACCAAATGGAAAAGTTTGGGACATATATTCTAGTGTAGCATCCGGTACACCTCCGTATGAGTATTCATTTATACCTGCAGATCAATGTGGTAATTATTCACAAGAGGGTGATTGCTATAACAGAGAACATTCATGGCCAAAAAGTTGGTATGGCGGAGAAGTTATGCCTATGTACACCGATCTGTTTTTGGTTTATCCATCAGATGGATATGCAAATGGAAAAAGAAGCAGTTACCCTTATGGTGAAGTTAATAGCGCAAGTTGGACATCTTTGAATGGAAGCAAGCTGGGAAATTGTGTTGCTGCCGGATATACGCAAACAGTATTTGAACCAATTGATTTATTTAAGGGTGATTTAGCCCGGTCATATTTTTATATGTCAGTAAGATATTATAATGAAGATAGTAGCTGGCCTGGCAGCGATATGGTTGATGGAGCAGAACTAAAACCATGGGCATTAAGCCTAATGTTAAATTGGCATTATAACGACCCTGTTAGTCAAAAAGAAATTGACAGAAATAATGCAATATATGTTATTCAAAATAATAGGAATCCTTTTATTGATCATCCAGAATGGATTGATTCTATCTGGAATCCAACATTTAATATAGAGATTATTCCGGAAAATTATCATATTAAAATATACCCTAATCCTACTGATGGAAAAATAATTATTGAAACAAAAGACTTGTTGGAAGTAGAGATAATTAATTTAATGGGTACAATTGTACAAAAATTTAAAAATACATCAAAAATTGATATAAGTAAGCAATCAAAAGGAATTTACTTTATAAAAATAACAAACAAAAAAAGCACTGTAGTTGAGAAAATAATATTAGAGTAACGGTTTTAGCCACTTTTGCTATTATTAACGATTATAATCTTCTTTTGGTTTTGCTTTTTTCACTACAATTGGTCTTCCATCAAGTTCGCTTTCATCCAGGCTACTGATAGCAGACATAGCTTCTGTATCATCGGGCATTTCAACAAATCCAAAACCTTTTGAACGTCCCGTATATTTGTCCATAATAATTTTCACAGAACTAACTTCTCCAAAAGCCTCAAAAACTTCTTTTAGACTATCCTCTTTAGTGTTATAGTCTAATTTTGCAATAAAAATATTCATAAAAAATAATTAAAATAATTAAAAAACTTTTCACAATAGTACTATAATTTCTTTTAAAAACCAAACTCTTTCACTTCTCGCAGTATAGTAATATGCTAATTATGTAATTGATATTGAATTATTCTTCTCGTAATTTTTCAAAAAAGTTTTTTAATATTTCTGAACATTCATTTTTAAAAATACCTTGAACTATTTTTGTCGACGGATGAAGAATATTTTTTTGAATTAAAGAAAACCCTTTTTTTTCATCATCGGCACCATATACCAATTTGCCAATCTGTGCCCAATTTAATGCCCCTGCACACATTACACAGGGTTCAAGAGTAACATACATAGTGCATTCATTCAAATATTTTCCGCCAATATAATTTGTTGCAGAAGTTATTGCTTGCATTTCTGCATGAGCTGTAACATCATTTAATGTTTCCGTTAAATTATGAGCACGAGCAATAATTTTTTCATTGCTAACAACAATTGCACCAACAGGAACTTCATTTTTGTCGAATGCTTTTTGTGCTTCCTGTAAAGCAATTTTCATAAAAAATTCATCTGTAAAAGTTGTAGTCATATTATATGTATTATTTGTAATACTTATCTTGATTTTGAAGTAACGATAGATTTCGCTATTAGCAAAAAATTCATCACTTTTGTATTTACAAAAATAAACTAAATTTTGAGAAATGTACAGAACACATACTTGTGGTCAGTTAAGAATAGAGAATGTTAAGAATGAGGTTGTTCTAAGTGGTTGGGTACAGAGAATACGAGATAAAGGCTCAATTATCTGGATAGATTTACGCGACAGATATGGAATTACACAATTGGTTTTTGATGAATCGATATGTGATGCCGAACTTATTAAGCAAGCAAAAAAATTGGGGAGGGAATTTGTAATAAAAGTAAACGGTGCGGTAATTGAACGAGAATCTAAAAACCCAAAAATGCCTACCGGAGATATTGAAATAAGAGTTGAAAAGCTTGAAATTCTAAACAAATCTGATGTGCCACCATTTACAATTGAAGATGAAACCGATGGAGGCGATGAAATAAGAATGAAATACAGGTATTTAGATTTACGACGTAATACCGTAAAAAATGCTTTGCAACTACGACATAAAATGTCTCAAAAAATAAGAAATTTTTTGGACACTAAAGATTTTACAGAAATAGAAACTCCATATTTAATAAAATCAACACCTGAAGGTGC
Source organism: uncultured Bacteroidales bacterium (assembly GCA_964442075.1). Taxonomy (GTDB): domain Bacteria; phylum Bacteroidota; class Bacteroidia; order Bacteroidales; family CAYTAU01; genus CAYTAU01. Next base: position 27,159 of record CAYTWH010000038.1, read on the forward strand.
TCGTGATTTTGTTGTTCCATCTCGTATGAATAAGGGGCAATTTTATGCACTTCCACAATCTCCCCAAACTTTTAAACAATTACTTATGATTTCTGGGTTTGATAAATACTTTCAGATTGTAAAATGTTTTAGAGATGAAGATCTCAGAGCAGATCGTCAACCGGAATTTACACAAATTGATTGCGAAATGACATTTGTTGAACAAGAGGACATTTTAAATACATTTGAAGAGCTTATAAAACATTTATTTAAAGAAATTAAAAACATTGATATTTCTTATAAATTTCCACACATTACTTATAATGATGCAATAAATTTTTATGGTTCGGACAAGCCGGATATTCGTTTTGAGATGAAAATTGTTGATTTAACCAAAGAGGTTAGAGGAAAGGGATTTATGGTTTTTGATAATTCAGAATATGTTGGAGGTATTGTAGCAAAAAATTGTTCGGAGTATTCAAGAAAACAGCTAGATAATTTAACAAAATTTGTTCAAAAACCGCAAATTGGGTCAAAAGGATTAGTTTATGTAAAATGTAATAATGATGGAAGCTTTAAATCATCGGTTGATAAATTTTTCACAAAGGAAGAATTTAGTAATTGGATGAAAATAATGAATGCGGAAAAAGGTGATTTATTGTTAATACAGGCAGGGAAGAAAATACATACATTAAATGCTTTAAGCGAATTACGTCTTGAAATGGGCGAACGCCTGGAATTGCGTGATAAAAACAAATTTTCTCCATTATGGCTTGTAGATTTTCCTCTTTTTGAGTGGGATGAGGAATCTAAACGATATCATGCAATGCATCATCCTTTTACTTCTCCTAAAGAAGAGGATATGGAATTGTTTAATAAAACCGCTGATAATGTAAGAGCAAATGCTTACGATCTTGTAGTAAATGGTGTTGAATTAGGAGGAGGCTCTATACGTATTCATGACAATAAAATTCAACAAAAAATGTTTGAATATCTTGGTTTTTCGAAACAAGAAGCAGAAAATCAGTTTGGGTTTTTATTAAATGCTTTTAAATACGGTGCTCCACCGCATGGCGGTATTGCTTTTGGTTTTGACAGACTTGTAGCTTTATTTGCTGGTTATGAGTCAATAAGAGATGTGATGGCATTTCCTAAAAATAATGCGGGACGTGATATTATGATAGATTCTCCATCATATATATCAAACGAACAATTAAAAGACCTGAATTTGAAAATTGATAAATCAGAATAAATTTTAAATTAATGGACAAAGATTATCCAAAAAATAAAGACCCCGATTTTTTTCAGCACGAAAATATAATAAATTCTGAAATACAAAATTTAATACTTGAAAATGCCAATGTATTAATTACAATCATTCAAGATGGAAGGATAAAATATGCAAATAATTTAACAATAAATAAATTAGGGTACTCGGCAAAAGAATTATTGAAAGATGATTTTATTAACTTTATTCATCCTGACGATCAAAGTTTTGTATATAATAACTATGTTAATCGCTTAAAAGGAATTGATTCTGACACATACGATTTTAGAATACAAAAAAAAGACAAAACTTTTTTATGGGTTAGAATTAGATCAGAGCTTATTAAACTAAAAAATGGATATGGCGTTTTGTCTTTTTTTTCTGATATAAACAAAGAAAAGCAAGCAGAACAAGACAAGATGGAGTATTCTAAAAATATGGCTTTTCTTTCGGAATCTGCATTAGCATTATTAAACTTGAAAGACGAAAAAGAAATATATACCTATTTAATAAAGTATTTGACTAAACTTATTGATGCAAAACTATATGTAGTATCCTTTATTAATATTAATGACAAAAATATTGTCCCACATATAATTGAAGGGGAAAACGATTTAAAGAGCATGATATCGGAATATTTTAAAAAAGATTTTGATAAAATTAATTTAGAAATTAGTGATTTTGCAATAGATGAATTATCCAAAGGCTCTTTAATACAAATTCCCGGGGGATTTTTTGAATTTGCATTTGGAGCAATTCCTAAAGAAATTTGTAATGATATTGAGGAAAAATACAATTTAGGCAATATTTTTTCAATAGGCTTAAATCGTAATGATAATTTGTTTGGATGTATTTCTTTTGTGCTTGAAAAAAATCAGACTATTAAAAATAAAGAGATTATTGAAACATTTATAATGCAAGTAGCTATTGCTCTATATCATATGCGCATAGAAAAAGAGTTAATTGTTGCAAAAGAAAAAGCAGAAACATCCGATAATTTAAAATCTACATTTGTTGCAAATGTTTCACATGAAATAAGAACACCCCTTCATGCGATTAGTGGATTTTCAAAAATTTTAAATACTAAAAATATTAGTGAAGAAAAAAAACATCAGTTTTTACAATATATTCAAACAAATTGTGATATTCTACAAAATTTAATTAACGATATTATTAGTATTTCTCAACTCGAAGCACAACAAATGCTAATATTTAAACAAGAATGTGTTATAAAGGAGATATTAAATGATGTTTATTATACATTTAGCGAAGAATTAAAAAGAAAACAGGATAAAAATGTCGAGCTTAAATTAGAGATACAAAGTGAAACCAATAATATCATTATTTTTTCTGATTCATTAAGAATAAGACAGGTGTTAAATAATCTTTTATCAAATGCAGTAAAGTTTACAT
>CAYTWH010000039.1:0-11107 GCA_964442075.1 uncultured Bacteroidales bacterium
TAAAGAAATAATCAAGAAAAACTAAAAAATTGTGATTCATTTATTTGATTATTTTCAAGCAGTTGACAATACTTTCTTTCCAGTGTGGTATTTCAATACCAAAGGTGCTTTTTATTTTATTTTTGTCTAAAACACTATAGCTTGGTCTTGCTGCAGCAGTTGGATAATCTTTTGTTTTTATAGGTAATACCTTGCACGGTATTCCTGATATGCTGAATATTTCCTTTGCAAAATCGTACCAACTGCAAATTCCTTCGTTTGAATAATTATAAATACCGCTTACAAATTCGCTTTGTTTAGTTTCTGTTTTATTAATGATAGTTAAAATAGCATTAGCCAAGTCGTAAGCATAACAAGGGGTTCCAATTTGGTCGAATATTATTTTCAGTTCGTTTTTTTCTTTGCCAAGTCGCAACATTGTTTTTACAAAGTTATTACCAAATGAAGAATAAAGCCATGATGTACGAATAATTAAATATTCAATATTTGAATTTATAATTGCCTCTTCGCCTTTTAGCTTTGAACTTCCATAAACCGATGCAGGATTTGTTTTGTGATCTTCCTTATATGGTTCGTGTGCTTTGCCATTAAACACATAATCGGTAGAAATATGTATTAATCTTACATTGTACTTTTTTGAAATATTTACCAGATTACTAACTGCAATATTATTTAATAAGTCTGCTTTATCGGGTTCGTCTTCGGCTTTGTCAACAGCTGTATATGCAGCGCAGTTTACAATGTGATCTACATGATTATTATGAAAAAAATTATCGAGAGCACCTATATTTGTAATATCCAAATCATCAACATCGGTAAAAATAAAAATAAAATTATAAAGACCTGATATCTCTTTTATTTCGTTGCCTAATTGTCCGTTTGCTCCGGTAATCAGTATTGTTTTCATTTTAAAAATTCATTTCCGCATTATCAAAAGCAGGAAATATTTTATCTTTTTCCGATATTATTGCTTTTGTTTTATCTATTTTCCAGTCAATATTTAAAAAAGTATCGTTAAATATAATGCCTCTTTCTGATTCTCTATTATAAAGATTATCGCATTTATAGAACATCACTGCACTTTCTGAAAGCACACTAAATCCATGTGCAAAACCACGAGGGATAAGTAATTGTTTATTATTTTTATCGCTTAACTCAATTCCAAACCATTTCCCAAATGTTGGTGAATTTTTTCTAATATCAATAGCTACATCAAAAATTGCTCCCTGTAAAACTCTTACAAGTTTAGTTTGAGAATATGGAGCAAGTTGATAATGTAATCCTCTTATAACCCCAAATGAAGATTTTGATTGGTTATCTTGTATAAATGTATAATTAAGTTTGTGCTGATTAAAATTTTCTATATTATAGCTTTCAAAGAAATATCCTCTTTCGTCCTCAAACGCTTTAGGTTCTATTATGACCAAATCGTTAATACCTGTTTCAATTATTTTCATAATTTAATATTTTTAATCGTCAAAAATAATTATTTTATCATTGGCCACTTTAATTAAATACTGCCCGTATTCATTATTTTTCATTGGTTCTGCAAGTTCCAATAATTGAGCTTTATCAATAAATCCACGTTTAAAAGCAATTTCTTCAATACAAGAGGCTTTTAAGCCTTGTCTTTTTTCAAGGGTTGCAATAAAATTAGATGCATCAAGCAAGCTTTCGTGTGTCCCAGTATCTAGCCATGCCATGCCTCTACCCATAAGTTTTACTTTTAATCGATTTTCTTCAAGATATAATCTGTTTAGATCTGTTATTTCAAGTTCTCCCCGAGCCGAAGGCTTCAATGTTTTAGCTTTTTCAACAACATCGTTACTGTAAAAATAAAGTCCGGTAACAGCATAATTTGATTTTGGTTTTTTTGGTTTTTCTTCAAGACTTATAGCTTTCCCTTTTTTATCAAACTCAACTACTCCGTACCTTTCAGGATCATTAACGTAATATCCAAATACAACAGCTCCGTCATCAAGTTTTGCAACATCAAGCATAGTTTTTCCAAATCCATGTCCGTAAAAAATATTATCGCCAAGTACAAGGCAAACATTATCATTCCCAACAAATTTTTCACCAATTATAAATGCCTGTGCCAATCCATCGGGTGACGGTTGAATTTCATAAACAATTTTCAATCCCAGTTGATTTCCGTTTCCAAAAAGGTCTTTGTAAAGTCCAATATCTTTTGGGGTAGAAATTATAAGTATCTCCTTTACTCCTGCAAGCATCAAAACAGACAAAGGGTAATATATCATCGGTTTATCGTATATTGGAATTATTTGTTTTGATATGCTTCTTGTTACAGGATATAACCTTGTTCCTGCTCCTCCTGCGAGTATTATTCCTTTCATATGTTTATATTTTTAAAAGTTCTTTAAAGTACTCTATTGTTTTTTCCAAACCATTGTTTAATGAAATTTGTGGTTCCCAGCCATTAAGTTCTTTTTTTGCAAGCTCTATATTTGGCTGTCTTTGTGTTGGGTCATCTTCCGGTAATGGCAAATATGTAATTTTTGATTTAGAACCGGTAATTTTTATAATCTTTTCTGCAAGTTCAAGCATGGTAAATTCTCCCGGGTTACCAATATTAACAGGCCCTATAAATCCATCTTTAGTATTCATTAGTCTTATTAATCCTTCAATAAGGTCGTCAACATACTGAAAACTTCTTGTTTGTGTTCCGTTGCCAAAAATTGTTATATCTTTTCCTTTTAATGCCTGAACAATAAAATTTGAAACAACTCTACCATCATCGGGGTGCATTCGTGGTCCGTAAGTATTAAATATCCTTGCAATTTTTATTTTTACTTTATTTTGATGATGATAGTTCATAAAAAGAGATTCGGCACATCGCTTACCTTCATCATAGCATGAACGTACTCCTATTGGATTTACATTTCCCCAATAATCTTCTGTTTGTGGATGTATTTCGGGGTCTCCATAAACCTCGCTGGTTGATGCTTGTAATATTTTTGCATTAATACGTTTTGCCAATCCAAGCATATTTACAGAACCCATTACCGATGTCTTAATTGTTTTTATTGCATTATACTGGTAATGTATTGGTGATGCCGGACATGCAAGATTATAAATTTCATCAACCTCAATAAAATATGACATTGTAATATCGTGCCTTATTAGTTCAAAATAAGGATTGTCAATTAGATGAACAATATTACTTTTTGAGCCTGTAAAAAAATTATCAAGGCATATTACTTCGTTTCCATCTTTAAGTAATCGTTCACAAAGATGTGAGCCCAAAAAACCTGCTCCTCCTGTTACTAATATTTTTTTCATGTATATGTTTTATTCGTTTTTAGGTTTCTATCTTCCAATACAATAGTATGTCCAACCCCAGTCTTTCATTTCTTTTGTTTCGTATATATTTCTGCCATCAAAAACAAGTTTCTTATTTAGCTTTTCCTCCATAAGTTTAAATTTGGGGACTCTAAATTCCGACCATTCTGTCATAATTAATAAAGCATCTGCATTTTCTAAAGCTTCGTACTGGTCTTTTGCATAATTAATTTTATTTCCAAGTCTGCGTTTTGCTTCATTCATGGCAACGGGATCGTAAGCTATTATTTCTGCACCTTCCTTTAATAATTTTTCAATTACAATAAGAGATGGCGCATCTCTCATATCGTCGGTATTGGGCTTAAAAGACAAGCCCCATAAAGCAATTTTTTTCCCTTCAATATCTCCTTTATAATGCTTATATATTTTTTTAAACATTACCGATTTTTGTCTTGCGTTTACATCTTCTACCGCTTTAAGTATTTCAAGAGAATGACCATGTTCGTCTGCAGTTCTGATTAATGCCTGAACATCTTTTGGGAAACAGGATCCACCATAACCGGTACCCGGATAAATAAATTTAGGACCAATTCTTGTATCACTGCCAATACCTTTTCTTACCATATTTACATCAGCACCAACTAATTCGCAGAAATTGGCAATATCATTCATAAAGCTGATTTTTGTTGCAAGCATAGAGTTTGCTGCATACTTTGTTAATTCAGCAGAAATTATATCCATAAAAAGTATTGGATGTTGATTTAAAAGAAACGGCTTATATAATCTTCGCATTATATTTTCTGCCTTTTCTGTTTCAACTCCCACAATTATTCTGTCGGGTTTCAAAAAATCATCTATTGCATCACCTTCTTTTAAAAATTCAGGATTGGAAGCTACATCAAATTCAATATTAGCATTTCTTTTATCAAGTTCTTCCTGGACAGCAGCCTTTACCTTTTTAGCAGTACCAACCGGAACAGTGCTTTTTGTAACTACAATAATATAGTCTGTAATATATTGACCAATTTCTTTTGCAACAGATATAACATATTTAAGATCGGCACTTCCATCCTCATCTGGTGGAGTTCCCACAGCAATAAAAACTGCTTCACAGTTGTGAATGCTTTCTTTCAGGTTTGTTGAAAAGAATAATCTTTCTTTTTCAACATTCTTTTTAACCATATTTTCCAATCCCGGTTCATAAATAGGGATTATACCCTTATTAAGATTCTCAATTTTTTCATTGTCAATATCAATACAACAAACAGTAATACCTGTTTCGGCAAAGCAAGTTCCACTTACCAAACCAACATAACCTGTTCCAACAACTGCAATTTTCATATATTAATGTCTTATAATTTTCGTTAAAATTACTAATGTTTTATTGATTGTAAAAAAGATTTTTATTTAGAGTTAAGATTAACAAATATTTTAACTGTTTCAACGGCTTCTTTAACGTCATGAACTCTTAATATATTAGCACCATTCATTAATGCCATAGTATTTACAACCGTTGTTCCGTTAAGTGAATTTTCAGGCTTGCAATCCAGCACCCTGTTTATCATTGACTTTCTTGACATTCCTGTTAATAAAGGTAATTCAAATAATTTGAGGGTTTGAAGTTTTCTTAGCATTTCATAATTATGTGAAACAGTTTTGCCAAATCCAAATCCCGGATCAATAATAACGTCATTAATTCCAAATTGTTTTAATTGTGCAATTTTATCGGTGAAAAATGTAATGAGGGCATTAATAATATCATCATATCTTGGATTATTTTGCATAGTCTCGGGTGTTCCCTGCATATGCATAATAATATAAGGGATATTCAATTTTGCTATTGTGGCAAACATTTTATTATCTAAATTTCCTGCAGAAATATCATTTATCATACAAACACCAAATTCATTAACTGCTTTTTTTGCAATCCCCGAATGATAAGTATCAACAGAAACCAAGGTTTCAGAATGGTATTTATTAAGAATTTCTAAGGCGGGGATCAATTTTTTTAGTTCTTCATTTTCATCTGAAATCTTGGCGTTGGGTTTACTTGAAATAGCTCCTACATCAATAATATCAACATCTTCATTAATCATTTTTTCAATTTGATTTTTTATTTCATCTTTTTTAGTATATTTTCCTCCGTCAAAAAATGAATTGGGTGTAACATTTAAAATCCCCATTACCTTGGGTGTTGATAAATCTAAAATTTTACCCTTACAATTAAGTGTTATTTTCTTTTTAAAAAATGTATCTTTATTGCTCATTTTAAAATGAAATTTATTTCAAAGATATTAAAACAATGTTAAAAAACTCTAATCAAAAATTTATTGTTTTAGAAGGATTGGATGGAGCGGGGAAATCCACACAGATAAGCTTGTTACAGGAATATTTAAAAATTAAAAATATAAAATATAAATATTTGCATTTTCCGAGAACAGATTCTCCATATTTTGGTGAACTTATTGCCCGATTTTTACGCGGTGAATTTGGAAAAAATAACGAAGTTGACCCGTACATTGTAGCATTGCTTTATGCAGGAGACCGCCAACATGCAAAAAACATGGTGCAAAAATATTTAGACGACAACAATTTTGTGATCATTGACAGATATGTATATTCAAATATTGGTTTTCAATGTGCAAAAATTGAAGATGCAGATGAAAAAGAAAAACTAAAAAATTGGATATTATCTTTAGAGTATGAACATTTTAAAATTCCAAAACCGGACATTTCTTTGTTTTTAGATGTTCCTTTGAATTTTACAAAAAAGAAACTGACGGAAAGTCGCACGGGAAATGACAGAGATTATTTAAATGGGAAATCTGATATTCACGAAGAAAGTATTGATTTTCAGTCAAAAGTAAGAGATGTGTATATTGGATTAGTTTCGGAAGATGCAAATTTCAATATTATTAATTGCAGCAACAACAAAAACGAGATATTAGAACCTAAACAAATATTTGAAAAAATAATTTCACATGTAGAGCCGTTAATAAGTTAATAACAGATAATGTAATTGTTTATCCCGGAGTATTCGGAATGAACAGTAACGAAATTTTTATAATTTTATCCTGTCTTATAAATTTATATGTCTAAAATAAATAATATAAAATTAAGCGCTGTTATTATAACTTTCAACGAAGAAAAAAATATTGAACGTTGTATAAAATCATTAGATGGCATTGCAGATGAAATTATTGTTTTAGATTCTTTTTCTAATGACAGAACAGAAGAAATATGCAAAAATTTGAATGTAAATTTCTATCAACATAAATTTGATGGACATATTGAGCAAAAAAACAGAGTAATAACATATGCTAAAAACCCACATATTATTTCCTTGGATGCAGATGAGGCCATATCGGAAGAATTAAAAAATTCAATATTAAAAGTTAAAGAAAACTGGCAGGCTGATGGATATTCATTTAACAGACTGACAAATTATTGTGGTAAATGGATAAGGCATTGTGGTTGGTATCCCGATAAAAAATTAAGATTATGGAATTCTGAAAAAGGTAAATGGGCGGGAGTAAACCCACATGACAAATATGAAATGATTCCCGACAGTTCGGTCGAATTTCTTAAAGGGGACTTACTACATTACTCTTTTTATACAATCGATGATCACATTAAACAAATAAAAAAGTTTACTGATATTTCTGCAAAAGCTTATTTTGAACAAGGTAAGCGATCTAATTTATTTAAAATATTTTTTAAACCAATATGGAAATTCTTACAAGATTATTTTATTAGAATGGGTATTTTAGATGGTTATTATGGATTCAAAATAAGTGTAATATCCGCAAAAGCAACTTCATTAAAATATGTGAAAATTCGAGAATTGCAAAAAAGCATTAAGTAGGCAAAATTGTCAATTACAAATTATCTTCCACAAACCACTCGGCATAAGAAGTAGCTGTTTCAAATAATTTTAAACTGTGCAGTTTAACATTTTCCGGAAATAATTCTTTAATTTTTAAAGCAAAATCATTAACCATATTTTCACAGGTTGGCTGATAATCAGTCAAAATAAGTCTATCAAACATTTGTGCTGTTACTTTCAATGCTTCAGTATTGGCTTCTTTAAAAATTATTAATGAATGATCAAAAACATCAATTATATTTTTCCTCACAATTGCCTTTAAATCGCTGAAATCCATCAACATTCCATATTTTGGATTATTTTTATCCATAACCGGTATTCCTGTTACTGTTACAAAAAGCTTGTATGAATGTCCATGAATGTTTTTACATAAGTCTTTGTAATTCCACAAAGCATGTGCTGCTTCAAAATCAAATTCTTTTGTGATACGAATAATTGACATAAATATTTAAATGTTTACAAATAAAAACTAACTTAGCGGTGTAAAATGACCATTATTTAAACAGATGAAATTACTAAAAATTTTAATAATAACATTTATTTTTATTTTAATTCACAATATTTTATTTGGAATAAATCTTAAAACAAAAAAAGATACAACAAAAAAAGAATACCCCGGTGTTGTTTTTGGAAACGTATATGCAGGTTATTACTATACAATTAATGACAACCATACTCCTAAATCGGGGTTTGAAATGTCAACAGCATTATTGGGATACACTCATAAAATCTCTGAGAATGTAAAAGGGATTATAATTTATGACGTAACAAGAACAACAAATTTTTCATATACCGATACATCGGGAATTTCAAATTATTTTGAAGGAAGTAAATACACTGCATTTTTAAAAATGGCACAAATAAATTGGAAAATCAACGATGTGTTGGAACTTAATGTTGGACAATTACTAAATGAACAATACCTTACCCTACAAGATAAATTTTGGGGCTATCGTTATATTGCTGTTACTTTTCAGGAAATGTACAGATTTGGTATGCCTGCCGATTTTGGAGCAAGAATTAAATTTAATATAAATGAAAAAGTAATGTACAGCATTACAGCAGTGAATGGAGAAGGGCCTTTTCGCTATCAGGATGATGACAGCAAATTCCTTTTTTCCGGGAATTTTGAATTTCGTCCAAATAAAAACTTAATAATTAAATTATACACCGATTATCAAATGCCGCCTGATGATACTTATGACCCAAGAATGGTGTTTAGCGGATTTGTTGGTTATAAAACAGATAAATTTAAAATTGGAGCAGAATATAACGAAATATTTAACCAAGGATATATAAGAAATCTGAATTATCTGGGAGCATCTTTATACTCGGCATATTCTATAAATGAAAAAGTTGATGTTTTGGGAAGATTAGACTATATATATGAAGCTGCTGGAATAGAAAAAGGACAATATTATATAGTTGGAATACAATATCGCCCTGCTGAAAAATTTTATACATCAATAAATACAAGATATAACCAACATTATGATTATACCCAACTATATATTAATTTTGGTATTAAATTCTAATAATACGGAATTGCACACTGGGAAATACACTCAATAATATATCCCAATCGGTCTTCTTTTAAATAATAAAATGTGTTTTTTCCTCTTCGCCTGGCACCCAAAATACCTTTTTCTTTCAATATTCCAAGATGATGTGAAGTAGTAGATTGTTCAATATTCAATAAATTATGAAGTTGTGTTACTGTTAATTCTTTTTCATCTTCTAAATACTGAATTATTGAAATTCTCATAGGGTGACCAAGAGATTTTAAAATACTTGCAGCCCTGTCAATTTTTTCTTCAGAAAGTTTTTCAATTTGTTTTGCCATAATATCAATTTGTTTTATTTAAAACATTCAAATATATTAATATTATGCTGACTAAACAAATGCATATATCGTTTTTCCTGCAATTATAGCAAATGTTAGTCAAGGATTTTATATACATTCAGCATGAAAAATTATCATTTCAAATAAAAAAAGGTAAAAATTATCAAAATTAAAGCAACTATTTAAATAATATTCATGTCTTACTAATATAAAGGGGCATTTTCTGTCTTTTTTCAATTTTTTAAACAAGATTAAATTAATCTAAAGTGAAGTTTTTATGCAATATTTCTAAAAACATTAATTGCAATATATATATTTGTAGGTTTTAATGTTCTATTTATGAAACATTTTTCGCTCTTATAGCGTATAAACTTGAACTGTAAAACAGTAGTATATGAAATATATAATTACCTTATTTATAGGGATTTTTATAATTCTGAGTTATTCTTTTTCTCAAGACAGGTATTGGGTAGGAGGAAGTGGAGATTGGAATGATAAAAATCATTGGTCAGAAATTAGCGGTGGAGAATCCGGTTTTCCAATTCCTACAATTGAAGATAATGTCTATTTTGACGAAAATTCATTTATTACTACAAAACAAAAGAATATCTTGCTTGCAGGTTCTGCATACTGTAAATCTATTAATTCCACAATAAATATAAATGTTAAAGGAAGTGGAAGAATACTTACACAAACCAACACAAGCCCATCTTATTTAAAATATAACAACAATATTCAAATAAAAGACTTTTCAAACTCAAAAACAGCATATACCATTTCTGCAAATCCTGCTCCTACTGCTGCCACGTGTCATGGCATGTGTGATGGGACCATATCTGTTGATTTTAGCGATACTCCTGCTCCAAATTATCCGGTAACATTAACTATTCAAAATGCAGCATTGGGTTATGATTTATCATGGACAGTATATGGAGATACTACTATCTCGTTCTTATGTGGAGAATCTACTAATTATTGGATTATTACAGAAGACCAAGACAATGATTTTGAGTTTACATCAGCTAATATTCATGAGCCTGCACAAATTAAAGTTATTCTTGAATCTAATTTAGATCCTACTTGTGGTGGATATTGCGATGGTAGTATTAATCTGCAAATAATAGCCACAGAAGCACCACCTATTGTATCTTTTGGTTGGTCAGATGGTGCATCTTGGAATCCAAGAGATAGCTTATGTGGCGGAGTATATGATGTAACACTTACTGATAGCGATGGTTGTACTGGAACACATTCTGTAACACTTACAGAACCTCCTGTAATTGTAATTGACGACTCTACATATACTTCATTTATTTGTGGTGGTGGTGGAAATGGAAGCATTGATGTTGATGCAAGCGGAGGAACAGGTATTCTTACATATTGTATTCCTGGGCCAATTTGTAATAATGATGGTAATTTTACAGGACTTTCAAATGGTGATTATACAGTAACTATTACCGATACACAAGGTTGTACAGATACATCTGGCATATATACTTTAACTGATAATCCGGCAATTACTATTACAGATGTTTCCAATGACCCTAAGTGTAATGATGATTGCAATGGAGATATTGATGTTACTGTTGGAGGTGGTACAGGAGTTGGAACTTATTCATTTTATTGGGAAGGTCCGGGACCATTTACAGCTGTCACTGAAGATATTAGTGGATTATGTGCGGGAACATATGATTTAACAGTAACAGATGGAGTAAATTGTACAGAAACTCATTCTGTAGTTCTTATTAATCCTGATTCAATATATTTTAATGGTGTTTCTACAAATTTAACTTGTAACGGTATTTGTGATGGAACTATTACTCTTAATCCAACAGGAGGAGATGGCAGTTATAGTTATACTTGGCTACCAAATGTTTCTTCCGGTCCTACCGCAAATGCTTTATGCGCTGACACCTATAATATTACAATTACAGATGGTAATAGTTGTACTAATGATACAGCCATTATTATTACTGAACCAGACGAAATTTTCTTTAATGGCAGTCATACGAATTTAACTTGCTATAACTCTTGCGATGGAACAATTACTCTTAATCCTAGCGGTGGCACACCTG
>CAYTWH010000039.1:11207-28815 GCA_964442075.1 uncultured Bacteroidales bacterium
CTACAAATTTATGTGCAGGAACTTATAGCGTAACTATTACTGATGTAAATAATTGCACAAAAGATACGTCATTTATTATTACTGAACCCAACGAAATTTTCTTTAACGGCAGTCATACGGATTTAACCTGCTATAACTCTTGCGATGGAACAATTACTCTTAATCCTAGCGGTGGTACACCTGGATACTCTTATGTTTGGTCTCCAGTTGGTCCTGTTGGTCCAAATCCCACAAATTTATGTGCAGGAACATATGGCGTAACTGTCACAGATGTAAGCGGATGTACTAAAGACACGTCATTTATTATTACAGAACCTCCATTACTTGATGCTACCGAAACCCACTTAGAAATTTCTTGTAGCGGAATGTGTGATGGTTCAATTGATCTAAATGTTGTTGGAGGTACTCTCGGTTATTCATTTAGTTGGACAGGTCCAAGTGGCTATACTAATAATACTGAAGATATAAACAACCTTTGTGTAGGGAACTACTGTGTTACAGTTACAGATGCAAATTTCTGTACAGATACACTTTGTGTTAATATTATTGACCCATACCCAATAATTATAATTGATACCTTAACCCATATTCTTTGTAATGGAGATTGTACCGGAGCAATAGATATTACTGTAACCGGTGGAAATCAACCAATAATTGCATGGAATTGGACAGGACCTGCGTTTACCGCAAGTACAGAAGACATCAGTGGTCTATGTGCCGGTACATACAATGTAACCATTACAGATAGTCACCCATTTGGATGCACACAAACCGGAACATATGTTATTACAGAACCTCCAGCATTAACACTTTCTTTTATAAATATCATTAATCCTTCTTGTTTAGGCTATTGTGATGCATCGGCTACAATTTCAAGTAGTGGTGGTACCGGTGTTCATACATATTTATGGTGTGATGGCAGTACTGCAATTACTAACAATAATTTATGTGATGGTGTTTGCTCGGTTACTGTTACTGATGGAAATGGCTGTACTATTATTGATTCTGTTACAATAGTTGACCCACCTGGTATGACATTATCATTTACATCTGTTAATGATGTTGATCCATGTAGTGGTGATTGCAATGGAGATATTGATATTACTGTTGGCGGTGGCACCCCTGGATATACTTATAACTGGACAGGACCAAGTTTTAGTTCTACCGAAGAAGATATTGATAGTCTTTGTGCCGGAATATATTATGTTACTATAACCGATTTGGGACCTTGTTCAATTACCGATAGCGTTATTATTACTGAACCACTACTAATAACTTCAACTGATAGCACTACAATAGTTGCATGTAACGGCGATTCATCCGGTACTGCTACTGTATATCCAAGTGGTGGTGTACCGCCATATACTTTCATTTGGTCTAATGGAGATACAGGCCAAACCGCTGATTCATTAGCTGCAGGATATGCTTATGTAACTATTACCGATTCGCTCGGATGCGACCATCTTGATACAGCAAATGTTCTTGATAACTCCAGCCTGGTTGTAAGTTTTACAAATGTAGTTGACCCAACATGTTTTGGCTATTGCGATGGAATTGCGACATTAAGTATATCAGGAGGAACTCCCGGTTATACGTACTTGTGGTGTGATGGAAATACGGCTATTACCAACAATGCTTTATGTAATGGGAATTGTAATGTTACAGTTACTGATAATCTAGGTTGTTTAAGAGTTGAAACCATAACATTAACAGAACCCGATTCTATTGAAATTACATTTACAAATATACAGGATCTTATTTGTTGGGGTGATACCATTGGAGAATTTACGGTTTCGGTTACAGGAGGAACACCTCCTTATTTATATTCATTAGACGGTGGCTCAAATCAAACAGATTCTACATTTTCTGACCTTGAACAAGGATATTATACAATTGTTGTTACTGATTCTGTAGGATGTACAAATACGGATTCTATAAATCTTCCTCAATACCCTGTACTTACAGGATTTATTGTTCAGGACAGTATAATACTTTGCCATGGTGATTGTACTGCTCAATTAACCATGACTGCATCAGGTGGAGATTTTTTCCCATCATATAGCTTTGCATGGCTTCCCGGAGGCGAGGTAACACAAACAATATCAAGCTTATGTGCCGGATCTTATAGTGCTACAGTTACTGATAATTCAGGTTGTACATATGAAGATAACTATACTGTAATACAACCCGACTCCATAGCTCTAACTATTGTAGTAGATAGTATTGTTAATTGTGGCAACGACTGCACAGGTCAGGTAACTGCATCTACAACAGGAGGGTCAGGTACAATTTCTTACATATGGGATCCAAATGTAAATAACTATAACCAAGCAACTGCAACAGCAGATTCTCTATGTGGTGGTATTTATTTTGTTGTTGCAACAGATACAAACTTTTGTTCTGTTTCAAACTGGATTGAAATTATTGATACTTCAAACTTAACGTTATTTGTAATTGATTCTACACTTATTGATTGTTACGGTAATTGCAATGGAAGCTATACTGTTGCTGCATCGGGAGGATTTCCTCCTTACACTTATTTATGGTCAAATGGTGACACTGATTCTATTGCGGAAAATTTATGTATTGATACATTAACTGTTACGGTAACAGACAATAGCTTATGTTCAAGAGCTCTTGTAATTTATATGGTTCAACCTGATTCATTAAGTTTAATTATGTCACAAACTCCCGTTATCTGTAATGGCGATTGTAATGGAATTGCAAGCGTAGTTGTAAGTGGTGGAACCCCCGGCTATTTATATGCATGGGACGATCCTTGGTTGCAAGGTATTTCCAGTGCTGCTTTCTTGTGTGCAGGCACCTATACTGTAACTGTTATAGATACTCTTGGGTGTACAAAAACAGATTCAATAAACATAATAGAACCGGATACATTAAATGCTTCATTCACAAATATAACTAATGTTTTATGTTATGGAGATACTACAGGAAGTGCAACAATTTCTGTTATAGGAGGAGTAACACCATATACATATATTTGGACAAGCGGAGAAACAGATTCAACAGATACGGGACTTGGTGCAGGATGGTATTATATTACAACATCCGATAATAATGGTTGTACAAGACTTGATTCAATAGAAATTACTCAACCAACAGATACTCTTTCACTAATATTTACAACTATAGAATCTCATTGTAGTTTATGTGATGGTTCAGCAACAGTAACACCGGCAGGAGGTACACCTATTTATACTTATTTGTGGGACGATTCGGCAACTCAAATAGATTCTACTGCAAATGCATTATGTGCCGGATTATATAATGTAACAGTTACAGATGCAAATATGTGTACTATAACAGGATTAGCGATAGTTCAAGACAGTACAAGTTTAACGGCAACAGTTTCTGTTATTAATCATATTACCTGTAATGGTTGGTGTGATGGAAGTGCTTTGGGTACTGCAAATCTTGGAAATCTTCCATATACTTATAGTTGGAATACAACACCTATTCAAACAAATGATACAGCAATAGGATTATGTGATACAATGTATATATTTACAGTTCTTGATGGTGATGGGTGTTTAGCTATAGACACAGTTACAATTACTGATGTTGATGCTTTAGCTTCTACATTAAACGTAACAGATATTGCTTGTAATGGTGGAACTTGTAATGGAGAAATAACCGTTATTCCATCGGGAGGAATATTGCCTCTTGATTCTATAATTTGGTCAAGTGGACCTATAGATACTAATACAATTTATGATTTATGTGCGGGTACATATTATGTAACTATTATAGATCAAAATGGTTGTACTGTAATTGATAGTGCTCAAATCATTGATCCACCGGAAATTAATATTGCTTTTAACACAGATACAGGTATTACTTGTTACGGAGATTGTGATGGTGTAATTACTGCTTTACCAACAGGAGGAACTGTTGTATTAGACTATACTTACCAATGGGATACAAATGCAGGAAATCAAACAACACAAACAGCAGATAGTTTATGTGATGGAATATACAGCATAACAATAACTGATGATAATGGTTGTACTGCAACAAATAGTGATACATTAATTGAACCTGAATCATTATTTATTACATTTGGTTTATATACACCTGTCAACTGTGGAGGAGATAGTACAGGAGAAATTACTGCAATTGGAAATGGAGGTCCTATTCCTTACTTTTACTATTACGCATGGTCAAACGGAGATACTACTGCCCTTGCAGATAGTTTATGGGCAGGGATTTACTATGTAACTGTTACAGACTTAAATGGATGTATTGATACGAGTAATTTTATGGTTTCGGATACTTCAAATATTATTATAGTCGTTGATTCTACAAATGTTACTTGTTTTGGAGATAATGATGGCACAATTGATATTACAGTAACAGGCGGAACAGTTTTAGCTGACTATGTTTATAATTGGGGAACACTGGATGGTTCAGGACTTATAGTAACAGCAGAAGACCAAAGTGGATTATCTCCGGGTACATACACTGTTACCGTTATTGACGATAGTCTTTGTACAGAAATTAGATCAATAACTATTATAGAACCTCCAATTATGATCTCTTCTTTTATTGATAGCACAAATATAACTTGTAATGGAGAATGTGATGGTTCATTGACAGTTACGGTTACCGGCGGTGTTCCGGATTATACTTACGAATGGAATACTACTCCAGTACAAACAGATTCAATTGCAGATACTTTATGTGCAGGAACTTATATTGTAACAATAACAGATAGTGGAGGCTGTGCGGATACCATTACTTACAACCTTGCAAATCCACTAAAATTGCTGATTGATACGATATATTCTGTTGATGCATTGTGTAGTAATAATACATTTGATGGTCAGGCAACAGTAAGTGTAATTGGAGGAACAATCCCATATACATTCTTATGGTCAAATGGGGATACAACACAAACTACTGATAGTTTAGAAGGAGGTAGTTACTATATTACGGCAACTGATATTTTAGGATGTACTGCAATTGATTCTGTTACTATTGACCCCGGAATTATTGTAAACTCAAATGCAGAAGCAGATACATTAATTTGCTCCGGCGATACTGTTACAATTATTGGAAGTGGTTACCAAATCGGACAAATTGCATTTTGGGCTACTGATATCAACCATACAGATTCAATAATAGATAATCCATTACAAGTTAGTCCAACCGAGTTAACTACATATTATTACTTTGTTTATGAGGATATTTGTTTTGACGTTGATTCTGTTGTTATAGATGTGTATCCTTATGTTGGTGTTGATGCCGGTGAAGATGTAGAGATCTTTTTAGATCAATTTACACAATTACTTGCAACCGGAGGAGAAGATACTGTCACATATCAATGGGTACCCGAAACAGGTCTTGATAATCCAAACATAGCAAATCCTTTAGCAACACCCGAAGAAACTACTGTTTATTATGTTTACATAACAACACCCGCTGGTTGTGTTGAATACGATTCTGTTACAGTAAATGTTGTAAAAACCTTATTTATTCCAAGCGGATTTACTCCAAATGGAGATGGAATTAATGATAGATGGCAAATTGATAATCTGGACTTCTTCTCTAATGTACTAATTGAAATTTATAACAGATGGGGAGAGAAATTATTTATTTTTACAGGACATGGTAGAGATTACGAACATGTGCCGGAAAATCAATGGGATGGAATTTGGAAAGGTAAGCCTGTTCCAATAGGAACATATTACTTTGTAATAGATTTCCATGATGAATATGAGGAAAAACCAAAAACCGGTCCTTTAACAATAATGAGATAGCATGAAACGAGTTGTGATAATAAGTTTAACAAACGAAAGAATATTGTTAATAGCGAGTTACATATGGCAATTGAAAATAAAAGTATTCATATGAAAAAGTTAAGATATATATTATTTTTCTTATTGGGATGTATTTATATTGTAGATGCTCAACAAATGCCTCAGTATTCCCAGTATATGCTCAATGATTATGTAACTAATCCTGCAATTGCTGGTACAAAAGAGTATTATCAGGCACGCTCAAATAATCGTTATCAATGGATAGGAATTGTAGATGCTCCCAAAACATATATTCTAAGTATTTATGGTCCTGATAAAAGAAAAGATATTGGATATGGTGGTTATGCTTTTAATGATGTAACCGGACCAACAAGTCGTACGGGAATTTACGGCTCATATTCATATAATTTTAGAATTGATGGAGATATTCGTATATCTTTAGGATTATCAGCAGGATTATTACAATTTAAAATTGATGGCTCTAAAGTAATTTTACATGACGAAGGAGACCCGTCATTTGGAGATGCTATGTATGTTAAATATACTCCTGATGCAACATTTGGAACTTATGTTTATGCACATAATTTTTACGGAGGAATAGGTATTAGCCAGCTCTTTGGTAATAAAATTAATTTTAAAGATTTAGAATCAATTGATAAAAGTAATTTAAAACAACACTTATTTATGAATGCCGGTTACCTTTATGCAATTAATGAAGAATTCGTTTTAGAGCCTTCGTTTATGTTTAAGGCAGTTTATCCTATTCCTGTTCATTTTGATATTACTACAAGAATAATATATCAGGAAATAGCATGGTTTGGAGTTTCATGGAGAACAGGATTTGCTAAACAAACAACAGATGCATTAAACCTAATGATTGGTTATAACCATGAAAATCAGCTAATTTTCGGATATTCTTACGATATTACTCTATCTAATTTAAAAAATTATAGCTCAGGCACACACGAATTGATGATTGGTTTCCGTTTTAATAAAATTAAGAAATCAATGTCAAGAGCTAAGATATATTAAAATGAGAAACTTATTCCTTATAAGCCTTCTGTTATCTTTATTGTACAGTTGTGGAAATAATGATGAATTACAGGTCCCAAATGATATTTTTTCAAAAAATAAAATAGTTTCTATCTTAGTTGATATGCATATTGCAGATGCAACATTAATTTCATTCCAACTTGATAAAAAAGAGACAAAATACAAGGGTGAAAATTATTATGAAATGGTATTTAACAAACATAATGTTTCCAGAGAACAATTCGATAAAGCCATTATTTTTTATGCCCGATATCCTGATTATTATGAAAAGATTTATGATGATGTCCTAGCGGAATTAAATTTAAGAACAGGCGAGCTATCAAAAAACGATTCAACAATAACAGTTGATTAATTACGAAGTCATTTACTTTGTAAACTCAAGATTACATACTATTGGATAATGATCTGAATGTTCTTTATTGATTATTTTAAACGAAATCGACTTCATTTCCTGACTATAAAACAAATAATCAATTCTGAAGGAAGGAAATTTTCCTGTGTAAGTCTTTCCTATTCCACTTCCCGACTCTTTAAAAGCATCAATTAATCCCATTTTCATTTTATGGTATGCATAAGAGATCGGAGTATCATTAAAATCACCACAAACAACAACAGGATATGGGCATTGTTCAATATTTTCTGAAATAATATCAACTTGGTTGGCCCTTTTAATAAAAGCATTTTTTAGTCGTTTAGTAATTGTTTTTGCTCCCTCTATTCTTTTATTATCAAATTTAAATTCAATACTGTCAATAAAATTATAATCAGTATAGTCAAAACGAATAGATTCAAGATGATTATTGTATATTCTTATTGTATCTTCATTAATCACTACATCAGAATAAATGCAAATATTATCTGAATTTTCAAAAACAAATTTTCCTGTATTAATTATTGGGTATTTACTAAAAGTTGCTATTCCAAAAAAGTGCTTTTTTCTATTTATTTGTGTGTATTCTTCGTGATAATATTTAGCATCTTGAAATTCTTTTAAAGTATCAAGTGTATTAAATCTTTTTGAAGACTCTTTGTAAAATTCCTGAAAACAAATTATATCAGCCTGTTCTTCTTTTATTATATCAAAGATCTCATTTCTAATCGTTTTATTATTTTTCCAATTGTATAGGTTAAACAATTTTACATTATAAGACATTATTTTTATATCTGCATTTTCATTATTTTCCGTATTGCTGTTAAATCTTATTTGAAAATAATCAGTAATATAACTTACTCCCACAATTATAATTAGTCCTGTAAAAATCAACAATTTTATTCTTCTGCGAAAAGCCCAGTAAATTGCAAAAAGAAAATTAACAATAATTAAAGCAGGATATGCAAGTCCAAAAAATGCAGGAACCCAACATATTTCAGGACTAATATAAACGGATAAATATGCAAGAATTAAAGATAGTGCAAATACTGCATTAGTTAATAATAATATAATATGTAGAATTTTTTTTAACATTTTACTTTTTGCCACTTTCCTTAAAAAGTGTTTCCTTTTCCGATTTTGTTAAACTATCATAACCTGATCTCGATATTTTTTCTAGAACTTTATCAATAGCAGCTTGATTTTTTGCTTTATCTGCCATATACTCCATGTCACTTTTGGGTTGCGAATGTTTTACATGCATTTTCGTTTTCTTTCTTGTATTTTTCCATTTAAAAATACCAATTAAAAAATTGTTTAATCCCTTAGTTATATCTTTTCCTCGCCTGTATTGACTAATATATAACCATCCAAATATCGCTCCGCCCAAATGAGCTATATGTCCTCCGGCATTAGTTGATGCAATACTAACTACATCTAAGATGATTGAAAATAGTGCAATATATTTTAACTTAACAGGACCAATGAACATAAGATTTATAGTATAATTAGGCACATAAACAGAAATTGCAATTACAACAGCAATTACAGAAGCCGAGGCACCAAGAGCAACCGAAATCCCTATTACTTGCTCAAAAACAGGAAAAATATTAAAAGAAATGATATATAATAATGCACCAAAAATACCTCCAAGAAAATATACCCCAATTAATTTTTTTTCATCTAAATATTCAAGAAATATTCTCCCAAAAAACCACAGCCAAACAATATTAAACAATATGTGTAAAAATCCTTCATGTAAAAACATATATGTAATTATGGTCCATGGTCTGCTTAATAAAACATTAATATCTGCCGGGACAGCAAGCCATGGTGTAACAGGGTTTTGAACAGATATATTTTTGTTCATTAAAAAATATAAAACAGAAATAATATTAACTATCAGAAAAACAGCAAGGTTTAAATATATCAGTTTAGTTAATATATTCCCTTTTTTAAACGACTGCTTTATTTCATCTGCAATATTCATATAATTAATTTCACTTGTTAAACTGTTTCTTTTTCCAATATATAATTAAAAAATATCCAAATATCATTCCTCCAAGATGAGCAAAATGAGCAATATTATCACCAGGTTGATTCATCACTCCTGCATACAACTCAATAGCTCCATAAATCATTACAAAATATTTTGCTTTAACCGGTATTGCAAAATAAACATAAAGATAAGTGTTTGGGAAAAGCATTCCAAAAGCAAGCAATACTCCAAAAACAGCTCCCGATGCTCCCACCGTAGGAACATTAATTTTTGAGATAATGAGTTTTTGTATAAATTCGCTCGAATCATTAATGTAATGTGAACTACTTGGAATTTGTGACCAAGATTCAATATATTCTGAATTTATACCTACTTGTGGAAAATGTTCTCTTAAGAATGACATGAAGGCTTCCGGTGATGGTGAATTATAATATAAATCAGCTGCATTTTCAATAATTGAAATTGAATACCAATTTGCCAAAGTATGTAATGCTGCTGCACCAAGACCTGTAACAAAATAATAGATTAAAAACCTTTTTCCCCCCCACATTGTTTCTATGGCTTTGCCAAACATCCATAATGCAAACATATTAAAGAAAATATGCCCAATGCTAAAACTACTGTGCATAAACATGTGAGTAATGAATTGGAAAGGTTTGAAATATTCCGATTTAAAGAAATATAATGCAAGATTTTGTGAAATATCATAATTAAAAGCACTATTTATTGCATGCATAGCAACATACACAAGCACATTTATTATTAATAAATTTTTAACAACAGGAGGTATTGACCCAAAACTAACTCTTGGTCTGAATTGATTCATACTTTATAATTTTTTTTACAAAATAACTTCATTTACGCAAGTTACGCAAGTTTTATATTGTTGTATTATGAAATTTTGTACAAATTTCTTCTTAAAAAATGTTAATTTAAGGTCTATCTATTAAAGTTATTATTCCTGAGAAAGGATAATAGTATCTGTAGAAGCAATATTGCTTTGATTATGGGCACGGTCATAAATATGAAACGTGTACATTATTGTATCATATTGCAACGGGAAATTATATGTTAACTCCGTTAATACCCATCCTTTTAAGGTTTTATTTTGTCCATGTGGTACGACCAACGGTGTTCGGAAATTTAATGGAATAGAAAGATTAACATGTTCAAATTCACCTCCTTTCATTTCAAACATGTTAATATATAAATTATAATAATAAACACTTGACGTATCAAATGGTGGTAAAGTATCTCCTTGTGTTAATCCAATGTCCCCATTGCCATCAACAAATGAGAACTTTAATATTCCCATTTTAACATGATTTTGTAGTTCCGGGTTATCAATTGTGTCCTTAACAATAAATGACGTAAACTCAATTTTAGGAGTTTCAGGGTATTTCTTGGGCTTTGTGCAAATAGTAAAAAGAAATATTAGAAATATTAATATTAATATTTTAACAACTATTTTCATATGAATACAAAGGTATAAAATATTTATTAGAATTTTTTTCAATATGTTTATATTAACAAAAATTTGTAATAATGATAAAATAATATATTTTTGTAATAAATAAAAGCTATTGCTATGAAGAAACTATTATTCCTTGCTGTTACTATTCTGTTAATTAGCTCAATTCAAGCTTTTGCGCAACAAGAAATTGAATTCCTTCATTCCAAAACTGCATGGAATAGTAGTTTTGAAAAAGTAGTATATTTTCATATTAAAGATATTCTAGATCAGGATCATGCAGACAAGATTGCAAAACTATTAAACAAAGATGAAAGCATTTCGAATGCCAGAATTTTTTTAGATGTAGATGATAAATTTAGATGTCAAGCAAACATTGGTAAAGGTGTAGATGGCGAATATATAAGAAAAATCTTAATGTTATATAATTTGGATTTAGATTTAGAATCTAAACTCATTCGAATCAAAGAAAAAAAATAATACACTTAAATAATTTTAAATTTAACTCCAATGAAAAATATATATTTACTTATTATTTTATTATTTGTAATAATTACAAGTTTTGCTCAGGTACCAACTGTACAGGATTGCATGGGAGCAATACCCTTATGTTTTGACACATATTCTACAGCAACTTCATATTCAGGAACAGGAAATTATCCCAGCGAAATAAATGTATATGGCACTCCTTATTCAGATAATAATTGTCCTAATAATTGCCTTTTAGCAGGCGAATTAAATGATGTTTGGTATACGTTTACAGTACAAACTAGTGGAACCGTTGCTTTTACTATTTCGCCTGTTAATACTTCTGACGATTATGATTGGGCAGTATATAATTTAACAAATGCTAATTGCTCTGATATTCTTACTGATGTTTCGTTACAGACCAGTTGTAATTTCTGTGGTATTGCCAATCAAACAGGACCTAATGGAGCAGGTTCTACAAATTGCCAATATGGTGACCCAAATTATTGTTCTCCATTTAATGCTGCCATATCGGTTACTGCTGGAGAAATTTATGTTGTGAATGTAAGTAATTTTAGCTCTACTCAATCTGGCTATTCTATTACATTTGGAGGAACTGCTCAAATTGTTGATAACACAGGACCTTCACTGGAATCAATTTTAAATTCTCCTGCCTGCGGACAAAATGTAATTACTGTAGAATTTGATGAAAATGTTACCTGTGCCAGTGTTGGGGTGGGGGATTTTACAGTAACCGGACCGGGAGGCCCATATTCAATTACAAATGTTTACAGTATTGATTGTGCAGCAGGAGCTATTTATTCTCGCGTCTTTGAACTCACATTGAGTCAGCCGCTTACAACGGGGGGGACATATTCATTAAATTTAGTTGACCAAATTGATGATATTTGTAATCACTCTACTAATTTAAACAGCTTAACGTTTAATGTTTCCGGTATTGTAAGCGCAATTGACAGCCATATCGATATTGCTGTTTGTCATGGTGATAATACAGGTCAAATTGTTGCATCTGCCACAGGAGGAACTCCTCCATATACATACAGTATTCCGGGGGAAAGTAATAGCACAGGAACTTTTAATAATCTTGCAGCCGGAACATATTTGGTAACAATTACTGATAATATTGGGGTATGTAATGAAGTTCATACCGTTACTATAACCGAGCCGGATCTATTAACGGTAAGCATAAACCCTGCTTCACCCATTACAATATGTTACGGTGAAAATCTTAACTTTACAGGTAATCCTGTTGGTGGCTCTGCTACTTATTCTACACATATTTGGAATTCAAATTCATCACAGTTTTCAACTGTAGAAAACCCATCCTTTAATACAGCTACAATACCCGGAACTTATAATATTGATTATACAGTTACTGATTCTTATGGATGTACCGCTACAGACAATGTTGTTATTACAATTAATCCTTCACCAAATATTGATTCTGCTTTTGTTACCGATGTAACAGCTTGTAATCCTACGCCACCCAATGGAGAGATACAAGTCTATGGAAGTGGAGGTACGCCAACTTTACAATATTCTATTGACGGTGGACCTTTTTCAGCAAATGATTTTTTCTTAGGATTAACAGTTGGAAATCACACAGTAATTGTTCAAGACGCAAATGGTTGTGAACATGATACAACGTTGACAATAAATACCAACAGTGGCTTTTTCATTGATAGTATTTCTTCAAGTGATATTTTATGCTATGGTGATAATAATGCTCAAATTACAGTGTATACTCAGGGAGGCGAATATTTTTCGGTTGATAATGGAGCTACCTATCATCCCGACAGCGTATTTATTAATTTACCGGCAGGTATTTACGATATAATTGCTGTAAATTCAGTAGGATGTTATTCTAATGTTTTTACTGATACAATTATACAGCCTGACCAAATAAACATAACTGCAAGTATTGATTCTGCATATTGTGGGAATACAGGAACTATTTCTATTTTAGTAATTGGAGGTACAGGTTCTTATACTTACTTATGGGATAATGATTCAACCGGGTTTTCAATGTCAAACCTTGCATCCGGAGATTATACTGTTACAGTTACTGACGATAATAATTGCACTAATACAAATACATTTAATGTTCCAAATGCAGGCGGAGTTGCTGAAGTAAATATTATAAATGTTACAAATGTTGCATGTTGGGGAGAATCGACAGGAAGTGCCACTGCTCAAATGACTAATGGAGTGCCTCCTTTTAATTATTTATGGAATGATCCTTTGGCACAACAAACACAAATAGCAATAGATTTAATGGTAGGCACATATATTGTTATAGTATCAGATGCTTTTGGTTGTGCGGGAACAGATACGGTAACAATAGAACAACCCATAACAAACATATCGTCTTATGTTATTGATTATCCTACTTCTTGTTATAATGGAAGTAATGGCTATGCTTATATTTATGTGTCTGGAGGAACATCCCCATATTCATATTTATGGACTAACAATCAAACAGACTCAGTAGGGATGGGTTTTTCTGCTGGAAATTATACTGTTACTGTTTCTGATTTTAACAATTGCAATATAACAGACGATTTTACAATAACAGAACCTTTAGGAATGAATGTCTCAGGTGTTGTTGATGTTAGTAGCGATTACTACGGAAGTATTAATTTAACTGTTGACGGGGGAGCTCCTCCTTATGTTTTTACATGGTCAAACGATATTAATACAACAACCAATTTTGTTTCAGGACTGGATGGTGGAGCTTATTTTGTTACCGTTACCGATGCAAATAGTTGTACAATTGTAGACACATTTGAAGTTGTTATTCCTTTGATTATACCTACTTTAATTACTCCAAATAACGATTCGTACAATGATACATGGAGAATAACAAATGTAGACAAATATGAATTGATTAATATTCAGATTTTTAATCGCTGGGGAAATGTTATTTTTAAATTTGACGGTACAGGAAACGAATATAATGATATAGAAAACCAATGGGATGGAAATTTTAATGGAAAAGAATTACCAATGGGATCATTTGTTTATATTATTGATCTTCATGATGGACATGAACCATATAACGGAACCGTATCTATAAAACGATAATATATTTTTCATTTTCATCAAAGAAAAAATACATTTAATAAAATATCAGTTGTTTATTATATAATAATTTATACATTTACGTAATTATTAAAATTTAAAAATCAATATTATGAAAATCAACATTCAACCGGGGGCTATTACTTTTGAAGAGTTGCAGTCTAAATTAGAGCAAAAATTTCCAAACTATAATTTTAAGGTTCGCTCAAAGAATTTTTTAGTTGCCTCAAAATCCAGTACAACTGGCTCTAATATTTTATTAAGAAAAAACAAAATTCAAGTTGTTGGAAACTTCCCAACAATGGGAGGGCAAATGCTTTTTGTATTATGTATTTTGTTATTAGGATTTTTAATACCTCTAATAGTATATTTTGCTGCTTTTCATGGTAAAATGAAAAATCTTGAAAAAGAAATTGGTGCTTATGTACAAGAACTAGTTAATGCTCCAAAAGTTGTTGAAACACCACAAACTGAACCTGTGGCAGAAGCCGTTGCAGAATAACAATATTTTATTATTATTACAAAAGCTACAATTCTGTTATTGAATTGTAGCTTTTTTTGTTTTCTTGTATACTATATAAGCTTTTACATTAACTTCCAGATAAGAAAATAAATACTAAATCCGGTAAGAAAGATAAGTCCAATCCACGATAATATTAAAAGCCATTTTTTAGGTCTGTTTTCTTGGGGCATATTTTTACCTGTTACAACTTTTAAGTTTAAATATCCAAGAATAGGTGCTGTAATAAAAGAAATTGTTGTTGCTATATTTACCAATAACTGCATACTTGTCATAAAATACTTAACAATAATTAATGTTCCAATAATTAATAATGCTAAATATAAGATCGGCAATAAACTCTTTTTCTTTTTAGCTTTAGAATAAATCAATTTTGTGGCGGGTGTTAATACTCTGGGATATGCATCAAGACAAGTTATTGTTGTGCTAAACATTGTGGCTAATGCAGCTATAGCAATAATATAAAAAGACCAATTCCCTAAACTTGCTGTAAACAAATTGATTAGCTGCCCTGCAAAACTTACTCCTTTATCAGAAAATTCTTCACCTGTTCCATACATTACAAGTGCTCCCAGTAATAAAAAACTTACAGATAAAATTGTTGTTCCGATATAACCTATTTTAAAATCTAAAAGTGCTTCTTTTAATTTTGGGAGATATCCTGTTTCCTTTTTCTTCGCTAAAATCCATTCCGAATGCCAAACAGAAATATCAATTGCCGAAGGCATCCAACCAACTAATGCAATTAAAAACCCAATGTCAGCAATATTCCACTCAAAATGCTTTGAAAACTCAGGATTAGGATTAAAATCTTTGGTAAAAGCTAATATAACGGCAAATATTGTTGCCACAGCTAAAAGGATTATTATTATTTTTATTGACCTATCCAATAATGTGTATTTACCAAGCAGTATTATTAAAGAAGAAATAAACAGTATTATTACTGTCCAATAGAAAATATCAATATTCAAGTTGAAAACATTTGAAAATAACCCGGCAGTAACAACCGTAACAGCGCTTTGAATAGCAAACATTGTAGAAACGGTTAATATAATATATAGTATAACAGCCCAATTACCAAGCCTTTTATAACCTTGCAAAAGACTTTCACCTGTTGAAACAGTGTATCTGGGAGCAAATTCAAAAAAAGGATATTTTAATACGTTTGCTAAAAGAATAACTCCAATTAATCCAAAGCCATAAATAGCTCCGGTTCTTGTAGATTGAACAAGATGAGAAACACCAATTGCTGCTCCTGCCCATAAAAGACCGGGACCTAAAATTTGAAATATATTCCTTTTTTGCACTTTAATTTTTGAATATTTACAACAAAAGTAATAAATTGTATTTCAAGTTTATTTTCATTTGTGTGTTTTTAAAATATAAGATTTTGTATTTTTGGACAAAATAAATATTCATGCTTGTAGCCATAATAATATTTTGGATTTTATTGTTCCTTATATTTTACTCTTATGTAGGATATGGCATTCTTTTATTTTTTCTAGTTCTTCTTAAAAGAGTATTTACAACAAAAGAAGATTTTTCAGAAATTGATTACGAGCCGGAAATAACACTTTTTGTAGCTGCATATAACGAAAAAGACTTTATTGATATTAAAGTTAAAAATTCCCTTGAATTAAATTACCCGCAAAATAAGATTAAACATGTTTGGCTTACCGACGGCTCTGATGACGGAACACCTGACCTGTTAAAAAAATATTCTGAAATAGAAGTATATCATAAAGACGAACGCAGAGGTAAAATTGCTGCAATGAACAGAGGAATGCAGTTTGTAAAAACACCTATTGTTATTTTTTCTGATGGCAATACTTTATTGGGGAAAAATTCAATAAGAGAAATTGTAAATTTATTTAAAGACCCGAAAATAGGATGTATTGCAGGTGAAAAAAGAATTATAGAAAAAAACTTTGATACGGCAGTTGGCTCAGGAGAGGGTATTTATTGGAAATATGAATCAATTCTAAAAAAACTTGATGCTGAACTAAATTCTGTTGTAGGTGCCGCAGGAGAACTGTTTGCTATAAGAACTGAACTTTTTGAAGAAATTGAACCGGATACTTTGCTCGATGATTTTATTATATCACTGCGAATTGCAATGAAAGGATATAAAATACAATATAATAAGGAAGCTTATGCTATTGAATCGGCATCTGCCAATGTAAACGAAGAGTTAAAAAGAAAAATTCGAATTTCTGCAGGAGGAATACAATCAATTGTTAGGCTAAGCTCATTGTTTAATATTTTTAAATATGGATTATTATCATTTCAATATGTTTCTCATAAAGTTTTGCGTTGGGTAGTTGTGCCTCCGGCTTTGTTAATGCTTTTTCCGCTAAATATTATTATTTGTATGCTTTATGGTAATGTTTTCAACATTACAATATATACCATAATAATGTTGGGACAAATCCTTTTTTATTTGCTTTCATTTGTTGGTTGGATACTGCAACATCAAAAGCTAAAATTGAAAATATTTTTTATTCCTTATTATATTTTCATAATGAATTTATCAATGTTTCTTGGATTTTTCAGATACATAGGAGGAAAACAAAGTGTAAACTGGGAAAGAGCTAAACGTGGATAAAATGCTTTCGCATTTTAGTAATTAAAAACTGCTTTTTATTTGCGACGTAGTTACAAACTACGCCGAGCTGGCTGAGCTTCTCCCCGATATCGCAGAACTTCTCCTCGATATTGGTGAGCCTCACCTCAATGTTGGGGAGCCTCTCTTCAATGTTGGGGAGCCACGCCTCAATGTTGGGGAGCCTCTCCCTGATATCGCGGAGCCTCTCCCTGATATCGCGGAGCCTTTCCCTGATATCGC
>CAYTWH010000040.1:0-27755 GCA_964442075.1 uncultured Bacteroidales bacterium
TGGGGAGTATATAATACTGCTTCACCTGCATTGAAAATAAATCAAACGGCTTGTACTATGCATGGAGTAGCTATAACTTCTGATAGAAGATTAAAAACCGATATTAAAGATATAAATTATGGATTAACTGCTTTAATGAAAATGAAACCAGTTGCTTATAAAAAACATACAGCAACAGAAATTATTAAAGGTAAAGTGAAATTAGAAGATAAAGGAATTGACAGAGTAGGATTTATAGCACAAGACTTATATGAAATTATACCTGAAGTAGTTTTTAAACCAGAAAATTCTGATAAAGATTTTTGGTCAATAGATTATTCAAAAATAAGTGTTATTGCTGTTAAAGCAATACAAGAACAACAAAAAGTAATAGAACAACAACAAAAAGATATATTAAAATTAACTAAGCAAAATGATAGAATATTAAAACTATTAGAAGAATTAATGAACGATAAAGAAACAGGACGGTAATTATTTAAAATAATAATTATTCATATTATTCTTAACTTTTAGCATAAACTCTTCAAACACATTAAAATTTGTAGAAATTATTTCTTTAAAATGCGTACCAGCACGTATAATATATACCCTGTAGCCACAATTGTAATTAATTGCAAAACTAGTTTTACTCTTATTTGATATTAGGTATATTTTCTTTACAATTGAATATTCAATTATTTCAAAAATAAATAAATTTAAGATAAAAAAATCTAATTCTGGAATATTGAGAAGAGAACTCTATAGTAAGTAAATCTAGTTATTCTAAATAGAAAAGACTTAAGATAAATCTGTATTGTAAAGAACACAAATTACCTTTTCACCATTATATATTGAAGTTATAAGAAGATAAATATCAATAGTATTATATGGGATATTCTCGAAGTACAAAATTGACCTAAGCCAAAATTCAAAAGGTATATATAAAGTAGAAACAAAGAAAGGTGCGACTGTAGAATTTTTAAAAAACAAGAAAATTTAAACTGTAAAAAATCATACATATAAGACATTTAATCTGCCAAAGGTTGACAACATCTACTTTTTACATTCAAATTATATATATATTGCAGAATATTATATTTATTTTTGATAAATAATTAACGAATACATTGCTATATGAGTAAAACATTACTTCTTTATTTATTTATTGCAATAATGTCATTAAACTGTTTTGCACAACCAAATGGACAAATTGATGAAATCTCAGATTTATCAACAGTTTATACCGTTCCATTTACAATGCCGGATGGTACTAAATTGATGACAAATATTTATTTACCTATCACATCAGATTCATTGACTCTTCCGATTGATTTAGGCTTTGGCCCTGTTAATATAGAAATTATTCCCATAGGAGTGCAGTATTTGGTTTATGATTCAATAAATGGAGATATAAATCCAAACAAATACCAATTGCCATTGATACTCTCAAGAACTCCATATAATATAAACTCTGGAGGACAAGAACTACAATGGTTTTTTAATCTTTTTGGATTTTGTTATGCAAATCAAGATAATAGAGGCAGATATTCATCGGAAGGAGTATATTATCCTCTCTATAGCGATGTATGGAGAAAAGATGCTTATCATCCAAATTCTTCAATAAACATAGATATTACTCAAACTACAGATCCTCATAACAGCATATTTCACGAAGATGGAAGAGACTGTATTAACTTTATTACAGACAGCTTAAAACAGCCATATGATTTAGATTATGATGGCAATATAGATACAATTGATTTTGTTTATAATGGTTGTATTGGAATGGTTGGAGCATCTGCTACAGGATATGCACAATATCAGGCTGCATCTGCAATTAGAATAAATCCAAATAATAAAGGATTAAAAGCATTAATGCCATGTGTGGCAACAAACGAACACTACAATACTACTCTATATAATAATGGGGTTTTTAGACAAGCCTTAGTATCTAATTGGATGGGAGACCAACTTGATGATGTTACAGATACAATTAGTGCAGACACAAGTTTATTAAATTCTTTACATTCAAATTTTGACTATGGTGGTTATTCTAGCTCAGAGATACTAGATTTAAGTTTAGACTTTGTAACAAATTATAAAATTAATGGAATATCTGCTTGTAGTCCCAATTCATTTATAAGAACAGATATGGATGCAAATTATGCACCAATTGATATTAATGGTAATTCATCATCTACATCATCTATTAATCGATATTCAAACCTAGAAGTACCAATTTATCATTTAACAGGATGGTGGGATATTTTTATAAATGGACAAATAGATACTTATAATAATTGCATGGATAATTTAAGTGATACTTATGGTAACAAACAAAAACAAAAAATAATAATAGGACCATGGTCTCATACTACAATAGGAGAAACTCAGGTTGCAGATATGACATATAAAGAAAATGTAAAAGATGTTACAAGGCTTTCAATTGATAATATTGGTTTAAATTTATCGGAAATAGTAAAAAGTGAAATGCTTTTATGGTATAGGTATAACCTAAATTATAACCCTGATTTCTATACAGGTCAACCAAAGTTTTTTATACCCGAGAGTAATAAATGGCAACAATTAGATTCAACAATTTTTGTAAGAATACCATCTGAAGATTACTATGCTAGTTTTAATAATTTTCTTAATTTCCTTACAGGACATGAGAATTTTGAGAATTTAAAATTTGAACTAGATAATGACGGTACAATTGATGAATATACCACAAGTATTGACACAGATACAAGCAATGCTATATTGCCGGGAAATTACATCCCCCCAGAAGACAGTATGTATCTAGATTTTGCAGCCGTTCCAAATGTAAGATTATATGTTGTTGGACCTATTAACGATAATGTGCCAGAAAATGATAGTGTTGGGAATTATTGGTTTAATTCTGATAAATTTCCTTTAGATTCAGGTGTTGTGAATACACCTTATTATATGCATTCCAGCGGGATATTAGATACTATAATACCTGCTTCTGATGAAGGGTATAAACAATATACACATAACCCAAATAATCCGGTTTATTCTATAGGTGGCAATAATTTCACTTTCCCAACTCCATCAGGTGTTAGAAGTCATGCACAAATAAATTTAGCAGATTCATCTCATAGTAGTTACACATTAACACATCCTGATGTAATTTCATTTGAAACTGATTATATTGAAGATTCTCTTTGCATTATAGGAGTACCTCAGGTTAAACTCTATGCAGAAACAAATCCGGCTGGGAACGCTGATTCTACCGATATTGATTTTTTTGTCAGAGTTATTGATGTTTATCCAGATAGTGGCGAATATTTTGTGTTTGAAGGAGCAGTAAGCGCACGTGCCAGAGAATATGCCAGATCATTAGCAAATGGACTAGAAGACAATTTGAAATTAACTAATATTTATAGTGGAAAGATTTATGAATATTATTTTAATATGCTACCCATTGCATATACATTTGGGAAAAATCATAGATTAAAAGTATTGGTATCTAGTAGTAATTATCCAAAATACCAATCAAATCCTTGTATACCTATTGAAGAAAACGATTTTTTTAGACGTACACCTAACGATGGTAAAACTTATTCTTTTAATGAAATCCTTTATTGGCCAAGAATTTCAGAACAAAAAATATTCTTCTCTCCATCAAATTCATCACAAATTATTCTACCTGTTTACGATGGTGTAAGTGTAGATAATTCTTCAAACTCAAAAATTTCTATTATTGATGCAATTAATGTATATCCAAACCCAACAAACGGAATAATAACTATAAAAGCTGTGAATTTAGAGAATATTGAAGTATTTAATTTGCAAGGTAAAGTAATCTATAATGGAATAGAAAAAGAAATAGACCTAAGCAATAACTCAAAAGGAATATATATTATAAAAGTAACAACAGATAAAGGTGTAGTAGTTGAAAAAATAGTGGTTGAATAACCAATTCATAGTTGTGAAGACTATTAGTAGGTTTCCAAGTTTTCGATCTGTTAATAAAAACTCATAATAACAACAAATGATAAAAAATTAGGTTTAATAAAATGCGATATTTTAATATTGCCAATTAAAATAGCAATTTTAAAAATAAATAATGATTATTTTGAAATATAACAAATATAGACATTTGATCTTATACAGCAATCAAATGTCTTAAAACGACAATTAAACAATACTGATAATTATCAAAACAATTTTACAATATTTTGTTTTGAAGCCTTTTATGAACTAATATTATTCATATTATTTTTAACCTTAAGCAAAAATTCTTCAAACACATTAAAATTTGTAGCAATTATTTCTTTACCATAAATATAATTGTTTTTACCGGAAAAATCACAAACTTTTCCTCCGGCTTGTTGAACTATTAATGCTCCTGCAGCAACATCCCATGGACTTAAACTGTATTCATAAAAAGCTTCAAATCTGCCACATGCAACATAGGCAAGATCGGTTGCGGCTGAACCAAGTCGCCTTACTCCATGTGAGTTTTTCATAAAATATTCGAGAGAGACAAGAAAAGGTTTTATCCTTTTATAATCGTAATAAGGAAATCCTGTTGCAATTAAAGAATCGCTTATGCTTAACCTTTTTGAAACTTTTATTTCTTTTCCATTCAAATACGCTTTACTTCCCCTCCATGCATAAAAACATTCATCTAAACCTATCTCATAAACTACACCCATTATTACACCTTTTTTATTAGATAGGGCAATAGAAATTGCATAAGGAGTAATACCGTGAATATAATTTGTTGTTCCGTCAAGCGGGTCAATTATCCATTTTAGATCATCGTTTTGTTTATCAATAGTATTTTCCTCAACTATAAAGCCGGCATCGGGTAATATTTTTTGTAATTCGGCAACAATTTTCTTTTCTGCATTTCTATCAACATAAGTTACAAAATCGTGAATTCCTTTATTTTCAATATTATCTATGGCAATATTAGACTTTTGTTTCTTAATAAATACACCTACTTCTTTTGCCAATTCACAAACTTTTGTGCAAATATTCTTTAAATCCATATCATTTACTACATAATAATTTATGTAAAATTAAATATAAATAGTGGTTTTAAAAATGAAACACCATACCCACTTTAACGGATTTAATTTTAAATGCATTATAAAATTCTGCCAAAGCCGGCAATTCAGTACAATGAGAAGGTAAAATATTTTGAATATTCTGTTTTTTAAAAATTTTAATAGTTTCTTGTGTTTGTAAATCATTTTCTTTCAAATGAAATCCACCCATAACTGTATTGATTTTTTTTAAACCGGTTATTTTTTTTGCATATTCAATGGTATTACAAATGCCTGCATGTCCGCAACCCGTAATTATTATTAATCCTTTTGGCGACCTGATAGCGATAGCAGAATCGTCAATAATAAAATCTTCAGAATTATCTTCTTTTACAAAACTTGTTGTTTTTGCTTCAAAATCATTAATTCTTGGAATTTCACCTAAAAAGAAAATATTATTTGATATCATAAATGGTGTTTTCGATTTTATTAAATGAAACCGTTCACTTATTTGTTTTTCATCTAATGATAATCCAATATTTATATTATCTGTTTTTCTGTATCTTTTAATAAAAACATCGGGATGACAAATTAGTTTTTTGTCTTTTAGATATTTTAATCCGTTTCCATGATCAAAATGTCCGTGACTTAGCACAATAGTATTAATATCATCAAGTGAAATTTTTAATTTTTCTGCATTTTTCAAGAACATATCAGATTGTCCAAAATCAAACAATATTTTTATTTCATCTTCAATTAGATAAGATAATCCATGTTCGGCAGTAAATCCTATACTTGCCACGTTTTCAGTCAGCACTGTTAGTTTCATAATAAATCAATTATTTCATAAAAATCATTATATTTTAGTCTGATAAAGAGTAAATTTTTTATAATAGTTTTGATTTATAAAATATACCCCTTTCCTGTTTAATAGTTTCAATTTTATTTTCATCTTCCAATACTCCAAGATATTTGTTTATTTCATTAATATGAATTCCGAGAATTTTTTGTATATCATCAAGAGTACAAGGTCTTCTTGCAATGGTTTCTAAAATAGCAGTCTCAGTATCTTCACGATAAGATTTAATATCTTTTCTTTCTGTTACAGATGCTATAATTTCAACATTTTCAAGATTCCAAAAATCTGCAATTTGTTGTAATTCTGCTTTGCTAGCAGCTCTAATATTGTCAATTGTTCCCGGTCTGTCAAGAGAGTTTAACTGAATGCTGTCAGGATTAATTTTAACAAAAGCATCTCTTAATAATTTTAAATTTTCAGTATTATCATTAAAATTCGGAAGAATAAAAACTTCCAGCCATATTTTTCCTTTAAATTCTTTCCTGAAATCAATAAGACCTTGTATATATTCATTGATATTAAGTTTGTGAAATGGTCTGTCAATTTTACGAAATGTTAAATCTGATGCCGCATCCAATGATGGCAAAACAAGGTCAGCTTTTAAAAGCTCTGTTCTAACTTGTTTTTGGCTAAATAAACTACCATTTGTTAGTACGGCCACAGGGATATTTGGCCAGTTTGATTTAATAAACTCTAAAACTTTTCCAATACCTGAATTGAGAGTAGGTTCTCCTGCTCCCGAAAAAGTGATATATTCAGGAATTGGATTATTGTTAAAAAAGTGTTTTAATTCTTTCAAAACATCATTAACAGGGACATATTCTTTTCTTTCTATTGTTAAGTTTGTTGTTCGTCCACATTCACAGTATACACAATTTAATGAACATACTTTATGTGGAACAAGATCAACGCCGAGAGACATTCCCAGGCGTCTTGATGGTACGGGACCGAATAAATATTTGTACATAAATTACAGTTTATAATTTTTAATTATAAGTCAAACGTATTTTTTCGTTGGCTAATGTTGGCTGAATAAATTCTTTCCATTTTGAAGAATTCCAAGTTCCTAATTTTGTATGAATATCAAAATATTTTTGTGGTATAGGATGAGTTCCGACAACAACTTTGATCTTATATCTTTCTTCGATATATTTTTTGAAATGACTTATATTATTACATGGTGGATATCCAACAACTAAGCCTGTTGCGAGATGAATTACCTGTGCCCCGTTTTTTATCATTTCTTCAGGAGAATATTCAATATTTCCTCCAGGACATCCTCCGCAGGTAGTATATCCCACTAATTCCAATTCATCTTCTTTTTTATAAATACTAAAAGCACCTTCTCTGTTTTGCATAGACCTAAAACACTTACCTCCGGCACAAGTGTGATAACGATTACAAATAATAATTCCAATTTTTGTTTTCATTTTATTTAAAATTATATTCATTAACATTTAAATTAAGTTTATTATAGCAATATTTGTTTCTAAAAAAGAGAAAGACTAACAGCCATAATAATCATTCCCAGAATTAAGCCATAAATTGCAGTATGGGGTTTTCCATATTCTTTAGCGGTAGGTAATAGTTCATCAAGTGAAATAAAAACCATTATACCGGCAATTGCTGCAAAAATAATAGCAAGAACAATGTTGTTTAAAAAAGGTTTTAGAATAAAATAACCAATAATAGCTCCAAGAGGCTCGGATAAACCTGATAAGAATGAAAGATAAAATGCCTTTTTTCTGTTTCCTGTTGCGTAAAATACAGGAATGGAAACAGCTATTCCTTCAGGGATATTGTGTATAGCAATAGCAATAGCAATAGGTATAGCAATTTTAGGATTAGTTAAACCTGCAGAAAATGTTGCAATGCCTTCTGGAAAATTATGAATAGCAATTGCCATTGCTGATAGCATTCCCATTCTGAGCAATTTGCGTTCTTTTATATTGGTGTTTTCGTTTAATCTTTCAATATCATATACTTCGTGAGGATTTTTGTTTGAAGGAATCAATCTGTCTATTATGGCAATTATAAATATTCCCCCAAAAAAAGATGCAATCATAATCCAGTTTACCATAATTTCATTAAAT
The DNA here is from genome assembly GCA_964442075.1 of uncultured Bacteroidales bacterium. Taxonomy (GTDB): domain Bacteria; phylum Bacteroidota; class Bacteroidia; order Bacteroidales; family CAYTAU01; genus CAYTAU01. The sequence continues at coordinate 7,953 of CAYTWH010000040.1, forward strand.
TCTGAAAGTAAAATCTGTTTTGATTCAGGAAAAAGTTCAGCAAATGAAATATAAATCATTACACCTGCAGAAAAACCTAATGCAGCCGATAAAAATGTTTTATTTGTACGCTTGGTAAAATATGCCATTGCACTACCAATACCTGTTGATAATCCAGCAAATAATGTTAAGGCAAAAGCAAATAAAACTTGTTGTGATTCTATAATATTATCAATATTCATTTCCAAATTTTAAGAATTTTCTAGTGTCTTCATTTTTTTAATTATTTGTATTTTAGATTTATTATACTGCAAATAGTTTAAGTTTTTACTTTTATAAATACTCTTTATCGTGCATTATTAATTAAATAATTTTATAATAATATTAATACTTTCTTTCTCCAAATATCGCTGTTCCTATTCTGACCATATTGCTACCCTCCTCTACTGCAACCCTATATGAATTCGACATTCCCATGGAAAGATATTTCATATTTACATTTGGAATATTAAGATTTTTAATTTTTTCAAAAATTTGGTTTGTTCTTTTAAAATAAGGACGAGAACTTTCGGGGTTTCCAAACCTTGGACCCATGGTCATCAATCCTTGTATGTTTAAATGTTCAAGTTTTGAGATATCCCTGATTAATTTTTCCATATATTCTTCAAATGGTTCATGTTCTTCGGGTTTTATTCCATCTTTTGAATCTTCGCTACCAATATTTATTTCTATTAAAGCAGAAATTGAATTTTTACCTGTTTTTTCTACTCTTTTATTTATAGCCTGGGCTTTTTCCAAAGAATCTATTGTTTGTATTACATCAAAAATTGGGATGGTTTTATTAATTTTATTTTTTTGCAAATGACCTATCATGTGCCATTTTACAGTATTTGCTTTTTCACCCAATTTTTGTTTCATTTTTTCAGCTTCCTGAATATAATTTTCCCCAAGATCTGTAGCACCAGCTTCAATAATTTCAATAATTTCTTCTGTGGTTCTTGTTTTTGCCGCTACTGTTATTGTAACATTTTCAGGAATTTCTCCTCTTATTTTTTGATAATTTTTAGTTATACTCATTTTTTTATTTTTTTAAAATATTTTTTCCATTCTATCAAATGCTTTATTTATAGTTTCTTCAGGAACACAGAAAGAAAGCCTGATATGATTTTCGCCTGTTGGCCCAAAAGCTATACCCGGGGTTGTAGAAACTTTAACTTTTTCTAATAGATCTTTACTAAATGCAAAAGAGTCATTTCCAATATCTCCTAATATTTTTGGGAACATCAAATATGAACCATCAGGCTTAACATATTGAAAAACAAAATTTAATCTATCAAGTCGTTCACACATAAGATTTCGGGCTTTAAGATAATGCAGCTTAAATTCTTCAACACATTCCTGAGAGCCTTTTAATGCAGCAATTGCCGCATATTGCGATGCAACCGGTGCGCAAATAGCAAATGGAATATGTGCTTTTTTTACCTGAGCAAGAATTTCTTCATCGGCATGAAGATATCCTATACGCCAACCAGTCATCGCATAGGTTTTAGTAAAAGTATAATTTGTTATTACATTTTTTTTCATTTCAGGAATGGAGGCTATACTGAAATGTTTTTTATCGTCAAACGTAAAATATTCATAAGCTTCATCAGTAATAATAGTAAGATTATTTTCTAAAGCTATTTTAGCTAATTTACGAAGTTCTTTTTCAGAAAAAACAGTTCCTGTGGGGTTGCTCGGAGTACAAAGCATTATTGCTTTTGTTTTTGGTGTAATTGCGTTTTTAATAGCTTCTATATCTAAGGCAAAATTGTTCTCTTCAATTAAAGGGATTAGAACAGGGTTACCCGAAGCAAGCCTGACTTGTGTGATGTGAGTTGAATATGTTGGAGTAGGAAGAATTACTTCATCGCCGGGGTCAATTGTTGCCATAACGGAAGCGGCGAGTCCTTCTATTGCTCCTACGCTTACAATAATTTGCGACATATTTGCTTCGATATTATTGTCCCGTTTGAGTTTTTTCACAATTTCTTCTCTTAATTCAGGTAGTCCTTCACTTTGAGAATATCCTCCTGTTAATCCTTTTTCAATTGCTGAAATAACAGCATCGTTTATGTGTTTGGGTGTTCCTGTAGTAGGTTTTGCCCATGATAAAAACGCAACATCATCATATTGCTTTGATAATCTTGTCATTTCGTGAATGGCAGATTTTTTGATTTGTTCTACTCTGTTTGAAATATTCATAATATTTTATTTTTTAAATATTAATAAAATTCATATTAGTTACTACTCTCCTTTAACAAATATTTTAACTAAAGAATCATTTATAAAGTTTTCATCATGATGTCCTAATTCTGCTTCTGCTTCCATATTTTTAAAAGTTATTTCGCTATCAACAGTAGGTAAAAAAGGTTTTATATCTAATACAGGAGTGCCATTAAAAGCATCTATATTACTTACAAATAATTTATTATTTCTTATTGAGTCAAGTTTTATTAAAGATAAACCAATAGGATTAGGTCTTCGTGGACTACGTGTTGCAAATAATCCAAATTTATGCTCGCTTTCAGGTGGTCTTACGATATTATCCCATCCTTTGGCTTCGTGAAAATGATAAAGCACAAAAATATATTCAAATTTATCTAAATATTTAAGACCTTTAATATATTCATCTTTTAAAATAATTATTCCACGAGATGAAGTATCTAACATTCCCTGTCTTGGAGCTCCTGTTTTGATGGTATATTTTGTATGAAAAAACCCTATAGGTTTATAAGTTATATTATCATTATTGCAAGATAATAGTATTAATAAAGGAAGAATTAATAATAAAGTGTATTTGAAATTTATATCCAATTTTAATATTTTTTAATTTGATTTACCCTATTGTAAATATTCATAATTGTTTATTTTTTAATAGGTGATTTTAAAACGCCTGATTTTATTGTAAATAATTTATAGTCAGACGAATTATTATTCCATTCATCCTTAATCCAATGTAAATGTTTATTTAATATATTAATTGTATTTTCTATTTTTTCGGAATAGATAATTACAGGAATAAAATATTCGTTAACAATATTAATATTTTTGCCAAATTGCATAGAAACTAATACGTTTACTTCTTTATTTTTTAAAAATTTAATAATATCATCGGCTTTATTTTTTAAATTTTCATCAAGTGATTTGAAAATATTGATTTCTTCACTTATTAACATTATTTTATTGTCAAGTTGCTCATAAATGATATATTTATCAGCATATCCAAAATGTTTTTTAATAAATTGATTGTTCTTGTTTACAGCAAATGCAAATTTTAAATTCATAACTTAAATTTTATTTTTTTATATATTGCTTTCCTTTATTTCAAAAATATTTCCGCTTTTGTCTTTAATAAATATCAAATCAAACATATCTCTTTCAATTCTTATGCATATATATCCTTGTTTTATTGCTTTTTCAACAAGCTCTTCTCTATTTTGTATTTCAATACAAACATGATTATATCCTTGATTATTTTGCATGTTTGTTACAAAAATCTCAAAAAATAATTTATCTTTTTGTAATAAAAAGACAGGAACTTCTTTTTCTATTTTGAAGATATTATTAGCAAGTTCTTTATTTAAAACAAAGTTTTTAACTTCTTTCATCTCAAGAATATTGAAATAAAAGTTTTTAATTTCTTCGGTATCAGTTACAGATAATGCAATGTGTTCTAATTTCATTTATTTTGATTTTAGATTAAGATGATTTCTAATTTCACCCTTGTTCCATTCATTAATTATAATATTTATATTTTTTTGAATTATTTTTGGGCATTCAGAAATATCTTTATTATTCATTAAAATACAAACAAATTTTTTTTTAATTCTTTTAATATTTGGTCCATAGATTTTGGAAATAACAACATTAACATTTTCATTTTTTAGCATTTTTGCAACACTTTTAGCTTTTTTAGGGTCAGCGTGAATTTCTTCATCATCATCTTCAGTTGTATTACTTATCTTTTTTATAAACTTAGCATCAGATAATGAAATTTCATAAATCATATAATAATCAGCATCTCCAAAATGCTTGTTTGTAAATGATTTTCCATTATCTGTTGCAAATGCAGTGGTAATTATTTCCATATATTTTCATTTAATAAATATTCAATAATTCTTATTCCTAAAGCAAACATAATATTTATCATAGTTTTTCAGCCTTAAGTAATCTCACATATTTTTTAAAATAATAGCTTTCACTAAATTTATTGAATCCATATTCTTTTAATATTAATTTCCAGTCTTTTTCAATAAAGTCAAAAGCATATTTACATTCAATTTTTTTAAAAATAAAACGATGATGAAATGGCATTTTATTCATGTCGAATTCTGCAAAATCAAGAATGTTAAAAGTACCTCCCTGTTTTAAATTATTATATGCATTTTTAATAACCATTTTTCTTATTTCATGTGGAAAACCATGTATTACAAAACTTATAAAAATTTTATCGAATTTTTGGTCTAATTCAAACGGCTGATCAATTCTTTTATTTATAAATTTTATATTTGAAAATTGCTTGCAGTTGTGAGTGAATTTTTTTTCCATCTCTTCCGAAATATCAAGTCCTGTCAATAGTGAATCATCAGACATATATTTATTCATTAATAAAATATTTCGTCCGGTTCCACATCCCAAGTCAAGTATTTTGTCATTAGATTTTACTTCTAAATCCTTAATAGCTTTTTTTATAAACTTATTATAGAATCCAAAAGAAGCAATGCTCATCATTTTATCGTAATGTTTTGCAGAAAATTTTGACAATTCAACACCTGAATCAGGATAAAGTTTATCCCCTTTTTTATTTTTTATTGTATTACTATTTTTTTCCATTTTTTATCAATTTCGCTTGCTGTTGCCTCATAAAAAAGAGGATATAAGCTATAGCCCGAAGATGGATTAGCCGCATTAAAATATTTATCTTGTTTGAAGAATTTTGAATCAATAATTTGTTGCCCTGTAGGCTTCATAATTTTATATGAATTATAATTCTTTTAATTTTCCGCTTTTATAGGCATCATAAGCTTCTTTAACAGTCATGTCGACTGCACCAATATACACTTTAAGTCCTGTTTTTTCTAGAACTGTTGCTGCATTTCCCCCGGGTCCATTTCCTGTAATTAAAATATCAGGATTTAAATCAAATAATTTTTGAGATGTTTGAGGACCTGCTCCATGAGCTGTGTTTGCTATTTCTCTGTTATCATAATGAGAAAATTCATCTTTTTTTTCATCATAAATAAGAAAAAACTCTGTTCTTCCAAAACGAGGATCCATCATTGAGTCCCATTCTGTTCCTTTTGTTGTAAATGCAATTTTCATTTATTTAAAATTTTGTATTTAGTTAATAATTTGCTTTATTTTATCCCAACTTTCAATAATTATATTTTTTAAATCACCATTATCATATTCAACAATTGTTTGTCCTTTTGTCATTGCTTTTGTAAAGTTTTCGTCGTATGGTAAGTGAGAGATATAAATAATATCTTCTTTTTTAAGAAAATCTTTTATTTTTTTAGTTATTGATTTATTAATATCAAATTTATTTATAATACATCCGGCCTTTATGTTGAATTTTTTTACCAATTCATATACTCGTTTTAAATCGTGTAATCCTGATACACTTGGTTCTGTTACAAGAACGGCAAAATTTGCTCCCGAAAGTGAAGATACTACAGGACAACCAATGCCGGGGGAACCATCAACAATAATTAAATCATTATTATTTTCTTTGGCAATTTGTTTTGCTTCATTTTTTACTTTTGCAACTAATTTACCTGAATTTTCTGCACCAATACCAAGTTTTGCATGTATCATTGTGTTTCCCGCTTTTGTTTTGGAGCTATACCAATTACCAACATTTTGATTCTCGTTTGTAATTGCCATAACAGGACAAACTCTGGCGCAATAACCACATCCTTCACAGCTTAATGGTTCAACAACATATTGAGTATTAATAATTGGAATTGCATCAAAACGACAAACCTCAACACATTTTCCACATTTAGTACATATATCATTATCAATTTTTGCAATTTCACCACTATAAAAATCTTCAGATTTTGCAAAATCAGGTTGTAAAAGAAGGTGCATATCTGCGGCATCAACATCACAATCGGCAACAACAATATCTTTTCCTCCCAAATATGCAAACGAAGCAGTTATTGAGGTTTTTCCCGTACCGCCTTTTCCTGATATTATTACTATTTCTTTCATTTTATCTCTCCTTTCATTAGTCCGAAAATATGATTTTTTATCTCTTCTAATTGATGTTTAAATTCCGGAACTTTTTTGTAAACCAATTCTCCTTTTGAATACAATTCTGCTACTTTTCTGCTGTTTGGAATTTTTGCAATAATTGGGATATTATTTTTATTACAATATTTTGTTACATCATTATTTCCAATACCATCTCTATTAATTACAACTCCAAAATCAATTTTAAGTTCTTTCATGGTTTCAACCGCAAGTGATAAATCGTGCAATCCAAAAGGAGTTGGTTCTGTAATTAAAATTACATAATCAGCATCTTTAGTTGCTTCAATTACAGGACATGATGTACCCGGAGGAGCATCAAAAATTTTAATAATATTTTCAGGAAAATGTTTATCAATATAATTTTGAGTTTGTGATATAAGAGGAACAGCTTGTTCCTGACCAATGTCAAGTCTACTTTCAACAAAATCTAAATTCCCGATTTTTAAATGCTTCAATTCCCCCATTTTTTGAGGTATCATAGGCAAAGAAGATGTGGGGCATAATTCCGAACAAGCATAACAAGAATGACACAATTCCGGAAAAACCAAAATTTGAGAACCCAATTGTAGCACAGCATGAAAATTGCAGACTTTTTGGCAATTACCGCATAATGTGCAGGTATCTTTATGCCATTCCGGTATCATTTTAAATTTGTCTTCTTTATGAACAGGATCTCCCTTTAAAAATAAACCAGAATTTGGTTCTTCTACGTCGAGATCAATTAAAACAACATTATTTTTTTCCGCAAAATATGATGCAAGATTTGTTGAAAGAGTAGTTTTTCCCGTTCCTCCTTTTCCGCTTGCAATTGCTATTTTCATAAGTTAATTATTTACTATTATAAACAACAAAATCTCCTTTTTTAACTCCAAGATAATTGCCTATTACATCGCATTTTATCATTAAAAGAAAAAAAATCTTTTTATTATGAGTATTTAATAGGCCCTCCAAATTTCCCTGGCCTTTTGATATTATTAAGTCTGCCTTATCATAAATATCCATAAATTCATCAGAACATTTATCTAAAATTGTTGAAGGAGCATCATAGCCGTTTGAAATTACTTTAACAACTTTGTCAATACCAACATATCTTGCATCTTTAATAGTAGCATCATTCATAACAGGATTTCCCTTAACTGCATAATAAACATTTGGATGTTTAATTGTTTCTAAAAAAAGTTTATCCATTACTATTTCGCCTGCATTATCGCCGAGAAATAAAATGGTTTTTGACTCATTAATCTTATTTTTTAAAAGCAAACTGTCATCAATTGCAAAATCGGATGTTAATACTTTATTTACAGTATTGTTGAAATACTTTTGGCTATTATTAGAGAAATCAGGAACTGCTGCAACATCCATAATATTTCCGGCTATTGATAATCGCAAAGCTGTATCATAACTATTGTCAGACTGCAATACTTTCTTTTTTAAATCATCATATTGTTGCAAAGCCAAATCGTTACTTATCTTTTTTAATTCAAGATGTGAATCATATATTTTAGTATAATTAGCGACAATGTGATTAATTTCTCTTGCAGCTACAGGGGTTAATATATTTGCATCAACATTTGAAATATATGTAAAAAGTTCGTTTACTATTTGATCTTTTTCTTCTTCTTTCAAATTAAAATCATAAATCATTTTTTCAGATGATCTTATCAAACAAAATTTGCATTTATAGTTCATATCAATAGAGACCTACATTAATGATCACAAAGATTTTGCCCCGTCTGAAGTTTATTATTCAGATATTGTTCAACAAGTTTTTTTGGTGTTTCGGCATCTACTCCTACATAAACCTCAATATTGTTTTGTGTAAAGAGATTTTGTGCTTTTTGTCCCATGCCTCCAGCAATAATTATTTTAACGCCCATGCTTGCTAAAAATTCAGGATAAACTCCAGGCTGATGTACCGGAGGACTTACAAAATCTTCATTAATAATATTACCATTTTGAGTTTCAATTATTGCAAATTTTTCGCAATGACCGAAATGAGCTGTTAATTGATCATTAAAAGTTGGAACTGCAAATTTTATTTTCATACCTATTTTATTTATTTAATAATTCTTCTCTTATCATATTATGTCCGCATTTTGGACATTTAATTGTTGTGCATTTAACACCTTGTTGGTGGGGTATTTTTTCTCCACATTTTGCACATACGCAAAAACCACCTGTGCCAAAAGCACCACCGTTATTGCGACCTTGTCCGCCTCCGCGACCTAATCCTCTGCCGCCTCCGGTGCCTTGATTTTTCCCTTGATTTTTCATTTTTTCATTTTTAAATTATTTAATACTTGTAATAAGATTACCATTATCGTAATTGCGAGTATTTATAGATATTGGTACTCGCAATTACGAATTTAAAAGGTTTTCCTATATAAATTATTTAGAATCCGAAATCTGTTTCTCAAGAAATGATATTTGTTCCTTAAGAGCATTTATTTCATTTTCAATTGAATTTTTATCAGTGGTATTCTGATAATTTTGATTTCCGAAAAAGCCAGAGCCTCTTCCAAAACCTTTTCCAAATCCCCCACCATATCCTCTTCCTCCAGCGAAACCTCTTCCTAAGCCTCTGCCAAAGTTTTGATTATTAGGGGAACTAAAATTTTCATTACTAACGCAATTTCCCATGCGTCTTCCTGTTAAAGGACCATTACCTTCCGGCCCTGTTTTGTCGCCTCTTGGCATAATTACCTCCTTTTTTAAAGTTATTTTCAGCACAACATCTACCATGTCCAAAGCTCCCTGCAAGATTTACAAGGTTTTTTGAATGACATTCCGGACATTCTGCAATTGATTTATTTATATTTATATTGAACATATGACCACAATCATGACAGCGAATAATATTATTCCTAAAATGTATATTTCCGCCCTCTATTGTGAGCATTTTACCATGTATTATTAAGTCTGCTATTTTTTTCCTTGCCTTTTCAATTAACCTTGTAAAAGTTGAACGTGATATTTCCATCTCGTCAGCTGCTTCAGCATGCGACAAAGAAAGACTGTCCGTTAATCTAAAAGCTTCGAATTCGTCAAGATTAAGAACAGTTTTTTCCAATAATTTAGCAGCAACTCCAATAGGTTTAAACTCACTGAAAAGAGGTGGCTCATGAACTATTCTATTTTTTTCTGGTCTTGACATATATATTAAATTATTGCACAAAGATAATGCACATATGTTCATAATGCAAGTTTTTTACAAGTTATTTTTATTTTATAATAATATTTTACCTTTTTTTGATACAGATAAAAGCCTTATCTTTGTAAGCCACGGGTTAAATAAGAGATTAAAAATAGACCTATGACAGAATTAATAAATTTCAGAAAAAAATTACATAAAAACCCCGAATTATCACACGAGGAATTGACAACATCAAAAATTATAAACAATTATATTAAACAATATCTGCCTGATAAAACATTTATATTTAACACAGGGTCAGCTTTTGTGTTTAAAGGTAAAGAGAAAGGTGAAAATTTAATGTTTCGTGCTGATATGGACGCATTGCCAATAAAAGAAAATACAAATATTGATTATATATCTGTAAATCCCGGGGTTTCTCATTCATGTGGTCACGATGGGCATATAAGTATTTTATCAGGATTAGCTAAAAAAATATCGGAGAACAGACCAAAAAAAGGAAATGCTATATTATTATTTCAGCCGGCAGAAGAAACAGGCGAAGGAGCAAAAATGATTGGAGAACATCCAAAATTCAAAGAAATAGAGCCGGATTATATTTTTGGCTTACACAATTTGCCGGGATTTAAAAAACATCAGATAATTATTAAAAGAGATTTATTTACTTCTGCTTCAAGAGGAATGATAATTAAATTTTACGGAAAAACTTCTCATGCCGCCGAACCGGAAAATGGCGTTTCGCCTGTTTTTGCAATAAAAAAGATTATAAGCAGGTTTAATAAGCTTGTTGATGGAAATAAATTATTTAAAAGCTTTGTTCAATTAATCATTATTCATATTAAATTAGGAGAAGTAGCTTTTGGAATGAGTCCGGGATATGCAGAAATAATGTTAACATTGCGTTCATACACAAATGATGATATGAATATGCTTGTAAAAACGGTTGAGGAATTAACAAAACAAATATCATTAGAAGAAAACCTGAAACACGAAATATCATACACCGAAATATTTTCTGCAATAAATAATAATGATTATTGTGTTGATGCGATTATTGGCTCGGCAAAAGAGAATAAGTATGAGATATTAGAAATAAACAAAGCATTTAAATGGTCTGAAGATTTTTCGTATTTTACAGAAAAATATAAAGGGGCATTCTTTGGTTTGGGTGCAGGAGTCAATCACCCACAATTACATTGTTCTGAATATGATTTCCCCGATGAAATAATTGAAACAGGTGTAAATATGTTTTATGAAATTTACAAGAAAATATTAATGTAAAATATGTGTTTACTATAAACGTTATTTTTATTGATAACAATCTTAATTAAATTGGCAAACGTTCACAATACTTAGGCGGCAGATATAAATTGGAAATAAAAAAATTACACCACAGATTACTCAGATTATCACAGATTTAATCCCTAATGCTCGGGATCTGTGAATCTATGGCTTTATTTTGTTTTTAAGACTTTTCGTAGAGAATTCATAAGCTTACAGATTTTAATATAATCAATCATTTTTCATATTTTTAAGCCGAACTCTAAAATATTTCAAATAATTTTTTGTATTTTCACACACTCAAAATAAAAAAATAACAAACTAAATATCTATGAATGTGATAGAAAAGTATAATCCAAAAAATCATATCAGAATAGTTACAGCTGCTTCTCTTTTTGATGGGCATGATGCAGCAATTAATATTATGCGAAGACTTATTCAAAGAACAGGAGTTGAAGTCATACATCTTGGGCACAATAAATCTGTACAGGAAGTTGTAGATTGTGCAATACAGGAAGATGCGCAGGCAATTGCTATAACATCGTATCAGGGAGGCCATATTGAGTATCTTAAATACATGTATGATTTGCTTAAGGAAAAAGCTTGTGGACATATAAAAATTACCGGAGGCGGAGGCGGAGTGATTCTCCCGACAGAGATAAAAGAATTACATGATTATGGAATAACCCGTATTTATTCTCCTGACGATGGAAGAAAAATGGGTTTACAGGGCATGATAAATGATACCGTTGAAAAAGCTGATTTTCCTGCAGGAAAAAATGTTGATATTAGTATAGCTAAACTAAAATCAAAGGATATAAATACTGTTGCAAGAAGTATTTCTGCTGCTGAAAATTTTCCTGAAGAAAATGAAAAAATAATTAAGGAAATTCGGGATGAAGCAGCTAAAATAAATACTCCAATAATTGGCATTACGGGTACGGGAGGTTCAGGAAAATCGTCAATGGTTGATGAGCTTGTTCGTAGATTTTTATTAGATATACCTGATAAAAAAATAGCAATAATTTCTGTTGACCCTTCTAAAAGGAAAACAGGCGGAGCCTTACTTGGTGACAGAATCAGAATGAACTCAATTAATAATGAAAGAGTTTATATGCGTTCACTTGCAACAAGGCAATCAAATCTTTCGATGTCGATGTATGTAAAAGATGCAGTAAGTATTGTAAAAGTTGCAGGTTACGATATTGTTATTCTTGAAACTTCAGGAATTGGTCAATCAGATACTGAAATTGTTGACCATTGCGATATTTCAATGTATGTGATGACACCGGAATTTGGAGCTCCAACCCAATTGGAAAAAATTGATATGCTTGATTTTGCAGATATCGTTGCATTAAATAAATTCGACAAAAAAGGCTCTTTAGATGCTTTACGCGATGTAAAAAAACAATATTCGAGAAATCATGGATTATTGACACAAGACATTGAAATTATGCCGGTTTATGGTACTATTGCTTCTCAGTTTAACGATCCCGGAGTTAATGAGCTTTACAGAGCATTAATAAATAAAGTAAAAGAAAAAACAGCTGTTGATTTTAACTCTAAAATGCCAACCTCTAATGAACTCTCTGAAAAAATATTTATTATTCCTCCGAAAAGGGTAAGATATTTATCTGAAATATCCGACACAATCAGAAATTACAATGAATGGTCTGACAAACAGGCTGAAATAGCACAAAAATTATACAGTATTAAGGAATCAATACTTGTTTTAAAAGAAACAGATGATTACGATAAAGCAATTGAAAAATTAGAAAAAACATATTCAGATATTGAAAAAAAATTAGATATCAATAATAAAGATCTAATTGAAAATTGGAACGAAAAAACAGAGCAATACAAACAAGAATATTATATTTTTAAAGTTCGTGATAAAGAAATAAAAATCGCAACACATACAAAATCATTATCTCACACAGAAATTCCTAAAATATCATTGCCAAAATATAAGGGATGGGGAGATATTTTAAAATGGAACTTACAGGAAAATGTTCCCGGAGAATTTCCTTTTACAGCCGGAGTTTTTCCTTTTAAAAGAGAAGGCGAAGACCCAACAAGAATGTTTGCAGGAGAAGGCGGACCGGAAAGAACTAATAAACGCTTTCATTATGTTTCACTTGGCATGCCGGCAAAGCGTTTATCAACAGCTTTCGATTCTGTAACTCTTTACGGACAAGACCCTGACAGACGACCGGATATTTACGGTAAAATTGGTAACTCGGGAGTTTCTATTTGTTGTTTAGACGATGCAAAAAAGCTTTATTCGGGCTTTAAATTAACCGACTCCAAAACATCGGTTTCTATGACTATTAACGGACCTGCCCCAATGATGACTGCTTATTTTATGAATGCAGCTATTGATCAGGAATGTGAGATATATATTAAAGAAAACGGCCTGGAAGCAGAAGTAAATAAAAAAATAGAAGAAATATATAAGAAAAAAGGAACTAAGAGACCTGAATATCAGGGCGAAATTCCCGAAGGTAACGATGGTTTAGGTTTATATTTACTTGGAGTAACAGGTGATATGGTTTTGCCAAAAGCCATTTATAATAAAATTAAAACACATACTATATGCATAGTTAGAGGAACTGTTCAAGCTGACATTTTAAAAGAAGATCAGGCACAGAATACTTGTATATTTTCTACCGATTTTTCATTAAAATTGATGGGCGACATTCAGCAATATTTTATTGATAATAATGTGAGAAATTTCTATTCTGTTTCAATATCGGGTTATCATATTGCCGAAGCTGGTGCAAATCCTATTTCTCAACTTGCTTTTACTCTTGCTAATGGTTTTACTTTTGTTGAATATTATATTTCAAGAGGCATGGATATAAATAAGTTTGCTCCAAACTTATCGTTCTTTTTCTCTAACGGTCTTGACCCTGAATATTCTGTAATTGGAAGAGTTGCCAGAAAAATCTGGTCTAAAGCAATGAAATTGAAATATAATGCTGATGAACGTTCGCAAAAACTTAAATATCATATTCAAACATCAGGTCGTTCACTTCATTCTCAGGAAATTGATTTTAATGATATCAGAACAACATTACAGGCAATTTATGCAATTTTTGACAATTGTAATTCTCTGCATACAAATGCTTATGATGAAGCAATTACTACTCCTACCGAAGAATCGGTAAGAAGAGCAATGGCAATTCAGATGATAATCAATCATGAAATGGGACTTGCTCAAAATCAAAATCCAATACAGGGAGCATTTATTATTGAAGAATTAACCGATATTGTTGAAGAAGCAATAATGATGGAATTTGACAGATTAACGGAAAGAGGCGGAGTGCTTGGTGCAATGGAAACAATGTATCAGCGTGGCAAAATTCAGGAAGAATCATTGTATTACGAAACCCTTAAACATACAGGAGAGCTTCCAATAATGGGAGTTAATACATTTTTATCTTCAAAAGGTTCTCCAACAATTATTCCAGGAGAAGTAATTCGTGCAACAAAAAAGGAAAAAGAATATCAGATAGGGATGCTTAACGAATTGCATAAAACATGGGAAGATATTGCTCCTGAAAAATTGAAAGAACTTCAGGAAGCTGCTGCTAATAACGAAAATCTTTTTGGCTACCTGATGGAAGTTGGAAAATATTGCTCAATAGGGCAAATAACAGATGCTTTATTTAAAGTTGGCGGGCAGTATAGAAGGAATATGTAAAAAGCCATTCTAATTTTTCCCCAAATGCTTTCGCATTTTAGTAATTTGGAAAATATTTTATTGAGATTGATGCAAGGCTATAAATAACAATGGTTACAGAAGTTTTTCAGCCTCCTTTTTGTCTATTATACCATAAATTATATAGTAAGCACATACTGAATAGCTACATTTCGGGAAGGTCTTATATCAGTAGGACGTGTCATATACTCTTTGTTAAACAGGTTTTTAACTATCAGCGAAATCTTCGACGTTTTAGTAAGTTTATAAGCTATTCTTGCATCCCAAACTTCATAACCCTTATTGTTTGTTTTGCGGTAAGCGTCATATCCCGTAACAACCCATTGGTCGCCTGTAATTGGTTCTAAGAATATAGCATCAACATTAACCATATGGCTATTGTAAACATAGCTAAGTCCAAACGAGAACTTTTTATAATCGAACTGTATATCGCCTTTTATAGAATGATGAAATCTGTATTTAAGCATACTTGTGTCGGGATTTGCACTTAAAATAGAATCTTTTCTAAAGTCGCATGAGTCTCTTTGATCAGAAGTCAGACTCCAATAATCTTCACCTTGCGGACTCAATGCATCAATTAGGCTTAGGTCTTTTGGATTTGTATAAACATAACCAATCATAAAAGTAGTAAGTATGCCAAATATTTTTCCTGCACTAGTAAAACTTGCATCAATGCCTGTTATTTTAGCATGCCCTACGTTTTGAGATTGAAATCCGAAAAGGTCTAAATATTTGCCAGCCATTGCATATTCCATAAACAATGCAAAATCTTCGGGATTGTTATCAGCATCTAAAGGTTCGAAGGTATTTGGGTTATATACACCAAAAGAATACTCCATCATATCTTGATATTCTGTCCAAAACCCTGCAATATCAAGGTATCCGTTCCAATTGCCAATTTTCACACCTTGTTTTATTCCAATTTCAGTACTCCATCCTTTCTCCAATCTTAAGCTGGGATTTGGAAATATTCTGAGAGAACTGACTAAAGCAGATGTGTATTTTTCTGCGATAGATGGAAATCTGAAACCTTGTCCAAAAGAAGCCCTGATAAATGTATATTTTGCTATTTGATAATTAGCACCTGCTCTTACAACAGGAATAACAGGTAGTTTCAGAGTGTCGTTTGAAATCATCAAATCAATTTTTGACATAGTTTCTGTAGAATCTATTCTAAAGTACTCTGTTCTAAGACCTGCAGATAAAGATAACTTCTTGATCTTTTTATCAAATTGAGTGAAAAAGGCAAAATTAGAGCTGTAATGATTTCCGAATAAATTTGATGTGATATCAGAAAATGTAGTAGATACACCGGAAGTCCAGTGTAAACTATTCCCAAGTTTTTTTTGAAATTGATATTGAGCATAATACATGCCTGCTTGACTATTTTTGGTAGAATCTTCTTTGTATAAATTTTCCACATAATAATACCTGGTTTTTAATGAATGGTTACTACCTTTTACATTGGTATAACATATATATGGGTCAATATTAATTCTTTTACCTTGTGAGGCAGCTATTGTCCCGTCTGCTTGTGTATATCCTCCTGTGGTATCATTATCCCACATAATAAAATCCTTTTTATCGTGGTACATAAAATTTGAATTAAGTCCATAAATTAATCCGCGAACTTTTTTATCCCGATACCTTAGGTTCATATTAATTCTTGCTCTTTCTTCATTCTCATTTTTTCTATAACCATTATCATTAAAAAGATGTGCTCCTACAACAAAGTCTAAGTTGCCAATTTTTCTGCTATGCAGAAAATTTGTTCCGCTAAACATTTGTTGATTATTCCCCCACCAAATGAGTTCTTCTCTTCTTGGGTTCATATATATTCCATTATATAAACTGAATTTTGTTTCTGGTTTATCTTTTGGAAAAGCAGTTCTAATATTAATAACGCCATTAAGAGCCGAAGAACCGAATAAAGCTGAAGAAGCACCTTTAATAACTTCAACTTGTGAAATATTTTCGACAGGAATAAAATTCCATTTTACATCACCGGCATCGGGAGAAAGAATTGGTAAATCGTCTATTAAAACCATAACTCTAGAACCTGCACCAAAACTATATCCACTACCTCCTCTTATACTTGGTTGGTCATCCATGACCTCAACACCTGGGATTTGGTTTATAGCATTTTCCATAGAAGTTGTATTTATATTCTCTATTTGTTGTGCTTTTAAAACTTCCATCGAAACTGTTACATCAGAAAGTTTTTGCTCAAATTTTCCTGCACTTACAACAACTTCATTTATTAACTCAGATTCAACTTCCATCTGAATATTGATTATAAGTGTTTCTCCATTCTTAACATCAATTTCTTTTTTTACATCCTGATATCCAATGTAATAAAAGCTTAATGTTTTTTTGCCCGGTGCAATTTCCATTGTGTAATTTCCGTCAAAATCTGTTGTTGCTCCCTGTTTTTCATTTGTTATTATATTTACGCCAAATAAATCCTCATTATTTGAACTGTCTGTTATTTTCCCCTTTACAGTTGCATTTTGAGAATATGCATGAGAAAATATTATAAATAAAATAAAACTAATTGCGAAAATTTTCATACTTGAAATATTTTATTAATAATTCGTAAAATTAAAATATTTTTTAATAAAATTGACATATAATTTCTACGCTGTTTTTACAAATAAGTTATAATAATTTTGTGTTTTGTAATAAACATAATTTGTGATTAATATTCAAAACTTCAAAATTAACGTAACAAGAAAGGGAACAAGTATTGTTAATACTATTCCGCTAAATATTGATATTATTGCATATTCTTTTCCCACAAATTTAGTGATAATGGGAAGTGTTGTATCCATCGATGTTGCCCCACCTGAAGCTATTGGAGCAATTTTCCCAAAATATTTTGAAAATAAAGGAGTAAGTAATAATGTGATAATTTCTCTTGAGATATTTGATATTAAGGCAATTACCCCAAGCACCTCTCCACTAATTTGGCTTATAAATATGCTTGATAAGCTATAATATCCAAAGCCTGCTCCAATAGCTAATGATTCTCGTAAATTAATATCTTCCAAAAATATTGAAATAATGGCAACACCTATAAATGTTCCGATAATAACAGTTAAGGGAACTAAAATAATTTTTAGTTTGGCATTTTTAAGGATTTCCCATGATTTTTTGTCAGAGCCAATTCCTATTCCAACTAAGAACATAAGTATATAAAGCGCATAAATACTAAAATCGATTTCAACAAAAATTTTTGGCAATAATTGGTATAAGCCAATAACGACTCCGAGAACAAAAAACCCTACTATGATAAGAGAATTTTTCATTATTTTGTTTTAAAGAAAATTTTGTAAGTAAAAATTGCCAACACAACACTTCCTGTCACTCCGCCAAGAGTGAGTAACAATGCTTGTATCCCTAATGTTTCTAAATTGTTAATTATCGTTTCATTTACTCCTACCGATATTCCCAATAGGAGAAGCAAGGCGTAAATCGCAATGTTGATTATTGGATTAATTAACTTAACAATTTTGGTTTTATTTTGGATCACAAATCCTAAAACTATTCCAATTGCCATTAATGTTAAGACTGTAAACATATGTGTAAATAAAAAATTTTAATTTATAGCTAATTCTTTAGACGGATCCCAAAAATAATTTTGCATATTAATTATCTTATCATTTTTAATAATGACACCTTCATTTTTTAATAATTCTTCCATTGTATTATTAAATCCAAAATGGTGTTTTCCCGTTAATACTCCATTTCTGTTTACAACCCTGTGTGCCGGAATATAACATTTATATGTATTAGAATTATTCATTGCCCATCCAACCATTCGTGAAGCTTGTGGTGAACCTAAAAATTTAGCAATTGCTCCATAAGTAGTTACTTTACCTTCAGGAATTAGCTTGGCAACTTCATATACTTGCTCAAAAAAGTTTAATTCTTTATTCATTAAAGGGGGCTTCTATTAATTCAATTCTTTCAAGAAACAAATATAATGAATAATATGCGACTTATATTTTTTTATAATAGCCAATGTTATTTTAAGCAAAATATAAGGAAGTCAGATTGTTTATTATATTTTTTCCCGTAGGGTTTTCATAGTTTTCCAAATACTGCTTCAAATTTTCTCACATTATCCCGATAGTGTTTCAAAAATTCTTATTGTCTTTGAAAAACTATGAAAATCTTGTTGCAATTCAATTAATAGAAGTCCCCTAAAATAAAAGCAAATATTTAAAACAGCAAATGTTTTACTGACCTTCCTCTGTTTTCTATTTCTCTCAACGAATCTATACCTACACTTAAATGGGTTTCTATATATTTTTCGGTAACTGATTTATCGCTTTTAGTAGTTTTAACTCCGGTAGATATCATTGGCTGGTCTGAAACAAGCAATAAGGCTCCAGATGGTATCTCGTTTTCAAATCCCACAATAAATATTGTTGCTGTTTCCATATCTATTGCCATTGCTCTGGTTTTTTGCAAATATTTTTTAAAACGTTCATCATATTCCCAAACTCTTTTATTTGTTGTAAAAACTGTACCTGTCCAATAATCTTTTTTATAATCACGAATAGTTGAAGACACAGCTCTTTGTAAGCTAAACGCAGGAAGTGCCGGTACTTCGGGCGGAAGATAATCATCTGAAGTTCCTTCGCTTCTAATAGCAGCAATAGGAATAATAAGGTCTCCAAGCTTATTTTTCTTTTTTAAACCACCGCATTTACCAAGAAATAGTACTGCTTTTGGATGAATAGCTCCCAAAAGATCCATTATTGTAGCAGCATTTGGGCTTCCCATACCAAAATTTATTATAGTAATACCTTTTGATGTAGCACTTGGCATTGCTTTATCTGTTCCGTCAACAGGAACATTGTTCCATTGAGCAAATAATTCAACATAATGCTGAAAATTTGTAAGTAATATATATTCCCCAAAATTTTCAAGAGAATTTCCTGTATAGCGAGGTAACCAATTGTCTACAATTTCCTTTTTTGTTTTCATCTATATAGTGATTATGAATAATAAAAATACAAAATTACTGAAAATTTTGTTAATCTTATCAAGGTTTAATTTAATGCTGAACATTTTAGATTTTAAATATTTTCTTATTATACAAATTATTATTTTTTCGAAATCATGCAAAATTTGAGATTATTAATTTTTTTATATATATCTTTACAATCCTAAGAACTTATGATAGAAAACAATAATACATACCAAAACACTTTTTCGACAAGTGTTGTAGCTCCGCAAACCCTTGACAGCGTAGGGGGGGGGGTAGCTTATAAGCTTTTTTCAAATTTATTTCTTGTCAACCAGTCATTGAATGGGTACATTCAGTGGTTGAGTACGCCCCTTCAGTCATTGAATA
>CAYTWH010000041.1:0-24547 GCA_964442075.1 uncultured Bacteroidales bacterium
TCGTTAATGGGTTCTACGATTTATCTTGAAAAAATGAATTTTTAGAACCCACCTGGATTTATACTTACAACTATATATTCAAGACTTCATGCAAAAATTAAATTTTCTAGATTAATAATATTTAATTTCCTTCTAATTTTTATATTAACTATACTACTTAGAGTAAGTTTCTTTTTTTCTGACAGTCAGTATTTGATATTTGCTGTTTTTGTAATGATGGGGCCATTGAATATACTTAGCATTGTGGGTTTTTGGGGAGTTGCAAGTCGGTTGTTTACATTAAGACAAGGAAAAAGATTGTTTGGATTGGTTGATTCAGGTCAAATTGTAGGGATGATAATTATAAGTGTTTTAGTTCCTGTGCTTATAAATTTATTGCCTGATAATAAAGATTTATTATACATCAGTGGCGCAAGTGTTTTTATTGCTTTTATAGTTCAATTAATAATATCCGGAAAATTTGATTTAAATAAAAATTCTCCAACCAAAAATTCTGAAAACGACGAAAAAATAAGTATTGGTGCGATATTTAAAAACAAATATGTTGTTTATATGGCATTATTTGTTATTTTATCAATGATTGCCGCATTTTTTGTGGTATATGTTTTTCTTCCGGTTACAAAAGCTAAATATCCGGGCAATGAAGAATATTATACTTTTTTAGGTGGATTCACTGCTGCTTTAATGACTTTCACATTGCTTATTAAAACCCTTGCTTACAACAAATTAACAAAGGCTTATGGTTTAAAAGTAACCTTATTATTACCGGCATTCTTACTCGGAATTTTTGTTGTTTTAGCAATTTTTATAGGAACATTTTTTGGATATTCTATTGACGTGTCTACCTTTATGTTGTTTTTCTTATTGGTTTCCTTGGGTAGGTTATTTTCTGTTTCTCTAAAAAGTTCGATAGAAGTTCCGTCTTTAAAATTATTGTACCAATCTTTAGATAGCAATATTAGATTTCGGGTTCAAGTAATGATTGACGGAATGATTAACGAAACTGCCGCAATTATTGCTGGAGTTATATTACTAATTTTTAGTCTTCTTAGTTTTATTGAAACAATTCATTATTTATATTTTCTTGTAGCAATTATTATAGCATGGATTTTTGTGGCAATTAAGTTATATAAAGAATATCATTTTTCCTTAGAAGTAACTCTTGATAAAACAAAAGAAACTAAAACTAAAACAGAAGAATCTGTTAAAGAAAGTGAAAAAAACATTACAAAAAACATAATTGAAAACTCAAATCTGACTTCAATCATTGAATACACGAAAGCTCTTGATCCTATTAATTATGAAAAACTTTATATAAAATGCTTAAATTCAAATAAAGACTTTATTAAAAAAGATATATTAAACAGAATTAAAAATGAATACTCTTTTGGGTTAACTAGTCAATTAAAAGATTATTCACATCTGGAAAAAAACATTGAGAATAGAAAATATGCAGAAGAATTAGTTAAACAATTTGAAAAACTTTTAAATAAAAATGAAGTAAAATTAAAACTTCCCGATCTTGTTAATTCGGTTTATCCTAAAGATAGGATAATGGCTGCAAATATTATTAAAGAATTTAATAATAATGAAACATCAAAATTTTTAATAATTCTATTACGAGATTTTTCAATAGAAGTTAGAATTGCTGCAATAAGAGCTGCTGTCGTTATAAAAGACAAAGAATCTCTTCCTATTATAGTTGATTATTTATCAAATAAACAATTGAATATTTATGCTTATGAAACCCTGAAACAATACGGCAAAGAAGCATTGCATCAATTAGAACTTTATTTCTACAAATCAGGTCTTGATTCTAAAGTGCAAATTCAAATTTTAAGATTATTAGGCTTGTCAAAAAGTGATGACGCAATAAAATATCTATTAAACAAACTTAATTATTTTAATAGAGAAGTAGTTATTGAATCTTGCTCAGCTTTACAGAAATGCGGATATATTGCTCAAAACGATGAAGAAAAGCAAATTCTAAATCAACTTATAATTGAAAGTATAAAAATAGTTGCCTGGAATATGAATATTCTGATTAATATAAACGAATCAGAAATAGGAACAGAATTAAAAGACGCAATAATCAAAGAAATTGAACATAATTATGATGAAATATATCAAATATTATCAATAACATATAAGCCATCTTCAGTTTTGCATGTTAGAGAAAATCTTGAAACAGACACAGCAGAAGGTATTAGTTTTGGATTGGAACTTCTTGATCTTTTTGTAGATGAGAGCACAAAAACTTTATTATTTATTCTGTTTGAAGATGTTTCTTATAACGAGAAAATAAAACGTTTTCAGGATCATTTTGCACTTGAAAAACTATCAAGTGTAAAAATATTAAACTCAATAATCAACAGAGATATAAACTTTATTTCTAAATGGACAAAAGCAATTGCAATAAAAAATTTAACTAATGTAAGTAATTATAATATAACAGGTGATATAATTGCACAAATATTTAATGATGACAAGTTATTAAGTCAGCTTGCCGCTAAAGTTACAAGTGAGTTAGATCATCGACAATTTACGACAAGTATTGAAAGATTAGATAAACAAAAAATGAATGAATTTAAGGGATTTGTTAGAACCAAAAATATTAACACAATCTATGAAACTATAGATTTGTTAAAAAATTTAGATCTTTTCAAGGACATAAAAAGCAGTATCCTATCCGAAATTATAGCAGAAAGCACAGAAATAAAAATTGGGAAAAGTGAAACTATTGAAGTGTCTTCAAATACAAACGACTTATATGTTTTATTAAGTGGAGATATATCAATAGGTTCAGAGAAAGATAAAGTTGAATATAATAACATAAATATAATAAATTTTAAAAGTTTAATTAATTTAAATGGAGTTATTATTAAAGCAAACGATAATTCCAGAATATTAGTAATAGAATTTAATGTTTTATGTAATTATATGAAGTATTATAAAGAGATTTCAGAAATGTATTTAGAAATTGTTTAATCTGAATAATTTGTATGTTTTTCAGATTAATATTAAAAAAATAAAAATATGTTAAGATTATTTAGACGTCCGACAGTTAAAGCTACAACAGTTTTTAGACAGTTAATTCTTAATGTTGTGATACCAGTTGTATTGGCATTATTGATTTTAGCTACGATTAATTATCTCCAAACCAAAAACATATTAATTAAATCTAATAATGTTAAAAATTATATTATTACAGATGAAGTTAAACACATAATGGAATTACAAGACCTTGCTCTTGATATTTTGGAAACCAGAATGGATGAAAAAATGGAGAAATATAGTTATGATTTAATTGAGACAACATTTGTTAATACAGACAGTATTAAACAAATAGATTTATATGCTGTAAGAGAAAAGATAGGAATGAATCCTGAAATGGATGATATATACATTATTAACAAAGAGGGTTTTGTAGTAAATACTACATTTTATAAAGATTTGGATAAAAACTTTTTTGATTTTGGGGAAGACCATAAAAATCTACTCTTAAACGTATTTAATTCAGGTAAATTTGTAAGTGAAAGATTTGCAATTGAAGCAGCTACAAAACGATTAAAAAAATACACATATCAAACAACATCTGATGGAAAATATATTGTTGAAATTGGAAGCTACTCTGAAAAAGCCGACGGAATTATTCAATTTATTCAAAACACTCTTGTTAATATTTCATCAAAAGAGGCAGACCTTATATCTGTTGATTTGTTTATTGGAGAAGAAAATCCTTTTACACTAAACAAAGATGCAATATTAATTCCTGAACATAGAGTTGTATTATTAGAAAGATTTCAATCAAAAGATACAAGTACAATTATTGAAAATAAAGACGGTGAAAAAATAAATTACGAATATATCTTCGTGGAAAGGGAAAATACCGATTTGTATAAAGGTGCTGTTATTAGAATTGTTAGTGACAGGAGTAATGATTCAAAACTTTTAACACGTAAACTTTTAACTGCGATTGCAATTTTCAGTTTAACAATACTATCTGTAATTCTAATTATCTATTATAAGACGCGCATTATAACAAAACCAATTAAAAAACTTGTTGACAATGTAAATAGAATAGCAAAGGGACAACTTGAAGACAGAGCAGAAGTTGAAGGGAATAATGAAATAACAAAACTTTCAGAACATTTTAATAATATGCTTGAAAGAATTGAGGAATACTATAATGAGCTAGAAGATAAGGTTGAAGAAAGAACAGCAGAAGTTGTTAAACAAAAAGAAGAAATTGAAGTTCAAAGAGATTCTCTTGCTGATAAAAATCAAAGGCTGGAAGTAGCATATATGAAAATAGAAGAACAAAATAATCATATTACTGATAGTATAAAATATGCGAAAAGAATACAAACTGCAATTTTACCTCCTGATAAATATATTAAAAAGCTTCTTCCACAATCGTTTGTACTATACAAACCAAAAGATATAGTTAGTGGCGATTTTTATTGGATTAATGAAAAAGATGGTACTATATTATTTTCTGCTGTTGATTGTACAGGTCATGGCGTTCCCGGAGCCTTTATGTCAATAGTTGGTAACGACCAACTTAACTATGCTGTAAATGTAAGAGGAGCAGAAACCCCCGCGGAAGTTTTAATGGCGCTAAATAAAGGAGTAACAAATTCTCTACAAAGAGATGTTAGTGATGGCGAAATGAGCGTAAAAGACGGTATGGATTTAGCAATATGTTCTATCAATTATAAAAACAAAAAACTTCAATTTGCCGGAGCATTTAACCCACTTTATATTATTCAAGATGATGAAGTTAATGTTATTAAAGGCGATAAATATGCAGTTGGCTCATTTTCTACTGGTGAAGATATTGATTATCAGAATCATGTAATTGATCTCAAAGAGGGCGATACATTTTATATTTTCTCTGATGGCTATCCTGACCAATTTGGAGGACCTAAAAATAAAAAGTATTTATATAAAAGATTTAGAGAGTTCTTATTGAGCATTCACAAAAAGCCTATGGATGAGCAAAAAGAATTGTTAGATAAAAATTTAGCAGAATGGATGGGGGATAATGAACAAGTTGATGATATAATAATTATTGGTGTGAAGATATAAAAGAAATTGAATAGATATGAAATTGAATGTATTTATAAGTTGTTATACTGAAAAATCTGATGATTTAAAGTGGATAACAGAATTCTCAGCTACTATTAAATTATTGATCTCTAAAATTCAAAAAATAGATGCTGAGATTATTACAAGTTTTAATATAACAAATGATGATAAATATTCAAAAACAGCTCCTGCTGAGGTGTTTTCAAATATGGATGTATTCTTAATTATATTGACAAATAACTATTTAAAATCAACAAAATCAAATCAAGAATTAGCAACAATAGTATCAATTAATAAAGATGGTATTTTTAAAATATTAATTGAAGATGTTCCTAAAAATGAACAAGACGAAAAAATAAGAAAATTATCCCCGATTATTCTTTATGAAAAAGATGATTATAAAACCACGCCTATTAATCTTACCAAAATTGAGAACTATCTGTCATTACGTAATTATTGGTTGCGATTAATTGATTTAGTTTATAGTGTTGATATAAATAAATTGAATTCTAAGAGTGAATCTGCAAAAACAATTTTTCTTGCCGAAACCGGATATGATCAAATTGCAGACAGAGAAACAATAAGAAGAGAATTATTGCATTTCGGACACACAGTACTTCCAGGCAAATTGTTGACTGATGGTAAAAATAATTTTGAAAAAGAAATTTTAAGTTATCTTGAACAGTCAGATATTTCAATTCATATAGTTGGAAGTGATGAAGGCAGAGTATTAGAAGATAAAAGATCTGTTGTATTTCAAAGTGAAATTGCAGCAAATTATTGTAACGAAAATAAAAAACCACTTGATAGATTAATTTGGATCCCACCCGATTTGGTTTTCGATAATGATAATCAAAGAATCAATATCGAAAAACTCAAAAGAAATTCTAATATTTTAAAAGATGCAGAATTGGTTCAAACACCCATTGAGGACTTTAAGACACTAATCCACAAGCACATAAGCGTTAGGCTCAAAGATGGTTCAGAAACTAAATCACAGTCTAGTTTAGTGTATTTAATGTATATTGATAAAAATGAAAACTATGTTAAAGATGTGGAGTTATTATTTAGTAAAAACAACGTTACAACACTTTATTTAGATCATTTAGCTGATAAAAGACAATTACTACGTAATCATAGAGAAAATTTAATAAAATGTGATGGCGTAATAATCTTTACTGATGGCGATAATAATAGTTGGGTTGAAAGTATGCAAAAAGATATTATTAAATCGGTTGGTTTTGGGAGGAAAAACCCAATATCAACAAAATCGATATTCAAAACAACAAATAAAGATGTAATTACTTCTTTTACAGATGACTTTCTAATAATAAATGGTGCTAGCGGTGTTAACGAAAATATATTAAAGCCATTTGTAGAAAAATTAAATTCCGATTCAGTATTAAATAGTGTTGAGAATTCATCTTAAATAAAATAGTAAACATCAAAATTTTTCATCATTAGGAAAATATATTAATGAATATTAATAATATGCAGAACAAAAAAATGTTTAATCCTTTTCCCGGTCTTAGACCATTTGGCATTAAAGAGAGTCATTTGTTCTTCGGACGAGAAGGACAAAGCGAAGAGGTATTAAATAATTTATCAAGAAATAGATTTGTTGCAGTTGTTGGCTCATCAGGTAGCGGTAAATCTTCTTTAATGTATTGTGGTTTAGTTCCTGTATTACAAGGCGGTTTTATTACTGAAGCCGGTTCAAAATGGAGAGTAATTGTTTCCAGACCAGGAAACGATCCAATAGGCAATTTAGCTGAAGCAATTGCTTCTCAAAACAAACTTCATAAATCAATAGATAAAACTGTAACTAGATCTATTCTAGAAAGTAGTTCTCTTGGATTAATTGAAGCAATTAGCCAATTAGACAGAGAAAAAGATGAAAATATCCTGCTTTTGGCAGACCAATTTGAAGAATTATTTAGATTTAAAAGAAAATTTGATAATGTTGATTCAGCGAATGAATCTTATGCATACATAAAGCTTTTACTAGAAGCAATCAAACAAACAAAAGTTCCTATTTACATTATTATGACAATGCGTTCCGATTTTATAGGAGAGTGTGCCCAGTATCAGGAACTAACTGAGGCTATTAATAGTAGTCATTATCTTATTCCCCAAATGACACGAGATAATCTTCGATCAGCTATTACAGGTCCAATTTCTGTTGGAGGAGGAGTTATTTCAGATAAGTTGATTAATCAACTATTGAATGATGTGGGTGATAATCCAGACCAATTACCTATATTACAACATGCTTTAATGCGTACATGGAATTATTGGACAATTAACAGAAAAGCAAATGAAGAGTTGGATATTGTTCATTATGAGGCAGTAGGAAGGATGGACACAGCTCTTTCCAATCATGCTAATGAAGCTTACGATGAATTAACACTAGATGAAAAACAAATTTGTGAAAATTTATTTAAAACACTTACAGAAAAAGGTGCAGATAACAGAGGAATAAGACATCCTTCAAGTATTGTTGAAATAGCTGCAATTGCTAAAACGTCAGAAGAAAAGGTTATAAATATTATTGAGAAATTCCGTTTTGCCGGAAGATCATTTTTAACATCATCAGACAAAAAACTTTCAGGAAACTCTATTATTGATATTTCTCATGAAAGTTTAATGCGTATTTGGGATAAGCTTAAAGTTTGGGTAGAAGAAGAATCTTTAGCTGTTCAGATGTATATTCGATTATCCGGGGCCGCTGCATTATACCAATCAGGGAAAATAGGTCTTTGGCGACCACCGGATCTTCATTTAGCATTAAACTGGCGAAAAGAAAAACAGCCAACTCTTACATGGGCGCAAAGATTTGCACCTGCATTTGAGAGAACAATGGTTTACCTTGAAACGAGTGAAAAAGAGCATATTGCAGATGAGCAAAACAAATTGCGATTACAGAAAAAAGCAATTCGCCGTTCAAGAATTTTTGCCATTGTTCTTGGTACAGCTGCAATTATTTCCCTAGGATTTATGGTGTATGCTATAATGATGCAGAACGATGCAAACAAACAAAAGGTTTTAGCGCAAGAACAAACAATCAAAGCTGAAGAGCAAACTGAAATTGCAAATGAGCAAACTGACGAAGCAAAAAAACAAAAACAAAGAGCTGAAAAGCAAAGGAAATTGGCTCTTGAAAAACAAAAAGAAGCATTAACCGAAAAAGAAAGAGCCGAGCTTGAAAGACAAAGAGCTGAAAATAGTGCTTACGAAGCACAAAAGCAAACTAAAATTGCAAATCAAAAATCAGAGGAAGCTGCAAGAGAAAGAAAAATTGCTGAAGAAAAATCTCAGGAAGCTTTGATTCAAAAAAATAAAGCTGAGGAGGCAACAGAAAACACCTATAAACTTAGGATGTTATCTATTGCCAGGTCAATGTCAATTAAATCGGTTCAAATTGAAGATGATGAAGATAAAAAATCACTTCTTGCTTATCAAGCTTATGTATTTAATAAAAGACATAAAGGGCAGGAGTATGATCCTGATATTTATGACGGACTATATTATTCTTTAAAAGAGAAAAGCGAAAAAGACTTTGACAGATATAAAGGGCACGATAATGCAGTTCGTTCAATTTCTTTTTCTCCAGACAGTAAAATATTGTATAGCGCAGGGAGCGATGGCAAAGTTTTAGAGTGGAATATGTCTAATGGATTAAAAAAAGCAAAAGAAATATATAAATGCAATACAATAATTCGCAGTATTTCACAAAGCAACAATCTTATATGGCTTGTTTGCGCAACAGAAAATTCAGAATTAATATTAATTGACTTAATTACAAAAAACAAAAAGAAATTAGAAAATGTACACAATGGAATTATAACGGCAGTTGCCTTTAGCAATGATAGTAAATACTTTGTATCAGTTGGTCTTGATGGGGTATTGAACATGTGGAATCCCGGTACTTATGAAAAAGTAGAACTTGTCAAATTAAATTCTCCTATCAAATCAGTTGCAATATCTCCTGATAGTAAAATAATTGCGTGTGCAACAGAAAAAGGAGAATTAATTTTATGTGACATTGAATCGAATAAAACAAAAACTATATATAAATCGTCATATCCATTAAATGTAGTTGCTTATAATAGCAATAATTCATTATTGGCTTTTGGAGACAATTCTGGAGAAATCTATTTATGGGATTTAAATAAATCAGAACTTAAACAAAAACTTAAAGCTCATTCGGCAAGAATTAATGATATTAAATTTAGCAACGATGATAAACTTCTTGCAACAGCAAGTTTTGATGGCGCTACAAAAGTCTGGCAAACTGCCAATTATCATCTTGAGCCCCTTGTTCTAAAAGACCATGAATCATGGGTGTTGTCAATTGCGTTTACCGATGATAATTCAGAACTTGTAACAGCTTGTGTAGATTCAGACATAAAAAAATGGGATATAAGTTCCAGAACCTTGGCAACTAAATTGAGTGAAAAACTAATTAGAAATATGTCGGAAAACGAATGGAAAATATATGTAGGTAAAGATATACCTTATGAAGAAACAATTAAAAATAAACCTTAATCCAAATTAAAATGCTAAGAAATAACCAACTAACAATTTTTTTGATCATTATAATTATTTTTCTGAACAATAAGTATTCTTTCGCTCAGGAAGAAGATTGCTCGGTTACATTAAAACAAGCAGAAGATTTGTATGACGAAGGAAATATAGAAGATGTACCGGATCTTCTTGATCAATGTATTAGGCAAGGATTTAATAAAGATGAAAAGCTACGTGCATACAAACTTATTATTACTTCGTATTTGTTTGACGATCAGGAAGAAAAAGCTAATGAATTAATGTTGAAATTGCTGTCGCTTGAACCGGAATATGAATTAAATGAAGCAAATGAGCCTGTAGAATTTATAAATTTATTCAAATCTTATAGAACAATGCCGGTATATTCAATCGGTTTTTATGGAGGGGTTAATGTTACAAATAATTCTATACTTGAAACTTATAGTGTTGGAGATTTAAATACAATTAATAAGAATTTTGGAAAAATAAAAACTGGGTTTTTATTTGGAATTATAGTTAATAGGGTACTTGCAAATAGATTAAAATTATGTTTAGAACCTGCTTTTATGCAAAACAAATTTGAGTATATAGAAGAGCCTTTTAACTTTTTAAGTGTTACTTGTAATGAATCGCATAGTAGATTATATATTCCTTTAACTGTACAGTATCAATTAAGCAAAAAGAAAGTTAGTCCATATATAAGAGTTGGAGGTTCCGGGAGTTTTTTAATAAGCGCCAACATGAAAATGATTAGAGCATATAACTACGATTTAGGTGAAAGTATAGCAGAAATTAAAGGTTCAGATATTTCAATTACAGAAAACAGACGAAAATTAGATTTTAATGCAATTATTGGAGGAGGATTAAAATATAAAATCCCAAAAGGAAAAATAGGTTTAGATATTAGATATAACATTGGATTTATGAATCAGACAATTGGTGATAACAGGTATTCCAATAGTGAATTATTATATAAATATTATTATATCGATAATGACTATCTGTTAAATAATATTGCTATTTCATTGAGCTATGTTTATTTGATATATAAGCCAATAAAAAACAAATAAAATTTATATTACATGAAAACATCATTTTATATAATAACAGTGCTAATGATAACCATACTAGTAGCTTGTGTGAAAGAAAAAGAAATTAGTCCAACTCAGGCAGATAATTTCTTGAAAATGTATGGTAGCTATAAAGCAAATGAGGGATATGATTTAAAACAAACTTCTGATGGAGGCTATATTATAACTGGTAAAACAATGATAAGTGAACTCAATGAAGATATTATACTAATCAAAACAGACCAATACGGTAATCAGAAATGGGAAAAAACCTTTGATGTAGCAAATGGCAACGACTCTGGTAATAGTTTGGAAATAGATTCAGATGGTGGATTTATTATTTTCGGAACATGTACTAATCTTGCAGGAAATACAGATATGTTTCTATTGAAAACTAATAGTACTGGAGACTCCCTTTGGAGTAAACAAATAGATGTTCTATCTTTAAATCAAGAGGGAAAATCTGTTAATACTACTGTTGATGGCGGATATATTTTGGTTGGAACTACAGAAGTAATTGGTGTTGATGGAACTCATAAAGACATTTATATGGTTAAAATGGATGTTAGTGGAAATAAAATTTGGGAAAAAACCTATGGGAGTAGTACCGAAGATGATGATGCAAGATGTGTAATAGAGAATTATGATAACAAATATATGATAATTGGTAAAACCAAATCATTTCCCATTAATCCAAATGATGTGTCATATAATATATATGTAACCATTAATAGTCCTGTTGAAGGTGCTGTTATAAATTTCTGCACATACGGGAAAAGCTCTGAGGATGAGGGCGTTGGTGTTGTAAAAACAAGTGAAACAAATTATATTATGGCAGGAACAATATCGGATAACAGCACAAAAAAAATATATGTGAGAAAGTTTGGCAATGATCAATCGAGTGGATTACAAGACAGCATTTGGGTGAAAAATTTTAATGGAACAGGAAACACTTTTGCCAGATCAATTTCAAGCACTGCTGATAATGGGATTGTTATAGTAGGAATGGATGTTGATGGTACAAATTCTGACATATACATTATTAAAATTGATAATGATGGGAATGAAGTATTTTCACAGACTTTTGGAGGTGAAAAAAGAGATGAAGGAAATGCTGTTATTGAAACAAGTAACAATGGATTTGCTATAATTGGAACAACCGAATATGATAACAGATCTATGATATGTTTAATTAAAACAAACTCTGTTGGTAATTTATAATAAATTTAAATAAATATTAAACAACCTTTTGATTAAATATTGCGTCTATTAACATTAATGTTAATAGACAATTAAAATAATTATCATGAAAAACACTCTACATCTTGCAGTTACAGTATTATTTTTGCTGCTAAGTACATTATTGTATTCACAGGGAGAAGACCCTTGTTCTGCAACAGAATTAACTGTCGATACGGCTTGTAACCCTATTACCTTTAGTTTTGATCACACAAACACAGGGTCAACTGCAGATAACGGCCCTAGCTGTGGAGACTATACGGCAGGAGATGAAGATGTTTGGTTTTATGCAATTGTGCCTGTGTCAGGGGTGTTAAGTGTTACCACTGAAACAGTGGGCACTTTGGATGATGTTTTCGTTTTATATGATGGCACTTGTAATTCGGTTACAGAATTTCACTGTCAAGACGTAAATAGTGCAGGTCCAGGAAGTACTGAAACGCATACTGAAAATAATCTAACACCGGGAGATACAATATGGATAAGATTTCTTGAATTTGAAGGGAACCATTCAGGAGATGTTAAGATATGTGTAACAACTGAATACTGGCTAAATAATGATTTGGATGGAGAGATAATAACATCATGTACAGGGACCTTATATGATGATGAAGGACCTTCTGTAGGCTGGGGAGATAATATTGACAATTATGTTGTTGTAACATCACCAAATTCACAAAATATAACTTTAGATATATATATTGACTGGGATGATAATGAAGATCATATTTATATTTATAACGGGAATAGTACAAATATTGCAAATATTTTATATTCTTATGATAAACCAGGAACTAGTGATCCATTTAGTACAATAGTTGTTATTCCAAATGATACAATTACAATAATGTTTGTAAGTGATGGGAATGGTAATAATAATGGAAATTTTGATATAGACTGGCAAGGAGATATAAATGCATTGACTTATGTATCAAAAGAAATTCTTTGTAATGGTGATAACGATGGTGAACTTACAACTATCGCATCTGGAGAATTCCCGTATAACTATTTATGGGCACCCGGTGGAGAAATAACACAAACTATATCTGGACTAAGTCCTGGCACATATGACGTAACTGTAACTGATGCAGGCGGTTGTATTAGCGTTAATGCAAAAGTACTGAACGAGCCTGATATTTTATCAGAAACAGTTACAGTTACAGATGTTTTATGTAATAGTGATTGTGACGGAACTGCAAATGTTAATGCATCAGGTGGTACAGGTACTTTTTCATACTCTTGGGATTTCCCTGTCCCCGGAGCAAGTACGTATTCTAATACTACTGCTTCTGGATCATTTGGTGTGGCAACAGAAATTTTTGATATTCCAGTAAGCTTTTCTAACCTCTTAGATGGTATTTATTTTGTTTTTGATTCCGTTTGTATTAATATAACAAGAGATAATGTTCATTGGCTTGATATAAATCTTATTTCACCTGAAGGAACAAATGTTTTGCTTGTTTCTGATGAAGGTGGTAATGGTGATGATTTTGGTGATGGAACAGCAAACACTTGTTTTGCCATGAGTGCAGCAGCTAGCATCACAACTATCGTTGATGGTGATAATCCTTTTACCGACACCTATATTCCTGAAGGTGATTTAGGTGATTTTAATGATAGCAATGAGGATCCATTTGGAACTTGGCAACTCAATGTCGTAAACAATAGTACCAATCTTACTACTATAAATGCTTGTTATTTGTATTTCTCTAAGCATGCATATGATATTCAAACTATCACAAATCTTTGTGCTAATGATTATAATGTTACTATTACAGATGCAAATGCTTGTACTTCAGAAAGCGGTCCACATACTGTTTCAGAACCACTTTTTGCTCTTACAGTTGATGCAGGATTAGGTCAAACTATATGTAATGGAGAAACAGTTAATTTAACAGCTACAGGAAGCGATGGAACTCCAAATTACAATTACGAATGGAGTACAACTGAAATATCACAAACAATTATTGTTAGTCCTATAATTACAACCATATATACTGTAACAATTACAGATGATAATGGTTGCACTTCAACAGATGTTGTAACTGTTACAGTTAACTCTCTTCCAACTGCCGGTGCAGGTGGTGATGTAAGCATTTGCAATGGTGAAAATACTACTATTACCGGAACAGGTGGAGGAACGTATGATTGGGACATTGGTCTAGGTGTAGGTTCATCTCATTTAGTCAGTCCATCCATAACTACTACATATACATTGACTGTTACCGATGGTAATAGTTGTACAGATACAGATGATGTTACAATAACAGTTAATCCTATACCAACAGCTGGTGCTGGTGTTGATGTATCTATTTGTAACGGAGAAAATACTACTATCAACGGAACCGGAGGAGGAACTTATAACTGGGATAATGGTTTGGGAGCCGGAATATCTCATGTTGTTAGCCCTGTTACTACAACTACTTATACGGTAACAGTTACTGACGGTAATAACTGTACTGATACTGATAATGTAATGGTTACTGTAAATCCATTGCCACCTGCTTATGCAGGAGAAGATCAAGCAATCTGTAATGGAGAATCAGCAACATTAACGGCTTCCGGAGGAACCTCATATAACTGGGATAATGGTTTGGGTGCAGGAATATCTCATGTTGTTTCACCGCTTGCTACTACAACTTATACGGTTACTGTGACTGATGGTAATTTTTGTACTAATACAGATAATGTTGTAATAACTGTTAATCCTTTACCAACCGTTTCTTTTTCAATGCCTCAATCAGTTTATACTATAAATGACCCTGTATCAACAATTATTACCTTTGTACCTCCGGGAGGAGTGTTCTCAGGTCCCGGTATTATGGCAGTAGATAGCACATTTCATCCAAGCACTCTTGCCATTGGATTTTATGACATTTATTATACCGTAACAGATGGTAATGGCTGTGTTGGCTTTGATATGCAGACAGTAGAAATAGTTGATGCAGGGGGATCTATTTCCGGACTTCCTACAGATTTATGTAATTATTCAAGTTCTGTTATATTAACAGCAAATATATCGCCTCCTTCTTTTCCAAATAACTTTATAGTTGTTCCAGGATTATCAATAATTGATGCTACTCATGCAACATTTGACCCATTCTTAGCGCCAACCGGGCTTAATACAATTCAATATCTTTATAATATTGAGACTTTTCCAGGATCTGGAATTTTTATTCCTGGTGGAATTATTGAAGCAACAACTACTGTTCATAACATTTCAGGTCAAGCTAGTTTATCGGGACTTGATCTGGGATATTGTGTAGATGCAGCTTCTGTGGTACTTACAGGGGCACCTGCAGGAGGAGAGTTTTTAGGAACAGGAATTACAAATTCAGTTGTAGGTATATTTGATCCTGCTACAGCAGGGGTTGGAAACACGAGTGTTAAATATGTAATATCCGAATCTGTTTGTACAGACACAACAGAGAACTTTACAGACATTTACGCTTTACCATTTGTTGATTTTGTTCCTTTAAATAATGTTTATAATGTTGTAGAACCAATAACTGTGCTTTCAGGAAATCCTTTACCCATATTACCGGAAAATAGTTCTTTTTCTGGCAATATTGGTATTACTAATACAGGAAATGGGACAGCAGATTTTGATCCGTCTGTTGCAGGAGTTGGACCACACGATATTATTTATACTTATACCGATGTAAATGGTTGTACAGATACTAAAACCCTACCGATAACTATAAATGTAGCTAATGCAACTATTAACGGAATTGACATGTATAATTCTCAAAATATTTATTGTTATGATAGTGGTGAAGACACATTAGTTGGAGAGCCACTATTTTCAATAGCATATGATCCGGATTCAAGTTATTTTACTTTAAATGGTGTTAGGTTTGGAGCAGGTATTGATTCTATTGGCATTGATTCTATTGTATTATATCCGGATATTATTGGACCGGGGACACATGATTTAAATTATTATTATTATGATTCGACTGGTTCAGGAGCATATTTTTGGGTAACGGAGAGTATACTTATAGATTCTATAGGAAATATTGATATTTTAACATCAGATCTAGAATATTGTGTCAGCGAGTCTCAATCAGAAATTACAGGTGAAATTCCTCTAAGTTGTAATGGTCAATGGTCATATAGTGGAACAGAATCTGGAGGTTTAGTTCCTGCAAACAACACATCAGCTTGGTTTTTTCCAAATACAGCTACTGTTGGGAATTATGATATTTACTACGAATGCACAAACCCTTTAACTGGATGTATGAATTTTGATACAGCTCAGGCATTTGTTTATGATTTACCAACAATAATTGGAACAGATGTACAATCAACATATAATTACAATATCAGCTATCCTCAATTGACCGGTAATCCAGCTCCCGGGATCTTTGTAGGACCGGGTGTAATTAGTAATACTTTTTATCCAACTGTTGCCGGAGAAGGAGGTCCTTATGATATTACATATACATATACCGATGGAAATGGTTGTTCAAATGCTATTACTCAACAAACTTATGTAGTAGTTGCCCAAGCTTCAATAGATACAATACCAAGCAATAATTTTTACTGTAAAGATGGAAACAACGTGTCTTACTCTTTACATGGTGTTCCGGATAATACCCCTGCATATCAGGCAGGAACAGGATACTTCACTATTGATGGAATTGTTAATGGAACTGGTATTGTTTCAACTGTCCAAGATTATATAGATTTGTATCCGGATTCTTTATTCGCAGGAAGTTACAGCCTGTCTTATTATTATACAGATACTTCTGGCACAGAGTTTAATGTTACATATGTGATTCAAATAGATTCAATTGGATTTGCTGGATTTAGTGGTTTAGATACAGAATATTGTGTTGATGATAATGTAAGTACTCTTATTAGTGACATAACAACACTTGTTGGAACACATGATTTTACAGGTGCAGGTGTAAGTTATAATGGTTCTCAATTTGAATTTAATCCAAGTGCGGCAGGAGCAAATATATTACCATATACAATTGATTATGAATTTACTCATACTCAATCAGGTTGCAAGAGCAGTTCTTCATTAAATACTACTGTTCATGCATTGCCAACTTTAGAAATTATAACCGATACGAGTTTTTGTGCAAACAACCCTATTAATATGGTTTATGGCTCACCTGCCGGTTCAACAGGATTTTTAACAGGTCTTGGATTGATCTCAACAGGAGATACTGTTGCTTTTAATCCTGCTGTAGTTTCCGGATTTGTAACAATTTTCTATGAGTATACAGATACTGTTACAACTTGTAGTAATATTATTGATACTTTAATTCATGTTAAAGATGTTCCGGAATTAGATATAATAAGCATACCACAATCTTTATGTCTAAATGCTCCAATAGATACAATTACAGGTACTATTAATTCTTTAGAACTTGGACTTGGAATTTTCGGGGGAAATGGAATTGTTGATAACTCTAATGGCACAGCAACATTTAATCCTTTAGTGGCCGGTGTTAATACTCATGAAATATATTACACATATATTGCCCCTAATGGTTGTTTAGATACAATACAATATAACATATTAGTACACGATATTCCATCTCCGGCTATTAATGTTGCAACTACTTCTCTTTGTGAAAACGATATCCCTATAGATTTGGCAGGGTATCCATCCGGTCCTTCCGGGGTTTATGATATTGATGGAGTTATTACATCTTTAGGTGAATTTGATCCCGAAGATTATTTGCCCGGAGATTATCCTATTTCTTATACATTTACTAATACTTATGGATGCAGTGTTACTGAATATGATACAATGCATGTTCATCAAGTACCCTATAATTTATCATTTAGTCCTAATATGGGTTGTTTAAATGATACTGTTCGCTTTTTAGGAAATGCTGATTGTTTAGATGCAATTACCGATATATACTGGTCATGGGCATTAGGAACAAGTATTCAGGAGGATACTACTGACGTATTGAATCCTGATGTGGTATTTACTGAAGAGGGAATTTTCAATGTCGATTTTGAAATAATTTCGGAATATGGTTGTATTGAAACATATAATACCGGACAAATTGAAATATTTGACAAACCTGATATTGACTTTGATTGGGAAAAAGAATGTTTTGGCGATACAATCTTATTTACCAATATACCAAATGGACTCTATAATGATTCTCTAGTTACTTGGTATTTTGGAGATGGAGATTCACTTATAGGAAATAATGCAATGCATTACTATCAATTACCTGGTATTTATACCGTTACAATAAATATAGAAAACACTGCTGCATGTATGGGAGTAAAATCACGCACTACTGTTATTAGGGAAAAAGTTAATTCTTATCCGTATTTTGATGATTTTGAAGGTGCCTCAAGCTCATGGTATAAAGAAACAAGAGATACAGTATGTAGTTGGCTGTTAGGCATACCCGATAGTTTACTGGCTTATTCCGGAACAAATACATGGAATACAAACCATGATACACTTGGTTATAAGGAAAATTCCTCAGTTATTAGTCCATGTTTTGATATTACAGGATTGAAAAAACCAATGATAACAATGAAAATATGGAGTAAAATGCGTCCGGATAATGATGGCGCAGTTTTACAATATTCTTTAGATTATGGAGAATGGGAGAATATTGGCACTTTAAATAGTGGCATAAATTGGTATGACTCTTACAGTATTGATGGTATGCCTGGTGGTCAATCTATTGGATGGTCAAACGATACAATGTTTACATGGACTGATGTTAGACAAACACTTGATAATATAATTGGATTGTCATCTTGCATAAGATTTAGAATTGCTTATGGTAGTGATGATGACGCAATTGGCAATGATTTTGCTTTTGATGATGTTTGGATTGGAGAAAGACTTAAAATGGTATTGTTTGAACACTTTACAAATGCTTCTGAAAGTGAATGTGCAATTTATGACCCACTTATTCATTCTGAATTCCAAAGTAATTCAAATTTATATGATGCAATAGATATAAGGTTTCATTCAAGTTTTCCCGGTGCTGATCAAATGAATACAGATAATCCTGCAGATCAAAATTCTCGTATATCTTTTTATAGTGTACCATCTCAGTTACCATATTCAGTGATTGATGGGAATCAATATTATGGTGCAACAAAAACATGGATAGATTATTACAATACTGTTATACAGAAAAGGTCGTTAATACAACCAATTTTTAATATTAACTTGGAAACTGCAAAATCAAGTTCATCGGTTAATATTAATGCAGATATAACTGCATTAACACAAATTATTGGCAAAAATATAACATTTAATGTAGCAGTAATCGAAAAAGAAATAATTTCTCTTACAGGTGCTAATGGAATGACAGTATTCGATAATGTTGTAAAAAAATTATTACCCGATGCTGCAGGAACACTTTATTCACAAGACTGGACAAATAATCAAACTGAAAGCATAGCATTATCATGGGATTATGAAAATGTTTATGATCATTCACAGGTATACGTTGTAGCTTTCTTGCAAGATGAAGATACTAAAGAGGTTTATCAGGTAACTAGCGATGATACAAGTACTGTATTTACTGAAATAGATGACTTTGCTTTTGCAAATTCACAAGTTGATGATTTTACTATTTATCCTAACCCTACTGCCAATAAAGTTATTATTTGGCTAAACAATCCTGTTAAGACTGAAGGTTCAATTCAAATTTTTAATAACATTGGTGAATTGATAGAAACAATAGAACTTAATAATAGTTCTCGGTTTATTGAAAAAGATTTAAGTTCGTATAGTGCAGGATTATACCTGTTTAAATATAGTCTTGAAAACAAGCTGGTTGGAATGAAAAAGGTGATTAAATCACATTAATAATTAAAAAGCAGTACAATTTGTATTGCTTTTTTCTTTAGAAAATAAGCCATGTTATATATTACCAGAAAAGAAAATTTTAATGCTGCCCATCGCCTATTTAATGAAAAATGGTCTGATGAGAAAAATATAGAAATTTTCGGAAAATGCTCAAACAAAAATTGGCATGGCCATAATTATGAATTATTTGTTACTGTAGAAGGGGATATTGATCCTGATACAGGATTTGTTATAGATATGAAAATTTTGAGTGAAATAATCCAAGAATATGTAATTTCATACCTAGACCACAGTAACCTTAATTTAGATGTGCCTTTTCTTAAAGATATTAATCCTACAACTGAAAATCTTGTTGTTAAAATTTGGAAACAATTAGAAAAACCAATAAAGGAATTAAATAGAAAATTATACTGCATAAAACTAGGTGAGACAGGTAAAAACATTGTTGAATATTATGGCAAATAATATCAATTATCTTTGTTCCTCCATTTTGTTTGCTTTATCAATTAATACATTTGCTGTATAATCAGGATTATCATTTTCTATTAAAATATCTTCAATAAGGTTTTCATCTCTTTTTGATAAGCCATGCAAATAGGCTTTATCATAATAATATAACAGAATGTCTGCAACTTCTTTGTAATTGCTATTATGTAGGGCATTAATAGCTTGTTCTGTATTTTGTCCTCCAAGTCTTCTGTCAATTTTTCTAATAGAATTTTCAATAAACTTTTTATCGAAAAGAGCATACTCTTTTACTAG
Organism: uncultured Bacteroidales bacterium; assembly: GCA_964442075.1. Taxonomy (GTDB): domain Bacteria; phylum Bacteroidota; class Bacteroidia; order Bacteroidales; family CAYTAU01; genus CAYTAU01. The sequence goes on from CAYTWH010000041.1 coordinate 20,527, forward strand.
GCGTTTAACTCTAATATCTTTTGGGATATTTATTTTTAAAACATTTGTATTTCTCATCTGGTAATATAATGTTTCTGGAATACAGTTAGTCCCAATTTTGTAGCTTTCATCCTCTATCCAGATTCTATTACTTTTATCTAATTTATTCCATTTTTCATGTATATTATTTTCGAATTGTTCATTAGTAGGTTGTTCGTTTTGTCCCAAAGCACCAAAAACTGAGCCTTTATGATTAGATAGTGCTTCAAGATCAATCATTTGTTCGCCTTTTTCTTGTAATTCGTGTAAAATATCAGTTTTACCACTTCCTGTCATTCCGCCTAAAATAATAATTTCAATTTTTTCTCCAAGTTCTTCGCGAATCATTTTTCTGTATGCTTTGTATCCACCATCAAGCACATAACAATCAATATCTATTGAAGAAAATAACCACGCCATATTTTTACTGCGTAGTCCTCCTCTCCAACAGTGTAATAATAATTTGTTATTTTTGGCAACTTGTTTTGCATTCAACACCAATTTCTTCATTTTAGGTGCAACAATATCAAATGCAGAAAAAACAGCAGCTTCTTTTCCATTTTGTTTGTATCGTGTTCCAACAACAGATCTTTCGGCATTATCAAATATGGGAATATTAATAGCATTTGGTATGTGTCCTTTTTCAAATTCTTCAGGAGACCTGACATCAATAACAGGAATTTTAGAAGAATCCTGTAAAAACTTATTTAGGTCAATTATTTTCATATATCTATGTTTGCGTATTCGAATAGCATAAAGCTGTTTGTGTTTTTTGGAAACCCATAATCAGAATTTGGAAATTTGAAGCTTGAAATTTGGACTATCATTTAATTTCCTTTTGTTTATTTGAATTAACAAAAAGAATATTTCCAATATCTTTGTAATCATTAAAAACAGTGGTTTGTTCACCCTTAATATTCTCGTTTTGGAAACCAATAATTGTTAAGTCTGCATCAGCAGAATATCTGCTTATATAGTTTTTAGAAAAACCGGATTCATCATAAGATAATAATTCAATATTATTTGGTGATATTGGAAGCCTTCCTGATTTAATAAGTGAATACAACTTTTCTTTTTGAAACTCCATGTCTTTTTCGGGATATAAAGCAAATATTTTAATAAATCCTTTTCTCCAATCCGGGTGACCAAGAATGATATATGCTAATAATATCATAAGATTTCCATTTTCATAATCTTTTGGAGTTAGCCAAATATGAATTTCTTTTTTGTACCCATAACCTTTATATGAAGAATTTAACACACAAATGTCAAAACCTGTTGATTCCAATAACGCATAATCTTTTAAAACATGTTGAAATGTAGATGGGTCTGTTCTGGAAAATTCAAATAATATCATATTATTGCCTTTTCCTGTAATCCCTGATAACTGAACTACTTGTGCTATTGCAGATGTATATGAAGGGCTGATTATTGTATCAAGGTAAACTCTGTTTTTGCCTCCCTTTGCTAAATGGATTAATCTGTTAAGAGATACTTTTGATTCTGTAAGTGTTTCAGGTGTAAGCATGCCTTTTATATAATGTATATATGTGCCAAAACCATATTTATAAGATACCCATCGTAGTAAATCAAAAGCAGAACGTCTTTTAAAAGAATCTTCGGAAACACAAATAGCAAAAGGTCGCCAACTTACGTCTCTGTCTTCTTTGTCGGCACGTTGAGCAAATATTTGAAGCGAACGGCTTAGTTGAAAAACAACTCCTTTAAACAATTTTTCCAGACCTCTACGTTTTTTATGAGAAGAAGAAATTCCAAAATATATTATTGCCATTATTGATAATGACATAACAGCATAAAACATATCCATTTGAAACATTACCCAAAATGACAATATTGTTCCCAAAAGTGAAAAATACCATCTTGATTTGAAAGTAGGTCTATAAGCAGGGTCGGCAGCAAAATGTTCAAGGAAAGATATTAAACAAATAGCACCATAAGTTACCATAAAAAACATGGATATTATCTCTGCTACAAAATTTATCCCGTTCTTTGATATTCCAATAAAAATAAATGCAATAATTATGGTAATAATTGAACCATTAATAGGTTCATTAGAACCTTTTTTGCCTTTTGCAAACCATCTGTTGAAAAATTTGTTAGGAAAAATATCATCAATACCTAGTGCTTGTAATGTTCTTGGAGCAATCATAACAGAACCTATTGCAGATGATAAACAAGCTGCTGCTAAGCCAATAGGAATAATTGGACCCCAAAGTGCTATTTTTTGCATTATAAGCTGATCGTTATTTAATTCTTCAGGGTTTGCTGACATTGTAAGTTTTAGAGCTACAAAAACATAAACAACCAAACCGGCAATTGTTGCCCATATTGTACCTCGTGGTATTGATTTTTGTGGATTACGTAAATCCCCGGATAATCCTAATCCTGCTGCCAATCCTGTGAAAGCAGGAAAAATTATTATAAAAACTTTAAAGAAACTTGTATTATCAGGAATATGAGCATTTAAATTGAGTTCTGCAGGAGCATTAGGTGAACTCCCTCCTAAAAAAAATAAAATAATCGATGCAAATAATAATGCTACAACAAAATATAGTGCTTTCATTCCAAAATTAACACCACGTGTTAATATTAAAACCGATAACAATGCCATTGCAGGAATACTAATTGCACGTTTATCGTATATTAAAAACCCAAATTCATTTGATAAATATTGAATAACAGGATCAAAAGCTTCTGCAAAAGCAATTATATAAAACGCTACACTCAGGGCTTGAGATAAGTAAAGCGTAATACCAATTGCCCCACCAATATTTAATCCAAATGAACGTGATATTATATAATACGCTCCACCACCTAATACTTTTTGATTTGTAGCAATTTCTGCAACGGCAAGTGCAGTTGGGATAGTAATTAAATGGCCCATAATGATTAATCCTATAACACCAACAAAGCCAAGATTCCCTACTGCCCAACCAAACCTAAGAAATACAATTGCACCAAGAATTGTGGATATTGCCGTCAGAAATACCGGCATAGTTCCAAAACTCACCTTTTTATTAATTGATTTCTTTGTCATAAGTGCAATAAAAATACAATTTTATTTTTTACGAAAACTAAATTTAAAAAAAAAGAAATTTAAAGAAAAGAAAAATGTGATATAGTTTTGAATTTTTTACAATTAAATTCTATCTTTGCACCCCTAATTTTAAAAATAATAAGAAAATGCCTGCAAAAATAAGATTAGCCAGACATGGCCGAAAAAGGTATGCTTACTACCATATAGTAGTAGCAGACGAGAGGGCACCACGAGATGGTAAGTACATTGATAGGATTGGTTTATATAATCCTAACACAAATCCGGCAATAATAAAGTTGGATTTTGACAAGGCATTATCGTGGTTGCAAAATGGTGCTCAACCAACAGATACGGTTAGAGCAATTTTATCATATAAAGGAGTTCTAATGAAACGTCATTTACTTGACGGTGTGAAAAAAGGAGCTTTTGACGAAGAAACTGCTGAAACTAAATTTCAAGCTTGGATGAAAGAAAAGGAAATGAAAATTCAAGTTAAAGAAGACAAAATTTCTGACAACCTTAAAGCTGAAATTAAAAAACGATTTGATGCAGAAAAAAAGATAAGCGAGGAAAGAGCTCAAGCAATTGCTAAGAAAAAAGCAGATTTAATTGCTAAGGCAAAAGCTGAAGAGGCGGGAGAAGAAGTGATAGAAGAAACCGTTGAAGAAGCTAAAACAGAAGAGACACAAGATTCTTCTACAAGTTCAGAACAAGAGAAAAAAGAGGAAGTAGTTGAAGAAAAAAAGGAAGAAGATGTAAAAGCAGAAGCTAAAGAAGAGGTAGTTGAAGAAAAGAAGGAAGAAAATGTAAAAGTAGAAGCTAAAGAAGAAGTAGCTGAAAAGAAGGAAGAAAATGTAAAAGTAGAAGCTAAAGAAGAAGTAGCTGAAAAGAAGAAGGAAGAAAATGTAAAAGTAGAAGCTAAAGAAGAAGTAGCTGAAAAGAAGA
>CAYTWH010000041.1:24647-27754 GCA_964442075.1 uncultured Bacteroidales bacterium
AAGAAGGAAGAAAATGTAAAAGTAGAAGCTAAAGAAGAAGTAGCTGAAAAGAAGAAGGAAGAAGATGTAAAAGCAGAAGCTAAAGAAGAGGTAGTTGAAGAAAAGAAGGAAGAAAATGTAAAAGTAGAAGCTAAAGAAGAAGTAGCTGAAGAGAAAAAAGAAGAAGTTAAAGAAGAACCTGCTAAAGAAGAAAAAAAATCTGCTGAATAATTTTTCGCATGATTAAAAGAGATGATTGTCAAAAAATTGGACATGTTTTAAAATCTCATGGTGTAAGGGGAGAATTAATATTCCTTTTTGAAATAGATATCGTAGAAAACTTACAGGAAAATGGACAAATATTCATTGAAATAGATGGATATTTAGTCCCTTTTTTTATTGAGAAAATAAAAATAAAAAGTAATACCTACGCTATAGTTAAATTAGTTGATGTTGAAAATAAGGAATATGCTAAAAAATTAACAGAGTGCAATATTCTTGTTTATAATAGTGATATTTCCGGTTCTGATAATGATATTATTGCCTTTACATTTATTGGATTTACTTTTGTTGATAATAATTCCGGTAAAAATGGACTTATAAATGAAATTCTTGATTTTTCAGGAAACAAAAATTTCAAAGTAATAGTTGACAAAAAAGAATTCTTAATTCCTGTTGCCGAAGAATTTATAATTTCTATTGATGAAAAAAATAAAACAATAGAAATGAATTTACCTGATGGTTTATTTGATATAAATTGAGAAATCTGACTGAGGCGAAATATTATCCAATGTAACTATTATACTTACACATATCTTCTGTAGATTTTCTTATTTTTTGTCGTTGTTTATAATCCTCTATCGGATAGCCCATAGAAATGCATAAGCCAACACGCTTGTTTTCGGGGATATTTAATAAGTTTTTTATTTTTTTCTCGTTAAACCAGCCAATCATACAAGTACCAAGTCCAAGTTCTGTTGCCTGCAGACAAAAATGCTCCGATGCAATGCCAATATCAATAAGAGGAAATTCTCGGTCTTTTACGGCATCGCCAATTTGAGCAATAGTTTTTGGACGTTCAATAACAATAACTATCATTACCGTAGAATTTTTTGCAAACTTATTAAAAGCAATAATAGGACTATATGTAGCCTTGGCAACTTTTAGAGAAAGTTCCGGATTATCAACCACAATAAATGTCCATGGTTGTGAATTGCAAGCAGAAGGAGCAAGGCGGGCTACTTCAACGCATTTTTCAATTTTTTCTCTTTCAATTTTACGGTCAGAATATTTTCTCACACTCTGGCGTTTTGCAACCAGTTCAAAAAAACTGTTCATTATTTTTTAATTTTGACAGGTAATAAAAATATATAAAATGATCTTTAATAGATTTTTTCCAGTATTCTCTATCATGATCCCCCGGACGATATGTAAACGAGATATTTATTTCTGCCTTTTTACATTTGTCGAAAAATTCAAGGTTTTGTCTGTAAAAAGGATCTTCTAAACCACAATCAATAAAAATATGATATTTTGATTTTTTTAATTTTTCAAGATAATTAAATATTGAATAATCAATATAGTTTTGCTTGCTTATTTTGTATTTGCCCAAAACTAACGATAAACCAAAGCTTTCGGAAAAAGGAGCAAGGTCCAATAATGCACTTGTACTACCTGCTGCTTTAAATTTATTAATATTGTTTTTGTAAAGATGCAAAGCACCATATCCGCCCATACTTAAACCTGTAATAAAAATATTTTCCTTGTTGGTTTTGTAATTTTCATTAATAAAAGGATAGAGCTCATTTATAAAATAGCTCTCAAATTTAATGTTTTTATCTACAGGACTATCAATGTACCATGTATCATATAATCCATCGGGACATACAATTATAAAACCATATTTATTTGAATATTCTTGCAGAGAACTTATATTATTCCATGTTTTATAATTTCCTCCGTATCCGTGTAGCATATATATTACAGAGTATGTATTGTTTGATTTATTATGATTTTTAGGTGTAAATACATAAACACTATCTCTTTTTGGTAAGAGCTCTGTTTTAAATACATGGAGCTTTTGTGCAGATAGAGTACAGAATAATATTTGAAGTAATAAAATAAAAAATATTGTTTTAATATTATGCAGCTTACTCATTTATTGTAATTGATTTTAATGCTTGGTAAAAATAATAAAAATGGATAGTAATTTTTGATTTTTGGAAAAATTTTCAAAATATCACTCTGCATAGAATAATTTGCCGCACCCATAACGTATGAAATTTCAAATTATTTCATACAAGTTGAAAAATATTCCATATATTGAAACAAATACCTGAAAATAATCGTATATTTTAATATAAAGCTTAAAACATTTATAGTTTCAACAATCATGCTAAAGTTTAATTTAAAAATATCAAAAACAAAATACAGGTTTAATCCTGAAACTTTAGTATTCGAAAAAGTAAACATCAATATAAAACAAAAGTTGTTCAAATCTTTTAAATATATATTTTCTACAATGTTTTTCGCAATAATAATTTATTTTTTATATGCATTTTGCATTGACACTCCAAAAGTAAAACATTTTAAAAAAGAAAATAATCAACTTATTGCGCAGTATGAAATATTGAATAATAAAATAATTGTAATTGACAGTGTTTTTAAAAGTGTTCAGGAACAAGATGACAATATTTACAGGACAATATTTGGGATAGACCCCTTGCCTTCAACCATTAGAGATGCTGGATTTGGCGGAACTAACAAGTATCATAAATTAGAGGGTTATGATAATTCTGAAGTAGTATTAAAAACTGCAAAAAAAATGAATAAACTTTTAACACAGTTATATGTACAAAAAAATTCTTATAATGAAGTAATGAACGCTGCATGTCTAAATATTAAAAAATTACGTTGTATTCCTGCAATTCAACCAATAGAAAATAAAAATTTAAAAAGGATAGCTTCTGGTTATGGAATGAGATTTCACCCAATATTAAGAATTAGGAAATTGCATAGAGGTATGGATTTTGCAGCACCACGTGGAACTGATGTTTATGCAACAGGTTATGGTGGTGGGTTCTAAAAATTAGTTTTTTCTGTTGATTTATCGAAGACCGTAGAACCCA
>CAYTWH010000042.1:0-24485 GCA_964442075.1 uncultured Bacteroidales bacterium
CCTGAGCGGAGTCGAAGGGACAAACGAAAAACGTATATTATGAAACAATTTGAAAATGTAAAATTAAGTTTAATCATCAGCTTATTAGTTATACTTTACGGATTTGCTCTTGGCGGATTATTTGGAGCATACGAAACTAATATTAAAAACTATTTAAACTCAAAAGCAGAAACAGTTTTTGAAACAGTTTATAATGGAGATATTGCGGTAAAGGAAAATATAGTGAGTAAAGGATGGGAATATTTTAAGCTCTCACATACACATGCTTTAGGATTAGGTTCAATTTCCCTAATATTAATAGTATTTTTTTCGTTCTTTAGCATAAATTCAACTCTTAAGTACATAACCTCTATGATGATTAGTCTGGGAGCATTAGGCTATACACTTTACTGGACAATGGCAGCTTTAAAGGCTCCCCTAATTGGAAATACCGAATTAACAAAAGAAACATTAAGCTATATTGCTGTGCCCGCAGCAGGATTAAGTTTAATAGGTTTGCTATTATTAGTTATTATTGTTGCTTATAAGTTTTGTGTAAAACATTCCTGACGTAGCGTAGCGAAGATCAGGAATCCAGAAGATAATAAGTATGGATACCCACTTTCGTGAGTATGAAAAGTAAAGCATAAGACTAAGTCAATTGGTTAAAATTACTGTTTGGATACCCATTTACACGGGTATGGAAAAGGAAACATCTCTGTAACCTCGAAGATGTTTTGAGAGAATTTAATAAAATTCCCATATAGCTTTAAAAAGTACATAATAAGAGTAATAAAGCTCTTATAAAGAATCAAAAAGTAGATACTAAGAGCTTTCCTAAGCACTTATGCTGTCTTACATTGCACACGAGCAGTTTCGCAATTAGCTCGAACAGTACCACAATTAGAGCGAACAGTATCGCAATTAGAACGGACTATGCCACAATTAAAACGAACTACATCACAATTAAAACAAACTATACCACAATTAGAACGAACAGTATCACAATTAGAACAAACTATACCACAATTAGAACGAACTGTATCACAATTAGAACAAACTATACCACAATTAGCACGAAAGTTAAATAAATTAATGCTAAATTGCAATTTCTAATAATGCTTTGTCTTAGTTCCTCCCCTTTGGGGAGGCTAGGAGGGGCTATAATTAAACAAATTATGAAACGCAAACAAGAAGCTTACCTATCGATGGTTAGAAAAACTGTTAATTATCTAAATAAACGTAAAGACATTTGGAAAACCAATACAGTAATGATAGAAATTGTTGATTATATTGAAGATTTGTATGGCGAAATTTTAGAAATGGCGGGTGTTCAAAATAAAAAAACCGAAGGAAGTACTAAATCAAAACTAAAATATCGTGTGAAACTAAATAATACTACAAATTTTTTTCAGGGAATAATTCGTTCTTATGCCCAAACAATTGGCGATTTAGTGATTTACGAAAATTTTAGAAATCCCATATCAATAATATCAAGAATAAAAGATACCGAAATATATATGCGGGCAAATGTTGTAGCCGATTTTGCAAAAACAAATCTGCCACAGCTAAAAAATCACGGTATGACACAAAAAATGATAAACAAATACGAAAAAGAAATTGCCGGATATAAGAAATTTCTTGTTGCTCCGCAAATGATAATTGTTGAGAGAAAAACTGCTACCGCCTACATGAAAGTGCTGTTTAAAAAAATAAGCGAGCAATTAAATCTGCATCTCGATAATAATATGATGCAATATAAAATAGAGCAAACCGAGTTTTATGAAGTGTACAAAAACGTAAAAATAATTTACGATAACCCAACAATACATAAATCGCTAAAAGGAAAAGTTACCAACAAAAAAACCGGCAAACCCAAAGAAAATGTTACTGTTACAGTAATACCCGAAAATAATCCCAAAAACACCAAATTCAAAAAAATTACAAGTAAATTGGGCAACTACGAGTTTAAAACCCTGCCCGAAGGCAAATGCAAAGTGATTTTTGAAAAAACCGGATGCAAAACCATAACAGTAAACAGCGCAATTTTTAAAAACAATTTAACACGACTTAGTGTGGAAATGGAGGAAAGCCCCAATGAGTTAATGATAGAATGATTTAATAATTTTTAAACTTCTAAAATCATTATTCGTTAATCGATATTCTTTTAATTTTTTTATCCACAGGCAACGAAACAGATAAAAAATGTGTCTTATTATAAAATAGTTCTACGTGACAATTTAAATTTAATTTTATAATCATGAAAAACCTAAAATTAAAAACAGCAATTCTGCTAATTTTCTTATTTGCAATAACAAACCTAACCAATGCCCAATGGGTACAAATTGGACAGGATATTGATGGTGAAGCAGTAGATGATAAATCAGGCAATTCAGTAAGTTTAAGTTTTGACGGCACTATAGTAGCTATTGGGGCTTGGGGGAATGATGGAAACGATGGAAACGATTCTATAGCAGGTCATGTTAGAATATATGAGTGTAGTGGAGGAAACTGGATACAAATTGGCAGTGATATTGATGGCGAAGGCGCAGATGATAGGTCGGGCACTTCGGTAAGCTTAAGTTCAGATGGTACAATAGTGGCAATTGGGGCATTATGGAATGATGGAAACGGGAATAATGCAGGTCATGTTAGAATATATGAGTATAGTGGAGGAAACTGGATACAAATTGGTAGTGATATTGATGGTGAAATTGCTGGTGATGAATCAGGCAGATCAGTAAGTTTAAGTTCTGATGGTACGATAGTGGCAATTGGGGCTCCAAATAATGATGGAAACGGGAATAATGCAGGTCAAGTAAAGATATATGAGTATATTGGAGGGAACTGGATACAAATAGGTAATAATATAGATGGCGAAGTAGAAGAAGATAATTCAGGTATTTCAGTAAGTTTAAATTCCGATGGTACAATAGTGGCAATTGGTGCAGCTGGGAATGATGGAAACGGAAATAATTCAGGTCATGTAAGAATATATGAATATAATGGAGGAAATTGGACACAAGTAGGTAGCGATATTGATGGTGAAGCCACAGGTGACTGGTCAGGTGGTTCAGTAAGTTTAAATTACAATGGTACTGTGATTGCTATTGGGGCAGGATATAATGATGGAAATGCAAATGCTGCAGGTCATGTAAGAGTATATGAATATAACGAAGGAAATTGGACACAAGTAGGGAATGATATAGATGGTGAAACCTCTGGTAATTTATCAGGTTTTTCAGTAAGTTTAAATTCTAATGGCAATATATTGGCTATTGGGTCTCCTCTTTGGCATAGTGAAACAGATAGTTCAATCGGCCATGTAAGGATATATGAGTATAGTGTGGGAAATTGGATACAAGCAGGGAATGATATAGATGGCGAAACCTTTGGTAATTTATCAGGTTATTCCGTAAGTTTAAGTTCAGATGGTACAGTTGTGGCAATTGGTGCTCCGTTTAATGACGGAAATGGTAATTCTTCAGGACATGTAAGAGTTTATAATTTTACAACAGGTATAAAAGAAAATACATCAAATACAGAATTATGTGTTTTTCCCAATCCCACTACCGGAAAAATAACAATACAAGCAGAAAACATAATAGGAGTAGAGGTGATGGATATTACAGGAAAAACCATAAAATATACCGTCATTGCGAGCAAAGCGAAGCAATCTGCCCAAAATAATGAGATTGCCACGGGTTATCACCCTCGCAATGACGAGATAGATTTAAGTAATCAACCAAAAGGCATCTACATAATAAAAGTAACTACAAACAAAGGTGTTGTGGTAAGGAAAATTGTTTTGGAGTAAAGCAATACTACCGCAAACATCCTCACTTGTTGTATTATTTAATAAGATTCATTAAATCGAAAATATAACGTTCAACTCATTAAGTTTGAAACAATTTTTGTTGAAGGAAATTGTTCAAGAATGGTTTTTACAAATACTGTAATCGGAATTGATAATATCATACCCGGAATACCCCATATATAACCCCATAACATAAGCATTACCAATACTGTAATTATATTTATTGAAAAGGATTTGCCCATAAATATAGGTTCTAATATAGCTCCAAATAATACCTGAACAGCTATGATTGATAAGATAAAGAATAATAAGGTGCTTGATGAATCCATCTCAACAAAAGCAAACAAAGAAAGTGAAGTTGTTGCAACAATAGACCCCAGTAACTGAATAAAGTTAATAGCAAATGCAATAAGTCCCCAAAATATTGGAAAACTAACACCAAATAAAAAGCATAGAATTCCAAAACCAATTCCCGTAAGTAAACTAAGTATTAGTTTTACTTTTAAAAATTTAGCAACACTTTTTTCAATTACAATAAAAGTTTTTACAGAAGCGTATTTTTTCTTAAAAACAGTGCTCTCCATAACTCTTTGGATGTTAAGCGATCCAGCCAGTAACAGAATTAAAAAAAATACTGTCATTACTGTCATAGAAATAGTTCTTTTAACAAAACTAAAAGTTGTTCCAAAATTTTTATAAATCGTTTGAGTTACTTCTTTACTATGAGTAAAGTCATTTAATGTTTTGCTGTTACTTTCAAATCCAAAAAAGTTTCCAACAGGAATAATTATTTTATTTAATTTTGGTGACGCCTTATCCCAAAACTCAATACGGGAGCTCATAATTTCTTTACTAGACAATTGTACTAATTTTCCTGTAATTTTTAAGCCGCCTGCTATAATAATTATAACAATTAAGATTGATAATATCTTTGGTACTTTATGTTTAAAAAGCCAACGCATTAATGGCATAAATAACATTGCTATTAATGAAGCAAATACTAATGGTATAAAAATGAATGATAATATTTTTAAAAGATAAAAAATTAATGTGACAACAATTATTATAAGAATTTTTTTAATTGTCTTAATATCATTTAATTTATTTGAAATATCCATTTTTATATGGTATTAAATGGTTTTAATTTTAAACAAAAGTAACAAAATATATATTCCCGTTTACTAATTTTTTTTATCTTGCTTCATTATAAAACGATTTTTCTCCTTCATAGGTGGAGAATTAAAGGGGGCTTTTTTTAATTCTTTTTTCACTATTAAAATTAAATACATCATCTTTGTATCCTAAAATTATTAAACAAATAAATGAATTTTTTATATCCAAACTTTTTATGGGCATTATCGGCAATAGCCATACCTATAATAATTCATTTGTTTAATTTCCGCAAGTTTAAAACCATATATTTCAGCAATGTTACTTTTTTAAAAAACATAAAAGAGCAAACAAAATCAAAATCACAATTAAAACATTTATTGGTATTGCTGGCACGTATTCTCACTATTATTGCTTTGGTAATTGCATTTGCACAGCCATATATTCCTATTGACGCCAAAAAAACAATTAACTCACAAAATGTTGTTAGTATTTATATCGATAATTCATTTAGCATGGATGCCGAAAGTAGCTATGGCAAACTGCTTGAAGTAGCAAAAAGCAAAGCAAAAGAAATTGCCGATGCCTACAAACCAAGCACAAAATTTTTGCTTATAACTAACGATATGAAACCCGAGCATCAGCATTTTATTAATAAAGAACAACTGATAGATAATATATCGGCTATAGAAATAAGCCCCAATGTTAAAAGTATTGATAAAATTATAAGTCGTCAGTTCGATTTTATGGAACTAACAGAAAAAAGTTCACGTTCATTATATTTATTATCCGATTTTCAGAGAGCAAGCACTCACCTTAATTTGCAAAACCCCGATTCAACAACAAAAATAAATCTCATGCGGCTAAATGCCGAAAGGTCTAATAATTTATTTATCGATTCCTGTTGGTTCGAAATCCCTGCACGTAAATTTATGCAACAAGAAGAACTTTTTATAAAAATAATTAATATATCAGGCGAAAATTATCAGAATATTCCAATAAAACTCTATATAAACGATTCTTTAAAAACCCTTGGTAGCTTTAATATTGAAGCAAATTCTAATAAAACTGTTTCATTATTATATCAAAATACCCAGAAAGGAATTATTAACGGAAAAATTGAAATTACCGATTACCCTATAACTTTTGATAACACTTTTTATTTAAATTATTTAATAGCCGATAAAATAAAAGTTCTTACAATAAACAACAAAATATCAAACCCGTATTTCGATGCCCTGTTTAAAGAAGATAATTATATTGAACTTACAAATTACACTTTAAGCAACATTAATTATACTGCTTTTTCAGGATTTCAAACAATTATTATTAATGATTTAGATTCTGTTTCATCGGGATTAATGCAGGAATTACAAAATTTTGTTGAATATGGCGGTACTTTATTATTTGCTCCAAAAATTGATGGTAATATAAATTCCTATAATCAACTGTTAAAACTTTTATCGGCTGAAACAATAATAAAATTAGATACGCAGAAAACAAAAATTAAAAGTATAAACAAGGAAAATAACCTGTTTAAAAATACCTTTAAAAAGATTGATGAAAATGCCGACCTCCCATTTATTAAACAACATTTTGTGTTTTCAAAAACTGTGTCAAATAATACACAGGGAATTATTCACACCCGAAACAAAGATGCCATACTTAACTATACCACACACCAAAAAGGCAATGTTTATTGTTTGGCAATACCTGTAAATAGTGAAAGTTCAAATTTTCCTGAACACCCTTTGTTTGTCCCAATTGTTTACAATATTGTTTTAAACAGTAATCCCTCAAATTTTTTATATTATGTTATTGGTAATAATAATGCAATAGAACTTTCATACTATAATAAGAATAAAACAAGTAATTTTTCCATAGTAAATAATTTATTAAATGTAGATTTTACTCCTGATTTTAGGCTTGTAAATAACAATATTAATCTGTTTTTAAATAATGAAATTACTATTGCCGGTAATTATTTATTAAATTCTAATAATCTTTCTTTGTACGGACTTGCATTTAATTTCAACAGAAACGAATCTAATATGGAATGTTATAATAAAGATGAGCTTACAAGTCTATTTGCTAAAAATAAATTTAAAAACATTAACTTTCTTAATATTGATGATAAGTTTCTTACAAAAAGCATTGAAAGAATTAGTAAAGGAATACAATTGTGGAAATATTTTATTTTGCTGGCATTATTATTTATTTTGTTTGAAATTCTATTATTACGCTTGTGGCGATAATTCTTTTTAGCCCCGCTTTTTAAAACAGACAAATTTCATCTACCATTTTGGAAAATGCCAATATTTAACTATTATTGTACCTGAAATTATTTAAAATAAAAATGTCTGTTTTTCGATTTTATAAAGTATTACAAATAGTATTATTGTTACAGTTTTCAACTGTCGCATTTTCTCAATCAATTATTGATAGTCTTGAAAACCGATTGCAATCAGTATCTAAAACAGAAAAAGCAGAGGTATTAACATCTCTTTCTGCTGAATATTATTATACCGATCTGGATAAAAGTCTTCAATTTGCCGAAGAAGCATTAACATTATCAAAAGAATTGAAAGACAAAAAAGGAGAAGGAGATGCATTACATAGAAAAGGAAAAGCATTTAAAAAGAAAAATGAAAGAGAAAAAGCATTAGAGTTTTTTCAAAAAGCAGTAAAAATTCGCGAGCTAATTAATGATACTATTGGATTAGCAAGATCTTATAACAGTATTGGTGTTATTTATTACGAAAAAAGCGAGTATAAGCAGGCAGAAGAATATCAAAATAAGGCATTTAAAAAATATACCGAATACGGTGATGCAAAAGGCAGTGGATTTGCTCTAAATAATATTGGGAACATATATTTAGCATGGGGAAAATTTGAAAAAGCAATTACATATTTTCAAAAAGCAATAAAAATATTTGAAGAAGCGGATTTTAAAGCAGGAGTTGCCTCATGCTTAAACAATATTGGAAATATTAATAAAGACCTTGCAAATTATAATGATTTTGTAAAACTTGAAAAAGCAATTGAATATTATAATCAGGCATTAGGAATTCAAAAAGAAATTGAGAATGATTATGGTATAGCCGATTCGTACAATAATATTGGCATTGTGCATATTCAAATAGCTGCAGTTTATAAAGATAAAATTGATACACTCTCAAATATTGATTCTCTTTTAAATAAAGATAAAATTGAGGAACTTAATTTACAAATGAATAATAATTTTGATAAAGCAGTTGAATATCTGAAATTATGTCTTGATAAAAGGAGAAAAATTAATGATTTACAGGGGGAGGCAAGTGCATTAATAAATATTGGAGCAATATTTTCAAATAAAGAGGAAGATGAAGAAGCTTTAAATTATTTCTTTGAAGCACTTGAAATAAATAATGAGCTTGAGCAACCAATAGAAATTGCAACAACCCTTTATTATATAGGTCAATCATACATAAACTTGAAGCACTACAATGAAGCTAAAAGATATTTAAATAGAAGTAAAGAAATTGCAGAAAATATTAATACTAAAAAAATACGTGGTGCTGTTTATAATTCATTCTCTCAGGTTTTTGAGAAGCAAAATGATTTTGAAAATGCACTAACTTATTTTAAACAATATCATGCAATGTTTGATTCTTTAAATAGGGAAGAAAGCAATAAGGCAATTGAAGAAATGCAAACAAAATACGAAACAGATAAAAAAGAACAAGAAATATCTCTGCTTAATAAAGACAAAGAACTTAAAGAAACAAGAATAAAACAACAACGCTTATTAATTTATGTATTTATTGTAGTCCTTTTTATTATTGTTGGATTTATTATTCTTGTTTTTAGACAATATCAACAAAAGAAAAAAGCAAATAAAGAATTAGAATACAAAAACGAACTTATAACTCATCAAAAGCAAGAAATTACAGATAGTATTTTATATGCAAGAAGAATTCAAACTGCAATTTTGCCTCCCGGAGATTATATTAAAAATATTTTTCCGGAGAGATTTATATTTTTTAAACCTCGTGATATTGTTTCCGGAGATTTTTATTGGGTAAAGGAACTAAAAGATCAAGATACTGTTATTATAACAGCTGCTGATTGCACTGGGCATGGCGTTCCCGGAGCGTTTATGAGTATGCTTGGTATAGCATTTCTAAATGAGATTGTAAATAAACCAGAAGTAAGTACAGCAGCATCAATACTTGGTCATTTGAGAGATACTGTAATAACCTCATTGCATCAAACCGGGAAATTTGGTGAAGCACAAGATGGAATGGACATAGCTTTATGTGCAATAAACTTTAAAACAAAAGTATTGGAATTTGCTGGAGCCAACAATCCCATATACTATGTTAGAAATAATGAATTTAATGAGATTAAAGGAGATAAAATGCCAATAGGTATTCACCTTAGGTCCGAAGAAGAATTTACAAATCATAAAATTCAATTACAAAAAGACGACTGTATTTATATTTTTTCTGATGGTTTCCCTGATCAGTTTGGCGGACCAAAAGCAAAAAAATTCAAATACAAACCATTTAAAGAACTGCTTCTAAAAATACATAATCTTCCTATGGCAGAACAAGAACAAATATTAGATGATACTTTTAATGAATGGAAAGGAGATTTAGAACAAATTGATGACATTATTGTTATTGGTATTAAAATTACTTAATCATGGCAAAAAAGAAACTATCATATAACGAGTCTTTAAGTGAAATTGAAGAAATTCTTCAAAAAATTGAAAACGATGATTTAGATGTTGACAAGTTATCAGAAAATGTTTTAAGAGCAACAGAGTTATTAAAGCTTTGCAAGCAAAAACTTACTAAAACAGAAAGCGATATTGAAAAAATATTATCCGACATCGAAAGCAATATAGATTAATCAATTTTAGGTTCAATTTTTGCATTTAAGAATGAAAAACTAAATTGTTAAACTCCAAAGAAATACAAACTCTAACAGATAGTCAACTAGTTGAGAGCTACAAGCAAACTGTTGATTATAATCATATTGGAGAGTTATATCAAAGACATACACAATTTGTATTTGCAGTTTGCATGAAATATCTTAAAAACGAAGATAAATGCAGAGATGCTGTAATGGAGATATTTGAAAAACTTATTGACGACCTTGTAAAATTTGACATCGAAAATTTTAAACCATGGTTACATACTGTTACAAAAAATCATTGTCTTCTTTCAATTCGTAGTGAAGGTTATAAAAACAAGTTTGAAACTCGATATAAAAAAGAAGTGGAAAGTTTTGTGGAAAATGAAGATGATTTGTATCTTTTTAATGAAAACGAAAAACAAGAAGAATTTAGCACATTAAATGATGCTGTAAATGAATTGAATAACGAACAGAAAGAATGTATTGAACTTTTTTATTTAAAAGAAAAATCGTACAATGAAGTTGCAGATATTACTGGTTATTCAATGAAACAAGTAAAAAGTTATATTCAAAATGGAAAAAGAAATTTGAAACAGTATTTAATTAAAAATCAAAACATTAATATTATAACAATTATTATGTTTTTAATTCTGTTTAATATTTAGAAATAATGGAGAGCAAGCTAAAAAATATCTTTTCTAAATCAGAATGTGTTTCTTCAGAGACATTAAAAAGCTATGTGGATAAAAAGCTTTCACAAAAGGAAATGCATATGGTTGAAATGCACGTTTCAGAATGTGAGATGTGTTCTGATGAATTAGAAGGTTTGCTATTTATTAATGATAATACAAAACTAAATCATATAGTTGAAAACTTAAATGAAAAAGTTAGAATTAGAGTTGACGAACTAAACAATTCTAAAAAAAAGAGATGGCTGCCCCTGATGCTTAGATTAAGTGCTGCTGTTCTTATTTTACTGACTATAAGTACAGTTGTTTATGTAAGCTATTTTAAAGATAAGGAACTTAATAATGTAATTTCCGAAAACATTAAAAAAGAAGAATCAAACTCACCTGAAACAAACCAACAAACTGCGTATGACAGTATTATTGTTACAGGAAAATTTGGAAAAGGTACTGGAGGAGAAGATACTGGTATCCGTGATGAAACTATTTCAACAAAAACAGAAAAGATTTTGCAGGAGCAAAAAAGTCTTGTTGCAGGAAGTAGTAGTGGTACAACAACAATAGATATTCTCGAAGACCAAATGGATTTTAGAACTACTGTATTTTATGATAGTGATGATTCTGAAAAAGCACAAGCAGAAAAAATGGATGCTGTGGAAGAAATGGATGCTGTGGAAGATGAAGAAAATGGTGTAAATTTTTGGCAAGATGTTAGTGGAGAAAAAGATGAGGATGAAAAAAGAAGTGATATTGATATGCTTT
This sequence comes from uncultured Bacteroidales bacterium, assembly GCA_964442075.1. Lineage (GTDB taxonomy): Bacteria > Bacteroidota > Bacteroidia > Bacteroidales > CAYTAU01 > CAYTAU01. The sequence continues at coordinate 11,257 of CAYTWH010000042.1, forward strand.
CTAAGGACAAAACAAGTTTAAAACTTGATTTAGAAATAGCAGAAATAACAATTGCAAATGATGATATTAGCAAAAATACAGAAGTAATAGCAGATGAGATTGCTCAATTAGCAACAGGACGAGGTGTTGATAGAAAAGTAAATGAAAAAATTGAGTTATTAGAAGAAGAAAAAAGTTACAAAAATAATAGGATTGAAAAGAAAGAAAGGGATCGTAAAAATAAGGATAGGAATAAAGCTCCCAGTAGCAAAACTAAAGCTGCCGGTGCTTTAGAATTATCTAATTCGCAAAACAGTAGTCTTGATACTAATCAGCCGGTAAATGTAGATGGAGCTGTTTTTGGAGGTATTGATAGTTCATATGCTATATCTACTGCAAGTGTTAAAAAAGGAGAGGGAAAATCATTTTACAATTTAGCAATGATTGAATTTAACGCAGGAAATCACAAAAAAGCTATTTCACTTTTTGAAAAAGAAATTAAGTTAGATGCCCAGCATTACAATGCTTTGTATTATTCTGCTATTTCTTATTTGAATATTAAAAACCCTGAGAAAGCAATAATTAATTTAGATAAAGTATTAATGATATCAGATGGTGAATTTTATAATTCATCTAAATGGTACAAAGCAAAAGCCCTGATATTAAATGATAAACCGGAGCCGGCAAAAGTTCTCTTACGCGAAATTATTAATAGTAATGATACTTTTAAGGAACAAGCAACAGAAATGCTTGAGGAATTGGAATAAGTATTTACATACAACTATCAGTATATTTTCTACCTGCTTTTAATGCTTTTAAATTAATATTTACAATATCATCTCCTTTTCTTTCAAAGATTGATTTAATTCCTTTTTCAAAACTTTCAAATTTCATATCAATAAATGGAGATGCTGCTCCAAGCATTACAATATTTGAAGCTCTTTTAGAACCTGCATCAGTTGCAATATTGTCAGCATCTATTAAAATATGATTTTTTTGTTTTTTAATCTCGTCTATTAATTTTTCAGTATCAGGATAGTTATTAATATTTATAAATGGGGTAATATTTGTAACCAGCCAACCATTATTTGATAAATATGGGAGATATCTTAAAGATTCCATTGGCTCTATAGATAGGATTAAATCTGCACTGCCAAGACCAATCAAATCTGAAGCTATTGGTTTATCAGAAACTCTTAAATGAGATTGAACATCTCCACCTCTCTGACTCATTCCATGAACTTCAGACTGTTTTAGATGGAAACTATCATCAAGAGCTGCAGTTCCAATAATTGCAGCTATTGTTAATATTCCTTGACCTCCTACACCTGCTAATATTATATCAGTTTTCATTTGTTTAAATTTTTAATTGTAAAAAATTATTTAAGTCCCAATTCCTTTAATTGTGTTGCTAATTTTTTATTTTTCATTGTTTGAATACATTGTCTGCGTGGTATAATAACAGATACTCCATTATATTTAAGTTCTTCTTTCATTATTTTTACCATTTCATCATGATTTCTTTTCAGAGGGGTAAATATTCTTATATGTTCAGGTTCAACGCCAATTCCCTCACATATTTTCTCTAACTTACCAAGCCCAGCAGAATCTTGCCCACCAGTCATTCCTGTAGTAAAATTGTCAGATATTATTACCATAATTTTAGATTTACTATTAACAGCATCTAATAAGCCTGTCATTCCTGAATGAGTAAATGTAGAATCACCAATAACAGAAACAGCAGGAGTAAGTCCTGCATCTGCAGCTCCTTTTGCCATAGTTATTGATGCCCCCATATCAACACAAGAGTTAATAGCATTATACGGAGGTAAAGCTCCTAATGTATAACATCCTATATCAGAAAAAACTCTACCCTCAGTATAGTCTTTTAAAGCTTCGATTAGAGCATTATAGGCATCAATGTGACCACAGCCCTGACACATTGCAGGTGGTCTTCCGGAAACTATATCAGGAATATCACTTCCAACATATTGTTCTAATCCAATTGCTTTTGCAACAATATTGGGATTTAATTCTCCATCTCTTGGTAAGCTTCCGTCTAATCGTCCTTTTACTTTTTCTTTTTCAAGTAAACCTTTTAATGATTCTTCAACTAATGGATATCCATCCTCTAAAACCAATATTTCATCAGTTTCTTCAGATAATTTTTTAATATGTTTTTTTGGCAAAGGATATTGCCCAATTTTAACAACAGGATAAGGAATTCCTTCAGGGAAATTTTCCATAAGATAATTGTATGCCAATCCACATGCAATAACTCCTAAACTTTTATCTTTACCATCAAAATACTCGTTGTATTTAGAATTTTCTGATTCGGTATTAAAATTTTTCTGATTATTTAATAAAAATTTATAGTTTTTTCTGGCAATAGCAGGTAACAATACAAATTGACGAGGATTTTCTGGAAGACTAATTTCTTTTTGACTTTTGACTTCAAATCTTTCAATCCCAGCTCTTGAATGTGCAAGTCTTGTAGTAATTCTTAACATTACAGGAACTTTGTATTTTTCTGAAAAATCAAAAGCTTTATAAGCCATTTCATAAGCTTCAACTTGATTTGAAGGTTCTAAAATCGGTATTAAAGCAAATTTACCATAAAATCTTGAGTCTTGCTCATTCTGTGACGAGTGCATTGAAGGATCATCAGCGACAACAATAACTAAACCTCCATTAACACCTGTAATAGCAGAGTTAATAAATGCATCTGCAGCAACATTTAAACCAACATGTTTCATTGCAACCATTGCTCGTTTTCCGGCATAAGACATTCCAAGAGCTGATTCCATTGAAGTTTTTTCATTGGCAGACCATTTCATTTGGATATTTCTTTCACTAGCCATTTTTGAATGCTGAATAAACTCCATGATCTCTGTTGAAGGAGTTCCCGGATAAGCATACATTCCTGATATTCCTGCATCAATTGCACCCTGTGCAATTGCCTCATCACCTAATAATAATATCTTTTGCATCTATGTTTAAATTTTAATATTCAATTGTCAATTAAATTACCTCAAAGGTAAAATATAATATTTAATTTTAAAACACGTTTTATAACAGTTTTTGAGTTAAACCAAATTAATTGTATTATTGTATTTTTATTGCTTTAAATTTTAACATTATAGACAGATGAAAATAAATTTCACAAAAGACCTTTTACCACATATAGTGGCCATTATTTTATTTCTTAGTATTTCGTTCGCATATTTTTCTCCTGTTTTAAAAGACAAGGTAATAAAACAATCGGATGTAATTAACATTCTTGGTATGTCAAAGGAAATAGTTGACTATAGGGAAAAAACCGGTGAAGAAGCTTTGTGGTCTAATAATATGTTTGGCGGAATGCCGGCATATCTGACAACAGTTAGGTATAATAAAAATTTATTTAAACCTGTTCATGCTATTTTAAATCTTAATCATACAAAACCTGTTAATTATGTTTTTTTGTGTCTGTTTGGTTTTTACATAGCGCTTTTATTATTTAGAGTTAATCCATGGTTAAGTATTGCAGGGGCGATTGCATTTGCGTTTTCGTCTTACTTTTTTGCATTAATAGAGGCCGGACACATGACAAAGATAGTGGCAATAGGATATTTGCCACCTATTATTGCCGGTATTTATTATGCATATAATAGAAAAATACTGCTTGGAGCAATAATCGCAGGAATATTTGTTGCTCTTCAAGTAATTGTAAATCACCTTCAAATTACGTATTACACCGCATTAATTATTCTTGTTTTAGTAATATTTCAATTTATTAATGATATAAGAAAAAAAGAAATTAAAAGATTTTTTAAAGCTTCAGCCGCTTTGATTGTTGTAACAATTTTTGCCGTTGGAGTAAACTTTGGCAGCCTTTATTTAACTTATGACTATGGCAAGGATTCTACGCGTAGTAAGTCTGAATTAACAAATAATATTACTAACAAAACTTCCGGTTTGGATAAAGATTATATTACAGCATGGAGTTATGGGAAAGCTGAAACTTTTACTTTATTTATTCCGAATGTTGTAGGGGGTGCATCGGGAGGTGAACTTGATGAAGATTCCGAAACATATAAATATTTTAAAAATATATATGGACAAGGGCAAGCAAAACAAATAATAAAATCAGTGCCTTTGTATTGGGGTCCACAGCCATTTACTTCAGGTCCTGTTTATGTTGGTGCAATTGTATTTTTTCTTTTTGTATTAGGAATGTTTGTTTTAAAGGGACATTTGCGTTGGTGGTTGTTTGCTACAACTTTACTTGCAATTACTCTTGCATGGGGCAAAAACTTTATGTGGCTAACAGATCTGTTTATTGATTATTTTCCAGGATACAACAAATTTAGAGATGTAACAACTATGCTTATTGTTGTTGAATTTACCATCCCATTACTGGGTATAATTGCATTACATAAAATTATTAATGGTGAAGTTTCAAAAGAAAAACTTAAAAAAGCATTATTCAAATCTCTTGGAATTGTTGGCGGTTTTGCATTAATATTTGCAGTAATGCCCGGAGTATTTTTCAGCTTTGAAGGACTCAATGATGCTCATTATGCAAGCCAAGGTTTTCCAATGGATGAATTAATGGCTGACAGGCAAAGTTTGTTGCAAGCAGATGCTTTTAGGTCTTTAGTTTTCATTTTAATTGGTGCAGCATTGATATTTGCTTTTTATCTCGGGAAAATTAAAAAATCCGTTTTATATGTTCTATTTGCTTTTTTATTTTTAGCAGATATGTGGACAATAAATAAAAGATATTTGAATGATGAAAACTTTGTGCCAAAAAAAGAAATGAAAACTCCTTATCATGCTTCTCAGGCAGACAAATTTATCATGCAAGACAAAGATCTTTATTACCGGGTTTTAAATGCGGCGGTCAGGCCTGACCCATTTAGAGATGCGAGCACATCATATTTTCATAAATCAATTGGTGGATACCATGGTGCAAAAATGAAAAGATATCAGGAGTTGATTGATTTTCATATTGGCAAAAACAATATGAAAGTACTTGATATGCTAAATACAAAGTATATTATTATTCCTACAGAAGATCAAGGTCCTGTTCCGCAACAAAACCCTAATGCATTAGGAAATGCATGGTTTGTAGAAAAATATAAAATTGTAGAAAATGCTGACGAGGAAATTGTTGCACTAAATGATTTTGATCCTGCCAGTGAAGCAATAGTTGATAAACGCTTCAATAATGAGCTAAAAGGATTTGTTTTTAAAGAAGATTCTTTGGCTAATATTGTGCTTACTGAATATAAACCCAACTATTTAAAATATGAATCAAATGCTAAAACTGAGCAATTGGCAGTATTTTCAGATATATATTATAGTAAAGGATGGGATGCTTATGTAGATGGAAAATTAACACCGCATTTTAGAACAAACTATGTTTTAAGAGCTATGAGAGTTCCTGCCGGTAATCATACAATTGAGTATAAATTTGAGCCTAAAATGTATTATATTGGGGAAAATATTTCTCTCGTAAGTTCATTAGTTTTAATATTAATGTTTTTGGGAATTATTTATATAGAAATAAAAAACAATTATTTTAAAAAGCTTAAAGACGAAGAGCAATAATTCTTTAAAAATGAATACAGATTGAAATATGACTTAATGGTCCAAATTCAGTATTAAAGCCACTTTCATCTATTTTTTCATCACTTGAGTTTGATGAACCACCATAAGAAAAAGAACTGTATTTATACTTGGTTGTACCTTTATAGAAAAGACAGGAAATTTTTGTTTCAATACCAAATGAGATTGATTCTGAAACATAATATTTTATTCCAATAACAGGTGCAAAACCATAGCTTGTTCTTTTAGATTTATTTTCACTTTTTGATGTTGTATTATAAAGGGGATCTAAAGTGTATACTTGTTCACTTTCTGATTTTAATTTAAAATCGTGTAATTTAAATATACCATCAATACCATAGTAGAATTGAACATGTTTCATGTTTTTATGAAATTCATATCCAAAATTAATATTTCCGTACATATATGAATATTCATCTTCGCTTGTTCTTATATATGGATAGTCATCGTCATCTTCGAAATCTTGTTTTGCCTTATCATAGCTCCCTCCGAGACTAAGTCTTAAAGCACCTTTCGTAAAATGATATTTATATCCAATTCCATAAATTGGTTGACTTTGTAATAATTGCAAATAATACAAATCATCGTAATCATAATAGTAATAATAATATGGCCACATGGTAAATTCCTGTTTTGTAAGAATATTAGAGAAATAAATACTCACTTCATGTTTATTTGTAAATAAACTTTCTTTTTCTTCAGTTTCTTCTTGAGAAAATAAAGTAATTGAAAAACAAAATAATACGAGATACAGAATGTAATTTTTCATACGAATAAAATTTAATTATTTTTATTTTTCCCAAAGTTAAACAAAATATTTAGTAATTTAATATAAACTGTAAGAGTTTGTTATTGTGAGAAATAGTGTAAATTATTTCCTTAATGAAGGATTTAATTGATAAGCTTTGTTAAGGGCTATTTCTGCATTTTTTTCATCACCCATACTTTGGTATGTAATGCCAAGGAAATAATATGCTTGTGATTTAGAAGGATTATATTCTATACAAAGCTTAAAGTTTTCAATTGCTTTTTCAAATTGTTGTAAGGTTCCATAAACGCTACCAAGATTATAGTAAGCGTCTGCATACCGGGGGTTGAGTTCAACAGCTTTATGGTAAACCTCTAAAGCTTTTTCATAATTTCCTGTTTCGAAATATATAATTCCCATATTGTTGAAGGCAATGGGTTTATTTGGGTTTAGCTTAATAGCTTGATCGTAAAATTCCAATGCTTCTTTTTTTAGCCCTTTGCGAAAATGTGCCAATCCTAACTGATCATAAGCATCGGCATATTGTGGATATATTTTAGCTGCTGTTTTAAATTCATTAATTGACATATCAAGAAATTTAATTCTTTCCTGTTCGTTTTTGGCTTCTAAAGATTTATCTTTCATAAGCGATAATCCATAATAATATCGCATGTGGGCACTATTTGGAGAATTTACAACATCTGCCTCATAAAGAGAAAAATTACTTTGCCAGTCTTTATTCCTGTTAATAGTTTTAAAAGAATAAAATATTGTAATAAATACTACAATTAAAAGAATAATTGAATTTGATCTAAAAAACCCTGAGAGTTTATTAAAATCCTTATAGCCAGTATCTTTTTTAAATAATTTAACAATAATAAAACTAATTACGATAATAAATCCGAGTGAAGAAAAATATAAAAATCTTTCTGCAAATGAAGAACCAATTGTAATAAACAGATTACTATATATTGACATGGATATTAAGTAAAATAATATTCCAAAAGCAACAATATTTTTCTTTTTAAATTTTATAACAGCAAATGCTCCTGCTCCTATATATATTAATAATGAGATTATAGCTTTTAAACTTGAAAACGAAACTATAGGAATTTGATTATATGAATAATCGGCAACTAAAGTATTTGGATAAATTAATTTTAAAAGATATTTGCCAAGAATAACAAACGAAGTTGCAGTTTTACTTTGTGTATCTTTAGCCGCAACCAGTAAATTGTCAATAACTGAAACATCTTCGGCGCCAACCTGACCTATTATCTTTTTTCTTAATAGCAGATAGGCAATAGCAGGTATTAGAAAAAAAAGTGAAATTTTCAAGTTCTTTTTTAACGAAACATCTGTAAAAAAATAGATTAACAAAGGAATTACAGCCAATATTGTAATAACTCCTTCTTTTGATATAAAAGCAAGAAAATATAGTAATAGCGAAACCACTAAATATAAAATTTTATTATTTTTCAAATAAGTCCACATTAAATTTATTGAAAGCAGTATAAAGAAAAAGGACATTATTTCATCTCTGCTTTTAATATTTGCAACTACTTCGGTATGAATTGGGTGAGCTATAAACAGGAAACTAATTATAAAAGGTAAGATGATATTATACTTTTTAAATATTTTTGATAATGTAAAAAAGAGCAATAATCCTGTTAAAGCATAAAACAGAACATTTATAAAATGTCCTAGAAATGGATTATCTTCCGATAATTGCCACTCAATAGCAAACATTATTAGTGATAAAGGTCTGTAAACACTACCCTGTTTATTCCAATATCCATATCTGTATGATGTTTTTAAGATTGTTGGAATTCCTTCAATACCTTGTTTTACAACCCAATTTTCTTTTATTACCGAATAATCGTCTAAAACATATTCATGCTTAAGAGTATTGGAATAAAGCAGAAAACCTATTATGGCAATTAAAACACCTAATATCAATTTGTTTTTTTTGCTTATAATAACAGGTTTTACAACTTTTTTATGAGTTTTATGTTTTTTCATTGCTGAACAAAAATAGCAAAACATTTTATTATTTTAGATGTTCTTTTAAAATTTTAAAAACACTATTTGTATCTTTGGTGCTTTATTTATTTGATTTTGAAATAAGAAAACATATGAAACTATATAGTATTGAAACAGGTAATTTTAAGTTAGATGGTGGAGCAATGTTTGGAGTTGTTCCTAAGTCAATATGGAATAAAATGTATCCTGCCGATGAAAATAATATGATAAAAATTGCATTACGTTCATTACTTGTTGTTGACGGAGACAGAAAAATATTAATAGATAGCGGACTTGGAGATAAACATGGTGAAAAGTTCTTAAGTCATTATTATCTTGATAACAATACAAGTTTAGAAAAATCATTAAGTGCTGTTGGCTATTCTACTGATGATATTACTGATAATATTTTATCTCATTTACATTTTGATCATTGTGGTGGAAGTGTTAAATATAATGAAGACAAAACAAAGCTTGTACCCACCTTTAAAAATGCAACATATTGGGTAAGCAGAAAGCAATGGAATTCTGCTCTTAATCCTAATAGAAGAGAAGTAGCCTCTTATTTTAATGACAATTATGTGCCATTAAAAGAACATGGTCAATTACAATTGATTGATGAAGATAGTAAGTTATTCCCAAATTTATATGTAAAAATTTATAGCGGACATACTGAAGGGCAAATTATTCCGTTTATAAAAACTGAAGAAAGTGGACAGGATAAAAGTACTGTGGTTTTTATGGCAGACTTAATACCATTTACAACACATTTACATTTACCATTCATAATGAGTTATGATATAAGTCCAATTTTGTCGTTAAAAGAGAATGAAACATTTTTGGAAGAAGCAGTTGCCGGAAATTATATTTTATTTTTTCAGCATGATATTTATAATGAATGTTGTACTGTTCACAAAACTGAAAAAGGTTACAGAGCAAAAGAAATTTTTAAATTAAGTGATAAATTTAATTAGGCAATTACATTCGTAATTAGATTATGATAAAGAGATTTTCCATAATTATTTTAATTCTATTTGTCTCCTTTTTGGGATGTGAAAAAGACCAATTAGGGATTTTTACTAAAAAGAATAGACTTACTCAAAGTAAATGGAGAATTAAAACATTTATTAATAACTCATCAAATAACGTTTTCAATGCAGGTAATCTTCAATATAAGTTTGAGGATAACGGAGACTATATTGTTACTGACGAAGATTTAAGACAGCATTATTCTACATGGGAGTTTGTTGAAAATGGCGAATATATTAGGATAGGTAATAACACTTTTAAAGTAAAAATTATCAGCAACAGATTGCTTGGTTTAAGATATGGAGATGTTGAAATCTTTTATGTACCGGTAAATTAATTTGCCAAAACATAATAATTTTATTGTGTTTCAATACTTATTGCTTTTCCGGTTTCATTCCATTCAATTTTTCTAACAACTTCTCCATTTTTATAAAATCCTTCAAATCTTTTGTCTCCGTTTTTATACCATGCAGTAAAAATGCCTTCTTCAATTCCATTAATAAATGTACGTTGAAGCATTTTTTCACCATTATTGTACCACCATGTTTCTATTCCGTTTTTTAAGCCTTTTTTGTAGTTTTTAGTAATATAAATATAGCCGTTTTCGTTCCAGTAATTCCATTTTCCTTCTTCCAGATCGTTTATAACTTCACCTTTGCGGTCTTTTTTGCCACTTTCTTTCCAATATACCCATGTGCCATAAGCTGCTCCATCTTTATAGTTGCCTTTTGCATGCAGTTTACCTGTTTTATGCCACCATCTCCATTCGTTTTCCAAAACTCCTTCATAGTAATTACCCTTACATTCTAATTGTCCGTTTTTGTGCCATTTTTTAAATAGTCCGTTTTCCATACCATCAAGAATGGTTTTTTCATGCATTTTTTTACCGTTGTTATGGTATCCTACACATTTTCCTGAAAACGGACTTGTATCATTGGGCAAATAATACAGATAATTGGTTTTTTCAATAAGGTCAATGCAATTTACTTCTTGACCATAGCAGAATAATGGTGCTGTGAAAATTAATATTATTGATATTTTAATTATTCTTATCATTGAAATATTTGCAAAGATTTTTTATTCCACATTCGTCACACTTTGGTTTTCTGGCAGTACAAACATATCTGCCATGTAATATTAACCAATGATGTGCAATATGCAACAATTCTTTGGGAATATGTTTTACTAATTGCATTTCTGTTGCCAAAGGTGTTTTTGCATTTTTAGTTAAGCCAATTCTTGCAGAAACTCTAAAAACATGAGTGTCAACAGCAAGAGCAGGTTTGTTGTATGCTACCGAAACAACTACATTTGCTGTTTTACGTCCAACTCCCGGAAGTTTTTGCAATTGGTCAATATCATCGGGAACACGACTGTTAAAATCCGACACAAGCATTTTTGCCATTCCCGAAAGGTGTTTTGCTTTGTTGTTTGGATAAGAACAGCTTTTAATAAATTCATAAATATCTTCAATTTTAGCCTTCGATAATTTAATGGCAGTAGAATATTTTTTAAAAAAAGGCGGCGTTATAATATTTACACGTTTATCGGTACATTGTGCAGAAAGTATTACGGCAACAATTAATTGATATGGATCTTTGTAATGTAATTCTGTTTCGGCAATTGCTTGGTGTTGCTGAAAATATGAAATTACTTTTTCGAAACGTTCTTTTAAATCCATGTTTAATTCATAATCTGGGTTAAAATTAATATATTCATTTTAACTTTGAAGAAAATAAATAAACATTTTTTAAACCATGATAAGTTATATTCAGGCAGAAAATATTTCAAAATCGTTTGGTAATTTATTATTGTTTGAAAATATTTCTTTTAGCATTCATAAAAATCAAAAACTTGCATTGATAGCAAAAAATGGTGCAGGCAAAACTTCTCTTTTAAATATACTGGCAGGAAAAGATACTGCCGACAATGGCAAAATAACTTTAAAGAACGATATTACTATTGGGTATTTAGAGCAAGATCCGTATGTTGATGATAACAAAACTGTTTTGGAAGAGGTTTTTACATCATCAAATAAAATTGTAAATACTATAAAGGATTATAATAATGCAATAAAAAACGATGATAAAGAATTGCTGCAAACTGTAATGGAACAGATGGACAGTTTAAATGCATGGGATTATGAGGTAAAAGTAAAACAAATACTTGCCGAGCTTAAAATAACAGAATACGATGTAAAGATAGGGCAGTTATCGGGTGGGCAGAAAAAGAGGGTTGCACTTGCAAATGTTCTTATTAATAAACCCGATATTTTAATACTCGATGAGCCTACAAATCATCTTGACCTTGATATGATAGAATGGCTTGAGAATTTTCTGATGAATATGAAAAGCTCATTGCTAATGGTTACTCACGACAGATATTTTCTTGATTGTGTGTGTAGCGATATTATCGAGCTTGACGATAAAAAAATGTATCATTATAAAGGAAACTATTCTTATAGTTTGGAAAAGCGCGATGCAAGAATTCATAATTTTAATTCTGAAGTTGATAAGGCACGAAATATATTAAAAAGAGAGCTTGTATGGATGAATACTTCGCCAAGAGCGCGTACTACAAAATCGAAATCTAGAATTGAGGCATTTTATGATATAGAATCAGCAGCAGCTTTTAAAAAGCATGATGTGAAAGTGAAAATTGATGTGCGATCTGCCAGACTTGGAAAAAAAGTGCTGGTTTTGAATTATATTAATAAGAACTTTGGCGATAATGTAATTCTAAAAGATTTTAATTATACTTTTAGTAAAAACGAAAAAATTGGAATAATTGGCAAAAATGGAACGGGTAAAACTACTTTGCTAAATATTATTAATCAGGACCTAAAATACGATAGTGGCAAATATGACCTTGGCGAAACGGTGGTATTTGGTTATTACAGGCAGGAAATAATGAAATTTAAGCCGGAGCATAGGGTTATTGATGTTATTAAAGAAATTGCCGAAGTGGTTACACTGGGCGATGGAAAAAAGTTTTCGGCTTCGCAGTTTTTGCAGTATTTTCTTTTTACTCCCGAAATGCAATATACCAAAGTTGAAAAACTTAGCGGGGGCGAAAAACGCAGGCTGTATCTTATGACCGTGCTTATGCAGAATCCCAATTTCTTGATACTTGACGAGCCAACAAACGATCTCGATATTTTAACTCTTAATGTGCTTGAAGATTATTTAATGAATTTTCCGGGTTGTTTGCTAATCGTTTCGCACGACCGTTATTTTATGGATAAAATAGTAGAACATGTTTTTGTTTTTGATGGCAATGGTGTGGTAAAAGATTTTCCGGGCAATTATTCTATTTATAGAAATAAAAAGAATAAAATGCTAAAATATAAAAGCAATACTGAAAACAAAATTAAGACAAACAAACCCGAAAAACCAAAACCGATAACCGAAAGATTATCGTACAATGAAAAGTACGAAATGGAACAAATAGAAAAAGAACTTAAAACTCTGGAAAAACAAAAAACCGAACAGGAACAGCTTATAAACTCAGGAACTTTAAACTCTAAACAACTTATTGAAAAATCGAAGGAGTTTGGCAACACAATTAATAGTATTGAGACTAAGGAACTGCGATGGCTAGAGCTTAGCGAGAAGAAATAGAGTAAGCTAATTTTTAATTTATTTCTTGCCAACCAATTGTTGAGCAACGGCAACCAATCACTGAACGACGGCAACCAGTCATTGAATGGGCACATTCAGTCATTGAGTACGCCCCTTCAGTCATTGAATGGGCACATTCAGTCGTTGAGTACGCCCCTTCAGTCATTGAATGGGCACATTCAGTCGTTGAGTACGCCCCTTTAGTCATTGAATGGGCA
>CAYTWH010000042.1:24585-27704 GCA_964442075.1 uncultured Bacteroidales bacterium
CATTGAATGGGCACATTCAGTCGTTGAGTACGCCCCTTTAGTCATTGAATGGGCACATTCAGTCGTTGAGTACGCCCCTTTAGTCATTGAATGGGCATAAAATTGAAATTTCAGATAACATTGTACTACCACAGTTCAATACCGTAAAACCAAATCAAAGTCATTTTAGTCATTCTATTCATTTGTGTTTTTATATATAAAATGTGTAATTTTAGCACGAGGTTTTAAATTACACATAAATGTCAATTTTTAAAATGTATTTGGATTTAGGTTTTGAGCATATCATTGATATTGGTAGCTACGACCATATACTTTTTGTAATTACTCTTTGTGGTATATATATTCTTAAACAATGGAAAAATGTTTTAATTTTAGTTACAGCATTTACTATTGGACATTCAATAACTCTTGTTTTAGCAACATTAAATTTAATATATATTTCCAACTACATTGTTGAATTACTAATATCTGTTACAATATTTGTTACCTCAGTTTTCAATATTATTCATAAAGGCACAGATTACTCTAAAATACTTCATAGAATAAAATATTTTACCGCATTGTTTTTTGGATTAATACACGGACTTGGTTTTGCAAGTAGTTTGCGAAGCATGCTAGGTATGGAAGACAGTTTAATATTGCCATTATTTGGTTTTAACCTGGGTTTGGAGATTGGGCAACTTGTAATTGTTTTCACAATCTTATTGATTGCTTTTGTATTTATCAATTTTTTAAAAGTAAGCAGAAGAGAATGGAATTTAGTAATTTCAGGTGCAGGAGCAGGTATATCTCTAATATTAATAATGGAAAGGATAAATATGTTTTAAATGCTCATCCCCTACCCTACTATAAATCAAGTTCGCCAACACCTTGACGAATAATATCAATTTCGTCACCAACACAATTTACAACAGTTGACGCAACGTTATTGCCATAACCACCATCAACAACTATATCAACTTTATCTTTAAAGTTTTCATAAATTAGCTCGGGATCAGTAATATATTCCACTATTTCATCATCATCATGCACCGAAGTTGTCATTATTGGGTTGCCAAGTTCTTCAACAATTTTGCGAATTATATTATTATCGGGAATTCTTATACCAATGGTTTTCTTTTTGCTTTTAAATATTTTAGGCACATTATTGTTAGCTTCTAAAATAAATGTAAAAGGTCCAGGCAGGTTACGTTTCATAACCTTATAAATATAATTATTTATTGGGCGAGTGTAATCGGATAGATGACTAAGGTCGTCGAAAATAAACGAAAAGTTGGCTTTTTCTAGTTTTGTGCCTTTTAGTTTTGCAATACGTTCTGCAGATTTTTGATTATTTATATCGCAACCCAAACCATAAACACTATCGGTAGGATAAACAACAATACCACCACTTTTAAGAATATCAACAATTTTCAAAACATCCTTATGATTCGTATTATCGTTATATAATTTTATTAACATACACTTGTATTATTTTAATTTATTGCAAACCTACATAAAATAAATTGTAAAAAATATAGAGAGATTATTCCGCTAAGTAAAGAAATTCTACCAAATCTTTACTCTTTTGTTTTCGGGTAACCACATTTTGTCTCCTTCTTTAACATCAAAGGCATTATAAAACTCTATCAAATTTGGCAATGGTCCGTTAACTCGCAGGTTTCCCAATGAATGAACATCTTCTTTTGTGCGACGTAAAATTTCTTTATCTCTAATATTTTGTGCCCATACATGTGCATATGCAAGATAAAAGCGTTGCTCTGCTGTAAAGCCATTAATTTTTTCCTGTGGATTTTCTTTTAAAGCTATCTGCAAAGCAGTATGTGATATGCACAAACCACCAAGGTCTGCAATATTTTCGCCAATTGTTAATTTTCCGTCAGCATGAATAGTATCTATTACAATAAATGAGTTGAACTGATTAACAAGCATTTTTGTACGTTGTTTAAATTTTTCGCTATCTTCTATTGTCCACCACTCGTTAAGGTTTCCGTTTTTATCATAATTTTTGCCTTGGTCATCAAAACCGTGTGTCATTTCATGACCTATAACAACACCAATTGCTCCGTAATTTACAGCATCGTCGGCATCCATATAAAAAAACGGTGCTTGCAGAATAGCAGCGGGAAAAACAATTTCGTTCATCGAAGGATCGTAATATGCGTTAACCATTTGTGGAGGCATGTGCCATTCAAGCTTATCAACAGCTTTGTCAATTTTGCCAATCATATATTCAAAATCAAAGTTATTTGCACGTAACACATTTAAAACATAGGCATCTTCTTTTACTTCAAGAGCTGAGTAATCTCTCCATTTATCGGGATACCCAACTTTAACATTTATTGTTTCGAGTTTTTCCTGAGCTTTTTGTTTTGTTTCACTGCTCATCCATGGCAATTGGTCTATTCTTATTGCATAAGCAGATTTCAGATTTGCAACTAAATTTTTCATTCTTTCTTTAGCTTTTGGAGGGAAATATTTTGCTACATAAAGTTTTCCTATAGCTTCGCTTAACGCAGAATTTGTAGTACCAAGAACACGCTTCCACCGTGGACGATTTTCTAAACTACCCGACATCGTTTTTCCGTAAAAATTGAAATACGAATCAATAAATTCATTGCTTAAATAATTTGCTGTTTTTCTAATCAAATTCCATTTAAGATAGTTTTTCCAATCGTCAATAGAAAAATCTGTTAAAACAGAACTTAAGTTTTCGAAAAAAACAGGCTGATTAACATTTAAGGAATTTATATTTGACAGACCAATATTTGAAAAATATTCCTTCCAGTTTATTTTAGGAGATAATTCTTGAAGTTTCGAAATGGAATGTTTGTTATATGTTTTAAATGGGTCTCTACGTTCTAATCTAGTCATTGAAAATTTTGCCAGTTTGGTTTCAATGTCCATAATGGTTTTAGCAACAGTTGCAGAAGTTTCATCATCATTGCCCATTAGCATGAAATTAGACTTTAGATGCTCTATATATTTACTGCGCAAATTCTCAGAACGTTCATCATTGTCTATATAATAATCTCTGTCGGGCATTC
Organism: uncultured Bacteroidales bacterium; assembly: GCA_964442075.1. Classification (GTDB taxonomy): domain Bacteria; phylum Bacteroidota; class Bacteroidia; order Bacteroidales; family CAYTAU01; genus CAYTAU01. The sequence continues at coordinate 27,633 of CAYTWH010000042.1, forward strand.
CAAGACCTCCCTGTGCTAATTGTGCAATTACCATTTCGCTGTTTTTTGGATCAGCATCGGCATAAATATTAA
>CAYTWH010000043.1:0-27613 GCA_964442075.1 uncultured Bacteroidales bacterium
AAGATGTTACTGGAGTAGAACATTCAGAAGCGGGTGCAGTTACAATAATAAGATAGATTTTATAATATTGTTTTAATCTTTTCAATAATGGATGCTGAAAGATTGTCGGCATCATTTTTCGATTTACTTTCTGCATAAACCCTGATAATAGGCTCTGTATTAGATTTTCTTAAATGAACCCATTCATTTTCCATTATTATTTTCAAGCCGTCTATTGTTGAGGTTTCGTAATCTTTATACTTTGCATGAATGGTATTAAAAACAGCTTCGATGTTATCATCAGATGAAAGTTGTATTTTATTTTTGGAAATATAATATTGTGGATATTTGGCTTTTAATTCGGAACACTTTATATTTTCTTCAGCAAGAAATGATAGAAACAATGCAATCCCAACCAAAGCATCTCTGCCATAATGAAGTTCAGGATAAATTATTCCACCATTACCTTCTCCGCCGATTACAGCACCAATCTCTTTCATTTTTTCAACAACATTAACTTCTCCTACTGCAGAAGCTTCATACTTACTTCCATATTTTATAGTAATATCTCTTAATGCCTGTGTAGAAGACATATTTGAAACGGTATTGCCTTTTTTGTTTTGCAAAACATAATCGGCTATTGCTACAAGTGTGTATTCTTCGCCAAACATTGAGCCATCTTCGTTAATAATTGCCAGGCGGTCTACATCAGGGTCTACCACAAATCCTACATCAGCCTTTTTTTCTTTAACTATATTTGATATTTCTGTTAAATTTTCCGGTAATGGTTCAGGATTGTGTGAAAAAATACCGTCTGGTTCGCAGTACAGTTCAATAATGTTTTTTACTCTTAATGCTTTCAGTAGTTTTGGTATTATAATTCCGCCAACAGAATTAATGGCATCAATGGCAATTGTAAAATTAGCATTAGAAATAGATTCTACATCAACTAGGTCTAAATCAATAATACTTTTTATATGAATATCGTCATAGGTATTATTATTTGTAATACAACCCAGATCATCAACATCGGCAAATTTGTATTTACATTCATTAACAATGTTTATAAGTTCCTGTCCATCGGCAGCAGATATAAATTCTCCCTTATTGTTTAACAACTTAAGAGCGTTCCATTGTTTTGGATTATGACTTGCTGTTAAAATAATGCCTCCATCAGCATTTTCTTTTACTACAGCTATTTCAACAGTAGGAGTAGTTGCCATGCCAAGATTTATAACATCAATACCCATTCCGTTAAGTGAGCCTACTACAATATTGTTAACCATATTGCCGGAAATTCTTGCATCTCTGCCCACTATAATTTTGTGTTTTTTACCTTTTGATTTATTTTGTTTAATTAATACAGAAAATGCTGAAACAAATTTAACAATATCCAAAGGTGTTAAATTATTATCCTGTTCTCCTCCAATTGTTCCTCTTATTCCAGAGATAGATTTTATTAATGTCATATTAAAGGTTGTTATATCAAATTTTAAAGTTCAAAGGTATAAATTATTGTACTTTTGTATCAATATAAAATCATTAAAATGAGTAAAAAATTTCAAACAAATAATGCAATTACATTAGCCTTTGCTCATTTTACGCATGATCTTTACTCTGCTTTTCTTGCTCCTGTATTACCAATCTTAATAGAAAGGCTTAAAATAAATTACTTTCTAATTGGCGTTTTAACGTTTATACAGCGTGCTCCTTCTATTTTTATGCCTCTTATTGGTTTGGCTGCTGATAGATTGCAAGTAAGATATATTGTAATTGTTACACCGGTAATTACTGCTGTACTCATGAGTTTACTTGGTGTTGTGCCAAGCTATACTTTTCTTGCAATACTATTATTTATGGTAGGTATTAGCTCTGCACTTTTTCATGTTCCTTCGCCTGTTATGGTAAAAGAAGTTTCGGGGGATAAAATTGGATTGGGAATGAGTTTTTATATGATTGGTGGAGAACTTGCCCGTTCTCTTGGTCCCTTAATTATTCTTGGATGTATCTCTTTATGGGGATTTGAATATTCGTATCGCCTTATACCTTTTGGTGTGGTAGCTTCAGTTTTGTTATATTTCAGATTAAGAAAAATTAAAGTATTGGATGATATCAAAAAAGAAAATAAACCAAGCCGGATATCAAAAACTATAAAACAATTTCTTCCGTTATTGCTGATAATATTAGGAATTACATTTTTCAGAGCAATTCTAAAATCTTCATTAACGATATTTTTGCCTGTATATTTAGATAGCCAAGGAGAAACATTATGGTTTTCGGGTATATCATTATCAGTGTTGGAAGCTGCCGGAGTTGCCGGCACTTTTTTGGCAGGCTGGTTGTCTGATATTGTTGGACGTAAACGTTTACTTATATTTGTTTCGGTTCTTACACCTGTATTAATGTGGTTTTTTACACAAAGTGAAGGTTATATGATATTTCCTTTATTAATTCTTCTTGGATTTTTTATTTTTGCCACTTCTCCTATTATTCTTGCTCTTGTGATGGATAATAAATCTGACCGACCATCTTTTATCAATGGCATGTATATGATGATCAATTTTATTGGCAGTTCAGTTGCCGCATTATTAGTGGGTTTTATTTCCGATGTTATTGGTTTACAGCTTACTTTCGAGATATCGGCATTTGTTGCTTTTGGAGCAGTTCCTTTTGCTCTGATGCTAAAGGAGAAGAATGGGTGATAAGCTGTTTTAATTGCATGTATAAATTAAAACACTTAATGTTAGCGGATAATATGTTTAGTGCAATTTATCAGAGATTTTTTTCTTCCATTTTTTCTCCCATATCAAAAATAACTTCTTTGTATTTTACATCGTCATTATCATAAAAGATCCATTTACCATTTGGTTTTCCTTCTTTGTATTCGGCTTCATAGTTTCTTCTTCCACTTTTATACCATATAGTGAAATGTCCATCGCTTAAATCATTTTTGAAAGTTCCTTCACTCCATTTTTTTCCGTTATTATACCAATATGTCCATTTCCCATGTTTTTTTTCATCTTTATATTCGCCTTCAATTTCTTTTTCTCCGTTCTGGTAATATCTAATTTCTTTAACTACTATTTTATCATTCCCAACCCACTTAAAATAGTTAACTTTTATAGGTGTTCCATTTGGATACCTGCCTGTAATTTCCTCTTCAAGTTTTTCGTTACATGAAGATATTAAGGCAATTATTGATATTATTATTAAATTTTTAAACATGTTATTTTTTTATTGTGTTAACAGCCATAAAGAAAGATCAGAATTATTACGGTAATTATTTAGAGCATTTACAGCTTCCGTTTTTTTGCTAAATGATTTTATAGATACTCTTAATCGTCCATTTTGTTGTTCAAGAATTACTGGCTCATAATCTTTTTGTGTCATATTTTTACAAAATATTTCAGCTCGTTCTTGTTCGGCAAAACTTCCTGCAATAATAAAATAATTATCATTGCTTTTTGTTTCAACAGTCTTTTTATTTTCAATAGTTTTAATAGATTCAGAACTGTCAATTACTGCATTATTGTTTTTATTTACATTGCTTTGCGTGTCATTTTCGAATTCTGAAGGTTCAACATATAGTAAGGCATTTTCTTTTTTTGTTAAATTATTAATTTTATTGTCTAAATTATTATTAGAAGATATAAGACCTGATGAAATATTTGTTTTATTAACATTGCTATATTCAAATATGTTAGTTTTAAAAGGTAAAATCAATAAGGCTAATACTAATGGAATTCCTATAATAATGCGTTTGGTAATTGGTTGTTTTAAAACTTGTTTAACAGCTTCTTTATCTTTGAATTTTTCTTTTAATTGTTTTACAGGTTCTTTAGTTTCAATTTTTGGAAAATGGAAAGTGCATAACCCGTATGCATCTGCTAAAAGATTACTGTTAGTATCAGGTTCAAAAATTAAATTTTTGTGAGTATCAAAAGTAAGTGTTCCTAAATCTTTGAAAATATATAAATTATCATTTTCCAGTTTTGTAAATGTATCTTGAACAAATTCGGAAACATGTTTTTTTGCAGTATTATAATCAGTATTTTCTAATCTTGCAACAGCATTTATTAGTAAGCCGTCATTAGTATTAAGTTTTTTATTAAATAGTATTTGTTTTGTGGGTGGATAGAAAAAATTTTGTTCTTCATTTATTTCTGCAGGCATATAATTTGTAACAAATCCACCAAGACCGGGAATTATTACACAATCATTCAGATATAAAAGTTTATTAATGTATTTTGATATATTTTTCATGATACAAATTTGAAAATATTTAAAATATTAATCAAGAAATGTTGTTAACATATAAAATGTAAAAGCCTCTTAATTATCCAATTAAGAGGCTTATTATTTTTCTGTCTGATGATAAGGGTTTTACAAGAATAAGAAAAGATTTTTTGTAATTCTATGCATCAATATTGGCATATTTTGCATTTTTTTCAATAAATTCTCTTCTTGGAGGAACTTCATCGCCCATAAGCATAGAAAAAATTCTGTCAGCTTCTGCTGCATTATTAATAGTAACTTGTCGTAATGTACGTCTTTCAGGGTCCATTGTGGTTTCCCATAATTGCTCGGCATTCATTTCTCCCAAACCTTTGTAACGTTGAATATGAACACCGGAATCGTTTCCTTTGCCAAATTCAGCTACAAAATTATCTCTTTCTTCATCGTTCCAACAATAGCGTTGTTCTTTGCCACGTTTAAGAAGGTAGAGTGGGGGAGTTGCAATATATAAATATCCATTTTGTATCATTTCTTTCATATAGCGAAAGAAAAATGTCATTATAAGTGTAGTAATATGACTTCCATCAATATCTGCATCAGTCATAATTATTACTTTATGATACCTTAGTTTTTCAAGATTAATTGCTTTACTATCCTCTTCTGTTCCAATAGTTACTCCAAGAGCAATGAAAATATTTTTTATTTCTTCGTTCTCAAATATTTTATGTTGCATAGCTTTTTCAACATTTAATATTTTTCCACGTAGTGGCATAATTGCCTGATATTTTCTATTACGTCCTTGTTTTGCTGTTCCCCCTGCAGAATCGCCCTCAACAAGATATACTTCGCATAAAGCAGGATCTTTTTCTGAACAGTCTGCTAATTTACCGGGTAATCCTGCACCCGAAAGTATAGTTTTTCTTTGAATTAATTCTCTGGCTTTTCTAGCGGCATGTCTGGCTTGTGCAGCTAATATTACTTTTTGAACAATAATACGTGCGTCTTTTGGATGCTCTTCAAGATAATTTGTCAGCAAGGCATTTACAGCTTGGTCAACTGCTCCCATAACTTCTGAATTACCAAGTTTTGTTTTTGTTTGTCCTTCAAATTGCGGTTCTTGAACTTTCACGGAAATTATTGCTGTTAAACCTTCTCTAAAATCATCACCGTTAATATCAAATTTAAGTTTTGTTGTCATCCCTGATTTTTCGGCATAAGATTTTAAAGTACGCGTTAGCCCTCTTCTAAATCCTGAAAGATGAGTACCTCCTTCATGTGTATTAATGTTGTTTACATAAGAATGGACATTTTCCGAAAATGAAGTATTGTATTGAAGTGCAATTTCAACAGGAATATCGTTTTTAGTTGTTTCAACATGAATAATATTTTCAGTTAATCTTTCGCGAGTTACATCAAGATAATCAACAAATTCACTTAAACCTTGTTCAGAATAAAATTCTTCTTTTTTTATATCATCATTAGTATTTTCCTCTTCTCTTTTATCTTCAACAGAAAGACGTATGCCTTTATTTAAAAAAGCCAATTCTCTTAATCGGGTTGCAATAATGTCAAATTTATATTCAGTAGTATTAAAGATCGATTTATCTGGCATAAAATAAATAGTAGTACCTGTTTTATCTGTTTCGCCTATTTCTTTAACATCTGCTAATGGTTTTCCAATTGAATATTCTTGTTCGTAAATTTTTCCATCACGATGAATTGTTGCAACTAATTTAGATGATAATGCATTTACACATGAAACCCCAACACCATGTAATCCTCCAGAGATTTTATAAGAGTCTTTGTTAAATTTACCTCCAGCATGTAGCAGTGTCATCACAACCTCTAATGCAGATTTGTTTTCTTTTTCATGTAATTCAACAGGAATACCTCTACCATCATCTATTACAGTAATGGAGCCATCTTCATTGATTATAACATCAATATTTGCGCAATACCCTGCAAGAGCTTCATCAATAGAGTTATCAACAACTTCGTAAACTAAATGGTGTAATCCTCTGCTACTTATATCTCCAATATACATTGCAGGGCGTTTTCTTACAGCTTCCAGTCCTTCTAAAACCTGTATGCTATCTGCATCGTATCCATTTTTTTCTATATTACTCATCAACAATAATTTATATGTATAAATTTATAATTTAAATTAATAAACAAATTTACTAAAAAAGGAGTTCTGAAAGCTACTTAAAACCTGTAAAAATCAGTGTTTTTATGAACAATTATATTAACAATGATTTTTTAAATCATGTTAAAGTGCATAAGTAAGTCCAAACATAATATTAAATCTCTGTACAGGGTAGCCGTACCATAAGTTATATTTTGTTCCTGCAATGTTATTTAAGTTTAAAAATGCGGAAAGTATTTTTGTATATCTATATTCAATTCCCAAATTTGCATCTAAATAAGGATCAAGCTTAAATCCATCAGTATTGTCAAAAGTTTTTGAATATCTGCTCCCTATTGCAAATACATTAACATTTAGTTTAATTTTATTCCTTAGCTTGTATTTAGTCATTAAACTTATGTCAAATTCTGGTTTATTCCAAGCTTGTAATTCTTTTGTGAGTTTATAATCATAATAATTACCTTTTAAAATTAAATTGAATTTTTCATTTTTTTTGTAAACAATTTCACCATGTAATACAAGTAATTCTATATTATCGTAAACGACACTAAATTTGTTTAATAATTGAATGTTGCTTGGTTCGAAAAAATCAGTTCCTGCATGATTTATTGTATCGTTAACAAAGAAGTACATATTTTCTATTACAGAATATGTGCCTTTAAAGTTGTAGGTAATATTTGAAGTAAAATTACCCTTAACACCGCCAAATAATATAATTTTATGATCTGTATTATTAACATATAATCCAGGACTAATAAATTGATTTTCTGAAATAATATTTCTGAAACTATTTTTTTGTAAGTATCCATCATAGCCAACAAAAGGAATTAAAAAATTATCTACAACATTGTATTGCAGGTGCACTTTTTTAAATATGTGATAGGAAACAGAATCATTGTAAATGTCAGCAGTAAAACACAATCCTGATTCTATACGCCATTCTTCACCTATTATACTTGTCCATGGATTTATATTTAACAATCCCGAATTTATAGTGTCGTAAATTAGATTGTTGTTAAATAACGCAATATCAGTAGTGATGCCAAATAATTTTGTATTATAAAACTTGTTAATTACACCTGTAAATTTAGCCTCATTTTCACTTACATTATTAATATCCTCTAAGTGTTTTATATCTAAATTAAATTTATAATTCAAATGTAAAGAATCGGTATAATTATTTTTTAAATATGTATTTGCTGAAAGTGACAGAAATCTTTGTTGTTCAAGGTCTTCTTTTTCTAATGGTGTTATTGTATATGTATGAGGAGTGTATCCATAAAAATAAAGCACATTCCTTGAGAAATTAAGGTCGCTTGCAAGTGTTCTTCTTCTAGTAAGGAATTTTTTGCCAAAAATACCGGCGGCATTATCGCTATAGCCTGCAAAAACTTTTTCATCTCTTATCTTTAATTTTCCTGATGAAGATAAATGATTGTAATAAGCTCCACATGAAGATTTTTTAGAACGTAATTTATTTATGTAAATTTCGGCAAGAGGTGTGAAATAATTTCCAAAGCCAAGTTTAATAAAAGTTTGGTATAGTTTGGTTAAAGGTTCTCCTTCAAGTTTGGCAGGTTTAATAGGTTCTAATTGATAATCAACGTTTAATGCTTTAGGATATATTTGATATTTGAAATCAGATTGAATTTTTGTTGTATCAATTATTCTCGGTAAAATATTCATTTTATAAGCATCAGATATTGATGGTCTATATGCTTTTACAACTTCAACTTTATGGTCAATATCTTCTTTTTGGGCAAGTAATATGTTTGAAAATAATGCCAGTTGAATAAATAAAATAATTCGAATTCTCATTTTTTAAAATTTTATAATGTTTACTCCTCAAACAGTTCTGTTTCTTCACCAAATTTGATAATATCATCAATTGCATCATCAAACTGTTCTTCTTCTTCTTCATTTTCAACTATTTCTTCAAGCTTCTTGTTTGCTATAACTAAAATCCCGTCAGTTGTATTGTCATAATTGTCTATTATGCTGTATAATGTGTGCTTTGCTTGAAAATTGTCATTTTTCTTAACATAAATATCAGAAAGCAATATTATACTTTTAGCGAGCCAGAATTGATGAGACGTAGCTTGTTTGTTAAAGTCAAAAATTTCTTCAGAAGCTTTCTCTAATTCATTTTGTTTGTAATATATATCTGCAAGTAAATATTTCGATTCTGCACCTTCTATACTTTTACATTCTTGTGACAGAATAGAAAATTCATCAATTGCTGCTTCAAATTTATTTTGTTTGTAGAATGATTTTGCAATTATATAATGAGCTTCGCGAAAAATATTATCAGGAATTTTTTCCTTTGATAAAACTTTTATTGCCGATTTTTTAGCTTCAGAATAATTTTCAAGATAAAACCAGCATCTCATTTTGCCTATTAAGGCATTAGATATATTATTTTTGAATTCAGCAATTTTTTCAAGTTTTGTGTAATTTTCAAGAGCTTCGTTATATTTTTTTGATTTTAAATTAATTTCCGAGGCTCTTACTAATGCCTGTTCTGTAAATATATTTTGCATTCTGCTAATTACATAATTATATGAGGATAATGCATTGCTGGTATTACCATCTTTATATTCACATTCAGCTTTATAAAAATGTGCATTAGTAATGTATGTTCCGTTGCTAAATTTTGCAATGTAATTTTTAAATCTGTCTTTTGATTTTTCACAATCACCCGACATGTATAATTTTTCAGCAGAAGCATATATAAGAGAGTCTTGTTCGGCAACAGAAATATCTGCTATTCCTCCAAGACTTTCAACGTATTTAAAATAATCATCAACTTTATCAATATCAACATAAATATCCTTAAGCTTTGATAGAGCGATATCAACTTCTTTAGAATTTTTAAATTCAGCAATTACACTCTTATAGCTAATAATAGCATCTGTATATCCATTATTATTATAATATAACAAGCCAATTTGCAATAAAGCTTTTTTCGTATAACTGCTTTCGTAATAGTCATCTACAAGAGTTTGAAAACTAATTAAAGCCATATTGGTTTCTTCTATCATAATATAGCTGTTTCCCAACTCATATAAGGCATCATCTACAAGAGAAGAACGCGAATGATCAATAATTAATTGATTTAATAAAATAGCTTTTTGATTGTAATCTTTTTCTAAACCATGGCAATAAGCTTGTTGAAATAAAGCATAGTCAACACTAATTTTATTAACATTAACAGCTTTTTCATAATATTCGATAGCGTCCTTATATTTTGAACCAACAAAATAGCAATCACCTATTCTATTGTATGCATCACCAACTGTTTTAGATTTTACTTTTTTACGGTCAACATATTTCCTAAACCATTTTAATGATTCCTTGTAATCATTTTCTTTAAAATATGCATATCCCAAGTTGTAATGGGCAATATTATATTCGTAAATGTTATAAGCTCCCGCTGTGAGTAAAAATTCGTTATAGTGTTTAATGGCATACTTATATCTGCCAATACGATAATAAGATTCAGCTTTCCAATATATAGATTTAGCCTTGAATAATTGATTATACTTTGAATTATTTAGAGATTTATCAAAATTAATTATGGCAGCTTTAAATTTATTATCGTTAAATAATTCTAAAGCTCTGTAAAAAGTAACTTTTTGATATGCTTTCTCGGCTTCATCACTAATTATTTTTATGTTTTCAAGTGATTCAATAGCTTCTCTGTAGTTTTTTGTTGTCATATACACTTTACTTATATAAGTGTAGGCTTCATCAAGTTTTTCAGATTCGGGATATGATTTAATATATCTTTGAAAAGCTTTAAGAGCATCGTTAAATGGGGAGTAAGTGATCTCGTAAGTCAGCTTTGCATAATTATACATAGCATCTTCTTTTATTTCGGGGTAAAACTCTGTTTTTGATGCTGATGAGAAAGCCATTCGTGCATTTTCCTTCAAATTTTGTTTTAAATAACAATCTGCTAAATGGTAGTATGCACTTTGAGTAATACTGTCTTTTGAATTTATTACTGATTCAAAATTTTCACATGCTTTTTTTAATTTATTTGTTTTATAGTAAGCATAGCCTAACTGGTAAATATCTTCTCTGTTAAAATACTTAGATTTATCTTTATATATTTCAAGATATGGAATTGCTTCTTCATACTTTTGTGTGCGAAAGTATGCTTCACCAATAATTCTCGCAATTTCTGGTGCTCGTTTTGTTGTTGCTGAGTTTAATAAGGGAGGTGCATAGTCAATTATTTCATTATATTTTTTCTGTAAATAGTAAACCTGAGTAATATAATATGGAACTATTGGAGCAAACAATTCATTGTCTTGCAATTTTATAAATCCCTGTAATGCAGTCTCGTAATTTTTGTTTATATAGGCAATATGAGCATAGTAGTAAATTGCGGGTATAGTATATTTAGTTTCAATATCTTTTAATTCATAAAAAAAGTTATTTGCTTTTTCATAATTTTGACTTATAAAATAACTATAAGCAATTTTAAAATTATATTCAGCGAGCTGTTCATTATCTAAATCATAAGTGTCTACATTATTAAACCATTTAATAGCTTTTTTGTATCTTTTTTTTCTGTATTGATATTTACCCATTTGAAAGTAGGCTGATTTTATTCGTGGGCTTTCTGGGTGTTTTATAATGAATTTTGAGATCAAATACTCAGCATCTGAGTTAAATAATTCAATAGCACAAATAGCAGAAAAATATTCAGCATCTGTTTTAATATCAGTATTTTCATTTTTGTAAGTACTGATAACTTTCTCAAACATTTTTTGAGCAACACCATACTTTTGTTTGTTAAACAATTCTAAAGCATTGTTATATGCCTTATACTGATGCGTGTAAATTGCAGTTTTTTGAGTAAAAACAGAGGAATAAATTGCTATTAATAATATTAATAACAGTTCTTTTTTTCTCATAAATTTAATTCTTGATTATTATATTTAAAAGATTAAAAATACTCATTATCCCTATGTTAGATTCGGCATATAAATCTTTTAATTAACAATTGTTTGTTAATTTCTTGTTTTTAAATTTAGGGTTTTTATACTATATATTTATACTTTTGTAAAGAGTATATTTCTGTTAATTAATTCTATTTCAATGACACTTGATAATATTATTAAACTAGATGATGTTTCTGTATTTCAGCAGGATAATTTAATTCTCTCAAATGTAGATCTTGATATTACAAAAGGCGAATTTGTATATTTAATTGGAAAGGTTGGGAGCGGTAAATCGAGTTTGTTAAAAACATTGTATTCCGAACTTCCTGTGTTGCAGGGTAAGGCTGAAGTTGTAGGATATGATATGAAAAATATCAGAAAAAAACAGGTCCCGTTTTTAAGACGTAAAATAGGAATTGTTTTTCAGGATTTTCAACTATTGACAGATAGAAATGTACACGATAATTTACATTTTGTATTAAAAGCAACAGGTTGGAAAAATAAGAGTGAAATAGAACAAAGAATTAAAGATGTTCTGGAAAAAACGGAACTGGAAGATAAAATTTATAAGATGCCTCATCAATTATCGGGGGGTGAGCAACAACGTGTTGTTATTGCAAGAGCTTTATTGAATGACCCCGATATTATACTTGCCGATGAACCAACAGGAAATCTTGATATAGAAAGTGCAGATACAATTATGAAGCATCTTATTAATATAAGCAAAAACGGCAGAGCTGTATTTATGGCCACACATAATTATACTTTACTGAAAAAATTTCCTGCAAGAACTTTAAAGTGTGAAGATGGCAAACTTCTTGAACTTAATAATGAAAAAGAAGTAATTGACTTTGATATTTAGTAGTTTCAGGTGTTCAAAGTTGTTTTAACACCCATATTTAGTATGTTATAAAAAGTTTTTGCCTTTATTTGTTTTATTAACAAGTTATATCTCAAAAACGTCTCCGCTATTTAACAGGTCATCAACATTTTTAATATCAGAGTTTTCTTTTGCCTTTATAATCTGGTCGTTAAGCAATGATTCGTAAACCGTGCAATCGTAAGCTCTAATAACTCCCATTGCTACAGGAAATTCAGGCAATGTCATTCTCGATAACATAAAATGCACATTAGGGCAATCTGTTTTAGTATCGTGAATTAATATATCATTTTCAGTTATTCCGTTTTCACCAATTTTCACAACTTTTAAACGATTATTATCTAAAATTAATCCTTTTTCTTTTTCTTTTCCAAATAACATTGGTTTTCCGTGTTCCAAAAATATTTGGTTATCGTCGCGTACATCTTTACCAGTAATTTCTTGATGTATTTTATTACTGAAAATAACACAATTTTGTAAAACTTCAACAATTGATGTTCCTTTATGGTCTGCAGCTTCCTTCAATACTTTTTTCATCATTTTAGGATTTGTATCAACCATTCGTGCAAAGAAAGTTCCTTGTGCGCCCATAGTAAGTTCACCGGGGTTGAATGGATTTTCAATTGTTCCTTCTGGCGATGTTTTTGTTATACTTCCTTTGGGTGTTGTGGGAGAATATTGTCCCTTGGTTAAGCCATAGATCTTATTGTTAAAAATAACAACATTTATATTGATATTTCTTCTAATTAAATGAATAAAATGATTTCCGCCAATTGCCATTGAATCACCATCACCGGTAACTTGCCATACACTTAATTTAGGATTTGCTAATTTAACACCTGAAGCAATTGCTGATCCTCTTCCATGAAGGCTATGAAAACCATAGGTGTTCATGTAATATGGAAATCTGGAAGAGCATCCAATTCCTGAAACCGACACAACTTTTTCTTTTTCAATACCTGTTTCAGGCAAAACATCTTGTATAGCGCTTAATATTGAAAAATTACCACAACCTGCACACCATTTTACAGGATTTGTAACTTTATAATCTTTTGCTGTAACTTGTGAATGTTCCATTTTAAATATCCTCCAAAATTTCGTTAAATTTATTTTTTAATTCAGCAATCATAAATGGCAGTCCTTGTATTTTATTATATTGCATGTATTCAAATTTAGGAAATTGTGAACGTAAATAATTAGCAAATTGTCCTAGATTTAATTCACACACAATTATTTTCTTAAAATTCTTAAGTATTTCCTCTGTATTTTTTGGTAGAGGTTTTATATAATTAAACTGAGCTAAACTAATTTTTTTATCATTTTCCTGTAAATCTTTAACAGCAGAAAGTAAAGCTCCATATGTACCACCCCATCCAATTACCAGTAAATCGCCTGAAGGTTCACCGTCCATTATTTGATCTGGTAAATTTCTAGCAACTCGTTGAACTTTTTCTTCTCTTATGATTACCATTTCCTGATGGTTAATAGGGTCGTTAGATACATCGCCTGTAATATTTTCTTTTTCAAGTCCACCAATTTTATGTCTTAATCCTTTCTGACCAGGTATTGCCCAAAATCTTGCTAAAGTTTTTTCATCCCTAACATAAGGTTGATAATTTTCATTATTATCTTTTACAAATCTTGGCTTAATTTCAGGCATATCTGCCATTTTTGGAATTGGCCATAATTCTGAACTATTAGCCAACAAACCATCAGTTAGCAATATAACAGGTGTCATGTGTTCTAAAGCTAATTTTGAAGCTTCATAGGCATAATTAAAACAATCGGCAGGAGTAGTTGCAGCAATAACAATACACGGACTTTCTCCGCTTCTGCCATATAAAGCTTGCATTAAGTCAGATTGCTCTGGTTTTGTAGGTAAACCTGTTGAAGGTCCGCCTCTTTGAACATTTATAACAACAATAGGTAATTCTGTCATAACGGCTAAACCAATTGCTTCGCTTTTTAATGCAAGGCCAGGTCCAGAAGTTGATGTAACAGCTAAATTTCCTGCAAAACTGGCTCCAATAGCAGAGCAAACACCGGCAATCTCATCTTCGGCCTGAAATGTTTTTACACCGAGATTTTTATGATGTGAAAGCTCTTGTAAAATTTCAGATGCAGGAGTTATTGGGTATGATCCTAAAAATAATGGAAGTTTAGATTTTTCGGCAGCAGCAATAAGTCCCCATGCAGTAGCAATATTTCCTGTAATATTTCTAAATTTACCTTTATACTTTTTTGCAGGATTTACAAAATAAGTTGTATTTAATGCTTCAACAGTTTCTGCATAATTATAGCCTTCATTTAGTACTTTAATATTTGCAGCTATTATATCATCTTTGCCTTTGAATTTATCTTTAATAAATTGTTCTCCTCTTTTTAAATCTCTATTAAATAACCAAAATAAGATACCTACAACAAATTGATTTTTTGTTTTGTCTATTGTTTTATTATCTAATCCCGAGTTTTTTAATGTTGATCTTGTCAAATTTGTTATTGGAGGTTTTATAAGATTATAGCCCTTAAGTAAACCTTCATGAAGTGGGTCTTCAATATAGCCTGCTTTTTTATAATGCTTATTATCGAAATTATCAATATCAATAATTATTGTTGCTCCATCTTTTACCCATTTCATATTTGCTTTAAGTGCGGCAGGGTTCATGGCTACCAATACATCAGCCTGATCACCTGATGTATGAACATCTTTATGTCCAATGTGTACTGTGAAACCGGAAACACCTGCAATTGTTCCTTGCGGAGCTCTAATTTCTGATGGAAAATCAGGAAAAGTTGAAAGGTCATTTCCTAAAGATGCTGAAGTATCGGAAAACTGAGTTCCTGAAAATTGCATGCCATCACCGGAATCGCCGGCAAATTTTACTACAACATCTTCTAATTCTACTACTTTTATATTTTTAGTCATGATTTAATAAGTATTTGAATTCCAAGTGATTTTACGAAAATACACATTAATTTATTTTATTTTTTGTAATAATGTAAAATTAAAGCATTTTATGATTTATAAAGCAAATATTTTATAATTTTTTAAACATATAATTTGAAAAGTTTGGAATACGATTTTGGCATGGAGAAAAAATAATGCATAACGACCTGTTTTATAGATTGCTTTAATTGTTGGGAGGTGTTTATGGATATACAATTAAAAGTTCTTTTTGCTTTTTTATAAATCTAATATCAGAATGTACCCAACTAACGTTTTCTTCTATACATTTTACACCAAGTTTTTGCCAGTATTTTTTAATGTATTCTCTTACTTCTTGTGCTGTAGCGTTTTTAAATATTTTATCAGATGCTCTTCCATAAGTATGTTGTGATGTTTGTGAAAAATAACTGCTATCCGATGTTCTTAATCCTGACCACATTCTATCGCCCCCTGCATACCATGTGTTTATGTTGACGGGACCAAAATGATCTCTTAATGCCTGATCAGATTCAATTAGTCTTTTATCAATTAAACCGGTTAAAATATGAGTTTTATTAGAGAACTTATCGTATAAGTCTTTAGGAACGTATTCATCTAGATAAAAGTTTTTTGATAATTTTATACGAGCCATTTTGTATAGTTTAAAGTGATTAACAAGAACTTTTAAAGATAAGCAAAATCATTATAAAATAGCAACCGACAAACATATTATTATTTAGTCTTCTGAAAATTCTTTTAATAATTTTCTGTACGATGAAAATACGTTTGCACGAGAAACAAAGCCAATATATTTGCCATTTTGTACTACCGGTAAATTAAAGTTTTCTGAGTTTTGAAACTTTTTAGCAACATCTTCCATCGATTCTTCGGGAGAAATTACCGGAGTTGGCATATACATTAAATCACGAACATATATTTTATCGTACATATCTTGTTTAAACATAATGTGCCTTATATGGTCAAGGAAAACAATTCCGAGTAAATTATTTTCATTGTCAATAACAGGATAAATATTTCTACTTGATTTTGATATAACAAGTACTAAATCGCCTAAAGTAGCATCTGAATTTATGGTTTTAAAATTAGTTTCAATTAATTTTTTCACTTTCATCATAGATAAAACATTTTTATCTTTATGATGTGTCATTAATTCTCCTCGTTTTGCCAACTGAATTGTATAAACTGAATTGCTCTCAAATATTTTTATTGTGGCATACGATATAGTTGCAGTAATCATTAATGGTAAAAATAATTGATACCCACCTGTTGTTTCTGCAATAAGGAAAATTGCTGTCAATGGGGCATGAATTACACCCGCAATTAAACCTGCCATTCCAACCAGTGCAAAATTTCTTGGGTTAATATTGGCACCAAAATAATTAAATATTTTGGCAAAAAACAAACCTGCGCTTGACCCTAAAAATAATGAGGGAGCAAAAACTCCTCCAACACCTCCACTACCAAATGTAACAGCTGTCGCAATTACTTTAAACAGTATTATCAAAATGAAGAAAACTACAATCATTAAAAATTCGTTACTATAAGCGCTAAAAAAACTATTGCTAAATAAATGGCTGTAATCGCCATCCAAATTTGACTTTATAGCATCATAGCCTTCACCATAAAGAGATGGAAGAAAGAAAATTAATATTCCAAGTATTAAACCTCCGATGATTAATTTTGAATACCATTTTTTAATATTATCAAATATTTTTTCAACGAACATATACATTCTGGTAAAATACAGAGAAATAAAGCCTGTAAAAACACCAAGCAATATATAAAACGGAACATCACTTATTTGAAATGTTTCAACTAATTTAAAAGGATATAAAACATCTTGACCTAGTAATAAATAAGATGTTAATGCAGCAGAAACAGATGCTAATAACAGGGGTACAAGTGAAGCCATTGTAAGATCCAGCATTATAACTTCAAGAGCAAACACAATTGCAGCAATTGGAGCTTTAAAAATTGCTGCCATGGCACCAGCACTTGCACAACCAAGCATTAAAATTATTTGCCTATAGTTTAAACGAAATATTCTTCCAATATTAGATCCAATAGCTGCTCCAGTTGCAACCGTTGGGCCTTCAAGACCAACAGAACCACCAAATCCAACAGTTAGAGCACTTGTGATAATTGATGAAAAAATATTATGCCTTTTTATTCTGCCATTATTTTTTGAAATTGCATAAAGAACACTTGGAATTCCATGTTCTACACGTTGTTTAAGTATAAGTTTTATAAAAATAATAACTAATAATATTCCTATTGTAGGATAAACAAAATAAAGATAAGTATGGTAATTTTCGCTAAAACCACTGGTTAGCAAAAGATGAATTAGATGAACAAATTTTTTAATTATAAAAGCTCCAATACCGGCACTTAAACCTATTAAGATACTTAATATCATAATAAATTGTTTGTTGCTGATATGTTTTGCACGCCAAATTAAAAATCGTCCTAATAATGTTTGTTTTTGCATATTGCCGCAAATGTAGTATATCTAATTATATTGTAAAATGATTTTAGTATTTTTATTAAATAATAATAGTAAAATCAGAACAATATTAACGGTGTGAAAATTCAATAATATCTTAGATTTATCTCAAATCATTTATTTCGACACCGGGAAATTTTGTTTTATTAAATTTAAACATAGAGTCGGTGTAGGGTTTATTTGTATCGTATTTTTTTACTTTTATTGTATAAATGTTGCCATCTTTTCCATACCTTTTCATAGAATAAACCATATTTTTAGATTTGTCTATTTTAAGTCTTATTCTTGAATATTCACTTTCAAGGTCTTTAGGAATAAGGTCAACGTATTGCAAAGGTCTATTGGCTTCAAATTTTTCTTGTTTATAGTAATATTTAAATCCTGTTTCGTGCATAGTCCATATGTTTGCAGGGTTTAATGCTTCGTCATCATCTTCGTCAAATTCCGAAATATTTACCTCTTCGGCATCTTTCATATAGGTCCAGATCGTTACCCCATCAAAGTAAGTTATTACTCCCATAAGCTCAAGTTTGTATTTTTTGCCTTTTGACCATAATTTACCTGAATATGTTTCAGAAATATCTTCTTGCTGATTATCTAAAGTAAATGTAAATTCAGCATATATTGTTTTAAATGTTTTAGCTTTTGCAGAAACTTTATCAAGTATTGCTTTTGCTTTTTGATCTTGTGCAGATGCTGTAAAAACAAATAACACAATAGTAAATATTAAAGCTGTTTTTTTCATAATAATAAATATTTATTCAAGAGTATTCAAAAATTGTTCCAAAGTATTTTCGTCAGGTATTAATACTTTCCTGGCTTTACTGCCTTCAAAAGGTCCAACTATATTGGCAGCCTCTAATTGGTCAATAATTCTACCTGAACGATTATACCCTATTGCAAGTTTTCTTTGTATCAATGAAGTTGATCCCTGTTGGTGCATAACAACAACTCGTGCAGCATCATCAAAAAGTGCATCACGTTTTGAAAGGTCAACATTCCCATTTTTATCCGATGTTTCAACGTCTGGCTCCGGTAAACTCATTGCTTCCATTGGTCCTTGTTGTTTTGAAATAAATTCACAGATATTTTCAACTTCGGGAGTATCAATAAATGCACACTGTACACGTGTTACTGTGCTACCTACAGAAAACAGCATATCACCTCTACCAATAAGTTGATTTGCACCTGAGCTGTCAAGAATTGTACGACTATCAATAGCAGAAACAACTTTAAAAGCTAATCTTGCGGGGAAATTGGCTTTTATCATCCCTGTAATAATGTTTGCAGATGGTCTTTGAGTGGCAATTATTAAATGTATCCCAACGGCTCTGGCAAGTTGTGCTATTCTTGCAATAGGCACTTCAACTGTTTTGCCGGCAGTCATAATAAGGTCAGCAAATTCATCAATAATTACAATAATATATGGCATGTATCTGTGACCATTATTAGGATTAAGTTTTCGTTTTATGAAGCGTTCATTGTATTCTTTAATATTTCTTAATTGCGATTTTTTTAACAGATCGTATCTTTCTTCCATCTCTTTTGTGAGAGAGCTAAGTGTTGGAACAACTTTATTAATATCAGTAATTATTGCATCTTCTTCATCCGGTAGTTTTGCTAAAAAATGTTTTTCAATTCTTGAATATAATGTTAGTTCTACTTTTTTAGGGTCAATCATTACAAACTTTAAGTTTGCAGGGTGTTTTTTGTATAATAATGAAGCAATAATAGCATTTAATCCTACAGATTTTCCTTGTCCTGTAGCACCGGCAACAAGTAAATGAGGCATTTTGGCAAGATCGAAAGTAAATACCTCATTTGATATAGTTTTTCCTAAAACTACAGGAATATCATCATTTGATTCTTGAAATTTTTTGGAAGTAATAATTGATTTCATTGAAACTATTTCGGGATTTATATTTGGAACTTCAATCCCAATTGTACCTCTTCCCGGTATTGGAGCAATTATTCTAATTCCTAATGCAGATAAACTTAGTGCTATATCATCTTCAAGATTTTTTATTTTAGAAATTCTAACTCCAGGGGCAGGAACAATCTCATATAGTGTAATAGTAGGTCCAATTGTCGCTCTAATTTTATCAATTTTAATTTTATAATTCATTAAAGTTTCAATGATTTTATCTTTATTTGCTTTTAGTTCTTCATCAGAAACTTCAGAATTTGCAGATTTATGATCTCTTAATAAATCGACAGGAGGGAGTTTATATAAAGAAAGATCTAAAGTTGGGTCAAAATCTCCAATGGGTTTGTTTTCAATTTTATTTGCCTTTTCATCTTCAGTTCCTTCTTCAACAATCATTTCAATTTCATCATCATTATCTTTTTTCTCTTCTGTGCCTGTATCTTCATTATTATTTGTGATAATTGTTTCAAAACCTATTTCATTGTTGTCTTCATCTTCGTTTTTGTCTTTATCTTTATCTTTATCTGGGATGTCATTAAGCTCAAATTCAACTTCTTTACTTATTTCATCGTCATTTGTGCTATTTTCAAATAGAATGTCTTTATCTTTTCCTTTAAATATATTTTTAAACCACTCAAGAGAGTTTTCAAATGAAAAAATAATAAAAACAAAAAGTGTTATTATTATAGTAAGTATTGTGCCAATATTACCGGCAAATGATTTAAACCAATTGCTTAGAAAATAACCATGAGCACCACCAAGGAAAAAATATTTTTGACCAAATAAATATCCAAAAGTAAAAGATAACCAAATAGTAATTAAAATAGCAAATTTAAGAGATCTGCGAAGTGATAATAATCTGATCTTCCATAAGCGAAATCCCAGAATTGTTAGAATGAATATTATTGAAAAAGATGCAAATCCAAACCATTTGTGAATAAATTTGTGAGATAATAATGCACCTGTTTTTCCTGCCCAGTTATCTACAGCAATATCAGAATTAAAAACTAATTTAGACCAATTTATATCAAGTTTACTTTGATCTATTTGCCATGTAAATAAATATGAGATAAAGGCAATAAATAAAAATATTGCAAAGAAAAGCATTAGAGCTCCCAAGCTATATTTAAATCTTTCATTTTTGAAAAATGATATAATCGGGCTTAAGGGATTATTTTTTTTTCTGTTTTTCTTTTTCTTCGACATTATGAAATACAATAATTATAAGGGCAGAAATATAGTTAATATATAAAAAAAAATCCTCTTTTGGAGGATTTTTTATGAACGGAGTTATTTACAATTAACCTCCCATCATATTTTTAAGATCTTCTAATGTTTTTACCTCATAGCCGGTAGGAATTTTAAATACTGATTTTTTAATTTTTCCTTTTTTAACTTCGGTTGCAACATAATTTAAAATAAGGTCTTCATCTGCTTCGTTAGTTGAAGAATATTCTAACATAAAACCTTTAATATTTTTAAAGTTAGAAAGCAATGGATCTTCTGCATCAATATCTTCAGTTATATACGCTTCCATTTTTGTTCCACCTTCAATAATAATTTCATATTTCTTACATTTATAACCTAAAATAGTTTTTGATTCTTCAAGGTCTTTAACAACTGGATCTATTTCTTTTTCTTCAGTTGTATCATTTTTTTCACCTTTAAATGCTATTTTTTGCCCCATCATATCAATTAAGATAATTATTTCGCCTGTTTCAGAATTTGAAATAGAACTTGTACCTCCCATGGCAGAAATATTATCGGCTTTGGAATAAGGATTCCTAAAATATATAATTTGTTCTGAAGGCATTTGTGCTTTTTCTTGTGCACTTAATTCTCTTCCTTCGGCTGATATTTTATACTTTATAGTTCCTTTAAAAGTACCTTGAGCATTACTGATAAAAGTTGCTGATAAAATTATAGCTAAAAATGTTAATGTTTTAATGATTTTTTTCATAATTGAGTGTTTTTATAAATTAAGAAAGGATTATTAGATTACATTAAATTATTAATTACTTCTTCCATTTCTTCTTTTGATACTATTTTGAATCCAACAGGTACTTCAAAAACTTCATCTGTTATTTCAATTTTCTCAACTCTGGTTGCTGTTAAACTGGTTGTTATATCAAACATTTCGTATTGAAATTCTAAAAGTACACCGGGAATTTCTTTAAAAGGATTAAATAAGTTGGCATTTTCTAAGCTTATTTTATCTGTATAATAAACGTAAAAATTTCCTATTTCACTATCAGGAACCGTAATGTTTACTTTTTTACATATAAAGCCTGCAATTTCCTTAGTTTCATCAGTAAATTCAATTTTCATGTCAGGATATTCGTTGTACCCGAATGCAGAACTTCCCTGATAAATATATTTATCAGCCATAATTTTTAGAAAAGCTGTTGTTACTTGCTCGTCATTATTATAAATTCCACCCATTTTAAAAATACCCATCCAACCTTCTACACTTTGAATGCAATTATTATCTTTAAATTGGAAACTCATTGTTGTGGGCAAAAGACTTATAATTGGGTTTTTATTCTCATCTTCAAGATACTTCAGGTCATATTCAATAATACCCTCGTCAAATTTCCCACCTAACTCAATATCACAAGAGTTAATTACAAATGCAACTATAAATAATAAAACTAAATGTTTTAACCTCATTATTAATTATATATCTTTTGTATGAAGTAAATTATAAATGACAAAAATAAGAAATTTATTTTATTAAAAAAGTTATTAATTAAAAATTTCTAAAATTATGTTTTATTTATTGTTTTTTTTATTAATTCACAAGCTGTTTCAAGTTCTTCATTTTTTATAGTTAAAGGCGGGGCTATAAAGATAGATGTATCATTAAACAAGAAAGAGTTTAAAATTACTCCATTTTTTAATCCATTCTTAATAATGTTTTTAGCTAATTTTTCGTCATTAAATTCAAGAGCAATAAAAAGACCTATGCCCCTTATTTCTTTTATTTTTGGATGAATTAAATTTTCAAAAATCGTTTTTCGTTTTTCTTTAACGGTATCAAGAATATTCTTGTTTAATAAAGTTTTTAGCATTGCAAATGAAGCAGCACAAGAAACAGGGTGGCCGCCGAAAGTTGTAGCATGACCTAAAAGCGGATGTTTATCGTTAAGACTATCCATGATTTTTTTCGATGAAATAAATATACCGAGAGGCATTCCTCCACCAATACTTTTTGCTAAAACTAAAATGTCAGGTTTTACATCAAAGTGCTCAAATGCAAAAAGTTTTCCTGTTCTCCCTCCTGCTGTTTGAACTTCGTCAAAAATTAGAAGAGTTCCGGTTTCAATACATCTTTGTTTTAATTTAGATAAATAATTCTTTTCGGGCATTATAATTCCTGCTGCAGCTTGTATAGGTTCAATTATAAGACAGGATGTTTTTTCTGTTATTTTTTCAATATCATTAAAATTGTTGAATTCAATAAATTTTATATCAGGTATTAAAGGTCTGAAATAAATATTATATTTGTTATCGCTTAAGCTTGTTGCACCAAGTGTGCTGCCATGATATGAATTTTTACAAGCAATAATTTCTGATTTACCATTATATTTTTTAGCAAGTTTAATTGCTCCATCTATAGCTTCGCTACCGCTGTTTACAAAAAAACTTACCGATAAGTTTTCAGGTAAATTATCAGATAACAATTTAGCAAGATTAATTTGTGGCGTTTGTATAAACTCGCCGTAGACCATAGCATGTAGATATTTATCGGCTTGAGATTTTATTGCTTTTATAATATTTGGATGATTGTGACCTAAATTATTTACTGAGATTCCGGATATCATGTCAATATATTTTTTGCCGGAAGTATCGTAAACATAAATTCCTTCAGCTTTTTCAATATCTAAATTAAATATTGAATGTTTGGTTTGGGCTACATATTTATTAAAAAGCTCTTTATTGTTTGCCATAATTCAGATTAAATATTCTACACTTGCAAAAGTATAAACTTGTTTTTAATATCTTTACAATAAAACTTCTAAATATACATTATTATATATGCAAAAATAGTATCGAAAATAAATAAAAAATTATATTTTTGACATTCCAAAATCTAAAACATAAAAATTATGAAGAAATTAGCAGTTGTAGCATTTGGTGGAAATGCTTTATTAAAAGCCGGTCAAAAAGGAACTATTGACGAACAGGAGGCTAATGTAAGTGAAACTTGTGAAAATCTTATTCCTCTTATTGAAAGAGATTATAATATAGTAATTGGTCATGGAAACGGGCCACAAGTTGGCAATATTTTATTAAGAAATGATGCAGGTGTTAAAATGTATAATTTGGCTAATATGCCATTGGATATTGCAGGTGCTTATTCTCAGGGATTTATAGGCTATATCATTGAGCAGCAGTTTAGAAATGTTCTTGAAAAACATGGATATGAAAAAGATATTATTACATTGGTTACTCAAGTCTTAGTTGATAAAGATGACTCTGCATTTCAAAATCCAACAAAACCAATTGGTCCTTATTATAGCGAAGAAGAAGTTGAGAAAATGAAAGAGAAAGGAGATAAAGCCGTTTATGCAAAAGACCCAAAAGGAAACGGGTGGAGAAAAGTTGTTGCATCACCAAAACCTAACAGAATTGGAAACAGAAAATCAATTGAAAGATTAGCTAGAGAAGGAGCAATTGTTGTTACTGTTGGAGGAGGCGGAATTCCGGTATTCTATATTGAGCCTAAGAAACTTCAAGGTATAGATGCAGTTATTGATAAAGATTTAGCAAGTTCATTATTGGCTACACAAATTAATGCCGATGAATTTTATATATTAACAGATGTTCCAAATGTATGCATTAACTTTAATACTCCTGATGAAGTGAGACTTGGTAAAATTACTATTGCAGAAGCAAAAAAATATTTGGAAGAAGGGCAATTCACAGAAGGAAGTATGGCTCCGAAAATACGTGCTGCCATTCAATATGTAGAGAATGGAGGAAAAGAATGTATTATTACAGAAGCAAAACAATTACATAATCCTGATGCAGGAACAAGAATAGTATTGAATTAATTTTTAACAATAAATTTAACTTATTATGGCTTATAATTTAAGAAACCGAAACTTTTTAAAGTTATTGGATTTTACTCCAAAAGAAATGAAATTTTTATTAGATCTTTCAATGGATCTTAAAAAAGCAAAATATGCAGGAATAGAACAACAAAAATTAGAAGGCAAAAACATTGCTTTAATTTTTGAAAAAGCATCAACACGTACAAGATGTGCTTTTGAAGTTGCTTGTTATGATCAAGGTGCACATGTTACTTATTTAGGTCCATCGGGTTCGCAAATTGGTAAAAAGGAAACGATGAAAGATACTGCAAGAGTTCTTGGAAGAATGTATGACGGTATTGAATATCGTGGATTTGGACAAGATATTGTTGAAGAATTAGGAGAACATGCAGGTGTTCCGGTATGGAATGGTTTAACAACCGAATATCATCCTACACAAATTCTTGCTGATTTTTTAACTATGATGGAACATAGCGATAAACCATTGAGCCAAATAAAATTTGCATTCATGGGTGATGCACAGAATAACGTGGGTAACTCATTGCTTATAGGCGCTGCAAAAATGGGAATGGATTTTCGTTCTGTAGCACCAAAAAGTGTACAACCGGATGAGAAATTACTTAAACAAGCATTGGAAATAGCAAAAGAAACAGGAGCAAAAATTACTGTTACCGACAATGTAGCAGAAGGTGTTAAAGGATGTGATTTCTTATATTCTGATGTTTGGGTTTCAATGGGAGAACCTGACGAAGTATGGAAGAAAAGAATTGAGCTTCTTACTCCATATCAGGTGAATAAAGCTGCAATGGATGCAACGGGTAATCCTGATGTGAAATATATGCACTGTTTACCTGCATTTCATAATAGAGATACACATGTAGGAGAGGAGATGTTTCAAAAATTTGGAATTGATGGAATGGAAGTTACAGAAGAAGTTTTTGAAAGTGAAGCATCAATAGTTTTTGATGAAGCTGAAAACCGCGTTCACACTATTAAGGCGGTTATGGTAGCTAGCTTGGGAGCTTAATATTTTAAGTAATTTTGGTATAGTTAATGTGATTTTGTACTTTTGTTTTAATTGACAACTAAATTATAAACAGATGAAAATACTAGAAGGAAAAACAGCAATAATTACAGGTGCTGCCAGAGGCATAGGTAAATCAATAGCAATAAGGTACGCAGAAGAAGGTGCGAATATTGCATTTACAGATATTGTAGAAGATGATAATTTTAAAAATACTGAAAAAGAATTAAATGCACTTGGTGTGAAAGCAAAGGGATATGTTTCTGATGCAAGTAATTTTGATAACTCACAAGCAGTAGTTGAAAAAATATTAGAAGATTTTGAAACAGTAGATATATTGATTAATAATGCGGGAATTACAAGAGATAGTTTGCTAATGAGAATGACAGAAGAGCAATGGGATATTGTAATTAAGATTAATTTAAAATCGGTATTTAATCTTACAAAAGCTGTATTAAAAACAATGATGAAACAACGAGCAGGTTCAATTGTTAATATTAGTTCTGTTGTTGGGGTTGGTGGTAATGCCGGTCAGGTAAACTATTCTGCTTCTAAAGCAGGTATTATTGGATTTAGTAAATCAATTGCTAAAGAACTTGGGGGAAGAAATATTCGTTGTAATGCAATCGCTCCGGGATTTATTCAAACAGAGATGACAGCAAGTTTACCAGAGGAAGTTATTGAAGAATGGGCAGCAAAAATTCCACTTAAAAGGGTAGGTTTGCCTCTTGATGTTGCTAATGCATGTGTATTTTTCGGTTCTAATCTATCTGCTTATGTTACAGGGCAAGTATTGAATGTGTGTGGAGGCATGCAAACTTAGAGTTTGCTATTTGTTCACTTTTTTTTCTATTTAAGCTTAATCATTTCTCTTCTTTTCCTTACCACCAGAAAGGATTCTGGCGGTAGCGGGGGCAAACTTGCGATATTGGGGGCTTTTTGCTTTTTCTGCAAAAAACTGGATTTTGTTTGCTGTGGGGCTTTTATTAATTAGCCTCTCTTATCACCCTTGAACGGATTGATTCTGCTACAAAATTATTTAATGATATTTTTGCTTCCATTGCTAATAAGGCTGCTCTTTGATGAAGTTTTGCTGATATTCTAACATTAAAACTTCCTTTAAATGGTTTTTCAGGGCTTGTATTGTTTGCTTTACAATCAGCGAAATAAACATTAATAGATTCTTTAAAATCTGCTTCTAAATCCTTTCCCGTAAGTCCTTCATAAGAGATAAGTCCTTGTATTCCTAATACTTTTCCATAAAGCAAGTTATCTTCTTCACTATACTCTATACTGCCTGTGTAACCTTTGTAATCAAGATATTTCATAATTTTAATTTTTCTTTTACTTGTTTTAATTGATACATTTTCATAATTCCATCTGGATGTGGTTTATGAAGTAAAATAGGAACTCCTGCTGAGTTTTCAAATTTCACTCTTGAACCTGATGTTTTTCCTTTCTTTACAAGGCTAAAATCAAAATAACCTAACAACTTTACCATTTCATTAAAATGGAAGTCTTTTGGCATTTTCAAGAAACGTTCAATAAGTTTATCCTTTTTAGACATAACGCAAAGTAACTGTATTTAGTTACAAAAAACAAGTTTTATTGTTTATTTATTTTATATTATCGGGTGGTATCGCTGTATTTCTTCCTGCAGGTTGTCAAGGTCATTAATAAAATATGCTTCGGTGCTACTTACCTCCGCTCCAGCACAAATCCTTTCGTGTGGTCTAATTTTCTATTTAAGCTTAATCATTTCTCTTCTTTTCCTTACCACCAGAAAGGATTCTGGCGGTAGCAGGGTAGGTTTACCTCTTGATGTTGCTAATGCATGTGTGTTTTTCGGTTCTAATCTATCTACTTATGTTACAGGGCAAGTATTAAATGTATGTGGAGGCATGCAAACTTAGATTCTTTTTTAGCTAATAAGCCAAATATCCCAGGGTACTGATTACAAAT
>CAYTWH010000044.1:0-27236 GCA_964442075.1 uncultured Bacteroidales bacterium
CAAATATACGAATAATTATTTGAATAACAATGATTTAATTAATAGAAGTCCCCTACAGTATTTGTTCCTGTACAATTGTATTCATAAACCCGGAACCAATAAGTTGTTGAAGCTGTTAGTCCTATAACAGTAACATTATTACCACTTCCATTAAATACAACCTGTTCTCCTGCCCCTCCATAAACCGAACTTGCAGCCGGGTCAGTTCCATCAACGGGGTTTGTAAAAGAATTTGAAGTATTAATTATAACTATTCTGTTTGAACCATCTCCATCAGTCCAGCTTACATTCATAGAAGAACTACCGACAGATGAAAATGTAATACTGCTTGCTTGTGTAGTTGGAGTAACACAACTAAGAGTAGCCTGACTATTAGGATTATTTGAAGCTGTAACATTATAAAAAACTATGCTTGCACCAGAGCAATTATATTCATAAACTCTAAACCAATATGTAGTGCCGGGAGTAAGACCGTCAACAGAAACTGTATTTAAACTACCATTATAAACAACTTGCTCACCTGCTCCTCCGTATGTGGAATTAGCAACAGGGTCAACTCCGTCAACTGGGTTAGTAAAAGAATTTGAAGTATTAATTATAACTATTCTGCCTGAGCCATCTCCACCAGTCCAACTTACGTTCATTGATGTAATATCAACTGCAGAAAATGTAATATTGCTTGCCTGTGTAGTTGGTGCTGTGCAAGAACAAGAGGCTGTATGGCCTGAAGTAGCTGCACCAGTTATATATGTTCCTACTATCCATTCAGAATTTGTTGTATTTGTTCCTCTGGAACTATCCCAATCAGTATTTGGAGAACAGATTGATGACTTTCTTGTTAATTTATGATTTGCTGTTGCATTAACTGTTCCTGCAACATCCCATCCAGTTCCAGGATCTGCTCCATCTTCGCCAATAACATCAATCAAAGCACTTGATTTTGCAAGACCAACAGCATCATCTCCATTCCACGAACAAGATCCACTATATTTATCTGCACCTGGTACATCGGTCACATTATTGGCTATTACATAAGTTGAACCATCGGTTAAAGTTCCAGTAAGTGAAATTGTTGCTTCTGGCCATGTACCTCCATTGGATACAATCCAAATATCATAATTTGATATATCTACACTTGAACCTGTTCCATTATAAATTTCAATATATTTACTATTACCGGAAGTTCCCTCTCCATATTCGGAAATAATTAAATCAGTAGCCTGTCCAAAAGAATAATAAGAAATTCCAAGAAAAAGAAAAATTAATAATACAGATGCTTTAAATATCTTTTTCATTTTAAGATAATTTAAGAAAAAATCAGCATCTATGTAGCCATATCCCTGACAAATTGGATTGGCATCTATGTAGCTTTTATCAGTTATCAAATATAATACAATTTGCTCCGTTTTATGTTAATTTAATGTTAATGTTTTACCAAACTTATTAACAGTTTTATAATAGACGTAATAAAATACATAAAGGTTGTTTTTTCTTACATTAAATTTTACAACAAAATTTTTAATAGTAAATTAGCCGTTCAATTTACACCAAATATTTATGGACTTTTTTGAAACTGATATTCCTGATATTTTCAAGACTTATGTAGGTGAAGAGCATTTTGAATATTGTATTAATTGTGGTAAATACTTGCTTGAAGAAGGAACACATTATATGATCGAAAAAGCATTTAAAGATAATGAAGTTGAATTTGAACATGCTATTTGTATAGATTGTGCCCAAAATATGCAAACTACTATGTCGCCCGAATCGATGCAAAACATTGAAGCATTTTTCAAAGGTAAATTTAATGAAAATGAAAGAATGGAAAAGCTTTTTAGTGAAGGAGAACCAAGTATAGAAAGATGGATGAATAATTGCATTATAAGCAATGACCAAATTGACAATTTAAAAGAATATCAAGTCTACGCTCATTGTAATGGAGATAAACTTGTATATTCTGTTACTCCTTTTATTATAAGTGGTAAAATTATTGAAGAAATGTCTGAGTTATTATCCGCAAAAACAAAAGAAGAACTTGACGATTATATGGATAAACATTTCAATTTACCTCCTGAATGGAAAGAAGCATTAAAAAATAAGAAAATACTGCTTATTTGATTTTATCATTAATCGGAATATTCCCGAATTATATAAACATCATAATCTCCAAGATATTTAAAACCAAATTTTTCATACAGAGCAACAGCAGTTTTATTTTCTCGATGAACTTCTAATTTGATTTGTAAACCTTTTTTCTTCGCAAAATCAATAGACGCCTTAGCTAATGGTTTTGACAATCCTCTGCCCTGATATTCCGGTTTTATTCCAAAGTGGTGAAGATAAATTCTACGTCCATCGTTTGTCAGCCATGAAGTTCCAATAATAATATTCTTATTAAGGGCTTCCATTACAAGTAATTTTCCGCCAATTTTCAGTGTGTCTCTAATTTTATTTTCATCATCACCCCTAAATGCTCCCCCCATGCCCGTTTCTTCCCATAATTTTACTGCCTGAGAATAATCATCATCTTTGTAATCGCGTATTATGTATTCTGTATCACTCATTTAAATTTGTAAATTTAAACTAATTTCCGAAAAAGTTGTCCCCGAATATTCGATGGTAATATGTTGCCTTTCCAGTTCCTCCCCCTTGGGGATTCTAGGAAGAGCATTCATTTAAACTTTTCTAACATAGAGTTGACCTGCCTCATCTCTAATTACTTTAACTTTATCACCTTTGTTAATAAATGATTTTAATGACATAGCATCATAAACTTCATCGTCTATTTCAATTTTTCCTGATAATCTTAACATTGTAACAACAACTCCTGTTTTACCGATAAGAGTCTTTTGTTTTAAATCAATTCCGACAAAGCCCTCATTAGTTTCCTGAGTAGAATACAAAGCAATTTTTAATCTTTTTGAAGTAAATACTTTTTTACTCACATATAAGGACAATACAAACGAGACAGCAATAGATATTGACGTAATCGTTAATGACTTTAAAATTGTTTTTACTGCAATTTCAGGATTTCTAAAATCAAATGCCACATTATCTATCATACTTAATGACAAGCTGAGAACAACAAGAACAATTCCTGTTCCACCTGCTATACCAAATCCGGGAATAACAAATATTTCAAGCAATAATAATATCAAACCAATAAAGAATATTAAAATTTCCCAATTTTCTGCCAATCCTTCAAGGTACAATGGTGCAAAATACAAAACAGTTGCAATTATTGCTGCACCAATTGGAAATCCAATACCGGGTGTTTGAAGTTCAAAATAAATTCCTCCAATTATTATCATTATTAATAGACCATGAATTATAGGATTTATAAAAAATGCAATAATTGATTCAATTGCCGATGCTTCATATTGCTTTATTTCGTAATTCGTAACGCCCTCCATATCAATTACTTCCTGAATATTTTCGGCAGTTCCCTCACAATATCCGTGTTTAATTGCCTCTGATGTAGTAAAAGTCAGAACTTTTCCTGAATCAATAATACCTTCAATAAATATCATAGGATCAACCATGGCTTCAGCAATTCTAGGATCTCTGTTCCATTTTATAGTAGTGTCATTATTGTTTATTAATGTATCACATCCATGAGCCTCGGCAGTAGAACGCATTGTTGAACGCATAAAAGATTGATATTTATCCGGTACAGGTTGTCCACTTTGGTCAACAACTGTTGCCGCTCCAATATTTGCACCTTTTCGCATATATATTCTATCACAAGCAATAGATATCAATGCCCCTGCCGAAGCTGCATTATTATTTATAAACACATAAACAGGGATTTTGCAGTTTAATATTCTTGTTCTAATTGAATCTGCATCATTAACTAATCCTCCATACGTATTCATGTTAATTATTATGATATCTGCTTTTAATTCATTTGCTTCGTCAAAAGCTTGTTGAGTTTGTCTCCATATTGCAGGTCCAATATCCTGATGAATATTAAACTGGTAAACTAATTGCTTTTTATTTGCAGTAATTGTTTTATTCGTATCAATGTTTTGCGAATTTAAACTTAAACTTATAATCAATAAGGCAATAAAATCCAACAACTTAAATATTAGTCTCATAAGGTTTATTTGTAAATCAATTCAGTATCGTTATAGTAAAAAAAAACGATGTCTTTTAAACATCGTTTTAATATTATGCTAAGTATTTCAACTATTTTTTATTTAAGAATAAATGCTTGACCATTGTTGGTATTTCACCATCATTTTTAGGTAATTTAAACTTTACAACAAGAGGTTTGTAATTTTTATTTTTTACAGTAATCTCATACTTCCTATCAGATGGAAGAGTTATGAAATAATTACCATTTTTATTTGAACTTGTAATTTTAGTTTTATTGTTACTAAGATCTTTAATTAATAAATTAGCTACTAATGCCTCACTCGATTCTCCGTCAACAACACTACCTTTGAGAATTGCTAAAGGTGGTCCTGTAATAGTTGATGCCATATTTTCATCAATTTGCGTATTGTTTTTAAAATAATATGCCATATTTACTGCATAAACATCCATTTTTCCATGTCCTTCATTTCTCGAACTTGAAAGATATGCCATTTGCCTGTCGGCAGTAAATACAAAGTGAATTTCTTCTTGTGTTGTATTAATCGGATAACCCATATTTATTGGTTCACTCCATTTTCCATCATTACTCAATAAACTCATAAATATATCATGACCACCCATTGTGTTATGTCCATTTGAACTAAAAAACAATGTCTTATTATCAGGATGAATATATACACCTATTTCATCTCCTTCTGTATTAATTATAGGTCCTAAATTTACAGGTTTTGTCCATTCTCTACCCTCTTTATGAGAAACATAAACATCTCCATGTCCAAATCCTTCTTTTTCTCTTTCACTAACAAAATATAATGTTTTGCCATCTGAAGATAAACAAGCTGAACTTTCAAAATATGTTGTATTTATATATTTATTTTCATTTGCAAATGCTTTTGGCACTCCCCATTCTCCCGTTGGGGTTTTTTCACTTATATAAATGTCTCCACTTTTTGTCTCACCAATTACATTTTTATAAATAAAAATTTTATTACCATCCGGTGTTATACTCATGTTTGCGTTATGTGCTTCTGTGTTGATTGGTGCACCGATGTTTTCAGCAACAGACCATTCTTTTTTCTCTGCATTCCAATTCGAGATATATACATCATCATAATACTCTTCAGTAAACAGATCAATTTTCCCTCCTATATTTTCAGGTCTTCGTGAAGTAAATATTAAAGTTTTAGCATCAGCACTAATTGAAGGACATGCATCTGTATATTTTGTGTTAACATTTTTTCCTAAATTATTAATTTGCACATTAACAGGATTCTCCATCAACTCCTTAGCAATAGAACATTGTCTTAATAAAATATTTACAGCATGTCTTTCATTTTGCCTTGGGCTTAAAGTAGCTTTATAATTATAATATGAATTAATAGCGCTTTGCAAATCTCCCAAATACTGATATGCTTTTCCAAATAAAAAATGTATTTCATTGCTAACAGGTGGATTTTGCTTATATGCCATTTTTAAATGAGTTAAAGCAGTATCCATCTCATTAAGTTCAATAAAACATTTTCCCATTCTAAAATTCAAGGTAGAATGTTCTTTATTATTCTCATATAACTTTCGATATATTCTTAATGCACCATAATAATCTTCATCAATATATCTTACCCACGCAGAAGTCATTTGAATTTTAAAACGTTCTTTGTCTTCGTCCTTATCCTTATTTTTTTCTTTAACAGGATCCTTATCCTTAATTTTTTCTTTAACAGGTTTCTGAAAAAATCCATAGTTTGAATTATTCGCACTGCTTATTTTGGTAAATAATAACGAAAAACTGATAATTAAAATCCAAATAAATACCTTATTCATAACTTCTTGATTAATTATACTTTAAAAAGTTAAATGTAAGCCTTTTGTATTAATTTAAAATGTTTTCTGAATAAATAATTATTAACATATTGTTAATAACTTAATAAAATGTCATTTTATCATTGAAACTTAATTAAATACAAATGTAAAATTGCTTAACTGAAAATTTTTTTTTTATTAATCCTTAGTCATAGGTAAATTGGAAATCTTTTTCTGTTATTATTCGTTAAATATTCACTAATTTTGTAAAAAACAATTTAAATGAAGCGAATTATTCCCCCTGTACATAAGGATTTGATAAAAAAAGAATTATCTGATGATAAATTTCTGAGAGTAACTAATTTTGGTAATAATTATTTATATTCAATTAATTGTCATAACTCTCCTAACATTTTAAGAGAAATTGGTCGTTTAAGAGAAATGACTTTTAGAAGTTCAGGTGGAGGCACCGGAAAAGAAATTGATATTGACAAATATGATACTGCCAAAAATCCTTACCAACAACTAATTGTTTGGGACAATGAAAGAGAAGAGATACTGGGCGGATATCGCTACATATTATGTGTAAATTCAATGAAAGATGAAAATGGGGAATACATTTTAGCAACTAAAAGACTTTTTAACTTCTCCGATAAATTTAATAACGAATATTTACCTTATACAATTGAATTAGGAAGGTCGTTTATTCAGCCTAATTATCAATCAACCGTATCTTCTAAAACACAACTTTTTGCTTTAGATAATCTTTGGGATGGATTAGGTTCACTTATTATTAATCATCCAAATGTAAAATATTTCTTTGGTAAAGTTACTATGTATACTGATTTTAATCAACGTGCAAGAGATATGATATTATATTTTTTGAACAAACAATTTAAAGATAAAGAAAACTTAATTACTCCAATAAACGCTTTAGGAATTAATACATCAATAAAAGAATTAAACAATATTTTTGTAGGAGAAGACTACAAAGAAGATTATAAGATTCTTCTGCAAAATGTAAGATCTTTGGGCGAAAATATCCCTCCTCTTATCAATACGTATATGAACCTATCTCCTACAATGAGATTTTTTGGGACCGCATTAAACGATCATTTTGGGAATGTTGAAGAATCGGGCATTATGGTTACTATTGATGATATTTATGAAAATAAAAAAGAACGACATTTAAGCATAGATAGAATAAAAAATGCAATTAAACGTATGAGATATAAGAAACAACAATAATTATGTTGTTTTTATCAAATTTCTGATTTAAATTCATAGTTTTTTATTTTAAAATTTATATCTTTGATTATTAATAATAATCATTTGAATACTATTAAAAAAATAGCCCTAATATTTTACTTATTTTGTAATTTTACCTTACAAGGACAAATTACAAATAATGTTATTGGTGATAACCAGACAGTTTGCGATAACGGTATAGCTTTCCCATTAAAAGGCTCTGAACCATTAGGAGGCAATGGCACATATACATATTTATGGATAGTTAGCAACGATTCTATTAATTGGAATCCTGCAATAGGAACAAATAATGAAATTGGGTATATGTTCTCATATAATTTAACAGCTTTTCCAAAATTCTATTTTGCAAGAGAAGTCGAATCGGGTGGATTTACAGATACAAGTAATGTTTTAACAATTAATGTTTTATTAGGCACACCTCCTATTATTAACAACATTATTGCAAATGACCAAGCAATTTGCTGGGGTGAAATTCCCGATTCTATTGGTGGGATACAACCTAGCGGAGGTAATGGAATAGATTACTACTACATTTGGTTAAAATCTGCTGATTCAAGCTTTGTAAACCCTAGTTTTGTTGACATATACAATAATTCACAATATTATTCCTTTTTAACTCATCCCGATAATTCATATTATTATGCCCGAATTGTAACAATTGATTCCAATTTTACTGAATGCCCTACAGCAAGCAACTTTATTCAAATTGAAGTTTTTTCAATAACGGATAATTTTATTGACAGTTATCAAGGTATTTGTGAAAATAATATTGCCGATACAATTAAAGGACCAGAACCAAACTCAAATTATTACACTTCACTTAATTATGAATGGCTGGAAAGCATTGACAAGATAAACTGGGGATCTGCTTACGGCAATAATAATAATAATAAAAATTATTATCCTCAATTTTCAAGCGATAGTATGTATTACCGGCGAAAGATAACAGCTTTAATGCTTAATGGATGTGACACACTTGACACTTTAAGTAATGTGTGTAAAGTGGTGAGAAATGAGCCAATTACAGATAATGAAATTTACACATATACTCCTATAGTTTGCACAGGAAGCAATGTTAGAATTTCACCACTTATACCCGTACAAGGTGGTAACGGAAACTATGCTTTTTTATGGGAAGAAAGTACTGATTCAATAACATGGATACCTGCTGGTGGTATTGAAAATAATCAACCAAGTTATTTATCTCAGCCTTTATATAACTTAACATATTTTAGAAGAATTGTTTTTTCGGGAGGATGCACCGATACAAGTAATATTATTCTTATTCAACTCGATACTAATTTGACAATTACAAATAATATCATTAAAATTAATGGAGAAAATGCTGATACTATTTGTAATGGAGCAATTGTTAACACAATAACCGGAACTATGCCTGCAGGTGGTATTGGCGTATATGATTTTTTCTGGTATAAAAGTACCGATGGCTTTGCATGGGACTCTGTTGGCATCCAACAAGATTACACACCTGTTATAAATACATACACTGCTTATTATCTAAGAATTGTCTATAGTGGTATTTGCTCCAGTGAAAGCAATTTTATATCAGTAAATGTAATTAATGCAAATGATAATTATATAGATGGTAATCAATTTTTATGTACGGGTGAAATTCCTGACACTATTTATGGAACTTATCCTGAACAATTATATGGCTCAGATATTACATTCTCGTGGGAATATAGCACTGATAGCATTAACTGGATATCTGTTTCAAATCAGCAAAATTATTTCCCCGGTATTTTAACAGAAACTACTTACTATAGAAGAAAAGTTACTTTATTAGCGCCACAATGTGCAGCCGAAATGTATATTAGCAATGTAGTTGTTATTGAGGTATCTGAACCAATTGGAAATAATTTTATTTTCCCTGCTTCCTTTCCTGATTATTCAATTTGCAATAATACACAATTGATAATGGGTCCTTTGAGTTCTCCAACAGGAGGTAATGGAAACTATTTATATTTATGGCAAGATAGCATACAAGGTGGCAATTGGAATAATGCTCCACAAACAAATGACTTTGAATACTACCAATCTGAAAATCTAACTCAAACTACATATTTTAGAAGAATAGTAAACTCATGTATGGAAAATAACATAAGTAGTGAAATTGAAATAACAATAAAACCTTCTCCTTCTTACACTTTCAATTATCAAGATTCAATTTGTAAGGATGATGGGATGGAATATCAAATTCATTTTCAGGGTGAATTACCCTGGGGATTTAATCTTAACGATGGAACTAATTTTTGGTCAATTGATAGCATCACCGACTTATTATATATCGACTCCCTTACTCCTACTGTAAATTCAGATTATTCATTAACAAGCGTATTTGATGCTTATGGTTGTGAAGCACCAAACCCGGCAATAGTATTTAGCGTTGTTGTTATAGATAATCCAGTTGCTTTTGCAGGATACGATACTACTATTTGTGAATTATCAACATCTGAAGGTTTAAGTGCAATTATTTCTGTAACAGGAAATCATGGCGAATGGATTTCACAACCAGATATTAATTTTGATGATATTTACAATCCCAAAACAAATATTCATGCTGCCAACTATGGCGAATACTCTATTGAATGGATAGAGTTTAACGAAAAATGTGATGCTAACGACTTTTTACAAATAGAGTTTATTGAACCTTTGCTTGATAGTATCAACTATGCAGGCAAAGATATATTTTTGGATTATCAGTATGATGTAATGCTTAACGCAATTTTGCCTCCATTGTTTGACGGGCACTGGGAATTAATAAAAGGAGGAGGATTGTTTATTGATGATTATGACCCAAACACCATAATGCATGGAATTCCTGCCGGCGAGAATCTTATTACATGGACATTAAGTAATGGCATTTGTGAAACAAAAACAGATACTCTGCTAATAAATGTAAATCTTAATATTCTTATTCCCAGCGGATTTTCACCAAATAGTGATGGTGTTAACGATAAATTTGTAATTAAAGGACTAATTGATGAATTTGATGCTACCTTATGGATATACGACAGATGGGGTAACGAAATATTGTATCAGGAAAACTATAATAACAATTGGGAAGGAAAAAATTATAATGATGTTGATATGCCAAACGGTACTTATTTCTATATATTGGAAGTAAAGAATGAAGGTAAATTTAAAGGCTATTTAGTAATTAAACGATGATAAATTGCCCCAACATTTATAGGTTGGGATTGAAGTACAAAAACAAATGAAAAAAATAATTATAATACTACTACTATTTATTAGCTGCTCTGCTGCATTTTCGCAATATAGCATGTTTTATAGTCAGTATATGTTTAATTATTTAGCGATAAACCCTGCTTATGCCGGAAGCAGAGAGGTATTAAGTATTTCAATGACTTCGCGAAACCAGTGGGCAGGATTTAGCGGAGCTCCCAAAACTCAAAATATTAGCGCACACATGCCAGTGAATAAAAAGAGAATTGGAATTGGAATTGCATTATTAAACGATAATATTGGAGTATCGAAACACACAGCCATTAACAGCTATTACTCATACAGAATTCCTATAAAAAAAGGCAAACTTGCTTTTGGAACAAGTATTGGAATTAGCTTTATCAATTCATATTGGGATAAAATTAATACCACAGCTCCTAACGATATTGTTTTCCAAAATAACCACAGCGAAACTCTGGCGAACTTTGGCTTTGGCGTGTTCTACAAACACTCTAAATATTATATTGGCTTCTCCTCTCCTTTTATTGTAAACTACAATCAGGAAACAATTGTTGATAACAGTCTTGAATTTAAACATAATAATTTTATGCTCTCAAGCGGGATTTTATTTAAACTTAACGATGAATTAAGCTTAAAACCTTCGTTTCTTTTTAAATCGTATCCTGAATATGCAGCACAACTTGACCTTAACTGTAGTTTAATATATAAAAACCTGTTATGGTTCGGGCTGTCTGTTAGAAGCGAAGATGCACTGGTATGGCTTATAGAATATCAACTGACATCACAATTAAGGTTTGGTTTTTCACACGATTTTCCAACATCCGAAATTGCAAACTATAGCAGAGGAACTAACGAAATACTTCTTCGCTACGAATTTGGTTTAAACACTAATGCCACTAATGTAAAATTCTTTTAAGGTTTCTAACTATCAAGCGGGGTGTTATAGCCCTGATTGATTAGGTAGTGTTATGTGTAGGCTTTTATTCTACTAGAATTATCTTCCGAACGGTTTTAATATTATTACAAATGCATTGAACAATGTAAATACCTGGTTTAACCATTTTTCCATCACTATCCATAGCATTCCATTCATAAACAAATTTTTTATTAGATTCACTAACAACATGCAAGATGTTAACTAATTGCGAATTAGAGTTGTATATTTTGATGGTGGGGATGTCATTATCATTCTCTGTTTTAACTTGAATAGTTATTTTATTATTGAATGGGTTTGGGTAACCTGAAATAGAAAATCCTTTATTTTCCTTAATGTCTTCATCACTTAGCCATACATGTTTATCATCTCTTAAATAAAAAATATTATAACCATTTCCATTATCTTCCATCCATACAAAATCAACTTTAGAAAAATTAAAATGTTTATATGCAATTGATGGATTAATGGGATTCGTCGTTATTGTATTCATCGTATTGAACCATGGATTCATCCCGTATATCATCCCATATGAAAAACCATGGTATAATATGTCATTTTGCATATACAAGAAACTATATCCTACATCAGGTGCAACATCATCTATACAGACATAATCTGTTTGACCTGAAAATAAATCATTAACATCTTTATGAGACAAATTGTTATAATGAGTTTCTATTTCAGTTAACTGACCATTGTTTAAATATAATAATCTTATAATATCATTAAATGTATTTAGAGAACCATCATAGGAATTATAAGTGATACATGGTTGAGTACCTATACAACTATAAATTGTATCTATAGTACTCATATTATCAGATGAAATAAAATAATTTATTGAATCCTGATTATGTTGAACTGCAAATATCAATACATCATTACCATAATTCAAATGATTAGCAATTGCAATATCATTGATTTCAGATTTTGTATCTATAATCAATTGATTATTCAGGGTGTCATTGATAATTCTGGCATACACAATTGACTCATTTAGGCTATCTATTTTCCTAGTCCAGAAAATATTAAGACCTGCTGATGAATCAACATCAGCAACAGGCAAATAGCATTTATATGATGTGTCACTAATAGTAATTGCAGGTGTCCATGTTATAAAATCTAAAGTTGATGTATACCTTATCTCAGAAATAGAGTCATTTGACTCATAAACGAGATAAATTGTATTATCATCACTTATTGCAATGGTTGGATTAAATCCATCAAATATATTTGCTGGAGTACCCCATGCACTTGAATGGTACTCAACACCTTTGATAACATTGCCTTGACCAGCTGTGTCTATAAAAACAACAAATATATTTCCAAAATCATCACGAATAATTTTTCTTTGATTATGATTTGCAGTTGCATCAGGATGAGCACTTGTCGCAATAAGTGCCTGAGAGTTAACACTATTTAAAATCAGAAAACACATTACGGAAATTAAAATAGTTCTAATCATAATATTTAAGGTTTAAGTTTCTATTAAAACAGTTCAAAGTTTACACCTAGGTAGCAGATAAAAAGCACTAGTGCCAGTTATTTACCTTATAGCTACACCCTGTTAATTTTAAACATTTAACAAAATTAATAATATTTATTGACTTTAAGTTTTATTATTCACTACACAAAAGGATTCGGTAGCGGTGTTTATTAGAATATATTTCATTTAATTAATGCCAAATCCCCTGACAGAAAGTATTTTAATGCTTTTTATTTATTGTTACCAAGCGTAATTAATTCATCTATAATACAATTAGTCAATATCTAAAATTAACATTATTTTCGTTAATACTTATTCCCTTTATCGTCAATGATACA
Organism: uncultured Bacteroidales bacterium; assembly: GCA_964442075.1. GTDB lineage: Bacteria > Bacteroidota > Bacteroidia > Bacteroidales > CAYTAU01 > CAYTAU01. The sequence goes on from CAYTWH010000044.1 coordinate 13,157, forward strand.
TGTTTCTCTGATAATTATTTCATTATGTTTATTTAAAATAACTTCAATGTTTTTTTTCAAATCCAAACTTTCATAAGCTAAATCAACATCTTTTATATATGCAAAATTTAAACGAATAAATCCAGAATTTCTCCATTTCTGTTTATAACAGAATATACCTTCTCCTACCTTATCAAAGGGATATAATTCTCTAATGCTATTTTTTATTTCTTCCAAAATATCAGTTTCAATCTGAGTATATACTATTGCGTAAGTATACATATCTTTGTCTGATGGATTATCCCATTCATTTAAGTTTTGGTTTTCTAAGAAATAAAAGGATATTCCTACAATAGCTATTATTAATGTTATTATTACTACTAATATTTTCTTTTTCATTTGTTTTTCATTTTCATTAATACCTATTCTGTTTACGATTTCTTGCTTCTGCGTGTTCTGTTTTTTATGCTTGCCAACTATTAGATAACGTGCAATAGTGCCTGTTATCTACCCTATAGCTACTTTTATTAATTTTAAACATTTAACAAAATCAATAATAAAGAAATTCCGTTTACAATTGAGTCATATATTAATAGCTATAATTGTAATAGAGTTGATTTAGCTTTTAAGACATGAAATCAAAACAAAAAAGGATCTCGTTGTTACGCAGGTGGTGTACCTTCACAGTTAGAAACAACGGCATCAATTTGTACCAAAGCATCCATAGGGATAGCTGAAACGCCAACTGTTGTTCTTGCAGGAAGATCGCCTTTGAAAAATGTTGTGTAAACGAAGTTTACAGCATCAATATCTGCGATATTTTTAAGGGCGATATTTATTTTAACTGTATCGTCCATATTGTGGTCTACACTTTCTATAATTGCCTTGATATTATTTAGGCATTGTTCAGCCTGCTCTTTTACACCACCAGCTACTATTTCACTAGTTTTTGGATCTAAAGGTAATTGACCTGAAATATGATTGTAATGAGAAAAAGCTACAGTGTGTGAATATGGAACTTTTGGTGCATTTTCCGTATTGTTTGCTTCTATAACGAGTAGACGGGTATCTTCAGGAAGTTGTGGGGGTGTACCATCTCCGTGTGACACAACGGTATCAATTTGTACCAAAGCATCCATAGGTAAAGCTGAAGCGTTAACTACTGTACGTGCAGGAACATAGTTTGGGAAAAATTTTGCACAAACTTCGTTTACGGCTTCAACATCCGAAATATTTTTAAGGTATATAGTTGTTTTAACTACATCGTTCATAAGGTGATCGATACTCTCTAAAATTGCTTTAATGTTGTTTAAGCACTGTCCAGTCTGCTCTTTTACACCACCAGTTACCACTTCACCAGTTTTTGGGTCGATAGGTAATTGAGAAGAAAGGTTATTATAATGAGAAAAAGCTACAGTTTGTTTAGATACAGAACTTTTTGGTGCATTTTTCGTGTTTCTTGAAACTTTTATAAGATCGCAAGGAGCTTGTGGATCTGTACCTTCACCGTTTGAAATAAGTGCTTCAATTTGTACCAAAGCATCATTCATAGGTAAAGCTGCAACTTCAATTGTTGTGCGTGTAGGACGAGAGCCTTGGAAGAATGTTGTATAAACTTCGTCTACAGCGTCAATATCTGAGATATCCTTAAGGAATATAGTGATTTTAACAACATCGTCCATAACATGGTCGATACTTTCTACAATTGCTTTAATGTTGTTTAAGCACTGTTCAGCCTGCTCTTTTACACCACCAGCTACCATTTTACCAGTTTTAGAGTCTACAGGTAATTGAGCTGAAATGTTGTTGTAATGAGAAAAAGCTACAGTTTGTGTAGATACAGAACTTTTTGGTGCATTTTCCGTGTTTCTTGAATTTTTTATGATAACGCCACTCATATTAATTTCTCCTTTTAGTTATTATTACTGATATTTTTTATTAGTATGACAAACTTAGTAAAAAAATTAATAATGTTGTATAAAAACAATTAATTTCTCATTTTTACAAATAGATTAAAACCATATAAACCAAAATTTTCATTTGATTTTTTCTCATTATCCTTTTCCTTTTCTTCTTCTGTTTTGGCATGAGGTTCATAATCGGATTAATGCGACAAAAACAATTTAAGAAAATAATGAAATAAAAATAATTGAAACGACTAAAGATAAATTTTTAATTGTTATGCTTGGTAACGTTGAGTGCATGATACGTATGGGATTGCGGGATTCAAACTAATCAAGTTACCTGCCAAAATTGATGCGGGTAATAACGCTCGAAAACCTCTGAAACCCTTATGAATTATACACATTGTTGTGGGGTCGTTGTTCATTCTTTAAGCATCTCCATTTACCATAAAATCATAATAATTTTTAGTGTGAAGATTGATTTTTAAATTGAAATAGCAATTCCCTCCATCTTTAACTATTATTTTTTCCTTTCTCCAATTTTTGCCCCAAGAGTTGCAGAAACAATTAATCCAAACCTCTTTTTCTCCTTTGTCATTAATTACAGGAATATATTGTCGATTATATCTTTCGATGTCAATAATAAAATTTTTAATGTCAAGATTGTATTCTGGATTTTTAGAGCTTATATCATTAAATTCGAATTCTTGTTTAGGATTATATTCAGCTAAAAACTTAATCAATACATTCTCAATTATTATTAAATCAGAATTACATAAATCTGTCTGTTTAGCATTTTCAAAAATCCAATATTGTGTCGTATCAAATGGCAGAATTGCAACCATTGAAGTATCCAACTGAATTTCATTACTTGAAACATTCTGGTCAACTAATTCCGTTTTTTTATTGGTGTTGTCTTGTCCACAACTTGCCAAAATCAGTCCTAAAAATAATATCATTAATATTCTATTCATATTCGTTTTTTTCAATGCACCAAACAAAAGGGTTGACTTCCACGAGAAAATCGGGGCAGGCTATCCATAGAGAAACGCTATACAATCGCGCACCAGCAGGGCAAAGTACTTTATTCTGCATTCATTTTCATGATCTCATCATATAAAATCTGAATATCGCCATTATCTTTGTTAATATCCCTTGCTTTGGCAATTGCACCTTTCGCTGCATCTATATGATTACTCTCTTTGTATGAGCTTGCTAGATAATAAAAACTTTCCCAGTAATCAGGATGAATTTCTGTATTAGCTGTAAATATTTTTATCGCAATGTCATTATCATTACCTAAAAACATTCTACCTAGTACATTAATCATATTGGCTTTGCCTTTATACAATATTTCGTTTGATTTTATCCCAGATATTGAACTATCAATACCTTCTTGTAATATCTGGTTAAGCAATTTTGTAATAATACTATAATCAGTAGAATCTTTTTGAATTAATTCATTATTCTGTATTTCAAATTCTTTTGAATTCTCAATTCCCGATTTTAATGTGGTATTAAAAAAACTATTAAAGCAATTGCATAAAACAGTATAGCTTTCAGTTGTACTATTTGCATTACTATCTTTACTGCACATAGCAAATTGTTGCCAAAATGATATAAATCCGTTATGGTCTAGTGCAGTCATCTTATACAAATATTTATCCTCTACAGAAATAGAACTGTAATATGGGAAAATTGAAAAGTCTTTATAATTATTTGCAATCATCAGATATGGTGTATTTGCTTTATCAAAATTAAACCCTTCAGTTTTATTTAAGATAAAATAAAATGAGTATTCATGGCTGCCATCTAAACAAGCTACAGCTTTCACCTCAGGGGTTCTCATCTGGTAAATTATTGTCGCCATACTTCCAGTACTAAATCCGAATAGTCCAATATCCGAAAATTTTAATGTCAATGAATCACTAATATATTTTACAATAAATTCCATATCACGAACTTGTGCTAATGTAGCTTTTATTTGATCATATCGTTTTAATGTTTCATGTCCTGCAGAACCAACTGAAACAACACAATATCCATTGCTAGCCAAATACTCACACATAATATGATTTTGTACTGCTGATTTACTGTTCGATGGAGCATATATTATGAGAGGAAATTTATCATTAATTGGTTTTGCATTGTATATTGCTTTAACAGGGCTATTTAGTGCCTCTTTTGTTGTTATTAAGGTGTCAATTCCAAATTGACGTTTGGAAAATCCCAAGTAAGCATTAATAAATTCTTCTGAGACATTATCAATGTCCTGTTGTTTTTTATTAAAATCTTCTCTAATTGCAATTAAATCAATATAATCTTTGAATGACATACATTTCAATTCAGAATTATTTTGACTGGGATACCAAAAATGAATCAACATGGGTCTATTTACCGTATCAGTACCTATAACATAATTTCTCGAATTATCTATAGCCTTAAAATATTTAAATCCAACATCATAACCACCTTTATCATCAGCCTGACAATAACTAAATTTAATTACGAGAAGGAGTAAACAAATTGATATTATTTTTTTTATCATAATGTTTTTCTTTGGGTTTATTTAAGTGTACTTTGGTTTTACTGTATTTTGCACAACTACTAGATAAAAAGCACTAGTGCCTGTTATCTACCTTATAGCTACTTTTATTAATTTTAAACATTTAACAAAATTAATAATATTTATTGACTTTAAGTTTCATTATTCACCACACAAAAGGATTCGGTAGCGGTGTTTATTAAAATATATTTAATTTAATTAATGCCAACGCACCTAATAGAACGCGTTTTAATCCTTTTTATTTATTTCCAAAGATTAAAAAAAACCTAGCCTCGATTATTTTCTACTTATGGTATGCAATACTTTATTACTTCCCGATTGTATCGGGCGGTAACGGTGAAAATAACTATTGTGTTACTTATCTACTGCATCAGATTAAAAAAGACCTTTTGACTTTCCCTCAGTTTCTTTTTTTATGTCTTTATCAAGAGTTCTAATATTTTTCCCTTTGTCGAAGCGATAGGCAAGTCTTACCACTAGAAAATTCTTCAACATGCTTATATCGTATGTGGTGGTTGCTTTATATATATCTGTATCAATATAACTGCCCTGTTCATAGATTGCTCCAAAGTTTACAGGAAGCATATAACCAAGCATAACAGTCAATTTATCTTTCAAAAATGGTTGCTGAACAAGAAGCATCCAATAGTCTGTATTATAATAATCATAACCCTGAGCATTTATTAATTTTTTAATTCCCTTTTGGTAGTTAAACCCAGCTACTGTCTTATATTTCTTATTGATATATAACATCTGTGAATTCATAACCCAATCATTTATTTCATTGATTTTTCCATTATAGGTAATACTACTTTTGAAAAAATCGAAACTTGTTTGAATGATCAAACTTTGTTTAAACAAAGGAATGGTAATATCACCTTTAATACCTTGGCTTATGTAGTTTCCTACATTATCATAGCTATATTCAATCTTGTTATCACCTAGAGAGTTTGCAATTCTATTTATCTTATTGTTAGAAAAACTATAATAAGGCTCAAGAGACATCAAGCCTTGCAGAATACGAAACTTTGCAGACACAGTATGAGTTTGTTCTGGCTTCAGATATGGATTTCCCCTTTCACTTGTATAAGAATCTAATATATGATTAAACGGGGTTGCCTGATTAATACTAGGATAATCACTATCTGCTCTGTACTTAAGTTTAATATTCAACATTTGATGTGCAGAAATATCAAAATCAAAGTGAGGCAGATAAATAATGTAAGTTTTATCTAATTCTCCTGCTTTAGGATGACTATATTCAGTAGCTGCCCCAATTTTAAATCTCATTTTGCTAGATATGCGTGAAGAATAATAAGCATAAAATTTATGCCTAGTTTCTGTAAGCGAAAAATTGTTTGTGTCATTAATAAAATCTTCTGTAGTTAGCAGTTTTGTCTCAGAACCATAATTGTTTCTAGTTTGTCTCCATGTATTTCCATAACCTGCCATTATTGAAGACTTCTTATTAATACTATGACTAAGCTCGAGATATAGCTTGGTATAGTCTTTATTATTTACTCCTACCTCATCTCTCACAAAACCATTGCTTTGAGTAATATTATTTGTATAAGTATTTGTATATCTTGAATGAGTAAAATCAGCATTTAATTTTGTCTTTTTATCAATCTTATATAAGTAAAAAAGTGAGTTTGAAATATCACTAGTTTCTGAGAGATTTTCCATATCCGAATTGTAACTTTCTATTAAGTCTCCATCTTTGTAATGTGCTACATCATAACTAATATTAGTATTTTGATTGGTAGAAGGAAATGCAGCAATATTACTTTCATAGCTTATTGTGTGTTTAGGATTAATATAATAATCGGCACCAAAAGTATAGTTGTTAACTATAGTGATCATATTCAGATTGTTTTCTCCCATAAATGGCTTATTTTCTATAATATTTCCAGCTTTGTCATCCTGAGCTGATTCGCCTAGAATGTCTACTGCTGTATGGTCATTAGCAAATTTTGCATAAAGATTTACTTTATCGTACGTGTAATTATAAGTGAGTGAGAAATTATTTATTGGCAGATAATAATTGTTTTTTGTGTCTAAATCAAATGATGCTGTGTTGTCTGCAAATATCTCTGTGCCTCTATAATCTCCCTTCAGAACAACATTTATTATTGCAGAATAACCTTCTAGAGCATAGCGTCCGCTAGGATTTCGAATTATTTCAATTTCTTTCAATCTTTCGGGCGAAAGGTTTTTAATGTAATCCTGGTTTTTTTCTATTCCATTTACCAGAATAATAGTATTATCGTCACCATCTACTTTTATGGAATTATTATATCTGTCATAAGCAACGCCTTTCATCTTATCCAACAAATCAGATGTTTTTGAAGTACCTGTACGCATTTGTTTTGTTACAGTCTGCACTTCTTTATCAATAGTAAATTCGGTTGTTGAGGCACTAACCACAACTTCTCCTAGTTCAGATTTGTGGGCCTTCATTTTAATTGTTCCTAAAAATTCATCTTCATTTCTTACATTAATTTTTACTGTATCGCTCATATAACCTATATAGCTGCTAACTATATTATATGAACCACTTTGAATATAAATCTTAAAAAACCCATTTTCATTAGTTATTGCTCCGGCAATAAGACTGTCTTGAAAATTATATGCACTTATGCTACAATATATCAATGCATCTTTAGTTTTTGAATCTTTTATCTGTCCAGATATTTCTACTTGCGCATTTAGGCATGAGAAAATACTGAATAATAAAATTGTAAATATTATTTTTTGGTGGTTAGCTTTCATGGTATTTGTTTTTGGTTTTATCATAGCTATGACAATAAAACACGTGTTTTTGTTACAAAAAAATTTATAATATGGGAGATTTTATAGGTTTTGCACAAGTAAAATTGTGCATTTTATAGCAGTATTATATCTAATTATTAAGACCTTAATGTGGGAAGAAACTTTTTGATAAAAAAAGTGCAAATAATTAGACAGACTCAGTACAAGTTCCGTGAGCAAAAGTTACAAGTGACTAAAGTTGTTAGATTTTGTTTGTTCTTATGTATTACTTTTGGGAAGTTTTGAAACAAGAACCTTACTAGATTTGCGAGCAAAATATGAAGTAATTTTCTTTATCGGTTTTAATAATTCTTTGCTTTAAGTTTTATTATTCTCCAAACAAAAGGATTGACTTTCCCGAGAAAATCGGGGCAGGCTATACATAGAGGAACGCGATACAATCGCGCACCAGCAGTGTAACAAAGTTAATAATATTTATTGACTTTAAGTTTTATTATTCTCCAAACAAAAGGTTTGACTTACCCGAGAAAATTGGGGCAGGCTATACATAGAGGAACGCGATACAATCGCGCACCAGCGAGTCTTAATAAACGCCTGTTTTAATGGCGTAGCATGTATTCATATTTTCTCTTTATTCCCTAAATCATCAATTTTGTATTCAACTCCATCTTCAATCAATAAGCCCTTAGTTTTACCACTATTTTTTTCTGTTCCATGTTTAACGTCTATTCTAATCACTTTTCCATTGTAATCCGTAGAAATGTCATCAACAATTGTATGTCCAATCACTATTTTTTTTGCTCCATAATAAGCTAGAACTTTATCTAATTCTGCTTCGCTTACTTTCTTTTTATTAAAGAAATCCATCACGAGGCCTCTATACCAAATCAGACTTTCACCACCATCCAGGATAATGGTACTTACATCATCTTTCTTTTTATTATCAGTCTCTATATCAAAATAATTATTACATGCTTTATTGATTTCTTCAATAGACAAGTTTAATTTTACTATTTCAGGACTCAAACCTGCATGTACAAAAATATAATCGCCTACTTGCTCAATAATATTTTTACTTCTCAACCATTTTCCAATTTCAGACTTCTCTGAATACATAAATTTATAGGCTTGTTTAGCATTATCATTTCTACTTATCTTTTTTGCTGCAGCCACATATTTATCATATACATAACGTATGTCTCCGTTTATATTCATTACTTCATGGTTTCCTAAGATAAAATGGACTTTCCCTCCACATTCTTCTGCCTTATTTTCAAGGCTATAAATCAGCCACAATACTTCCGTAACATGATCATTCCTATCAACAAAATCACCATTTAATATTAAATGTCCATTTCCAAATATCCACATACAATTAGTGTCAATCACTTCATTGTTAAGTAAAAAACTGTATAGTCCTTCATAATTGCCTTCAATATCAGAAATTGCAATTAGTTTTTCAGGCTGTGAATAGATTGCGATTTCCTTAGAATGCTTGTTCTGTATAAAGAAATTAAACCTGTTACCGTCTTCTCCATTAACCAAAACTTCAATGGGCTCACTAACAGATATTTTTTTTCTACTTAATTTATTCGTTTTTGTAATCGTAAATATGCTGTCATCAATAATGTACGGACCATCTATCCCATCTAACTCATACATTTTACATATACCGATGCTTTTTAAGTATTCTTCAATTTCTTCCTGATTGTATCTGAGAACATAATCCAGAACTGTCGTATTATTTTCATTTGACATATTGACATCAGCACCATTTTCTATTAGTGATTTTAGCATTTTTAGCCGGCCATATTTTGCAGCATACATAAGAGGAGTTTTACCAAAACATGTGAAATCCAGATTAGCATCGTTTTTTATTAAATAATCAAAAATAGATGTAGCATTTGTTTTAATACTTAATACTAACAAAGTATACTCCCCATGTTCTGTATCATAACATTTATTTATATCACCATTGGTAATCTCAACATTTAACAGTTGAATACTATCACTTTTAAACGCCTCAATTAATTGGGAATGATTTTCCTGGCTGTATAAACAAATGCTGTAAAACAATATACAGATAAAAGTTAATCGTTTCATATTTCTATTTCATTTTATAGTTTATGTGCTATACCTATTAGCTAAAAAGCACTAGTGCCTGTTATCTACCCTATAGCTACTTTTATTGTAGCTAAACATTTAACAAAGTTAATAATATTTATTGACTTTAAGTTTTATTATTCTCCAAACAAAAGAGTTGACTTCCCCGAGAAAATCGGGGCAGGCTGTCGAACTTACGTTTTGCGGTAGCAGGGTATTGTTGGCACACCGACAACATGTCGGCGTGAGTTACCAAGCGTAATTTATTGTTTTATTAATTTTCTTGTTATTGTTTGATTATCAGTTATTACTTTTATAATATAAATGCCTTGTGGCTGCTGGCTTATGTCTATCTCACACTTCGATAGGCTCAGTGAACGATTGATATGGATTTCTTTCCCATAAATATCATATACTGCAACATTCTTAATTATTAACTCTTCATTTTTAATTATTAAAAGGCCTGTTGTGGGGTTGGGGAAAATTTGTAATTCAGATTTATTTTCTGATAACTCAAAATGATTGGTTGTATAATAACAAATATTTGTTTGAATATTATTATCATCATTTGCAGTTACTAAAATATTACTGCCTACTCCACCAGAATCCATCTGTGTAATAACATTAGATGCCATGGGGTGAGAAATTTCAGTTAAAGGAATTTCTGTTTGTTGATAACAACCACTATATCCATTAGAGTTTGTTTTTACAACTAATGCATCATTTCCTCCCATCCCAAAATAACCATTATCATTTCCAGACATTATTAGTCCATTATCAGTAGTTTCCCAAACCGAATAAAACCATTGAGTACTTGAAAAAGAATTTGCCCATAGGCAATTACCGTTATTATCAACTTTGAACAAATAAGCATCATAATAGCCAGGAGCATTTTCAACAAATCCAACTAGAACATAGTTAGAATCTGATGTTTGTATCAAAGAATTAACTGTTAAGCTTGTAAACCCAGGTATACTATATGTTTTTGACCAAATTGTATCTCCTAACTCAGTAGTCTTTATTAAAATTGTTTTGAAAGGTGAAGATCCATCGAATGTTTTTCCAGCAATAAGGTATCCTCCATCATTTGTTTGAATTCCAACTGCACCAGTTTCCCAACCATCTTCCTCGTATGTTTTAGACCAAAGAATATTTCCATTAGATTCAATTTTTAAAACATAAATATCAAAATTATTAACACCAAAACTATATGTGTAGCCTACTACTAAAAATCCACCATCATTAGTTTGTATTATATCCATACCTTTATCAGGGTCAATACCACCATAAATTCGAGACCACAACAAATTACCAATAGAATCAGTTCTTATGATATATATATCACAACTACCAATACCTCCAGCACCATATGTTCCACCTAAGGCTAAATAGCCATAATCAGAAGTTTCTATAATTTTAGTACCACTTTCATTACCTGCACTTCCATATTTTTTTGACCAAAGTACATTGCCAAAATTGTCTGTTTTAACCATTAAGATATCTGATGGTCCTGCAATAGAATCAATTTGTATACCTATAGCTACAAAACCTTTATCAAATGATTTAATAGCATGACTGAAATAACCACTATATCCATTTATTGAGAAATTTTTCGCCCAAATTAAATCACCATTTGTATTTGAATTTAATAAATAACCATAGAAATAATTTAAGTTCTGAGATGGATACATTTTTTGACCAGCTGATATTAATCCATTATCTGTATCAATTTCAGTATTCCCTATTGTTTCACTTTCTGAGGTTCCGTAAGCTATATGGAAAATTGATTGAGAATATGTAAGATGGCAAATAAGTAAAATGGCTATATTTATTACTAAAATCTTTTTTTTCATAGTTTAAGGTTTATTACAAGATTACAAATAAATGCAAAAGGTTGCATAAAGTAATATTATTTTCTTTTTTTATGCTTGGTAACTACTAGATAAAAAGCACCAGTACCTGTTATCTACCTTATAGCTACACCTTGTTAATTTTAAACAATTAGCAAATATAACAAAAAAAAAGAAACTTTAAAAAAAAGCACAGCTTTTTAAAAAAGTTATGCTTCTTATCAAGCTTTAAATTGCAATTAACTGCTTAATTTATGTGAGTACGGAGCTTCGTACTTAGGCAAACTACAAAGTTTATGTGAGTACGGAGCTTCGTACCAAGGCAAACTACAAAGTTTATGTGAGTACGGAGCTTCGTACCGAGGCAAACTACAAAGTTTATGTGAGTACGGAGCTTCGTACCGAGGCAAACTACAAAGTTTATGTGCATACGAAGCTTCGTACCGAGGCAAATTATGCAATAATTATTAGATAAAAGCCCTTATTGTATCAGTATCTATAAAGAAATAAGAAAAATATGCAAGTTTTTATTGCTCATTATCTTACACTTATCTATTAAAACAAAATATATTGCAATATTTTTTATATTTCACACAATATATTAAGCAATATGCTGTTATATATATAGTTTATTTGAGGTTTCTCAGCGCTGAGATTTCTTAATAAATCAAAAACTCAATAAACTTACTCAATTAAACTTTTAAACTCAATAAACTTCTCCATGTATCAAAGCGATACATTGCTATGGTTTTATTAAAAACATAATGTTATGAGTTCAAAAGGATATGTATGGCATTTTTCACAAAATCAGTTTGCAAATGCCAGTCGCAAAAATTTCAAATTAATGAATCTTCAATCTGCCGATCACAATAGCAAACTTGCGGCAGAAGCACAAACAGGCGAGGCTTTGTTTGTAGATATGTACAATACTTTCGACCCTGTACGTAAAGGATATAATCTTGATTATGCCAAATGGCTAGAGGCAAAAGGTATGTATAAGGCTCAAACCATGCGCCTGATATTGGGTTTTGAAAAATTGTTAGATAATAAAATACCTATATGGGATGCACAAATACAGGCAGTGTTTATAGAACGTTCGCCAGAGTATGTTGCTATATTTCCGGGCGGCAGAACAGCTTTTCGTACAGGTGCATACGATACTCGTATATCGCGCCTATACCGTATGTTTTTGGTAGTTAGCAAACACGAAGAGCTAAAAGATACAAGCAAAGAAGTAGAGGCTTTTTATAATATACTTAACGATATTCGCGAAAAACAGCAGGCATTAGAGGGTGTAGTAAAAAGAACTTCTGAGTTGCTTGAGGAATCTAGAATTGAGATTGCAAGGATGATGTATCAGAATCTTGGAAAACTAATGAATCATTTTTCTTCTAAACCAGAAAAAATACAAAGGTTTTTCGATTTGCAATTAATTTCAAACAAGGCAGCAATATCTGATGATGATCCTATAATAGTAGCCGAAGGCGATATTGAGCCCGATAGCAAAATTACTATTGATGCTCTTACAGCAAAATTCAATGCCGATACGGAGCTTGTAGTTCACAATACCGGCGATGTGCCAATAGAGCTATATACTACAGAGCTTCCCTCCGACCCTGTGCCGGGACGAACTATTACTGTAGAGCCCGAAAAGCTTTCGCTAATAAATTGTAGCGAGCTAGGTGCCAAAGAAAACTTGTATCTGATAGTTTTTAATTCGTCTGCCGAAAAAACTGCCAGCTATAGCATTGGTGTAAATCATTATGGAATAAATGAGGAGGAGATAAAATAATAAAAAGCCCCTCCTAGCCGCCCCAAAGGGGAGGAACTTAGAAAAAGTTTATTGTGATTTTAATTCGCCTACGGCTTTTAAAATTATTATAACTAACTTATCCCAACTGCGGGCCAATGTCATTAAGTTAAGAATTTACCGTCATTGCGAACGAGGAACAAGTGTGGCAATCTCTTCTTAATTAACAGATTGCTTCGTCATGCTTCCTCGCAATGACGCTTTATTTTTGAGTTTATGCCCTTAAGGGAAGGGTAATGGTTCTGGCTATCAAATGGTGCGCCAGCCCTGATTGATCCGCCAGTGTTATATTTCGTTAATTCTTATTCTTCTTGTGGTCAATCTTTAAAATATTTTCATGGTATTCACATGTGATAGTATCATTGCAGAAATAGTTTAGTATTACTTTATTATTCTCTACATTCTTCTCTAAATATCCTTTCTCATAACCACCAGTTCTTTGACTTATATTGTTTTCATCTAAGTTATTTCCTGACCATTCAATACCAAGCTCATAAAGATATACATTACAGAGTTCAAGCATATCTTTCAGTTCTATATTATTTATTATCACTTGATTATAAGAAGAAATTGTAATTTGTATTTGATAAACACCAGATTCAATGCTATCAAAACGGAATTCTCCAAAATCGTTTGTATTGACTTCTTCAACAAAATCAATGCTATCACCTATAACTTTATAAATATGTAAATCTGAATTCGACAAAGGTTCTTTGGACCTGTAATCGATTAGTTGTCCACTGATGGATTTTTGACCATAAAGATTGAAAGAGACTACTATTAAAATGATATGTATTAAGTTCTTCATATTAATGAAACATAACGCCGCTAATAGAACGCGTTTTAATGCTTTTTATTTAATGTTACCAAGCGTATTTATTGTTTTATTAATTTTCTAGTTACTGTTTGTTTATCAGTTGTTACTTTTATTATATATATGCCTTTTGGCTGTGAGCTTAAATCTATTTCGGTTTCTTTGCCTGTGTATATTTGTTTGCCTTGCAGGTTTATTACTTCCACACTCTCCACTTCTTCTGCCTTTATTGTAATAATACCTGTTGTGGGGTTTGGAAATATACTCCAAAATAAATTCTGA
>CAYTWH010000045.1:0-27121 GCA_964442075.1 uncultured Bacteroidales bacterium
CACCGTCAACTCCATCTGCACCGGCAGGTCCAATAGGCCCAATAGGTCCAACAGCACCGTCAACTCCATCTGCACCATCTGCTCCGGCTGGTCCAATAGGCCCAACAGCACCGTCAACTCCATCTGCACCGGCGGGTCCGGCAGGTCCGGGTGCACCGTTCATATTTACTGACCATACAGGATATGTGCCACCTCCGGTTGTAGAAGTAACAACGACACACATCATTCCTGTAATATCATTATAAGAAGTTACGTCTGCTATCATTGTATTATTAATATCAAAAGCTATGATAATAGTTTGTCCAACACTGTATGCAAGATCAGTTTCAACAGTAAAGCAGACAGGCCCTAGTCCTATGGTAAGATTGTCGGAAGAAGTAGTACTGTACTGGTCACCGTCAATACCATCTACTCCATCTATTCCATTTAATCCGGCAGGTCCAATAGGTCCTAATGCTTGTATCCATTGACTTCCATCCCAATAATAAAAACCATGGGCTTCAGTTCCTGTTTCATTATAAATTAATAAACCTTCTGCTGGTGCCGTAATAGGTGCGGCAGTATTTACATCGTTTAAAGCAACTCTTGGAATTAATAATCCCATATCTGTAGCTGTTATATCTAATATTGCACTTGGGTCAGGATTAAGCTGGTTGATTCCTACATTTTGCGAAATACCAATTTTACCAATTGATAAAAATATTACACAAATTATAAGTGCTGTAAATTTGCTTGCTGAATAGGCATGATTGCTCATTTTTTTCATTTTTATTAATTTTTAAAAGTTTACATATTAATTCAAAGATAATATTTTTTTTATCAAAAATAGTAAAACTTTTATAAAAAAAAATATAATTTTGATGAAATTTAATAATTATGGATTTAATATACTTATTCTTGGGATTAATAATTGGAATTATTGCTTCGTGGTTTATTGCTAAATATAAGTTTCAGAGTTTAGATAAAGGTTCTTTAAATAATCTTGAAAATTTAAAAAAAGAAAATGAGGATATTTTACGAAAAAATATTGTTTTGGAAGAAAAAGTAAAAAACATAGCAATTTTAAAAACCGAAATAAATGAAAAAGAACAGCATATTATAAAATTAACAGCAAATATATCTGCAAAAGATGCAGATATTAAAAATATTAAAGAAAGATTGGAAGAGAATAAAAAAGAAATAGAAAAAGTTCAAGATAAATTCAGAATTGAATTTAAAAATTTGGCAAACGAGATATTAGAGGAAAAAACAAAGAAGTTTACAGAACAAAACAAAACAAATATTTCAGAAATTTTGAAACCATTAAACGAAAAAATTAAAGATTTTGAAAAAAAAGTTGAAGATACTTATGAAAAAGGATTGCGAGACAGAACTGAAATGCAAACTGAGTTAAAGAAACTACACGAATTGAATAGCAGAATAAGCGAAGAGGCTCATAATTTAACAAAGGCTTTAAAGGGTGATGTGAAAAAACAGGGTAACTGGGGCGAAGTTGTGTTGGAAAGAATACTTGAAAGTTCGGGTTTAATAAAAGGCGAAGAATACGAAACGCAATACAGCACAGAAAATGATGATGGTAAAAGAATTCAACCTGATGTAATAATATTTTTACCTGACAAAAAACATATAATTATCGACTCTAAAGTCTCACTGGTGGCGTATGAACAATTTGTAAATGCTGAAACAGAAGAGGAAAGAGTACAGCATATAAAAGAGCATATTCGCTCTGTAAAAAATCATGTAAAGGAATTGAGCGATAAAAAGTATCAGACAAGTGTTGATCTGAACACTCCTGAATATGTCTTAATGTTTATTCCTATCGAATCATCGTTTAGTGTTACGATTCAGGAGGACAATGAAATATTTAATTATGCGTGGAGCAATAAAATTGTAATTGTTAGTCCATCAACATTGATAGCTACTTTAATGACAATATCGTCGGTATGGAAACAGGAAAATCAAACCAAAAATGCTATTGAAATTGCCAGACAAAGTGGAGCTTTGTACGATAAGTTTGAAGGATTTGTTAATGACCTTAAAAAAATTGGTAAAACAATACAGGTTGCCGATGATACATATCAGGCAGCTATGAATAAATTATCAACAGGAAAAGGAAATCTGATTGGCAGGGCTGAGCGAATTAAAGAATTGGGAGCTAAAGCAACAAAATCATTACCCGATAATTTGATTGAAGAAAAAGATGATGCTCCAAAATTAGAATTTGAATAAGAAAAATAAAAGCCCCTTCTAATCCCGAAATAAACTCGGAATAGGCTCTCCCCAGGGGGAGGAACTATTGGGCAAAACATTATTTTATGCAAAAATCAATAATCATAACATTGATCATACTTGCAATATTCTCGTGCAAAAAAAAAGATGATACATCTTTTCCTGTAATAAATATTTTATCGCCAAACAGTAATCAACAATATAATTTTGGTGATATTATAAATGTGTCGGCAGATATTGATGATGATAAAAATATTGAATTTGTTACAATTTCTTTGTTAGACGAAAGTCAGAAAGCTATTGGCAACTCTATGAATATTAATCCTGATATTAAAGAGTACAGCTTATCAAAACAATTAACTATTGATAATACGGGAATTGTTACAGGTGCTCATTACATACAAATCAGCGCAAGCGATGGTACAAATATTACAAAAGAGTTTGTTAAAATTTATATTCAGGAACAAGTGTTGGAGCAAGAAGGAATTTATGTGTTTTCTAATAATAATAATATTTGCAAGGTGTATTTGTTAGAAAATAATCAAAGTTTGCAATTTGAATTTAATCATACTTATTCTGTTTTAGATGCAATAGTTAATTCGCATACGCAACAGCTTTCCATATTGAGTAATAGCGGAAATCTTACAACATATAATATCAGTAATTATAATATTGCATGGACAGAAGATAACATAAATGATTTTCAAACTAGCTTTAACGGCTCGCTAAAGATATATGATAATCTTACTTTTGTAAGCTACAGAACGGGACATATAAAGGCTTTTGATGATAACGGAGTAGTTAGACAAACAGCAGAAATTAGCGAAACACAGCATTATCCCACAAAGTTTTTTAAACACTACGAGCATTTAATTGCTGCTCTTGAAACAAATTATACTTTATCAAATAAAATTGAAAAGATATATTATTCAACAGGTGTACCAATTAATAATTACGATATTGATTTTACTGTTACCGCCATGTTTTTGTACAATAACGATAAGGCAATAATATGGGGAAATAAGAATAATGTGGCAAAAGTTTGCACATTGTCGGTTCTTAACAATGTAATTTATGAATTGCCCTCAATACCACAGGGCAAACTTTATTCTGTTGAGCAAATCAATGCAAATACTTTTTTGCTGTGTATTGATAATGATATTTATACATTTTCTGTTGGCAGCGATGTTTTTACAAATTACAAAACAGGGGAGAGGGCAGATATTATAAAATACAACGAGTTTTTGGGTAATTTGTATTTTGCCGATAGCAATATTATTAGAATATATAACTATTCTGCCAATACATTAATTAAAGAGATTGTGCATACCGATAAAATTAGTGATATTGAATTTTGGTTTAATAAGTAATACCAATTGTTAATTGATAATTTTTAATTCTCAATATTTAGATTTATAAAAAACAGACATAACTTTAAATGACTTTTCGATATCGAATTTTTGGTTTTCGACATCGGCAAGTAACTTTTCGATATCGAATTTCTGGTTTTCGACATCGGCAAGTAATTTTTCGACATCGAATTTTTGGTTTTCGACATCGGCAAGTAATTTTTCGACATCGAATTTTTGGTTTTCGACATCGGCAAATAACTTTTCGACATCGAATTTTTGGTTTTCGACATCGGCAAATAACTTTTCGATATCGAATTTCTGATTTTCGACATCGGCAAATAACTTTTCTACATCGCTAAAATAATTTGCGGGATGTTGTTAAATATTATATTATTGAAGCTCATTATGGTAATAAGTATAAAATAAAGTTGAACTTTTTCAAATTATATCAAATAATTTTTTAATTTTGATAACTAATGAAACTAACAGGTAAAACAGATATATACATATTTAACCCTGACGATAAAAAAGCAGTTTTAAACACTAAGGGAAAAGTTGGCTCGGTATATCTTGGCAAAAGAGAAAGCGATAATATGCCTGTTATAATTAAGCGGATAAATGCACCTGTAATTAAAAATTGCGATGACCTAAACAGGTTTTTAACCGAAACAAAACTAAAAATTTCGCATCCCGATATTGTAAATACAATAGAACATATTATTGCCAACAAAAATTTGTATATAATTAGAGAATATGTGCAGGGCATTGATTTGAAACAAGCACTAAAGAAAAGAAAAATTAGAAAAAAGTTCAACACACAGTTTTATGTAAAGTGCATAATAAAAGTGCTTGAAAGTTTAGACAGTCTGCATAAACAAAATATTTTTCATTGCGATATAAAGCCATCAAATATTATTTTAAAATACAACAATTCTGCCGATGATATTGATATTAATAATCCGCAAATAAAGTTGATTGATTTGGGCATGGCACGTTCAATGAAAAAATATAATATAAAGTTTAGCAGTTCGCCTTTTGCATTAATATATTCGCCACCAGAGCAGGTTTTAAATATAAACAGCCTTATTAATGCTACTACCGATATCTACAGCACAGCAATAACTCTATATGAGCTAATAATAAATAAACCGGCTTTTGATAATGATAATCCATTAATATTAATATCGCTGCAAACAGTATATCCTTTGACAAAAGATAAAAAAATACCTGTGGAGCTTTTTAAGGTTTTGCTAAAAGCAAGCAATAAGTACCCTTTTCCAAAGCCACCACATATGTACAAAGGAAAAGACCTTTTAGATAAACTAATTGAGGGGCAGGAGGGAAGATACAGTAATACTAAGGATTTTATTGAGGCTTTGAAAGATTTGAAATTGTAAAAATAAAATTGGTGTTATAGAATTTTCAGCACATTTCTCTTAAACATAAATACAGAAATTATACTAACAAAAATACCAATGCCAAAAAGAACAGCGGCATTAATGCTTACATCTGCAAATGCTAATTCACGCCAAAAAATATCGTAAAAGCCTTGAATTGCCCAATAGTTTACACTAACCACAGCAATATTTTGCATAAATGCAGGCATAATAAATAATGGTATCATACTACCACCAATTGCAGACATAACAAGAATAATTATCATAGATAAACTTTGAATTTGTTGACGTGATTTAGCAATTGATGCAAGAAAAATTCCAAAACTTGAGCATGCAAAAGCTGTAGCAATTATCATAAGTATTAGAGATGGTATATCTATACCAAGATTTAATCCAAAAGCCAACCACGCAAAAATAAACATTATTGCAAGTTGCAATATGGAAACAAAGAGACCTGCAAGCATTTTTCCGTATAGAATATTATTTTTTTTAATTGGCGAATAAAGCAGTTTTTTTAAAGTTCCTTGTTCTTTTTCTTCAAGTAGTCCTGAACCTATAGCTGTAACACTAAATAAAAGCATTAGAACTGCAACACCTGCAACAGCTTGAATTAATCCCAAATTAGCATCTTTTGTTTCACCAACAATTGAAGTTAATTTCAGGTTCATGTCATTACCTCCAAAACCATCTTCAAATTGAGCATTAATATTATTAAAAATTACTTTTAGTTCATCCTGGTCCATATTAGGATACTGTTCTGCCACATTTGTCTTAATATCTTGTTTCATGGCAGTAGTTCCAATATTTTGCATCAAATTACTTATTAAAACAGATTGCAACATTCCCATTTCAATTTCTCTTGCTTCATCGTACATAAGTTCCATTGGAAGCTCTTTATTTGTTTTTAAAGAATCTTCAAAGCCATTATAAAAAACAAGTATTCCTATCCTATTTCCTTTTTTAACCAATTCTTTGCCATTTTCAAGTCCTGTATTTTCAACAATAAGTTCTTTTGTAGAATCAATATCGGCAATAATTTTCTCTACTGTTTTTGTGCTATCTAAATTTACTATCGGTAAGGCGATTGGGTTAAACTCACTTCTTCCTCCTCCCATACCACCAAAAGCTAATGCAAATAAAGTAATAAGTGCAATTGGTAATAAAAAGGATAACAATACTCCTTTTTTGTCCGAAAAAAATAATTTAAGGTCTTTTATACATATTTTAATCATAACTTAATCTCTTAATTGTTTTCCTACTAATTTTAAAAATATTTGCTCAAGATTAGCTTTTTGTATTTCAATTTGAACAGGCTCAATGCCCGAATTATGTAAAACAGTTATTAGCTGAGGTAATTCTATTCTAATATCCTCGCTATAAATATTTAAAATCTTATCATTTAAACTATATTTTGAACTTATTATTTTTTTAAGTTTTTCTTCATCAGTATTTACATTATCGTCAAGTTTTATTGAAATAAATTCTTCTGCATTACTAATTTTTTTCAACTCCTGTAAAGTACCTTGAGCTATAATTTTGCCCATGTCAATAATAGCAATTCTATTGCATAATCTTTCAGCTTCTTCCATGTAATGTGTAGTATATATAATTGTTGTCCCACCTTTGTTTAGTTCTTCTATTACATCAAAAATCAAGTTTCTGCTTTGCGAATCTATTCCTACGGTTGGTTCATCCATAAATAAAATTTTGGGAGAATGTAATAATGCTGTAGCAATATTAATTCGGCGTTTCATACCTCCTGAATATGTTTTTATTTTATCATTTTTTCTTTCATGCAAACCTAGCAATTGTAATACTGTGTTTGATTTTTCCTTTAATTCCGATTTGCCGAGTTTATACAAACTCCCCCAAAACATCAGATTATCAATAGCCGATAAATCTTCATACAGAGATATTTCCTGAGGAACAACACCAATTATTTTTTTACAAGTATTTATGTTATTTTTCAGCTCAAGTCCGTTAAGAAATACTTCACCTGAATCGGGTTCAAGAATTGTACTTAGAATATTTATTGTAGTACTTTTTCCAGCACCATTAGGTCCAAGCATACCAAATATTTCTCCGTCAGGAATTTCAAAACTTACTCCCTTTAAAGCCTTAACATCTTCGTAACTTTTTGTTAGATTTTTAACCTGTATCATTATGCTTTATAATTTTTTTAAAGATAATATTTGTTTAATAAATATCAATATTGATGTTAAACTATATCAATTACAAATTGCGACAAACGACAACCTATAAACAACTTGAACGATTAGCTATTTTTTTTTATCTTTGACCCATTATTTTAATAATCAAACTAACAAAATGGAAAGAAAAAGCATTTCAGAGATTTTAAAATCCCGTATTCTTGTTCTTGATGGAGCAATGGGAACAATGGTACAAGAGTATAAACTTACTGAAGAAGATTTCAGAGGTGAAAAATTCAAAGATATTTCAATAAATCAGAAAGGAAACAATGATATTTTATCATTAACACAGCCCGATATAATTAAAGAAATTCATAAAAAATATCTTGAAGCAGGTGCTGATATAATAGAAACAAACACCTTTAGTGCCAGCAGAATTTCAATGGAAGACTATGCGCTTACAGAACAGATTTACGAACTAAATTATCAGTCGGCTAAAATTGCAAGAGAAATTGCAGATGAATTTACACAGTTAAATCCTGATAAACCTCGTTTTGTAGCAGGCTCGATTGGTCCAACAAATAAATCTGCATCAATGTCACCCGATGTTAATAATCCCGGCTACAGAGCAGCATCTTATGATGATTTTTATAATTCTTATTATGAACAGATATTTGCATTAATAGAAGGCGGAGTTGATGTTTTACTTATTGAAACTGTTTTTGATACCCTAAATGCTAAAGCAGCTTTATTTGCCGCTAACGAGGCAATGAAAAAGCTTAACAAAAATATTCCTGTAATGCTTTCCGGAACTATTACCGATAAAAGCGGAAGAACTTTAAGCGGACAAACACCGGAAGCCTTTTTAAATTCATTATCACATGTTAAATTATTAAGTATTGGGTTTAATTGTGCCTTGGGAGCAGAACAAATGAAACCATATATTAAAGAATTATCAGAAAAAGCAAATATCAACATTAGTGCATATCCAAATGCCGGACTTCCAAACGAATTTGGCGAGTACGATGAAACACCCGAAACAATGGGGCTTCATATTCAAAATATAGTTGATGAACAAACTGTAAATATTATTGGTGGATGCTGCGGAACTACACCTGCACACATAAAACATTTTGCTGAAATTGCATTAAAAGGACAAATCCGGAAAATTCCCGAAATAAAAACTCAAACAAAATTAAGCGGACTGGAAAGCTTAACTATTAGTAAGGAAACTAATTTTATTAATATTGGAGAAAGAACAAATGTAGCCGGTTCTAAAAAGTTTGCAAGATTAATTAGAGAGAAAAAATACGAGGAAACACTTTCTATTGCACGCCAGCAAGTAGAAAACGGAGCACAAGTTATTGATGTTTGCTTTGACGATGCCATGCTTGATGCCGAAGCAGAAATGACTATTTTTCTAAATCTTCTTGCATCAGAACCTGAAATTTCAAGAGTTCCGGTAATGATAGATTCATCAAAATGGGAAGTTATAGAAGCAGGTCTAAAATGTTTGCAGGGAAAAGGTATTGTTAACTCAATTAGTTTAAAAGAAGGTGAAGAAGCTTTTATTGAAAAAGCAACAAAAATAAAGAACTATGGAGCTGCATTAGTTGTAATGGCTTTTGACGAACAAGGTCAGGCAACTTCATACAAAAGAAGAATTGAAGTATGCAAAAAAGCTTATGATATACTAATCGAAAAAGTAAATTTTCCTCCTCAGGATATTATTTTTGACCCAAATATCCTGACTATTGCTACAGGAATGGAAGAACATAACAATTTTGCAGTTGATTATATAAACACAGTAAAATGGATAAAAGAAAATTTGCCACATGCTAAAACCAGTGGTGGAGTTAGCAATCTGTCATTTTCTTTTAGAGGCAATAATGTTGTACGTGAAGCAATGCATTCTGTTTTTCTTTATCATGCCATTAAAGCCGGTATGGATATGGCAATTGTAAATGCAGCGATGTTACAGGTATATGACACCATTCCTCAAGATCTGCTGGAATTAACCGAAAATGTTGTTTTAAATAAACAAAATGATGCAACAGAAAAACTTATTGCTTTTGCAGAAAAGCTTATTAACAATACAGATGAACAAGAAAAGAAAATTGACGAATGGCGAACAAGATCGGTACAGGATAGATTAAGCTATGCTATTATTAAAGGAATTACCGATTACATTGACGATGATGTAGAAGAAGCCCGACAACATTTTGACAAAGCAATTGAGATAATAGAACAACCACTAATGAACGGCATGAATAGAGTTGGAGAAATGTTTGGTGATGGAAAAATGTTTTTGCCACAAGTAGTAAAAAGTGCAAGAGTAATGAAAAAAGCCGTTGCCAAATTACTCCCGTATATCAATGAAGAAAAAACAGAAAATGTATCCACTAAAAAGATTTTACTTGCCACCGTAAAAGGCGATGTTCACGATATTGGGAAAAACATTGTAGGTGTTGTTCTGGCATGTAATAATTTTGAAGTTATTGATATTGGTGTGATGGTTCCAACCGAAAAAATTGTTCAGACTGCCATTGATGAAAAAGTTGACCTTGTTGGATTAAGTGGTTTAATAACCCCATCGCTCGACGAAATTGTTAATGTTGCAAAAGAATTTAAACAAAAGGGTTTAAATATTCCAATAATGGTAGGTGGAGCAACTACATCGGAAGTACATACCGCCGTGATGATAGAGCCTTATTATACTGCACCAATAGTTCATGTTATTGATGCATCAAAAAGTGTTAGTGTATGTGCCGGCTTGCTTTCTGCAAATAGTGAAGAATATATTAAAACGCTAAAAGAACATAGTTTAAAAATTAGAAATGACTATGAAGCAAAATCTGACAAAAAAGAATATGTTTCTTATACAGATGCTCAGAAGAATAAAGAGTAATTAGGATGATAACATCTAAAAAACCAAATTTTACAGGTATTAAATCTTTTGATAATTATTTAATTGAAGAAATAAGTAAGTTTATCAATTGGACAATGTTTTTTAAAGCCTGGAAACTTAATGGAATATATCCTCATATTTTTAACGATCCTGAAAAAGGACAAGAAGCAAAAAAACTATTTAGCGATGCACAAGATTTATTAGATCGTATTATTAAAGAAAAAACACTTAAAGCAAAAGCCGTTTTTGGCATTTTTCCTGCAAATTCTATTGGCAATGATATTGAAATTTATTCTGAAATAAATAAAAACAATATCATCACAAAATTTCATTTTTTAAGAAATCAAGAAAAGAAAAAAGATAATGAACCAAACCTTTGTTTATCAGATTTTATTATTGATAAAGGAAAAAATATTGACGATTATATAGGCTGTTTTGCGGCAACTACCGGATTGGGAATTGAAAAATACATAAAAGAATTTGAAGCAGATAACGACGATTATAATATAATTATGGTAAAAATTATTGCCGACAGGCTTGTTGAAGCATTTTCGGAATTATTACACTATAAAGTACGTACTGAATACTGGGGATACGAAGAAAATACAGAGCCAAACATTACTGAAATACTAAAAGGAAGATATACAGGCATACGCCCTGCTCCGGGATATTCGGCATGTCCTGAACATTCTGAAAAAAAAATTATTTTTGAGCTTTTACAAGCAGAAGAAAAAACAAATATCAGTTTAACGGAAAATTCTGCAATGAACCCTGCAGCCTCGGTTTGTGGCTATTATTTTGCAAGCCCCAAAGCAAAATATTTTAATATTGGGAAAATTGGTGAAGACCAGCTTTTAGATTATGCCAAAAGAAAAAACATTAGTGTTAAAGAAGCCGAAAAATATTTAGCATTGAATTTGAATTATAAATAAAACCACTCCTAACTTTTCCAAAAGGGCATATTTAGTTAAAGATTTTGCAGAGGGCATTGAGCTCTCATTCTTTTCCCCGAACTGAAGGATGGGGATACTGATTTTTTAATATTGCTTAAACTTCTGAAATCAATTAGAAATTTTATAAATTTGCAAGCATTAATTTTTAATATAAAAAATCATTAAAAACATGGATTACATAAAAAATTACATTGAAGAAAACAAAGAACGTTTTCTTGACGAGTTATTTGACTTAATTCGCATTCCGTCTATTAGTTCGTTATCAGACCATAAAAATGATATGGTAAAAACAGCAGAACATATAAAAGGCTCACTAATTGAAGCCGGTGCTGACAAAGCTCTTGTTTTTCAAACGGAAGGAAATCCTGTTGTATATGGCGAAAAAATAATTGATGCAAATTTGCCAACTGTTTTGGTTTACGGACATTACGATGTTATGCCAGTTGACCCTCTTGAACTTTGGAACACAAAACCTTTTGAACCCATTGTTAAAGATGGTAAAATATGGGCACGTGGTGCTGATGATGACAAAGGACAAGCATTTATGCACATTAAAGCATTTGAATTGCTTGTTAAAACAAACAATTTACCTTGCAATATTAAATTTATGATTGAAGGTGAAGAAGAAATTGGTTCTCCAAGTTTGGGAAAATGGTGTGCTGATAACAAACCAATGCTTGCTGCTGATATTATTCTTGTTTCAGATACCGGAATGATATCAGAAGATATTCCTTCTATTACTACAGGTTTACGTGGATTATCGTATTGGGAAGTTGAAGTTACAGGTCCTAGTCGTGATCTACACTCAGGATTATTTGGTGGTGCTGTTGCAAATCCAATAAATGTACTTTCCAAATTAATAGCCGAAATGGTAGACGAAAATGGCAAAATAACAATGCCCGGATTTTACGATGATGTTATTGAGGTTTCTGATGAAGAAAGAAAACTTATGGCAGAAGCACCATTTAACAAAGAAGAATACAAAAAAGCTATTGACGTAGTGGAATTGAGTGGAGAAAAAGGCTTTTCAACAAACGAAAGAACAGGAATAAGACCATCGTTTGATGTTTGTGGAATTTGGGGTGGATATACAGGCGAAGGTGCAAAAACAGTATTGCCTTCAAAAGCTTATGCTAAAGTTTCCACAAGATTAGTCCCAAATCAGGATAATAAAAAAATTGCCGAAATGTTTAAAGTACATTTTGAAGCTATTGCTCCTAAAAATGTAAAAGTAAATGTTACAAGTTTACATGGTGGACAAGGCTATGTTTGCCCTATTGATATTCCTGCATATAGAGCAGCAGAAAAATCTTATACCGATGTTTATGGTATTAAGCCTGTTCCTGTACGTAGCGGTGGTAGTATTCCAATTATTTCTACTTTTGAACAAGTGCTTGGTATAAAATCAGTATTAATGGGATTTGGACTTGAAGATGATGCTATTCATTCTCCTAACGAGAACTATCCACTAAAACAATTTTATAACGGTATTGAAACTATTTCTCATTTCTATAAGCATTTTGTTGAGGAAATGAAGTAAGAAAAAGAAGCCCCACCTAACCTCCCCAAAGGGGAGGAAAATGAAATAGGGAACACTTCTACAAACATCCGATGTCTTAAAGATATCGGATGTTTTTGTAATAATAAAGCAAGTTAATATTTCGTGCCTACAGCACTTTGTTTTTCTTAGTATTTGTTTTTTATCAATATTTAGGACTTAGTTTTAAATTAAGTTGAGCAGGGTTATAAACCTTTAATATAAAGAGGCAAACATACGATAGCAATGGATTGTGGTTAACACAAAAATAATTTTATTATAATTCAATTATTTGTTTTATCTTTATCGTCTAAATTAATTATTAGGTGTAATTATGAAAATGGATGCATTGACAACAGCTTTTCAATTCGAAATACGCTACAATCATATTTTGAATTTTTCTCAAATTGCAAGAAAAATATTATCCCCTTTTGTCCGTTTAGCTAAGAGTATTAGAGTAGAGAATCAAAATACTCTTGAAGAACGTATAATATTAAATTTTGAAGATGAAGACTATTTAATTATTGTTGGTTGGGATAGATTATTAATCAAAGGACAAGGTGATTTGAGTATTTATACATCTAAAAATTCACCTATTGAAACTCCTTTTTTTAGTATTTTAGAACGAGTTCAAGAACTAGAAGAGTTTGGTTCAATTCTCAATATATTGTTTGCCGCGAATTACATTAAAAAAATAAAAATTAAAGAAGAGAATTTAGTAGAAAATATTTTTGCTAAAACTGTGCAAGATGGAGTTTCTAAAATAATGAAGAAAAATACTGATTTTGCAATAAATATAGTAAATAAAGAAAGTGGGGATGAGAAAATAATTCTTTATGGACCTTATTCTGGAACTGAAGAATTGAAGAGAAGACCTATTACTCCTGTTAATTTGGATAATTTAAAAGATACAGGCTTTTTTGGTGCAATGTTGGAATATAAGCATCTTAAAATTACCAACAAAATAGGTTTTAAAGAGTTTATAGAAATGACTAAAATTTCAAATAAAATTAAAGAAGAGGTATGGAAGACTTTGTAGAAACTATAGAATATAAAACTACAGAATTTGAAGATTTTATTTCTACTCCTGAAGAGAAGAAAGATATTGCTATTTCTGTATCTAAAATTAATCCAAGTTCGGAAGAATCAACAAAGATTAATACTCCTTTAAAAGAATCGAATTCTTCACTTGAAGATTCTGGAAGATTTCTTAAAAATATTTTTGACAAAAGAAATGTTATACTGAATGAGAAATGGGAAGTGTCTGAAAACGTTCAAGGGAAAATTTTTTCAGTTAATGAATCGGATGTACATGTAGATTGTTTGGTAGATGTTGAATCAAAAACTTTTCAACACCGTGCTTTTCCTGTTAATCTATTCAAACATATTGACAGGTTATCACAGGATAAAATGGTAGTTATTAAAACAAGAATGAAAGCTGGGACTATACGTGTTGATGTATATTCAGGAGAAGGAATCGTTAATGAAAAACTTTTCAAACAAAAAGATAATTGGGATTCTTTAGCTGGAAGTGGACTTGATGACAAATTAACAAAGTGGTAAAGTTAACATTTAAAAATGTAGGTCAAGGTGATTCCATATTACTGGAATGGGTTTCAAATGACAAACCGAAAATAGCAATAATAGATTGCAATTTGTATCAAAAAACAAATCCAATCCTAAATTATATAATACAACAAGAGATAAAAGAAATCGAATTTATTATTCTATCTCATCCACATACAGATCATTTTTCAGGGTTTTACGAATTATTAGATTATTGTAGAAATAACCAAATTGTTATAAATAGATTCTTGCACACATCTATGGTAACTATGGATTTCTTAAAATCTGCAACTAAAAGTTTGGTAGCAGATGAAGAGTTATTTAACCTATTTAGTCTCCTAAAAATAATGAGAGACAATAAAGAAATCTCAATACATGCAATTGATGATAATCCGAATTTAATTATACCATTAGGAAAAGGTTATAATATGGAAATATTATCTCCTTCTTCGACTGAATTTGATAAATACATAAGGGGAGTTAAATTCCCATTTGATGAAGAAGAGGGAACAAATAATCCAAATGCAAACTGGTTATCAACTATATTAAAAATTTACAATAATGAAACTTGTATTATATTAACTTCTGATGCTGAATCGACATCTTTAACAAGGATAGGTAAAAAGAATAGTGGACGCATAGGAAATGATAAAATGGTTATGGCTCAGATTCCTCATCATGGTTCAAAAGGGAATTTGAATAAAACATTTTGGCAAATGAGAAAACGAAATAAACATACTCCAGTAATCATATCTGTTGGAGAAAATAGCTATAATCATCCATCATCTGAAGTTATTATTTTTTTCGATAAAACTGCAAATTATGAAATAATAAGTACTAATATGATAGGAGCATTATCAAAAAGAAGTGCAAAGACAAAACTTGTTGTACAAATGTTAGACATTGTAAGTACTGATATTTCCGCAAAAATAAGTAGAAAATCCAATGGTGATAAAATGTTTGTTTTTAATGGAACAACTTGTTCAATGGAACCCTAAAGGATAGTGTTATGAATTGCCGATTATGTAAATTTTCTCTATCAATCTATACAAAGGTTAAAACGGACTAAAATCAATCTAAATTTGCACGTCTATACCTTTTGTCTTACTCCGTCTTCCCCAGCTTCACATCCCAACGATAGCCTTTATTTTTAATTATTTCAATATCTATTGTAAGAGTGTTGTAGCCGGGTTTTTCAAAAAATGTCAGTATATTTGTTTAACGAGGATATGTTCTCAATAACTGAGGAAGTGTCCTCAATGGCTGAGGAGATGTCCTCAATAACTGGGGGAATGTCCTCAATGGC
Source organism: uncultured Bacteroidales bacterium (assembly GCA_964442075.1). Classification (GTDB taxonomy): domain Bacteria; phylum Bacteroidota; class Bacteroidia; order Bacteroidales; family CAYTAU01; genus CAYTAU01. The sequence continues at coordinate 15,399 of CAYTWH010000045.1, forward strand.
TGAGGAGATGTCCTCAATGACTGAGGGAATGTCCTCAATGACTGAGGGAATGTCCTCAATGACTGAGGGAATGTCCTCAATGACTGAGGGAAAGTCCTCAATAACTAAGGACATGTATTCAACAACTGAGTACGTGTATCAAAAATATTGCAGGTATTTTATTAATATTTGGCAACTTTTCTTTCCAGTTCTTAATACTTTTTGTTTTAATAGATTCCGTTTGTCCGGTAATATCACTTGCAATGCACAGTTGAGTGTTTTCGTTGCAAGAACTTATTATATCTTGCAGCAATTGCATGTTTCTGTATGGTGTTTCAATAAATATTTGTGTCTGATTTTGTTTTGCCGATACACTTTCAATATATTTTATCTTTTTAATTCTTGCGTTTTTATCTATTGGCAGATATCCCAAAAATACAAAGTTCTGCCCATTCATACCCGAAGCCATTAATGCCAAAATAATTGACGATGGTCCTATTAATGGAATTACTTTAATGTTATTTTTATGAGCCAGCGAAACAATTTCTGCACCCGGATCTGCTACTCCCGGGCAACCTGCTTCGGTTATCAAACCAACATCTTTACCTTTTTCGCAAGCTTCAAGATAATTATATATCTCATTACTCTTAGTATGCTTATTTAATTCATAAAATTCAAGCGTATCAATATCAATACTTTTATCAATTTTCTTTAAATATCTTCTTGTAGTTCTGATATTTTCAACAATAAAATATTTTAGCTCTTTAGCTTTTTTAATAACATCAATAGGAATAATATAATTGATTGATGTATTGCTTAACAAACTTGGAATAAGATATAGTTTTCCTTTTTCCATTTGAATATTATTAGTTTATATTAAAAGCCTCTCCTAGTATCCCCAAAGGGGAGGAACCAAAGGCAAAACATTATCAATAGTACTCTGTATAAATTTTATAATCTATGGTTTTTTTTATTTATCTTTACAATTCAATATAAAACCTAAATTACATTTTGTAAATGTATAAAAATTAACTATTATGAAAAATATAAATTTAATTATTGCAGTATTTATTAGCATTTTTATTTTATCAGGCTGTCTTACCGTAGAAAAAAAGGATTATAAATTTGAAATCCTTAAAGATGGCAAAGTCAGACTTACAATTAATTATTACAATATTGTTTCACAAGACGATGATGAAAAAAATGTTTCTTTTAAAGATTTTGGAATATTAATTACCGATTATTTTGAAGGTGAAAAAATTCTTAACGATTTTGAAGGGGCTACTATTATCGATAAAAAACTATTTGAAAAAGATAGTATATTATGTGGAACCGTTGTTTTGGAATTCCCTGATATTGCAACAGCTAAAATAAAACGATATAACAATAAAGGTCCATACATGTATTATATGGGTGGTTTTTCCGAAACCTTTGAAACATCAAACGGAGAACATGGCGGAGAAAAATTCCCTGTAATATTCTGGAATGAAAATCAAACAGAACTATTAATATCAACAGTTGTAACCGCAGATGTTTCAGCAACCAGACCTCTTATTGGTCATTATAAAATCTGGAAAGAGAACCAATAAAAGCCTTTCCTAATTCTAAATCCTTATTGCTTTATTCAGATAGTCGTTAACAGGTTTTAATGTTCCAAAAACTTTTATTATATTATCTGATAGGTTTTTGCTTGATATATCCTTATCGGAAGTATTTTTAACAAAAGTGTAGGATTTGTATCTCAATAGTTCAATATCATCAAAGTTTTTATCAAAACCACGTGGTGCAGATTTCAATTTTTCACCATAAATCTCAGGAAAAACCTTTTTAAATTCCGAGTTGTTTATTATTGATTTAAATGTTTTAGAATTACTTAGAATTTGTTTCCTTACTGCTAATAGTTGTTCGGGCTGTGGACAGTAAATTCCTCCTCCAATAAACGAATTGTCGGGTTCAATATGAAAATAATATCCGGCAAACACGCTTTTTCTTCCTCCTTCAACTATATATGCTCCAAAGTTATTTTTATACGGAGTTTTATCCTTTGCGAATCTAATATCTCTAAAAATTCTGAAAACACAATCTTTTGCATTAAGGTTTTTTACAGATCTATCAATTTCCGAAGTTCTTCCAATAAGGTATTGAACATATTTTTCAAATGCAATTTTTGCTTCTTGATATAATGGTTTGTTAGCATGAAACCATTCTTTGCTGTTGTTTACTGCAAGTTGTTTTAAAAAGTCGAAAACTACTTTGTCTAATATCACAATTAAATGATTTTAATAATTCAGTTTATCTTTTTTAATTTTATATCCTTTCCACCCGTAAAAAGCAAGATATAAATACGCAATAATAGGTATAAAGAAGGAATAGTGATAACCATCCATTGCATCCGCAATTGATCCTTGAATAAATGGAAGGATAGCTCCACCCAAGATCATCATAACCAATAACGAAGAAGCTTGACTTGTATATTTTCCCAAATCTTTTATAGCAAGTGTAAATATATTTGACCACATTATTGAATTAAATAAACCAATTCCTATAATGCACCATAATGCTGTTAAACCATCAGTAAGCATTGTTGTACTTAACAATCCAATTATGATAATAGCAAATATCATTAAGGTTCTGTGAGCAAGTGATTTTCCCAATATAAATGCAAAGAAATTCAATACAATAAGACCAATGAAAGGTAAAACTGTTTTAAATGGAAAGCCATCAGCACTTTTAATATAAACAGTAAAATATATAATAAGGAATGAAATTATAGTTATACCAATCATGTAGAAAATCTTTTTGGATTTATTTGCCATATTGCTAAGTGATATTGCTCCAATAAATCTTCCAATCATTGCTCCACCCCAGTAAAATGATAAAAACGATGTGGCAACAATTTCAGGATAACCAACCAGCTCATTAGTATAATTTATAAATAAACTTCCAATACTGACCTCACCTCCTACATACATAAAAATTGCAACCATTCCCAAAACAAGATGTCTGTATTTTAAAGCACCTGCACCCTTTTCAATTTTTACCTCATTATAGAATTTTGGAAGTTTTGTTATCCAAATAATAATTGCTAAAAGAATAAATACCAAAGCAAATATTAAATATGGAAGCTGAACTCCGATAGCAGACATTTTTTCTCCACTATCTGTAAGAACAGCTTCTCCATTTATATCCAAAAGTTGTTTACCCCATTTTGCAAAATAATGGAATATTAGATAACCGCCTAATATTGGTGCAATAGTGGTTCCAAATGAATTAAACCCTTGAGATAAATTAAGTCGACTTGATGCTGTTTCAGACTTGCCAAGTATTGCAACATAAGGGTTGGCAGCAATTTGAAGCAGGGTAAATCCAAGTCCGAGAACAAACAGTGCTGTTAAAAATAAGCCGTAAACTTTTATTTCAGCAGCAGGGTAAAACATTGCACATCCTATTGCTGATAAAATTAAACCGTAAATAATACCCTTTTTATATCCAATTTTCAGAATTGGATCACCTGAAAATGTTGATATTAAAAAATATATCAGTGAACCGACAAAATAAGCAGTAAAGAATGCAAACTGAACTAACATTGACTGAGCTCTTGAAAGGTCAAAAACCTTTTTTACAAAAGGAATCAAAATATCGTTCATGCAAGTAATGAATCCCCACATAAAAAATAGAGAGGTTAAAACCACTAAGGCCATTGTGTATTTTGCGGTCTTATTTTCCATTATATATTTACTATTCAACAATTATCTCATCGGCAAAAATCCATGCTTTATGCCCTGCTCCTTTGTGCCAATCGGGACAAATGCCTGGGTTTCCCCCCACAAACTTAACATATCGTACGCTTTTAGGATAAACGTTTACAGAAAAATCCTTAATCTGGATATCATAATTGTTTTGAGACACATTATTTTTTACCTTTCCAACAGAAATAAATGTTTTGCCATCATCTGAAACATAAAATTCAACAAATTCAGGAAAAAATATCCATGAGCCAATATCCTGAATAAATCCAATTGACAATTTTGTTATTGGTGTCATTTTACCCAAATCAACTACTGCATTAAGGTCAACTTCCTGATATCCCTGCCATGCACCGGTTCTAAAGTTTAATGGACCACGAACAAAATCAATAAGTGCCATATTACCTCCGGCAGAATATTGATTTGCATATTGGGTATTTAATTTAATTGTTCTTCCTTTTGGTATTTTGTTAAAATTAGCTTCAATTATAATACTTGGAATTAACCCTTCCCTAAAAGCTTTTGCCTTAATTGTTGTTGATTTATTAATTAATAATGGTTCAGTATATAATGTTGATTTTTCCGTTGGTTCAGTTCCATTAAGTGTATAGTATATTTTTGTACTATCAGTTATTGAAGATAATTCTATAACGGTAGTATCAATAAAAGTTTTTTGTCCTTTTTTCACAAACGGAACAGGACTTATTAAATTATCAAATATTGTAGAGTGTGGAATATCAAACTCAATAATTCCCCATGTATTTCCAGGCTTATCACCCATTTCAAAAATCAATTCTCCTCCATCCATAATATTACTATGCCTGATAAATGATTTTGGATAATTAGCCCCATTTAATGTAGAAGACTGAATATAAATATTTTCATTTGAAATATTATTGGCCTTAATAATAAATTTATTGCCATTTTCAAGATTTATTGTTACTTCCTCAAAAAGCGGTGTGCCAATTACATAATAATTGCTACCCGGTAAAACCGGATAAAATCCCATTGCACTAAAAACATACCATGCAGACATTTGACCGCAATCTTCGTTTCCACAAAGCCCATCGGGTTTTGCAGAATACATTTCATCCATAATTTGCTTAACTCTTTCTTGTGTTTTCCATGGTTGATTTACATAGTTATACAAATATGCCATATGGTGACTTGGTTCATTACCATGAGCATACTGACCAATTAATCCTGTAATATCTGCTTGTTCTCGTCCTGTTGTTTTGGTTTCAGAACTAAACATTTCATCTAATTTTTCAATAAACAGTTCTTTTCCTCCATACAAATCAATAAAACTATTTATATCATGAGGAACATAAAAGCTATATTGCCATGCATTTGCTTCTGTGTAATTAAAATTAACTTCTTTAGCATCAAAAGGTGTAAGCCAGGTTTCATTCATTTTTGCACGCATAAAACCGGTAGATATATCAAACACATTTTTATAATATTGAGCTCTTCTTATAAAATATTTATAATCATCATCCTTTTTTAATTTTCTTGCTATTTGAGCAATACACCAATCATCATAAGCATATTCAAGTGTTTTTGAAACTGATTCTGATTCTTCACTTGCCGGGATATATCCTTTATTTTTATAATATATTAATCCATGATGGTTGCTGATTGCACTGTTTTTCATAGCCTCATAAGCCTTCTCAATATCAAATCCCGTAATTCCCTTAATGTATGCGTCTGCAATAACTGAAACAGCATGATATCCAATCATACAGTTTGTTTCATTTCCTGCAAGTTCCCACACTGGCAATAAAGAATCTTGCTCATATTGTTTTATAAAAGTTTTTATAAAATCACATGTTCTTTTTTTATCAATAATAGTAAAAAGAGGATGTTCTGCTCTGTATGTATCCCATAATGAAAATACTGTATAATTTTCAAAATCATTGGCTTTATGTATTTTCTTATCTCTTCCTCTGTATTGTCCATCAACATCCATAAAAAGGTTAGGTGCTATCATTGTGTGATATAAAGCTGTATAAAAAGTAGTTTTTTGTTCGTCAGTACCTCCTTTTATTTCTATTTTTTTAAGTTCTTGCTCCCATTCGTTTTCAGCATTTTGTTTTATTTTTTCAAAATTCCAGTCATGTATTTCAGCTTCCATATTTTTTCTTGCTCCTTCAATACTAACAGATGAAATTCCAACTTTAATTAGAATATCTTCATTATTATTTGTTCTAAAACTCACAAAAGCTTTTAAATTTTCTCCTTTTGCTTCATTAATATCATTCTTAATTTCATCATTTATTGATATTCCTTTTTTATTGAAACTTTTTGAAAATCTTGCCACAAAATATATTACTTGATCATTTGCCCATGCATCAGAACGTCGCATTCCTTCAATTTCATTATCATGAATAAATTTAATACTCGATTCCAAAACCTTATCCCTGTGACTAAGGTCAATAATTATATTTGATTCATCTGATTTTGAAAATGTATATTTATGAAATCCAACTCTTTTTGTTGCTGTTAACTCAACTCCAATATTATAATCATCTAAAACCACACTATAAAAGCCCGGTGATGCTATTTCGTTTTCATGCTTAAATTTTGAACTATACCCATTTTTATTATCTACTCCATTATTTAAAATTATTTTACCACTTGTTGGCATTAATAATATATCGCCATAATCTGAAACACCTGTTCCGCTTAAATGTGTATGACTAAATCCATAAATTACATTATCGGAATAATGATAGCCGGAGCATCCATCCCAGCCCTCTAATCTGGTATCGGGACTTAATTGTACCATTCCAAATGGCATAGTTGCTCCGGGATAAGTATGCCCGTGTCCGTCTGTACCTATAAACGTGTTTACTAGATCTGTTATTTTTTCTTTTTTTTCAGTATTGCTACAACTATAAAAATTAATGATTATTAATAATAAAATTGCAATGTGTTTAATTCTTGAATAAAAATGGAATGGGCGTTTCATAATCGATTAATTATGTTTTAATATATGGAATTGTTGTTTAATAAGTATATTTCTTCAATTCAAGCTTATTACCATCAAAAACAGCATAGGTAAAATTATACAACCAATCGCCAAGATTTATAAAGGTTGAGTCTTCAGACAGTTTAATATTAATTGGAACATGCCTGTGTCCAAAAATAAAGTAATTATAATGCTCTTCTTTTAATTTTTGTTTTGCATAAAGTATAAGCCATTCTTTATCTTCACCCTTATATTTCAAATCATGTACTTCATACGAATTTCTGCTGCTACGTGACCATTTATGAGCAATGCAAAAAGAAAAATTTGGGTGAATACGTGCAAAAAGCCATTGTGCAAATGGATTTGAAAAAACTTTTTTCATGCGTTTATATCCTTTATCATAAGGACCTAGTCCATCGCCATGTGCCAATAAAAATCTTTTCCCATATAATTCTGTAACCAATTTCTGCCTATGCAAAATAACTCCTGTTTCTTGAATTAGATAATCAAATGTCCAAAGGTCGTGATTGCCTGTGAAAAAATGCACGGGAATTCCGCTATCTGTTATCTCGGCAATTTTTCCAAGTGTTCTGGTAAATCCTCTTGGTGCTACATGTTTGTATTCAAACCAAAAATCAAAAATATCACCTAAAAGATAAATTTCTTTTGCATCATGCTTGATCTCATCAAGCCATTTAACGAAAAGTTTTTCGCGTACAAGGCTTTCCTTATGATTTGGTGTTCCAAGATGAACATCCGATGCGAAGTATATGTTTTTTTTGTCTGTCAAAACTTACATTCTAAAATTTTGTATAAATTTAAACGGGTCAAGTAAATCCAAATTTAATGTAAAACGTATTTTTTGCATATAATTGTCTGTATAAAATTCATTTGCTTGTTTCAGACTTTTTGTCATTGTAATTGGAAAATATATTTCAAATATATTGCTAATAATATTAATGCACAAACCTGACTCATAAATTATCGGAACAGAAGGGTCAAAATCGTACATTCCTGCATAAAATCCGATATTAGAATATATTGATATTGGTACAGGTATAGGAGCATCGAGTTTGAAATTTGCACTTATCAACCAATTATTTGATTGTCCTAATGGCGAATATACCGCAAACCCACCATCATTCATAGCAAATTGATTAAATAGTAATTTGTTAAAATTTTCAGAATTTGGCGTTTCTGTTCTTCCCAAAAATATATGTTCATAAGTATAATCCTGATATCCTGCCCAACCACTAAGTCTGAAATTATAATTCCCGTAATATTCTTCAGCATTATATAAAAATTTGCCTGCAAAAATTCTCATATTAAATCCTTTTCGGTAATCTTCGTAAGAAAGTTTATATTTTCCCTCAACCCAGCTTTTTGCAAAACCATTACTACCCTGCACATTAAAATTAAATGAATATGGATTTATTTTCCTGTTGCATAAATGAGTAAAACTAATATCTGCAAACATTTTATAAGAAGCTGTGTCTTCTGTTACATTTTGTATGTCGGTAGCATAAATTGTTTTTGCTATAACATGAGTTTCTTTCTTTTTGGCCAGTTCGCTTTTTATCCAAAAATCAAGTTCTGCACGTAATTTTTGAAAATTAATATCTCTTCTTAAAGCATATTGCATTGCTTTTAACCTGATATCAATACGTTGAAAAGTTTTTACAGGTAATATATGATGCTCTAACACAATGTTGCCTGCCAAATTAGTGTTATACAATCCAAACATTGGCATAATTCTGTATTCGGTTTTTTTCATTGGTGCCAGACTATTGTAAAACATAATGCTGGGCATAATGCCGTTATAATTGTTCCATCCTATAACAGGTGTATAAAACAATTGATTTTTATCGGGGTTTTCAAGTGTGCCGAGAAAATGGATCTTTATTGGCTCAATTTTCTTAAATATGCCTTTTCGGGATATTGTATTATTTTTTTTGTAAACATCAAGGATATTTCCGTTTGCACCAATTTTTATTTTATCGAAATCTATTGTGTGTATCTTAATCTTTTTTTTGCCCTCAAAGCCCTCAATCCAAAGTGTGTTTATTGTTTCGCCGTTCTTTTTTATGCTTGATACTGAAAAGGGAGCTTTAACATCTCCTTTATTTTTAACAGTAATTTCGTAACAATCGCCAATAAAACTGTTTGGGTCAAGTGATTTTTTTATTGCCGATATTTTATAATCTATTTTTTTTGTTGTTGTCAGCAAGTCGTCGAAAAACCATGATAAATCTTTTTTACAATTATCTTCAAAGATATTTCTTACATCTTTTGGTTTTGGGTGTTTAAATTTCCATGTTTCGTAATAAATTTTCATAATCCTGTCAAACTCATCTTTGCCAAGATATTCCATTAAGTAATTAAACATAAAAGCTGCTTTCATATACACAACAACACCATAATTCATGGCAAGATAATCTGTTGATTTAAGGTTTGCCGACTGATCGAGATTTCTTCTGGCATTAAATATATATGGTATTTCAAATTGTGCCTGATGTGGCAGATCATAAATATCCAAAGAATTTGCAATTGAACCGTTCATAAAACTGCTATACATTTTTAGGTTTGGATATTTGGTTTTCATGTATCGCAATTCGCTAAAAGTATTCATTCCCTCATCCATCCACGGGTCATCGCGTTCGTTACTGGCAAGCATGCCGTAAAACCAGTTGTGCCCTACTTCGTGCATTATTACTTCTTCTAGTGATAAAGCACTACCGGAAGAACCAATAATTGTTATTGTAGGATATTCCATTCCGCCACCTGCGCTTAAAGCTCCCTCTACAGCAGTACAATTATTATATGGATAATCGCCATACCATTTAGAATAATAATAAACGGCATCGCTTACATATTCAATTGCATTTTTCCATAAGCTTGCATCATAGTTTGTGAAAAACACCCATGTATCTACTTTTCTGCCACTATGAGGCAGAACTACCTCACCTTTTAGAACATGAAAGCGTTTATCGGCAAACCATGCAAAATCGTGAATTTTATCCTCTTTAAAATGTATTGTTTTAAATTTTTCTGATGATTTAGGAAAAGCAGTATCATCTTCGTTATAAGAACTTATATTTTTAGTTTTTTCTGCAATTTTATTTAATCGGTCAATCTCATTTTGGTCAATTAAATTTCCTGTTGCACCAACAATATAATTTTCGGGTAATGTAATTGCAACTTCATAAGAGCCAAATTCAGAATAAAATTCACCCATATCCAAATAAGGCATTTCGTGCCATCCTTCATTATCATAAACTGCGGGTTTTGGATACCACTGAGTTATTTGATACGATGTTTCGGCATGTCCGAGTCTTGAAAAATCGCTGCTTGGTATTTTTACATAAAAGGGAGTAGTAATTATTATCTTTTTGCCGGGCAAAAGAGGCTTGTTTAATTCAAGTTTACATATATCAATATATTTTTCATGATAATTCCATTTGGCATCATTACCATTTATTTTAAAATTAAGATTATCGATATAACCTCTTTGTTCTTCTGTAGAAAAATAAAGTTTTTTATTTTCATATTCAATTTGCTGCATAGCCAATGCTGTGCTATTATTTTTGTAGGCATTGGGCCAAAGATGAAAATAAATAAAATTAAGCGTATCGGGCGAGTTGTTTATATATTCTATGGTTTCGTCGGCAATTAGTGAATGGTTTTTATCATTGAGTTTTACATTTATCTTAAAATTAACTTCCTGTTGAAAATATTTTTGTGAAAAGCTATTGAGACAAATAATAAAAAACGCAATAAGTAAAATGTAGCCTTTCATAGGATTTATAATTTTGTGCTAAAATTAGGTATTTTATATATAACAACAATAATGGAAATAAAAAAGCGGGTTATGAAATTGTTACACCTGCCTATCGGCAGGCAGGTTGTTATTTGTGGATGTAGGCTGGGGGCACGAATTACTCTTAGTTAAATACGCGCCATTGGGGGAATTAATCTCTAAATTAAAAGACAAAAGGTAAATATTAAAAGTTCTCCGCTTTAGCAATAATTTATGAAAAGCTGTATTTTATTTTTTTTATTTATCAATGTATTATTATTTTTGTAATAAATTAATTATTGATTAATGAAAAAAGCCATTATTGTGGGAGCATCTTCCGGTATTGGTAAAGGACTCTCAAAATTATTAGTAAAAAATAATTATATAGTAGGAATTACAGGAAGACGTACTAATTTATTAACAGAAATAAAAAACGAAAATCCTGAACGTTATATTGTTAAAACATTTGATATAACAAACACAGAAAGTATTCCTGAAAATTTATCTGAGCTTATTGAAAAACTAAAAGGATTAGACTTATTTATTATATGCGCAGGAGTTGGAGAAGAAAACCTTAGTTTAGATTTTGAAATAGAAAAACGAATAATAAATACCAATGTATTGGGATTTACAGCAATTACCGATTGGGTTTATAAATATTTTGAAAATCAGAAATTTGGTCATTTAGTAGCAATAACATCAATAGCCGGACTAAGAGGTAGCAGTAAAAGCCCTTCATATAATGCAAGCAAAGCTTTTGAACATAGATATCTGGAAGGTTTGCGACAAAAAGCACATAAATTAAAATTACCTATCACAATTACAGATGTTCGCCCCGGATTTGTTGATACAGCTATGGCTATAGCATCTAAATTGTTTTGGGTAGCAAGTGTTGATAAAGCAACACGTCAGATATACAGAGCAATAAAACACAAAAGAAATATTATATATATAACCAAACGCTGGAAAATAATAGCAATAATGTTAAAGCTAATACCTAATTATATTTATTATAGAAGATAAACTATAAGTACTGATTAATTGTTGTCTTGTTAAATTGTTATTTGTGCTTGTAGGTTGTTGTTGTTAGTTATCGGTACGCCAAACAGGGTATTGTCACGGATTATAAAATCCGCGCCATTGGGAGTTTTTTCATATCTTTCTTATTATGTTTGGTAACGGTGGCAATATGAAAATGTTGGGCATTTTAAAACACCAATCTTTCAATTTA
>CAYTWH010000046.1:0-17991 GCA_964442075.1 uncultured Bacteroidales bacterium
TACGCAGTAAATAAAAAGTAGTTTCCAAACTACTAAAATGCAAAAGCATTTATTTTTGCTTTTATTTCTTTGTCTTTTGTCTTATAATTTAAAGGAGAGTTTTCTGTTGAGTGTTGTATGTTGCTTATTGTTTATTTAAAAAAACCATTCAACACTCAATATAAAATATTCAACAAACAACTCCTCCCCTTTGGGGAGGCTGGGAGGGGCTTCTTCTTCTCTACGTAAAAGCACTATCTCCATCACCATCCTGAAAACTTATATTATCAAAATTAGGGATTTTACTTTTTAAAGTTTTGGCAATAAGATAAGTTCGGTTTATTTTACGCTTTAAAAAAAACGGCGAAGCATGTCCCGAAATATATTCGGTAATTTTGCTGTTATAAACACTTAGCATACTTAAATTTTGTTTAAGCATAATGTTATAAATAAGTTTAACAAGGCTATCAATATTGTAATGCAAAAAATACACATAAGGTATTTTCAAGTGTTTATTGCGGATATGCATCATTACAAAAGCAATAAGCTGCTTGTTTTTATCGTATATCTTAATATTTTGCAGTTTAAATTCTTTTGCAACAGACGAAAACTCATATTTTGCAGCTTCACCTTCGTTAATTTCAGTTTCCGATAACCACGGATATTTTGTTATCCAGTTTAAGTCCGCACTTGTTCTTTTGGTTAATTCATGACTGTTGTTTCTTTCTATAAACAATTTTAATTCATTATCAATACTATCAACAAATTCTACCGATAAGTCTTTAACCGCATATTTATGTTTTATAAGCCACAATCTAATTCCGATTAATAAATTGGAAGAAAAATCGAAAATATGCAGTAAGAATTTTATTTTATTATATTTTGGATCTTTATTAGGCTGTAGCCGATGTAAGTCCATTTTCATGTATCCTCTAACACCGTTAAATGTTTTTAATTCAGTAAAAACATTTAACTTATCGTATGAGCCTTTTGCCTGAGGAGTGAAATTTGTAATAAGCAATTGACTTTTCCATAATTGGTTTGCTCTGCTCAATAGTTTTACGGCAACACCTTTACGCCGCATTTTTGAACTAACCCACAAACACGAAAGCCATGCAACATGATGTTCTTTTTTATCAAAAAAAATGCTATCGGGCAATGCACCAAGATATCCTCCAAAAACTCCATCGATATATGCAAGTAAAAGAATTACATCATTTTCTTGCAGTCGCGGGTTTGCAATATGCGATAATGCCCTAATGCTTGATATTGGAATATCTTCCATTTTTAAAAACTCCTTAGAGTTGATAAACGTTTTTATATCGCTTGCTTTTAATTCTTTTATTTCCATTATAATTAAAATACTTAAAATGACTAAAATACTTAAAATTCAAAATGCTTAACTTGAATAATCAAAAGTTTTCAGGGAATATCTTTCATTAGCTCTGCCCTGAAGGACAGGACTACTGATTTTTTTAATCATTTTAGTCATTTTGAATTTTAGTCATTTTAAATTATTAATTGTAAACACCTATCTTTTAATTATATTTTTGCCAAAAGGCATTTTAATTAAATAGTAAAGATACTCTGTATTTATTAATTTCTTTGCTTTTAATAAATTTCCTTCCATTGGGAAACGCTGAAATTGCGATATTATTTTTTCTTTTTTCAAACCTGCTCCACCAAATGTGTAATCAACAATTTTTTGTTCTTTTAATTTGTTAAATAATTCCAAAGTAACATCAAAATCGGTAAAAGGAAATGCAAATGATTTACACGAAGGATTAAATTCCTTTTGCACAAATTCAAGCGATTGTTTGGTTTGGTTTATTTGCTCTTCAATATTTATATATCTGTATTCAGGATGATCAATACTATGTGCTCCAAAAGTAAAACCATCATTTTTTAATTCATTAATTTGTTCTGTTGTAATATATGGTTTGTTTGTTTTAAGATATTCGTTAAAATCAATTTCAAGTGCTTCGGCAATTTCATTAATAATATCAATATTATGATATTTTAATTCTAAAAATCTGTTTTTAGTATCCGTGTTGCTATCAATTTGCTTTTGCAAAATTTCATCAACTTTATTTTTAAGATTACTGTTCAAATAAGCTTCGTACAGAATACTCACCTTATATCTGAACATTAAATCTTTATTATCGACAAATGCAGAATTTAAAAATATATGTGCAGGAATTCCTTTTTGTTTTAATATTGGCGCAATAAGATTGTAAAATTCACTTAAACCATCATCAAAGCTTAAAAAACAATATCTTTTATCAAGTTTTTTCTTTGCCGATAGATCAATAAAAGTATTAAGATCTATAAACTCAAAATGCTTTTGCAGATATTCAATATCCTTTATAAATAAATTGGATGTTCTTATTGGGTAAATATGTTTAACATGTATTGGAGCATTGTCTGAAATGATATGATAAAAAGGCGAAAATATCTTTTGCCCTGTACATTTAATCAAACATTTTAAAGGAATATACCCTGAAAATATATTTAAAAAACTAATTAAGTTTGTTTTTAATGAATTAATAGAACCTTCCATAAACAAAAATTCAAATTTATTGCCTTTGCAAAACTAACATTTTTTACTTTTGCATTTAATATGATTTCAGAAAAACAAGATATTCGGCTGTTAGAATTACAAGATATTGAAATTTTTGTAGAGAAAATTGGAGAAAAGAAATTTCGTGCAAAGCAAGTATTTGAATGGTTATGGAACAAAAATGTGAATACTTTTTCTGAAATGAAAAATGTTCCAAAAGAACTTATTGCCGAGCTCGAAAATAGTTTTTTATTAGAGCATCTTACAATTCAAGATCAGCAAACTTCTAGTGACGGAACAATTAAATTTGCTCTTAAAACAAAAGATGATTGCCTAATTGAAAGTGTTTTAATACCTACTGATACGCGTGCAACAATATGTGTTTCCACTCAAACGGGTTGTTCTTTAAATTGTAAATTTTGTGCAACAGCAAAAATTAAAAGTCCTAAAAACCTAACCGCAGGTGAAATTTACGATCAGATATTTTTATTGTCAAAATTTTCTGAAGAACACCTTAATAAAAAGCTAACTAATATTGTATATATGGGAATGGGTGAACCATTACTTAATTATGAAAATACACTTACATCAATTAAGCATGTTAATAATAGTTTTGGTTTTTCACCATCAAGAATAACCGTTTCAACAGCAGGAATTATAAAAAAAATAAAACAATTAGCCGATGATGAAACAAAATTTAATTTAGCTATATCCTTACATTCTGCAAACGATAAAAAACGCAATTATTTAATGCCAATAAATAAAACTAACAACTTAAAATCTTTGGCAGAAGCTTTAAAATATTACAATAAAAAAACAAATAACCGCATTACAATTGAATATTTGCTGCTTAAAGATATTAATGATAGTACAAATGATGCAAAAGAACTTGCTTTGTTTTGTAAGAATTTTCCATGTAAAATAAACATAATTGAATATAACCCTGTTAAAGGAATTTCTTTTTCAAAAGCTTTAGTCTCCAAACAGAATGAGTTTGTTAGTTGTTTGAAAAACAAAAATATTATTGTGAATGTAAGAAATAGTAGAGGTTCTGATATTAATGCTGCTTGTGGTCAATTAGCAAATATTATAAAAAAGAGAAAATCAGTACAATAAGCTATTAACAATTCATTATTAATAAAAAACATCATATTTCTTTTTTGATTAATCTGAAATTTAATATTTTAGCAGTCTGAAATAAATCTAAAAACTCATTAATATTATGAATAAGGTGAAAATATTATTTGCTGTAATTTTAAGTTTTTTAACTTTACTAAGTTATTCTCAAACATTAGAAGTTGTTGAATGGGGAACATTCAAAGAATTAGAAAAAAACACATCGTTTCAAAAAATTGTTGGACATGATGAAGATGGATTTTACGCTGTTAGCAGTGAAGGAAAGGGTGAAATAAACAGGAAACAATTGTGGTTGGAATATTATTCAAATTTGACTTTTACAATAGAGGCAAAAAACGAAATTATTTTGCCAAGTGTTGGTGGAATCGCAACTGAGTTTGAAAAGATGTTTTATTTGAAAAATAAACTTATTCTTTTTACAACAGCAACGAATGAGCAAACAGAAAAAAAATATTTATATGTTCAATATCTTGAACAAAATGGACAATTAAAAAATAAGCCTAAAAAAGTAGGTGAAATTCCTATAGGAAGTGATAAAGTAGATGAGTTTAAACTTATTTTAACAGAAAATAAATCTAAAATATTTCTTTCTTACCATAGTGAATTTATGCAGTATAATGATGAGCCATTTACTTTTAAAATTATTGACACAAAGCTTAAAATTGAGTTTGACGAAGAGTTCATATTGCCATTAAAAGACAAGAAGTTTACAGTTGTTAAAACGGATGTTGGTGAAAGTGGAAACTTTTATATCCTTGTAAAGGCAGTTCAAGAGGAAAAAAGAAAAAGTAGCAGAGGAAAAAAAGCTGCAAAATATGATAATATTATGTTGGTATATAATATGGAAAAAGAAGAGTTTAAGACTTATGACATTAAAATGCAAAAATATATACCGACTAATGTTTTATTTACATTAAATGATAATGAAGAAGTTGTTATTTGTGGGTTTTTTAGTGCAAAAACACAAAAAGTTGCAGGACAATTTTTAGGTGCATTTTATAAGAAAATTGATCCTAGAATTGAAAAATTTTTACCTGTACCCGGTAAAAAATTCGATTTTTTAGTATTTGATAAAGCATTTTTAACAGTAAATGCTCAGGAAAGAAATGGTGTTGATCCTAAAGATTATAATAATTATATCTTAAAAGATTTATTAATGTTATCTAATGGAGGTTTTACATTACTTGCCGAAAATTATTTTATAACTGAAAAAACTTTTTTGAATCCTAAAACTAAAGAAGAAGTACTTTTAATTTATCATAATTATAATGATATAATAGCCGTAGGAGTGAATAAAAAAGGAAAAATGGATTGGGCTCAGCGTATTGCTAAAAACCAAAACAGTTTAGACGATAATGGATACTATTCTTCTTATGCAGCTACTGTTGAATTAACAAAATTGAAAATAATATTTAATGATCATAAAGCAAATGCTAAAAAGGATAAGCTCCCTGAAAAAACAAAACAAATAAAATTTATGCCTGCAAAATCTCCTAAAGCAGTACCTTTTGTTGTTACTATATATACAGATGGAAGTTTTGAAAAAGATATGATATTTCCGGGTAAAGATGCTAAAAATGTATTTGTACCCAGATTATTTTATAATACAGGTGAAAATTATTTTACTTATGGACAAAAAGGAAAAACATACAGATTTGGAAGTTTCGTATTTGAATAATATAATATATTTAATAATTGGAAAGGCTGCTTATTTTAAGCAGCTTTTTTTATTTAAGAATAGAAATGCAAAGCCATGCCATTAAACCTGAGCCTAAAAGCAAGGCGTTTTCATCAATATTAAATAAATCGGAATGAAGAGGAGCATTTATACCTTTGGCATTATTTCCAACTCCAAGGCGATAAAGAACTGAAGGATATTTTTGCGAAAAATAGCTAAAATCTTCGGCAGTCATGCGTAATTCAAGATCTTCAACATTATCTGCACCAACAAATTCACCCGACAAATTAAATATTTTTTCCGCAAGTTTATTATCATTAACAAGATATGGATAGCCTTTTTTAATTATTACTTCGCATTTTGCACCCATACTTATAGCCATTTCAGTTGCGATTTTTTTTATTTCCTGATGTGCTTTAGCACGCCACTCTTCATTAAATGTTCTGAAAGTTCCTTCAATATAAACTTCATTAGGTATAACATTAGTTGCTCC
This sequence comes from uncultured Bacteroidales bacterium, assembly GCA_964442075.1. Classification (GTDB taxonomy): domain Bacteria; phylum Bacteroidota; class Bacteroidia; order Bacteroidales; family CAYTAU01; genus CAYTAU01. The sequence continues at coordinate 5,848 of CAYTWH010000046.1, forward strand.
GTCTGCAATTACTTTTCCAAACGAGAGAACAGATGGAATTGCAGGATTTGATTTTCTACTAACAATTTGCTGAAGCGATATAATAATATGTGAAGCAATAAGAACATTATCCGTAATTATATTTGGAATTGCAGCATGTCCGCCTTTTCCTGATATTGTTAAATAAATTTCATCAGTTGAAGCCATATACATTCCTGGTTTTACTCCCATTTTCCCACATTCAATTAATGGGTCGACATGTTGTGCAATAACAAAATCAGGAGTTTTATCATCAAAAATTCCATCATTCAACATTTGTAATGCTCCTCCCGGTATTTTTTCTTCAGCAGGTTGAAAAATTAATCTTATTGTTCCTTTAAAAGAATCTTTTATATGGTTTAATATTTTTGCTGTTCCCAGTAAACTTGCAATATGAGCATCGTGTCCACAGGCATGCATAATACCTGAGTTTTCTGATTTGTAATGAAATGTATTTTTTTCGATAATAGGCAAAGCATCCATGTCGCTTCTTAGGGCTATCATTTTACCACCACTTTCTTTACCATTAATATCAGCAATAATACCTGTTTTCGCATATCCAGTTTTGAAATGAATACCATATTCTTTGAGTTTACTGCAAATAAATTTTGATGTTTCAGTTTCATTAAACGATAATTCGGGGAAACGATGTATATGTCTTCGAATTTCTATTATTTCATTTTGATATTCTTTTGCAAGCTTTTTTATTTTATCACTAATATTCATAATTAAAAGTTTTTGTACTATGTTTTCATTAATATCAGTAATTGAGAATAGTTAATTTTAAAAATCAAGGCTTAATGATAAATAAAATATACGTGGTAAAATTATTCCGCTATCAACTCCCCATGCCCAATCTACTCTAATGAAATATCCTAATAATTTGCTTCTTAAACCACCACCGAATCCGTAAACAAATGGGCTTTTTTCATTATCAATAATTATTGTTATTGGTCCATTTTCATATATTTCAGTATTATATGAATTATCATCATCTAAAGGAGAGCTTCCTGTCCATGCTGTTCCTACATCAAGAAAACCAACTAACTGCATTGAATTAAGGAAATCAGAATTTATTGGACGATTTGAAAAATATTTTATAAAAGGCCAGCGTATTTCATTATTTATCAGGGCAAAATTATTTCCATTACGAACATTTTGAGTAAACCCACGCATATCAGTAGCAAGTGTTTGAAATGCCCAGTTTTTACTTCTGTTTGGGTTAACCGATTGGTCAAAAATATCTACTTTTGTAGAAAGGTTTATCCAGTTGTCAACACTTCCAAGATAATATAATAACAAACTGTTTCCAAAAGATGAACTTGCAGCAATTCTGCTTGCCCAAATAAGATTTCTGTGAATTTTATGATAATGCCTGATATCTAATCCAATAACATATAAATCGGATTTTGCAATGTCAATTTGCTTATATGCTTCGGCAAATAATTTATATCTGCTTCCATTATACAAATTAATTCCAATTTTCCGTGTATTATCAAACACATATTCTCCTTTTATCCCCATCCAGTAATCATAAATGTTTTTCATCCCTAATTCGTTAATTGAATATCCGGATAGAGGCACTCCTTTGTCATACCTTAAAATAGCTGTTGCATCGAAACGGGAGACCTGATTAAGCGGGTATTTGTTAATGTAAAACAACTCATGAGTAGTAGTTTTTATAAATGAATTATAATCATATAATTCAACATGTCCTTGCCTATGAAAAATAACTTGTTTATCAATTCGTTTTTTAAGATTTTCAAAACTTAATAAATATTCATTGCTGTTTAAATTACCTGCAAAACGAAATCCTCCGGTGATTCTATAATTTTCCATAAGGTCGTTAGTCCCTAATTTGAAAAGTATATTAAACCCTGGGTTATAGTACACTGCTCCACCGGTGTAGGTTTGATAACTTTGATCTAAAAATCCAAAATCAATTTGATTAACAAGATAATTAGAATAAAATGATGTAAAATAATATCGTTGTTTTGGCAGTTTAAATATTCTTTCATCTACCAATGTGTCATTTTCATTATTGTAATTGACCAATTCAGAAGGTCTTTTCCTTTCTCTGTCAAAAACATAGTTATTTATATCAATTAAAGTGTCTGATACTATATTGGAATCGCTATCGAAATATATAATTTTTATAGGTAATTTTTCAGTCTCCTTTTTTGTGGTTTTAGTTAAACTATCAATTTTAGAATTTAATTTATCGTATTTTTTTCTGAAAGAAGTATTAAAATATTTTCCATCATAAGAATTTTTTACCGTTTTCAATTCATCGGTAAAAATTCTGTATCTGTTATTTGAAAAAATAATTTCCGAAAATTTATTATTATTTTTACTTATATCATGCGATAAAATATTTCTTGAATAATTACTTATTGGGTTACTTATTGTATAATATCTGAAATGCACAGAAGTATCGATAAACGAAATTGTACTGTCGTAAGATGCAATAAATCTGTTAAGTATTCCATTTTCATCGCTTCTGTAACAAAATAAATTATGACCGACTAAAAAAGCTTGTTCTTCGTTTATTGTTGGTGTGCCGGTAATACGTGTTAAGTTTTTAGATTTATTTGCAATATTATAAGTAAATATATCATGAGTATTAGTAGTTTCTGTTGTTTGTTTACGATTAAAAATTAATGTGTCTTTTTTTCTGTTAGAATTAAAAATAATATCCTTCGACTTATTAATAAACCGTGGATAATGGTCGTCGGCAATATCTTTTGTAATTTTTGTAATAGAATTTGCTGCAATATTATAAATAAAAATATTTGTTTGTCCTTTTCTAACTGCCGACATAACCATTTTCAAACCATTATCGGAATAACTGAAATCAAGAATTTTATCGAAAAATATAATTTCTTTTTTCGTTTTTTTGCCAGTTTCCAAAAAGTAGTAGTAAAGATATGCGGTTCCTTTTTCTTCAATAATATATGCAAGTATTTTCCCTGTTGGATGCCATGCAAGTATTGGATACGAGTAATCTGTTATTTGATCTAATTTATGTTCTTTTTTAAGTATTTTCTTTTTCTTTCCTGTTAAAGGATTATACAGCCAAATTTTATATTGTCCCATTATATTTGTTGTGTATGCAATATAATCATTTTCGGGGCTGATTTTAATATTGTCATAAACAGTATGTTTTTTGGCTTTTACTAATTGTTTTTCGGGCAATGACCTGAGTTTATCTTTTTCGTAATATTTAGAATCGTAATAATTTAGCCATTCAAAAGCTAAATATTTTAATGAAGTGCCAAGCACGTACATAAATCCGTTATCGGTATTTTTACTAACTCTTGTAAGATACAAAATATTAGGTATTACAGCTTTTCCATATTTTTCAGCTATAAAATGCCAGATGGAATGACCTGCATAAATTGCATCATCACCAGAAAGATGATTGAATTTTTCATATTTTCCATTCAATATACCGTCTTTAACTTTATTCTCAATTTCAAAATCCCAGTTTTTTGATAAGTAAGATACCAATCCTTTAATATACCACTCGGGTAAAGCCAATAATGTTGAATTTGCCATTCGTGATTTTAAATCACTTCCAATAAGATATTCGTTTATAAGAATTTCGGCAATAGCTCCTGATATTTGTTCATCAAGTTTTTTGTGGTCTCCTTCAAAATAAATAAAAACCTTGTTGTCAATAATTTTTGTTGTACCACCAATATTATACTGTTCATCTTCTGTAACCAATCCAAGATTACTTTGCCTGAAATCGGATAAACTGTTAAATGCAACAAATATTATTCGCTTATCAAGAGCATATTCAAAGTAATTTTCAAATTCATCTACTTTTACTTCTGCATATTTGCTAACATATTTTGCCAGCTCGTTACCTCCCTGATAAAAATAAATATCAATTTTTTTAAATCTGTAAAATTGCCATACAAAATCATTGTGCTGTATTCTGTTTTTTCCAAAGCTCATTTGGTGTCCGTTATAAAACTGGGCTGTAGAATACTGTGAACACAGCAGAATAATTAGTGAAATTAAATATTTGAGATATTGCTTACTTAGTTTTTTCAATTTTAACTTTTTTCAAAGCATAAAATTAATAATATTTTTGATAATAAAGGCATAAGTGTGAATTCAAGAGTCGGAGACTGATTATAACCTAAGTTAAGCGAAATTCACGACAATGCTAAATTTGGCTATTATGAAAATAGAATAAAATAGTTGACATAATTCATTTTTTTTCTATATTTGTTTTGTAAAATAATTTTTGTTTTTGCAACTATTTATAGTTTTGTAAAATATCAAGCCACAACTTCTATAAAATAAGACAAATATGAAGAAATTAAATTTAATATTATTTGGAATTTTACTGTCAGCCTTTTTATTTGCCCAACAAAATACTGCAAATATTTGGTATTTTGCCGAACATGCTGGAGTTAGTTTTAATACGGGCGTCCCTGTTGCCCTTATAGACGGTCAGACTGATATAATTGAAGGTTGTGCAACAATTTGTGATGAAAATGGCAATCTACTGTTTTATACTGATGGTATTAATATATGGAATAAAAACCATCAGGTTATGCCTAATGGTAGTGGCTTAATGGGAAATCCATCAGCAACACAATCTGCAATTATTACTCCATATCCTATAAATGATAGTTTACTTTATGTTTTTACAATTGATGCAGCAGAAAATCATTTACAAAATGGTTTAAGATATTCAATAGTTGATATGAATTTAGATAGTGGACTAGGAGATGTTACGTCAACAAAAAATGTATTATTAGAAAATCCTGTAACAGAAAAACTAACTTCTGTTATTCATACTCAAGGTACAAATATATGGCTTATTGCACATCGTTGGGATTCTGATGAATTTATTGCTTATGAAATATCATCAACAGGAATAGATACAATTCCTGTTGTTAGTTCCATTGGTACAATTCATCAAGGTGGGTATAGTCCTAATCCAACTGTAAATGGATGGGTAAACGCAGCTGGATATATGAAATCTAATATACAAGGAACTAAGATTGCACTTGCAATAATGAAAATGGATAAGTTTGAATTATTTGATTTTGATAAATCGACTGGAATTCTTTCAAATTATTATGTTTCAGAAACAACTTATGACTATTCTTATGGAGTAGAATTTTCTCCAGATGGTTCAATGTTATATGGTTCTGCATTAAACAATTCAAAAATATATCAATTTGATTTAACTTCTCCAACACCTTTAAGTAGTAGTACCATAATAGGTAGTTCTTCAACTTATGAACCTTCTGCTTTACAATTAGGTCCAAATGGCAAAATATATGTAGCTCTTAAAAATAATGATTACCTTGGAGTTATTGACAAGCCAAATAATATTGGTACATCTTGTGATTTTATTCATGACGCTGTTTATCTTGATGGAAAGATATCAAAGAGAGGCTTCCCATCACTATTTTACGATAAAGATTTTCAATTTTTTACAGGTTCTGTAGTTGATATGTCAATGTGCACGGGCGATAGTATTTATCTCGAAAATTCGTATCAAACTACTTCAGGAACATATTACGATACCCTGCAAAGTTCTTTAGGTTGGGATAGTATTTTAACAATTAATCTGAATTTTTACAATAGTACAAGTGCAACAATTAACCAAATAGTATGTGATACTTATATATCGCCAAGTGGCAACTATAACTGGACAAGTTCGGGAACATACACCGATACAGTTTTAAATGCAGCAGGTTGTGATAGTATAATTACTATTAATTTGTCTGTCAACAACAGCACAGGTACAACTATCAATCAAACTGTATGTGATTTTTATACCTCACCAAGTGGTAACTATACATGGACAAGCTCGGGAACATATTTCGATACAATTCCAAATTCAATAGCTTGCGATAGTATAATAATTGTTAACCTAATTATTAGAAATAGTACCAGTGCAACAGTCAATCAGGCAGTATGCAATAGTTATATTTCTCCAAGCGGGAACTATACATGGACAAATTCGGGAACATACAACGATACAATTCCAAACGTAGTAGGCTGCGACAGTATAATAACTATTAATTTAATCATTAATACTGTAGATACTTCAGTTTCGCAGTTTGGGATTACATTATTTGCTAATGCCTCAGGAGCAATATATCAATGGGTAGATTGCGATAATTCTTTTGCTTCTATAGCCGGAGAAACAAATCAGTCATTTACACCAACTACTAATGGAAACTACGCTGTAATAGTAAACCAAAATAATTGTACTGATATTTCATATTGTTACAGCATAATATCTATTGGATTTATTGAATATTCCTCAAATAAAGAAGTATTAATTTATCCAAATCCCACAAACGGAAAAATAACTTTGCAGGCAAAAGGCATAGAAAGAATAGAGGTGATGGACTTACAAGGAAGAATGATAAAATACACTGTCATTGCGAGCAAAGCGAAGCAATCTGTCAATAATAATGAGATTGCCACGGGCTATCGCCCTCGCAATGACGAGATAGATTTAAGTAGTCAGGCAAAAGGCATATATATAATAAAAGTAACTACAGAAAAAGGTGTTGCAGTAGGGAAAGTTGTATTGGAGTAAAACGGTATTATGCTACATAGTTACATTGTGAATAGAAACAACGATTTCTCTTTTTTAGCTTGTAACCAAATTATATTTTTCTAAATCACCAAAAAGCAAAAATATTTTATATTTTTGAAACAAAATATTAAAAATTAAACTATGAAAATTTCTTTAATAGTGTTAATATCAGTAATAGCAATGTCGTTAACATACGATAAGCCTACTTATGTATTATATAACAATTCGGGCGAGCCTGTTAATTATCAGAAAATGATAATGGAATTACAATCTGCCGATATTGTCTTATTTGGCGAGTTGCACGATAATCCTATATCGCACTGGTTGGAACTTGAAGTAACAAAAGACCTTTTTAAAAACAAAAAGCAAAATTTGGTTTTAAGTGCCGAAATGTTTGAAACAGATAATCAGGAAGGTGTAAATAATTATTTAAAAAATGATATTGATGATAAAGAGTTTAAGAAAGATGTAAGGCTGTGGCCCAATTATAAAACAGATTATAAGCCATTGCTTGATTTTGCAAAAATAAATTCACTAGTATTTGTGGCAGCAAACATACCTCGTCGGTATGCATCTATGGTTTTTAAAGGAGGATATGCAAGTCTTGATACTTTGCCAAAAGAAGAAAAACAATGGATTGCACCATTGCCAATTAAATATGAAGCGGATTTAGAATGTTATAAAGCAATGATGGAAATGAAAATGAGAGGGATGAAACCTAACGAGAATTTTCCAAAAGCACAAGCTTCAAAAGATGCAACAATGGCACATTTTATTTTAAAGAACTGGAAAGAAGGAAAATTATTGATTCATTATCAAGGAGCATATCATTCCGATAATCACGAAGGAGTTGAGTGGCACTTGAAAAATCAGAATAAAGATTTAAAGATATTAACAATAAGTACTGTTTTGCAAAAAGATGTTAGCAAACTGGAAAAAGAAAATCTTGAAAAAGCAAATTATATTATTTGCGTACCAGAATCGATGACACGAACTTATTAAGAAATAGCTTCTTTCAGAGCTTTTGCTTTTAACTCACATTCTTCAAATTCTTTTTCGGGTACAGATTTACTTGTAATTGCGCCTCCGGCTGTAAACGAAAGATATTTGTCTGAGCTATTATACAAAATGCTTCTTATAATAACATTAAAATCGAAGTTTCCATTTGGTGTAATGTAGCCTATGCTGCCAGAATAAATACCTCTTTTTGTTTTTTCATGTTCTTCAATAATCTCCATTGCTCTTATTTTGGGTGCTCCGGTCATAGAACCCATAGGAAAAGAATATTTAATAGCATCAATAAAATGATGTTTTGGTGAAAGCTCTGAAACAACCGTGCTTATCATCTGGTGAACTTGTTTGAAGGAGTAAATTCCAAAAAGCTCTTCAACTTTAACACTTTTTTTTGTTGCAGTTATTGAAAGGTCGTTACGAACCAGGTCAACTATCATAACATTTTCCGAACGTTCTTTAATATCTTTTAAAAGTTGTGATTTTAGTTTTTCATCTTCATTGCTACTATTTCCTCTTTTAATTGTGCCTTTTATAGGTTGTGAAATTATTTTGTTGCCAATTTTTTTCAAATATCGCTCAGGACTTGAAGACATAAGATATATATCATCCATTTTCATATAACAGGAAAAAGGAGCAGGCGAAATTGTATTTAATTTAGAATAAATATTTAAAGGTTCAATATCAACATTCTTTGAATAATATTCCATGCAAAGATTTATTTCATAAATATCGCCTCTTTGAATGTGTTGTTTTAGTTTTTTAACAGTTTCAATATATTCATTCTTGTCAAATCGATTTTTAATATTTATTTTACTTTCTACACACATATTAATTTCAATATTCTCAATATCTGATATTATTTTTTCAATATTGTTACTGTAATGTTCAATTGTTACAAATTCCTTTGTGAGAATAAAAACATATTCAGGTATGAAAAAATGCAGGTTTGAAGCTTTTATTTTATCAAAATTATTGGAATGTAAATCTTCTGTTTCGTTTTTTAGATCATAAGAAAAATATCCAAATATCCAGTCTTTATTATTTTCATATAATTCTTTCAGCTTTTCAAAACTGTTATTGTTTGAAATTAAACTTTGTTTACACCCCACAGCAAACAAGGAATTGTAAGTGTTATAATTGTTTTTATCGGAAAATCCATTGCTGTTTAAAAATATTGCATGCTCAAATTTGTTTGACCAATACAATAATTTTTGTTTAAATTGCTCTATATATTTGGTTTGATATGAAAATGATTTTCGCACAGAACAAAATTATTAATTAAGGGGGTTTCTATTAATTCAATTCTTTCAAGAAACAAATATAATGAATAATATGCGACTTATATTTTTTTATAATAGCCAATGTTATTTTAAGCAAAATATAAGGAAGTCAGATTGTTTATTATATTTTTTCCCGTAGGGTTTTCATAGTTTTCCAAATACTGCTTCAAATTTTCTCACATTATCCCGATAGTGTTTCAAAAATTCTTATTGTCTTTGAAAAACTATGAAAATCTTGTTGCAATTCAATTAATAGAAGTCCCCTTACAATATTTAATACAATTTTTCGTTTGTAATTATTCAATATTTATCATGTGATGTAAATATGAAACAGTAAAATTTCTTTATTACTTTTGTGCAATTATAGATACATGGGCATTTTAAATCAAAATATTCATAAAAGAATTTATTTCTGGGGCTTGGTAATGCTTGCTGTAGCAATTCCATTGTCAGAATTTTTAATGAGTGTTTCCCAGTTAATTTTAGCAGCTAACTGGTTTCTTGAAGGTAATTTTAAAAACAAGTTCTCATTATTAAAAACAAGAAAAAGCATTCTCTTTTTTGTTTCAATTATAGCTATTCATCTTATCTGGCTGATTAATACTACCGATTTTACTTATGCATTTCACGATATAAGAGTAAAAGGACCAATACTTATTTTACCCGTAATAATAGGAACATCAGGTATTTTAACAATTAAACAGACAAAAATTTTAATATTATTTTTTGTTGCTGCGGTTACCGGAGGCTCGTTGGTTAGCTTAAGTATTTTACTTGGTATTCTTTCATATCCTATTGAAAGCTTCCGTGATATTTCAATTTATATTTCGCACATACGATTTTCATTAATGATAGTATTTGCAATTTTCGCCTTGTATTATTTTATGTTTAAAAATTTTGGCAAACTGGTATTTTGGGAAAAAATAATATATGCCGTTCTAATTATCTGGCTTATTGTGTTTTTATATTTATTGCAGTCATTGTCAGGAATATTTATATTTATTATAATCACAATAGGTTTACTTTTTTCGGGAGCTTTAAAATTCAAAAAAATATATTTAAAATTCATTACAACTGCCATGTTGTTAGTTATTATTGCAGCATCAATATTTTATATATATAATTCTGTTAAACAGTTTTATGAAATTGAAGAAATTACAGAGCAAACAATTGATAAAAAAACAAAACAGGATAATTTATATGTGCATGACTTTAAAAGTAAACTTATTGAAAATGGAACATATACCAATTTGTATATATGCGAGAAAGAGATGATTGAAACATGGAATAAAATAAGTGATTATAAATATTGGGAAAAAGATAAAAAAGGTCAAAAAACAAAATACACACTTATTAGATATTTAACTTCTAAAGGATTAAGAAAAGATGCGGAAGGTGTTAAAAGTTTATCGGAATGGGATATTGAAAATATTGAAAACGGAATAGCAAACTATATCTTTACTAATAAGTATAGTATTTCTGCTATTATTTATAAATTTATTTGGGAGATAGATGTTTATTTTAAAACAGGAAATCCCAATAATCATTCAGTAGCACAACGATTAGAGTATTTGAAAGCTGCAAAAGGTATTATTAAAGATAATTTTTGGTTTGGAATAGGAACAGGTGATATTAAAATTGAGTTTAAAAATCAGTATGAAAAAATGCTGACAAAGTTAGATGAAAACAATCAAAGAAGAGCACATAATCAATATGCAAGCTTGTTACTTACTTTTGGTGTTTTTGGTTTTGTATATTTAATGATTGCCTTATTTGCTCCATATTTTATGCATAAGGACAAGCATCATTTATTATTTTTTGTATTAATGTTAATTATAATATTTTCAATGATAAATGAAGATACTTTGGAAACCCAACCTGGAATAACTTTTTTCGCATTCTTTTATTCTGTATTTTTGTATGCTTGGAATAATGATGGTTTTACCGATAGAAACAAATTGCAATGATAAATAGAGAAAAAGAATTTATGCAAGAAGCTATAAAGCTGTCAATTGAAAGTGTTAATAGCGGAGGTGGTCCTTTTGGAGCAGTAATAGTTAAAGGTGAAGAAATAATTGCCAAAGCATCAAATAGTGTTACAAAAGATAATGACCCAACAGCTCATGCTGAAATTAATGTAATAAGAATTGCTGCTGAAAAGCTTAATAATTTCGACCTTAGCGGATGTGAAATTTATTCTTCTTGTGAACCTTGTCCAATGTGTTTGGGAGCTATTTATTGGGCACGATTAGATAAAATATATTTTGCAGGTAATAAAACAGATGCTAAAAATTCGGGTTTCGACGATTCCTTTATTTACGATGAAATTGATAAACCTTTTTATAAAAGAAATATTCCTACAAAACAGATTTTAAGAGAAGATGCCATAAAAGCTTTTGAAAGCTGGTGTGGTAAAAAAGATAAAATTGAATATTAAGCCTCAAAACTGTCATTCATTGTTATTCAGTACTCATTAAGTTATTAATTGTATTTACACTAGTTAGAGGAAAAATGTGTGTAGGTTACCCCGTTTGGCGTGGCTTGTAGCTACGTCCACAATTTTTTTGGTGGTATATAGTATAGAAAAGAAATGACTATACTTCTACTACGCTCAGCATAAAAAATGCATAAAGTTATTTTATTTCCTGCTTCCTACTTCCTGCTTTTATTACTCACTTTAGTGATATAAAAAATAAATGCCTAAAGTGCCCCGCTCATATTAGTTTGTAACTACTCTGCAAGTAATACCAATTTGATTTCCAACCTGACCGTCCGTTAGGCGGGTTTCCCTATAATTGTAAAAGGTATAATGCCTATAAAGAACAGAGTGAATTTATCAGCAATTTTGATTACTAATAGGCATAAAAAGTAGTTTCTAAACTAATAAAATGCGAAAACATTTATTTTTGATTTTCAACAAATGTAATTAATCGTATATATATGATAATTAGGTTTGTGCTTATGATAATTAAGCTTACAAGGCATCATGCCAAGGCTGGTATGTACGTAAAGAAGCTTAATGATGTACGTCGGAAGGCTGGTACTTACATAAAGAAGCTTAATGATGTACGTCGGAAGGCTGGTACTTAGATAAAGAAGCTTAATGATGTTCATACGAACGTCCGTATTCACGTTTTGAAGCTTAATGATGTTCATACGAACGTCCGTATTCACGTTTTGAAGCTTAATGATGCTCATACGAACGTCCGTATTCACGTTTTGAAGCTTAATGATGCTCATACGAACGTC
>CAYTWH010000046.1:18091-26812 GCA_964442075.1 uncultured Bacteroidales bacterium
TCATACGAACGTCCGTATTCACGTTTTGAAGCTTAATGATGCTCATACGAACGTCCGTATTCACGTAAAGAAACTTAATAATGATCATACGAGCCTCCGTATTCACGTTTAGAAGCTTAATAATGCTAACCCGAAGCTTAAGGTTGACATAAAGAAGCTTAATAATGCTAACCCGAAGCTTAAGGTTGACATAAAGAAGCTTAATAATGCTAACCCGAAGCTTAAGGTTGACGTAAAGAAGCTTAATAATGCTAACCCCAAACAAGCAGGTAAGATAAATAAGCTTAATAAGGCTAAGCTCAAACCAGAGATTAAGGTAAAAAATGATAGATATTGTAGTATTTTTTGCAAGTAGAAGCAGATTTTTTAAAAATCTAAAATTAAAAGAGGGGGTTTTCTTTATTTTTTGTATATATTTGTTAAAGATTATAAGTAATTTAACATAATTAACAAACTGTAGATATAAGGTAGATAACAGGCACTAATGCTTTTTAGCTACAAGTTAGCAACCATACTTAAATGAGATTATAGATATATGAGTAATAAGATTGACATAAAAGGAGTTCTAATATTATTTATATTAGGATATTCATTTTCTATTCTTTTTAATCTAGCTGAAGAATTGTTAGTTTATCTTAATAGTATAATTTTTATTTTATTTAAAGTAAATCCCAAAGTATATTTATTCAAGGATATAATATCACCTATAATTATTTTATTATTTTTAATAATAATAATTTTTAAATACCTAAAAGAAATAGATTTAAATTTTAATATTTCAATTATCCCAAAAAGAATATATATGATGGTGGGTATTTTAATTTTAATTGTGTTTTTAATGAATTTTGGTCTTCTTGTTTGTGAAGGATATTTGTTGGACAAGTACCCAACAATAATATTTGATGTATCATTTACATATAAAGCATCATTAAGGTTTTTGTATTTTTGTATATTGTTTTTAAAATTTGTTGTAATCTTAATTGCCTTAATTAAAATTTATAGAAATAGTACAGTTGCTAACAAATAAATAAAAAGCATTAAAACGCGTTCTATTAGGGACGTTTCTATCCTACTCAACAATCATAAATTCCGTACGTCGGTTTAAAGCTCTGCCTTTATCGGTATTATTATTGGCAATAGCTTCTAACTCGCCATATCCTTTATAAGAAAGTCTTTGTTTGCCAATAGAGTTTTCAATTAAATAATTATAAACTGCCTTTGCTCTGTTTTCCGAAAGCAGCTTATTATCTTGTTGGGTGCCTACATTATCGGTATGTCCGCCAATTTCTACTTTTAAATTTGGTTTAGAATTTAAAAAAGCAATAAGTTTTTGCAGTTCGCTTTCCGATTCGGGTTTTAGGTCATATTTGTTTGTATCAAAAAAAATGTTTTTAAGAACTACTTTTTGTCCTACTTTAATTGCCTGCAAAGGCACATCCATTAAATAGGCTATTGTTTTTGAATTTTTCTTTTTTAAAGAGAAATTTTCGGAAAAAAACAAATATCCGTCTTTCGAAACATTAAGAGCATAGTTTTTGCCTATAGGCAGACATAGAAAAAATTCACCTGTATTTTTATCGGAGCTTGAACTCATAACCAATTTATTGGTTTCAATATCTATTAGTTCAAAATCGGCTTTTAGCTTGTCCTTTGTTTCGGCATCAAAAACTTTTCCTTTAAAATATGTTGTTGCAGTTGGCCTGATATCCTTATACAATTCAAACATGTAAAGGTCTTTTTTACCGTATCCATTATCGCGTTCAGACGAAAAGTATGCAATATTTCCAAGAGCATTAACAATTAAACTAAAATCGTCTTTAGAAGTATTAATAGGATAACCAAGATTTTTTGGCTCTTGCCAATTTCCTTCCAAATCCTTTTTTGTTACAAAAATATCCAAATTTCCCATGCCCTGATGTCCGTCTGATGCAAAATACAATGTTTGATTATCGGTATGTATAAACGGCGATTGCTCAATTCCTGCTGTATTTAAAACAGTGCCAATATTTTTTGGGGTAGAGAACTTTCCGTTTTCTCCAATTGTAGATGTCCATATATCATAGCTTTTATTCATGCTTCCTGTTCTGTTGCTAATAAAATAAAGTGTTTTGCCATCGGGCGAAATAGAGGGTTGTCCCTCGTATGCGCTTGTATTTATGGGAGAACCTAAATTCATTGGTTTTAGCCAGCTTCCATTATCATTCTTAGTAAAATAAATATCGCAGTCTCCTTTTCCATTGTCTCTGTTGCATGCAGTAAAAAACATATATTTGCCATTGGCAGAAATAGTTTGTGCTCCTTCGCTTCGAGTTGTATTTATCCTTTTTCCCATATTTTTAGCTTTTGTCCATTCTTCTCCGTTTTTGTGGCTTACAAAAAAATCTTCATGATAATCGGGAACATTAAAATAGCCTGTATTTGGCTTTAGCAAAAGTCTTGTTATAATTAATGTTTGCTCATCAACAGTTATTGATGGTAAATATTCGCTTTCTTTTGAATTAACACTATCGCCCAAATTAATTGGATTAAAAGGCACAGGATTAGCAATTGCATTAATAGCATAGCTGCATTGTTTTATCATTTTTTTTGAATACTCTTTGTATCTTAAATTTATATCTTCAAACCCAATATAAGTTTCATAAGTCTCTTTTGCATATTGATAATTTCCCAAATACATTTCTATTGCAGCAGAAAGAAAATAAGCGTATGGATATGTTTTGCCACAATTTTCTGTTAGTTTGCGATATGTTTTTGCTGCTGCTTGGTAACGTTCGTTTTTAATATATACATCAGCAAGTTGTTCATAAGATTTTGTATATTTACTATCAAGTTCTATTGATAGTAAAAAAGATTTTTCTGCATTAGTGTAATCCTGATTGTAATAAAACGACATCCCTCTACTATAGGCTTCTGTTGCTTTTTTTGTATTTTGTGAATATGAGTAAAGGACTGAAAGAATGAGAAAAAATGTAATTGTGATTTTTATGTTTATAATTTTCATATTTCATTATTGATCTTTAGAAGTTCTTCAATATACTCTCTATTATTTGCCAAACGAGGTATTTTGTTTTGTCCTCCAAGTTTTCCTTTTTGTTTAAGCCATGTATAAAAAACGCCTTCTTTTGCAATTATTATATTTGGAAAATCTAATATTAAATTTTTATATCGTTTGGCTTCATAATCAGAATTAAGTGATTTTAATGCATTATCAAGCACTTCTGAAAAATATTCAATATTTTTTGGGGGACTTGAAAATTCAAATAACCATTGATGTGCCCCTTTCTTGTTTCCATCCATATAAACCGGAGCAGCAGTATATTCTCTAATACAAGCACCTGTTTTACTACAAGCAGTTTCAAGGGCTTTTTCTGCATTTTCAATAATTAATTCCTCGCCAAAAGCATTAATAAAATGTTTTATTCTGCCTGTAATAATAATTTTATATGGTTCTATTGAAGTAAATTTAATAGTATCGCCAATAATATATCGCCATAAACCACTATTTGTAGAAATTACAATAGCATAGTTTTTGTCTTTTTCAACTTCGCTTAGGTTATATACTTTTGGATTATTTTCATGTACATTTTCAAGCGGTATAAACTCGTAAAATATTCCATAATCAAGCATCAGAAGCATATCTTCGCTGTTAAGATCGTCCTGTATTGCAAAAAACCCTTCGCTTGCATTATAGGTTTCAAGATAATTCATTTTATCGGAAGGTATAAGTTTTCTGTATTGCTCAAAATATGGTTTAGGACTAACACCTCCATGAACAAAAAGTTCCAGATCAGGCCACACTTCTAATAAATTATCTTTTTTTGTTATCTCTAAAATACGCTTTAATAAAACCAATGTCCATGAAGGCACTCCTGCAAAACTTGTAACATTTTCTTTAATTGTTATATGTGCCATTTTTTCAATCTTCTCATCCCATTCAGGCAATAAAGCGATATTGGAAGCAGGTGTACGTTTAAAATCTGTCCAAAAAGGCATGTTTTTTATCATAACAGCCGAAAGGTCGCCATAATACGAATCGTTGCTAAAATTATTTATTTGATGACTGCCTCCAATTGTTAAAGCTTTTCCTTTAAATAATTCTGTTTCGGGAAAACTATTCATATAAAGCGCATAAATATCTTTTCCTCCCGCAAAATGACAATCCTCCATAGTTTCTTTACTAACAGGAATAAATTTGCTTTTACTACCGGTTGTACCCGATGATTTTGCAAACCATTTAATATCGCTATGCCATAAAAGATTTTGTTCACCTTGTCTTAATCTTCTCACATATTCTATTATATCTTCGTAAAATTGCAGTGGTACTCTGTTTTGAAAATCATCTATGGTTTTTATTGAACTGTAACCGTACTTTTTTCCCCATTCTGTGTTTTTTGCCGAAGAAATTAATTTCTGAAAAGTTTCAAGTTGGGTATTAATAGGATATTCTCGCATCAAATCAATTTGACTCATGCGCTTAATTAAACGCCACGATATAATCGACCTTAATAATGGCATAATATAATTATTACTAAAAGACCAAAAATAATAAAAAGAATATTGAAAATTATTACTTTTGAAGCAATAATTATTTAAAAGAATGATAAAATCTAAATTACTGAATATTGAACCATCTATTTATGCTGTAATTTCTAAAATGGCAAATGATTATGATGCAATAGATCTATCACAGAATTACACTGATTTTAATTGCAATGATGAACTTGTAAGTTTGGTTAATAAATATATGCGTAAAGGATATAATCAGTATGCACCAATTGAGGGTTTATTTAGTTTAAGAGATGTTATTGCAGAAAAAACAGAAAATTTGTATTCGCAGAAGTATAACCCTGAACGTGAAATCACAATTACTGCCGGAGCTACACAAGCCATTTATACAGCTATTACAATTGCGGTTGAAGAAGGAGATGAAGTAATTGTTTTTGAACCTGCTTACGAAACTTATATTCCTGTAATAAAGTTAAATGGTGGAACTCCTATTTATGTTCAATTAAAAGCTCCTGATTTTAAAATTGATTGGAATGAGGTAAATCAAAGAATTAGTTCCAAAACAAAAATGATAATTATAAATTCTCCTAATTATCATACAGGAACTACATTGTCAGCATTTGATATAGAAAAACTTCAAAAAATAGTTTTAGGCACCAATATATTAATATTAAGCGACGAAGTTTTTGAACATATTATTTTTGATGGATTAGAACATCAAAGTATTGCCAGATTTCCTGAGCTTGTTGAAAGAAGCTTTATTATATCTTCTTTTGGAAAAACATATAATAATCCCGGTTGGAAAATAGGGTATTGTCTTGCACCTAAAGAATTAATGAAAGAGTTTAGAAAAATACATCAATTTATGATGCTTTCTGTTAATACTCCAATGCAGTATGCTTTAGCAGATTATGTGAAAAATAAAGATGAATATTTGAATTTATGGACCTTTTACCAAAAAAAGAGAGATTATTTCAATTCATTATTAAAAGATTCAAATTTTAAAATTATTCCATCAAAAGGCACATATTTTCAGCTTCTTGACTACGGAAAAATCTCTAATGAAAAAGAAGTTTATTTTGCTAAAAAGTTAATACAACAAACAGGAGTTGCATCTTTGCCTGTATCTGTTTTTTATCATCAATCAATTGAAAATAATACTTTACGTTTTTGTTTTGCAAAATCAGATGAAATACTGGAAAAAGTTGCAGAAAAACTTAAGCAATTATAATTGATTATTATTTTTGCAAAATATTTTGCCCCCATAGTTCAATGGATAGAACAACAGTTTCCTAAACTGTAGATCCAAGTTCGATTCTTGGTGGGGGTACTAGGCAACAAAAAAACCATTGTAAATTAAAGTTTACAATGGCTTTTTTGTTTTGGATACAAAGTTGAAAAATTATAGGATTAATAGAACTTATCTAATTAAATTCACCATTCCATTAGCACTAACAGGTACACCATCAGTCCTTACTCCTTTAATGTAGTATACATATGCACCTTCTTGAAGTTTTTCCCCTGTTCCTTGTTTCGTTCCATCCCATCCTGTATTAATATCTTTTGAATAGAAGATAATTTCACTCCATCGGTTGAAAATTTTCAATTCAAAATCACTAATTCCATCACCTCTGACATAAAAAATATCATTTTTACCATTATCATCAGGAGTAAATGCATTAGGCACCCAGAAAGAAGGTTCAATTACAGATAACATCATTGTGTCAGAATTCATACATCCATATATATCTGTAACTTCAACAATGTAAACAGTAGTTTCTTCAGGATTTGCAATAGGATGATAAATTCCTGTATTATCTAAACCATAAGGAGGATACCAAAAATATTGTATACCTCCAGTTGCAATTAATTGTAAACTTGAGCCGTTAGTAATAGTATCATCAACACCAGCATAGGCATTTGGTAAAGGATGAACCAGTACAACAATTTCATCCGTTACCGAATCACATCCAGACCCACTTACCGAAAGAGTATATTCCGTTGTAGAATCGGGTGAAGCAATAGGATTTGGCAATGTAGGGTCATCAAGACCTGCAATTGGCAACCAGTTATATATTTGTCCTTCAACCAAAGCAGCTCCAATTTGAATTTCATCAAAATGACATATTTCAAGGTCAATTCCTGCATTTGCATTAAGAGGTGAGAGCATAGTAATAATTACAGAGTCAGTTGACCAACATCCATTTTGATCACTAACAGTTAAAATGTAATTTGTTACAGGAGCAATAGGACTTGCTGTTGGATTCGAAATGTTTACACTATCTAAAGTATTTGAAGGAAACCAAAAATATGTAAAATTACTATTTGGAGTTTCTCCAATTTGAACACTTCTGTCAGCACAAATCGTAGTATCTTTTCCTGCATCTATAATTGGTAAAGGATAAATATTAAAAATACCTGTTGTTGTTTCAGAACATAAGCCGTTTGTTACTGTTAATGTAATTATTTTATTTCCAGACTCATAATAATAGATGCCTTGAGGATTTTCAGTTGTTGCGATTGAAGGATCAGCACCGAAACCTAAATCCCACTCGTATATCCAGTCCAAACCTGTTGTTCCCGTATAAGTGAAATTAATAGTATCTCCTTCACATTGCGGAGCATTATGTGTGAAGTTTGGAGCAGGAGTTTCAGTAATATTTATTGTTTGAATACTTGTATCAGTACATGTTCCCAAAGTTGTAATAAGAGTTACAATTTTTATTCCATCGGTTGAATAAATAATTCCTGTTGGATTTTCAATTGTATTAGTAGCAGGTGTAGCTCCCGATCCAAAATTCCAAGAATAAATAGCTCCCGTAGTTCCCATATTTGCAAAATCAACCGTATCGTATGTACATGAAGATGATATAAAAGTAAAATCAGCTATAGGTGTTTCATTTATAGTGAAATTTTGAGTGGCTGTTTCAGAACATAGCCCGTTGGTTACTGTTAAAGTAATTGTTTTTACGCCTGGTGCTGAATATAAAACTCCCGTAGGATTTTCTGCTGTAGAGCCGGAAGGATATGCACCTGTTCCGAAATCCCAGTCATAAATCCAGCCGGGACCTGTTGTTCCCGTATAAGTGAAATTAATAGTGTCTCCTTCACACTGCGGAGCATTATGTGTAAAGTTGGGTGCAGGGGTTTCGTTTATATTTATTGTTTGAATACTAGTATCTGTACAGGTTCCTATAGTTGTAACAAGTGTTACTGTTTTTATTCCGTCTGTTGAATAGATAATACCTGTTGGATTTTCAAGCACATCAGTAGCAGGCGTAGCTCCCGATCCAAAGTCCCATGAATAAGTAGCTCCTGTAGTTCCTGTATTTTGAAAATCAATAGTATCGTAAGTACATAATGATGCAATAAACGTAAAATCAGCTAAGGGTGTTTCTAGAATAGTAATAGTGTTAGTAAAAGTTTCAGTACAATTACCATCAGAAATAGTAAAACTAATAGTTTTTGTTCCTCCGCTACTATAAAGTACACCAACAGGATTTTCTGTAGTTGCAGTAGCAGGAATAGCATCCTGACCCAAATCCCATAAGTATGACCAGTTACTTCCTGTACTTCCGGTATTTGTAAAATCCACTATTGTACCTGCACATACAGGAGCAGTAGAAGCAAAATTAACAGTAGGAGTAAGGTTAATATCAATGCTTATTATAGTGCTGTCAGTACACGTTCCATCAGTAACAATTAATTTTACTAATTTTGTTCCATCAGTTGAGTAAATAATAGATGTTGGATTTTCTAATGTTGATGTAGCTGGTGTAGCTCCACTACCAAAATCCCATAAATATGTCCAACTGCCACCTGTGCTGCCTGTATTAGTAAAATCAACATCTAATCCAGTACATTCAGGTGCTGTTGAAGCAAAATTAGCTAAGGGAGTCTCATTTATAGTAATAGTGTTAGTAAAAGTTTCAGTGCAATTACCATCAGAAATAGTAAAACTAATGGTTTTTGTTCCATCACTGCTGTATAATACCCCGACAGGATTTTCAGTTATTGCAGTAGCAGGAATAGCATCCTGACCCAAATCCCAAAAATATGACCAACTGCTTCCAGTACTTCCTGTATTTGTAAAATCAACACCTGTCCCTGCACATTCCGGTTCTGTAGCAGTAAAGCTTACAGTAGGAGTTAGGTTAATATTAATAGTTTTAGTTAAGCTGTCCATACAAGTTCCATCACTTACAATTAGCTTAA
>CAYTWH010000047.1:0-25457 GCA_964442075.1 uncultured Bacteroidales bacterium
TGCCCAATAAGAGCAGAAGACATTATTCCTAGTAAAAAAAGGAATATGTACTTAATAAAATAGTTTTTTAACATAATAAATAATTTTTAATAAAAACTTTGTTGACAAAAATATCCCTTATTAAGGGAATAAGAAAAAGCAAATGTAGATAAACTATTAAATAATTATGCGTATTCTAAATTATTATTTAGTTTTTAATGCTGCAATAACAATTAGGAAAACATACTAAAATAATGTATATTTGCTCAATATTTAAAATAACAACTGATAAACAGACAATAACTAGGAAGGTGATAAAACAGTAAATTGTACAAAAACAGTGATTTATTAGGAGCATTACAAGTAATTATAATGAAGAACACAAAGAGCATATTTTCCTTAATTATTCTGATAAGCATATTAGGATGCAGCAAATACGAAGAAGGTCCTAATTTTTCTATTATTTCCAAGACTAAAAGATTTACTGGCGAATGGGAGGGAGAAGACGAAAATTACAAGTACATTTTAAATATTAATGAGAATGGGACTTATAGTGAAACAAGAAATACAGTAAATGATATTTTAGTTGTTTCTTTTAATGGAACATGGGAATTTGAAAATAATAAAGAATATCTCAAAACAACCTGGACAATAGATCAGGCAACAGTAGGATTTTACTATACTGATGAATATGGGAATATTGTTTCGTATGATACATCAGGAACTTTATCAATATTGCCACAGCAATATATTTCATCGTATAAAATCTATAGGTTAACACAAAAAGATTTGTGGATTGGAAATAAAACAGAAATTAATGTAAAATATACCAGTAAATAAACAAAAAACACCCCTTCTGCAAGTAACTCGACGACCCCACAAAACTAAAAATACACCCTATGCAAGTAACTCGATGATCCCACAAAACTAAAAATATACCCTTAACGAGTAACTCGACGACCCCACAAAACTAAAAAACTGCCCTTAACGAGTAACTCGCTGACCCCACTTTGGTAAAAAACTGCCCTTAACGAGTAACTCGCAACATAGGTTTTCTTAGCAAACTGTACTTAACGAGTAACTCGTTAACCCCACTTTGGTAAAAAAATGCCCTTAACGAGTAAGTTTAGTAGCCAATTTTGGGCAAAAACACAGCTATCGAGTAAGTCGATGACCTCAATTTGCATAGAAAATACCCCATGTAAGTAACTCGGGAACCCCATTTTCTTAAAAAAACATGGCCTGCAAGTAACTCGGTAAGCACGTTTTCTTAAGAAATTGCCCTCTGTGAGCAGCTCGATGACCCTATTTTCTTAAGAAAGCACCCACTGTTTGCAGTTTGATATATAGTAATTTATGCTCGTTTTGGTATGGAAACGAGTTTTGTTTTAACATAGCTTTATTTTTTAAACAGGGAATTTAACAATGCTGAATGGTAAAATAAGAAATTGAGTAACATTACTTGATATATTGCAGGTAGCAAAAATTTGTGAATTTTTTCTGCGAAAAGAAACAGAGATATTAAATACAATATAGAAAAAATATTATCTTTGCCCCGATTTTGAGAAAGTCATTGATTGTAATTGATAAGAAGTAAATGACAAGTAATGACTGTGGCTTTTAAATGTACGGTTTTAATACAATTTATATACTAAATTAATTAAATAGCATGGAACACGTATCTAATATCTCCAGTATCCCTATTTACACAATTATCCCGTTTATTTTAATGTTAGCAGGTATAGCTACCGGACCAATTTTATTTCATAAACTTTGGCACAAAAACAAAAACTTGTTAATATTTTCTTTAATACTGGGAGTTCCAACATCAATATATCTTATTACTACAGGGTTTTCACATAACCTAACATATCAGATGATATTTGATTATATACCGTTTATTGTTTTGCTTGGTTCTTTATTTGTTATTTCGGGAGGGATACTTGTAACAGGTTTTATTCCTGCAAAACCACATATAAATACTTTATTTTTGGCAATAGGTGCAATTCTTGCCTCATTTATGGGAACTACAGGTGCAGCAATGCTATTAATAAGACCTCTTATTGTTACAAATGCCGACAGAAAATACAAAGTTCATACTATCTTATTTTTTATAGCTATTGTAGCTAACTGTGGAGGGCTGTTAACTCCTCTTGGCGATCCTCCTTTATTTCTTCTATACTTACGTGATGCCCCATTTACATGGTTTTTTCAGCTTTTACCTGAATGGGCATTTATAAATGTACTATTATTAGGGATTTATTACCTTGTTGATTTGTTTTATTATAAAAAGGAGAACCCTGAAGATCTTGCTAAAGATAATGAACTTAAATTGCCAATAAGATTAAAGGGTAATTTGAATTTTCTTTGGTTAATAGGTGTTGTTTTATCTGTTGCTTTTATTAATAAACAATATATACCTATTATTGGAGAAAATCATTATTATGGCTTTATGCGCGAAGGTGTTATTTTTATAATGGCAATTTGTTCACTTATATTTACTCACAATAGAACAAGAAAATCAAATAACTTTACATGGACACCTATTATAGAAGTTGCCTTCCTCTTTCTTGGTATTTTTATCACCATGACACCTGCACTGTTGTTTTTAGAGCAAAATGCAAGTAAATTGGGAATTACAACACCCGACCAATTTTATTATGTTACGGGCACATTAAGCAGTTTCTTGGATAATGCTCCTACTGCTGTTGCTTTGCATTCATTAGCCCTTGGATTGCAAGACCAGTTTGCAACCTTGTTTGAGGGAATACCACTTGTTGCCGGTATCCCAGAGTCTTTGCTGTTGGCAATTTCTATTGGTTCTGTATTTTTTGGCAGTATGACATATATTGGTAACGGACCAAATTTTATGGTAAAATCAATAGCAGAAGAAAATAACATTAAAATGCCTCACTTTTTTAAATATATGTATGGCTTCTCTTTAATTATTTTATTGCCATTATTTATAATTGTGTGTTTATTATTTATATAGATAGTTCATTGCTTTTTGAATAACTCATATTTAGCATTGGCATTAATTAATGGGAATCTCTAATAATTACTCTTTTATTTTAGAGCAAAATGGACATTAAAAGCATTACCGATAAAATTAGTTTGCCCGATAACTTAAACCTTATTGTAAATAAGATAATTAATAGTGAGAGAATTACAAAAGAGGAAGGTCTGGTATTATACAATTCTGAATTAGGTATTTTGGGTATGCTTGCCAATTATGTAAGAGAACAAAAGCATGGGCAAAATACTTTTTTCAATAAAAATATTCATATAGAGCCAACAAATATTTGTGTGTACAATTGCACGTTTTGTTCATATTCAAGAAAGCAAAACGAAAAAGGAGCATGGGAGCATAGCCCTGAAGAAATTATTGAAATAGTTAAAAAATATATTAATACTGATATTACCGAAATTCATATTGTAGGCGGAGTTCATCCACACAGAGATATTTATTTTTATGCCGATATTATAAAGCAAATAAAACAGATAATGCCAAACATACATATAAAGGCATTTACAGCTGTTGAACTTGATTTTATGATAAAGAAAGCAGGTTTAAATATTCCTGACGGATTACAAATACTAAAAGATAGCGGGCTTAATTCTATTCCAGGCGGTGGTGCCGAAATATTTAACGAAGATATTCGTAAACAAATATGTCATGAAAAATCATCGTCAGATTTATGGCTTAATATTCATGAAACTGCTCACAAGATAGGTATTCCATCAAACGCCACAATGCTATACGGACATATTGAAACTTATAATGATAGAATAGAACATCTTTCCCGATTAAGAGATTTGCAAGATAAAACCAATGGCTTTAATGCATTTATACCTCTTAAATATAAAAGCATGAACAATAAATTAAAACATATTGGTGAAGTAAATTATATTGAAGATTTAAAGACCTATGCTGTTTCACGTATTTTTTTGGATAATATCCCTCATATAAAATCATACTGGCCAATGACTGGTAAAGATATGGCACAATTATCATTATCGTTTGGTGTTGATGATGTTGACGGTACAATTGATGATACTACAAAAATATATTCAATGGCAGGTGCTAAAGACCAAAAACCAACAATGAGCAGCAAGGAAATGATTGAGCTTATTAAAAATGCAAATCGTATTCCTGTTGAAAGAAATAGTGTGTATGATATAATTTAAAACTTAGTTTTAAATGTTTTAATATATTCTTCCCATTTTTTTGTTTTATACTCACCTTCGCCAAAAAAGTAAAGAATTGGTTCAATATTTTCGGCTGTAAGATATCCCGGCACGGCACTTATTAAATTTAGATTGGAGCCTATATATATATTTGAAGGAAAAGTTAGTCTGCCGTTCATTAATTGAATTGCAAGTTGATGAAAAGGATGCTTTTTACTTTCATTAATATATATAGTACCATTAAAATCTATTGTATCTTTTGTTGCTGCATTTAATTTCACACAATAAAAATTCTTGTTTAGATACGCAGCAAGTAAAGGATGTTGGTATGTGGTTTTATACATAATGTTTGATGTAATGCTCCATTCAGAAAACAGATGTATAAAGATCTTTTTGGGTTCTTGTTTAACCATTTCAACAGCTTTTTCAACGCTATACCATTTTATTAGTGAAGAATCGGCAATGTCTGTAGTATCGAAATATGTTTTATTAAAAAGATCTGTGAAATTATTATAAGGTGTTAATTTGTTTATGTTTTCAGCAAAATATATTAAAATTGGTTGCATCTTTTTTGGATCCATATAGCCTGGTACTGCACTCATAATATTTAATTGTTCATCTAAGTAAACAATAGTAGGGTAGGCAATTCTTCCGTTTGTAGGTGCAAGTAACATTGTAAGTTCATGAGTTGAGTTTCTTCCTTTTGTTTTAGTAGAATCGTATTTTAGATTTTTATAAACTTTGCCTTTAAATGTAACAGAATCTTTACCTTCTGAATTAAATTTTACAGCATAAAAATTATTATTGATATAATTTGCAATTGCCGGATTAGTAAAAGTATTGCTTGTCATCATTTTGCAAGGTCCACACCAGCTTGTATAAAAATCTATAAGTATTTTGCGTGGCTGAGTTTTGTTTTTTTCTATTGCTTCTTCTATTGTAAGCCAGTCTACATTTAATTTAGGTTTTTCTTGCGATATTACATGATTAAAGGTGATTACAAATAGTAATAAGTATACGTATTTCATAATTCTACAATTTGTTTTTTAATTTCCATTATAATCATTTTCCTGTTCTCATTGAATAAACAATATCTTTAACATGTTGAGCCCAATCTGGTAATGATTTTGATTTGTCAAAAGTAGTATATGGTATTGGTTTTCCAAATGTAACTGTAATTGTTTTTCCTTTTTGTTTAAATGTTTCATTTACAAGAAAGAACATTTCAATATTTGCTTTAATCCCAATTCTTTTTCTAAAATTAGCCAGATTGTAAAAGAAATTTGCATTTTTCCCGTCTAAGAAAACAGGTATAACATCTCTTTCATGTTTTTTTGCTTTAACTATAAAGCTCTTTTTCCACTCAGGGTCAGTAATTTTACCTTTAATTTTTCTTGAAACCAATCCTGCGGGAAAATATAATATTTGTGCATCAGAACTGTAGGTTTCATCAATTTTCGTGGTAACATCCCTAGATTGCTTGCCATACGCGTTTATTGGAACAAATATTGGATCATAATTCCTAACACTAAGTAAAACATCATTAACAAGAAATCGAATTTTTTCAAAATGATTATGTACTCCCACCATAAGAACCATGCTTTCTAAAGCCCCCAAGGGGTGATTTGCAGCAAAAATAAATCTGCCGGCTTTGGGTATGTTTTCTTCGTTTTTTAGTACAATGTTTATTTCAAATTCCTTTAAAACAGCTTTTACAAAATCTATTCCATATTTATCTTTATTTCTTTCTATTATATCATTTATTTCATTTTGATGAAGTATGTGTTTTATATATCTTATAATAAATTTCGGCAAACGTTTTGCAAGCTTCGGATTTTTCTTTCTTATAACTTCGTCAATATCTACTCTAAATTCTTTTGTTTCTTCTTTCATCTTTTATAAAAATGCTTAAATTATTTAATGCTAAAATGCGTAAATGTTAAAGTGATTAAATGTTATTTATTGTTGCTATATGATGAATTTTTAGCTTTTGTCATTAGGCAAATTAGCTTAATTTTTCTTGGTTCTTTTTATATATATTTCACATTATTAGAATATTTAATCATTTACGCATTTTAGCATTATAAAAACTATGGTATTTTCATGAACTTGTGCGCTTGCATTGAAATATTCCACTTAATATTATTTTTTACATAATCTACTATAAAAGGTGTTATTGAGTTAAATCTACTCCATTCTGCTTGTAAATATAATTTGCAATTTTTACCAACTTTTTCAGAAACTTCTTCGGCCCACTCAATATCTTCTTTATTAAATATTATTACTTTTAATTCATTTGCTTTTAAATAAATTTCGTTTAATGGTGGGGATTTTTCTTTAGGTGAAAGGCAAATCCAGTCCCATATTCCTGTTAACTTATGGTTTCCTGCAGTTTCCAGATATGTTGTGAAATTATTTTCTTTTAATTTAGCACAAAAAAGGTCAAGATTATACATGGTTGGCTCACCACCTGTAACAACAATATCGTTAGTTTTATATGTTTTTGCTTTTTCCACAATTTCGTCAATACTTACTTTTTTATGGATATCAGGATTCCACGAAATTTTAGTGTCACACCAATTGCAACCAATATCGCACCCGCCAATTCTTATAAAATATGCAGGTTTACCTGTATGATAACCTTCGCCTTGTATTGTGTAAAATTCATCAATTATTGGTAAGAATTCATTGCTATGTATTTCCGAAAAATTCATATAGAGTTATTTAACGCATGCGCCATTATTTACATTTATTTCAGGAGATGCAAATACTAATTTACCATCTTTATCTTCTGCCATTAAAATCATTCCTTGTGATTCTATTCCTTTAATTTTTCTTGGTTCCAGATTTATTAAAATTAATACTTGTTTGCCAATTATTTCTTCGGGTTTGAAAAATTCTGCAATACCCGATACTACTGTTCTTTTGTCAATACCTGTATCAATAACAAGTTTTATAAGTTTTTTAGTTTTCGGCACTTTTTCCGATTCTATAATGGTACCGGTTCTGATATCAAGTTTTGTGAAATCGTCGAAAGTAATATTGTCTTTTACTTGTTCCATTTTAGTATTTTCAGCTTTATTTAATTTTTTTGTGTTAAGTAGTTTTTGTAACTGTGCTTCAATGTCTTTATCTTCAATTTTTTCAAATAATAATTTGGGTTTGTTAATTATATCGCCTGTTTTAAGTATTTCAATATTCCCTACATTTTCCCAACTATATTCTTTTATATTTAGAATATCTCTCATTTTTTGAGCAGTAAACGGAATAAATGGTTCTGATAGAATTGAAAGTGCCTCTGTAATTTTCAAGCAAACATTTAATATTGTTTTTACTTTATCAGGGTCTGTTTTAATAAGTTTCCATGGTTCTGTGTCAGAAAGATAAAGATTGCCAATTCTAGCCAGATTCATTAGTTCTTTTAATGCTTCTCTGAATTTATATTTTTCAAGTTTTGTTTCAATATTGTTTTTTATTGCCAAAACAGAAGCTCTTATTTTTGCCTCACGTTCTGTTTCCTTATTGCTTTCAGGCACTTTGCCATCAAAATATTTGTGTGTTAAAACAATTACACGATTTACAAAGTTGCCAAGTATTGCTACAAGTTCATTATTGTTTCTTGCCTGAAAGTCTTTCCATGTAAAGTCATTATCTTTTGCTTCAGGAGCATTTGCAGTTAAAACATAGCGAAGAACATCTTGTTTGTCTTTAAAATCTTCAAGATATTCATGCAACCAAACTGCCCAGTTTTTTGAAGTAGAAAGTTTATTGCCTTCAAGGTTTAGGAATTCATTAGCAGGAACATTTTCAGGTAATATAAAATCTCCATGTGCATGAAGTATTACAGGAAAAATTATACAATGAAAAACAATATTGTCTTTTCCAATAAAATGAACTAGTTGGGTTTCTTCATCTTGCCAATATTTTTTCCAGTCTTTATTATTTTCTTTAGCCCAATCAATTGTATTTGAAATATATCCAATTGGTGCATCAAACCAAACATACAATACTTTTCCATTAGCATCTTTTAATGGGACAGGAACACCCCAGTCTAAATCTCGAGTAACAGCTCTTGGTTCAAGCCCGATATCTTTTATCCACGATTTACATTGACCATAAACATTTGGTTTCCATTCTTTATGATCTTGTAATATCCATTTGTCAAGAAATTCTGTATATTTATTCAATGGAAGATACCAGTGTTTTGTTTCTTTCAAAACAGGTTTATTTCCACTTATTGTAGATCTTGGGTTTATTAAATCGCTTGCACTTAATGATGTTCCGCATTTTTCGCATTGATCTCCATAGGCATCTTCGTTACCACAATGTGGACAAATTCCTGTAATATATCTGTCTGCGAGAAACTGCTTAGCTTCTTCATCATAATATTGATTATTTGTTTTTTCAATAAAAATACCTTTATCATAAAGTTTTGTGAAAATATCTGAAGAAGTTTTATGATGTGTTTCAGAACTTGTTCTTGAATAAATATCAAATGCAATTCCAAAATCATTAAATGCTTTTTTATTCAAATTATGATAACGGTCAATTATTACCTGTGGTTTAACACCTTCTTTTCTTGCCCTTAATGTTATTGGTACACCATGCTCATCAGAACCACATACGTACAATACATCTTTTCCTTTTAATCTTAAAAACCTTGAATATATATCAGCAGGAATATATACACCGGCCAAATGACCTATATGTACAGGTCCGTTTGCGTAAGGTAGTGCTGCTGTTATAGTATGTCTTTTGTATTTTCTCATCTTATTTGTTTGAAAAATCAAGCAAAGATATTTAATTAACATGAAAAATTCATATTTTTCTGTTTGTTAATTATCATCAAAATTATGTTCTGATGTTAATAAAATATTTTTTATGATACTGATAGATTTAGTAATAGAAAATTAGGTTTTTAAAATACTTTAATATATATATGTTGTAATTAAAATTAGTAACATGAAAATATTCAGCGCATTAAGTCTTACATTATTAGCTTTATTGTTTGCAATAAGTACATTTGGTCAGCTTAATCTTGATAGTGGATTAGTTGCTTTTTATAAATTTGAGAACAATGTTCTTGATAGTTCCGGTAATAATCTTGATGGAACAATATATGGTAATCCTCAATATGTTGTGGGTAAAAGTGGGCAAGGCATGGACTTTGATGGTGTTAGTGATTATGTTATAATAAATAATAACAGCCTGTTTAATGTTAGCGATTTTTCATTATCTGCATGGATAAAATGGGAAGGAGATCCTACAGCACAAGGTACTTGGGCGATTGTATCCAATTGGTATGGAGGTGGTTTTTATGAGCATTTTGGTTTAAGAATGGGAACTGTTGCATCAACATATAACCATGGTGTTTTTTTCTATGACGATGGCTCTGAATGGGACTGGGTATATGGCATGAAAGAAGAGTTATCGAATGGACAATGGCATTCTATAGTTGGAACATTAAGCGCAGGAGATACTGCAAGAATGTATATTGATGGTTCTTTATATGAAATTGATGCAACAAGTATTCCACTCCAAATAATTCCTACGGGTGATTTATATATTGCAAGGGATGGTTATGGCGAATCTCTTGGTCAAGTTGAAAGGTGGGATGGAGTTATTGATGAAGTAAGAATTTATAACAGAACTTTAAGCCAAGAAGAAATAGGTGAAATTTATTTAGGAGGATTAAATACAATAAACTCAATAATAAAAGATGAATGTCAAATGCATTGTTATCCAAATCCTTCGGAAGATTTTATTAACATACAGATTGAAAACACTGATAATTTGAAAATAGAAATAATAAATACAAATGGGCAGTTTATGCTTAATAAAGAATTTAATACTGAATTTGAACAAATAGATATATCAGGATATCCAAAAGGAGTTTATTTCATTAGACTTAAGTCAGAAGAATTTATTATAACCGAAAAAGTAATAAAATATTAAGTGTACTTTATGTTGATTTTATTGCATTTTATAAACCAGAGTATTAATATTCATTCCTGCTCCAACAGATGCTAAAACAAATGTGTCGCCTTTATTTATTTTGTGTGCTTCTAACTTATTTTTTAATATTAGATCTAATAAAGTAGGGATGGTAGCTACAGATGAATTGCCTAACCATTCAATTGTCATAGGCATGATGTTTTTAGGCATGTCAACCATATCAAAAAGGCTGTAAAGTCTTTTTAATATTGCATCATCCATTTTTCCATTAGCCTGATGTATTAGTATTTTTGTAATTTCTTTAAGATGAGTTTTACTCTTATCAAGACAATCTTTTATCGCTTGAGGTACTCTTTCAAGTGCATATTGATAAAGTTTCCTGCCATTCATTTTTAAGAAAAAGTTATCCTTGTTTTCAATGTCAGGATTGTATGATTTACCCATATACAACATTTTGGAATGTAAAAAGGTATCCGAACGTGTTTTATGTGCAAGTATTCCAATTGGAGTATCGCTATTTCTGGCTTCTAAAATAGTTGCTCCGGCACCATCTGCATATAACATACTGTCTCTGTCGTGTGGGTCGGAGATTCTGGATAATATATCTGCTCCTATAACCAGTATTTTTTTTGCGTCTCCTGATTTTATAAAGTAATCACCCTGAATAATGCCTTGTAACCAACCGGGGCAACCAAAAGGTAAATCGTAAGCTATGGTATATGGGTTTTTTATTTCTAATTTATGTTTTACCCGAGCAGCTAAACTTGGTACAATATCTAACTGCATATTGCCATTTTTTACATCACCAAAATTATGTGCAACAATTATATAATCTAGTTCTTCTTTATCAATATTTGCAGATTCAATAGCATCAATAGCAGAATAATAAGCAATATCAGAGGTTGTTAGATCATCTGTAACATGTCTCCTTTCTGCAATAGTTGTAATTTCCAAGAATTTATCAATTATTTCCTGATTCGTTTGTACAAGTTTTTTTCCATCTATATCATAAAATTCATTGTTGAGAAAATCTTCATTTTTAATGCATTTTGAAGGGATATAATTTCCCGTTCCCGTAATCACACTATAGATAGTACCGTTCATATTTATAGTTCCCATATTTTTATTATACTGCCAATGTTTTTTGTGAATGATTAGTCGCGATATTATGATCACATACTTTTAAAAACATCAAAAAAATTCCGTAAAGATATATAATTTTCAATAAATGGTATTAATACCTTAAAATAAAATTCTGAATACAATCAATCAATACATGGTGCTGTTTATTAGTATGATAATGTTTATATGTCATGATATTGAAATTAATTCGATTTACCGATTTTAATAATTTTGTTATTTATTTCCTAATATCAATCAATATTTCAAGTATTTTAACAGCAGTAACAGCAACTGAAGTTCCCGGACCAAAAATACCTACAACACCTACATCGTATAAATACTGATAATCCTGATGAGGAATAACACCGCCAACAATTACCATAATATCTTCTCTGCCCAGTTTTTTAAGCTCATCCATAACCTGTGGGACAAGTGTTTTATGTCCGGCAGCAAGGCTTGAAATACCAAGTACGTGTACGTCGTTTTCTACAGCTTGTCTGGCAGCTTCGTCGGGTGTTTGAAACAGAGGACCAATATCAACATCAAAACCAATATCTGCATATCCGGTAGAAACTACCTTTGCACCACGGTCGTGTCCGTCTTGCCCCATTTTGGCGATCATAATTCTTGGTTGTCGTCCATCAAGTTTTGCAAACTCGGCAACTAATTTTTGTGCTTTTATAAAATCTTTATTTGTATTCGATTCCGACGAGTATATGCCTGATGTAGATCGTATTACGGCTTTGTACCTTCCTGAGTGTTTTTCACAAGCATCTGATATTTCGCCAAGTGTAGCTCGTTTTTTTGCAGCATCAATAGCAAGTTCAAGCAAATTTCCATTGCTTGTTTCTGCACATTTGCTAATTGCATCTAATGCGATTTTTACTTCCTCGTTATTTCTTTCTTTTTTTAACATAGCCAGTCTTTTTAATTGTGCTTCTCTAACGGCAGTATTATCAACATCCAGAATATCTATAGGGTCTTCTTTTTCCAGTTTATATTTGTTTACACCAACGATGGTATCTTTACCTGAATCAATTCTTGCTTGCTTTCTTGCAGATGCTTCTTCAATACGCATTTTTGGTAATCCTGTTTCAATTGCTTTTGCCATGCCTCCAAGTTTTTCAATTTCTTGTATATGTTCCCAGGCTTTATGTGCAATTTCATGTGTAAGCGATTCTATATAATAAGAACCTGCCCAAGGATCAACCGATTTACAAACATTAGTTTCTTCCTGAATATATATCTGAGTGTTTCGGGCAATACGTGCCGAAAAATCGGTAGGCAGAGCAATAGCTTCATCAAGAGCATTAGTGTGTAGCGATTGTGTATGACCAAGTACAGCACTCATCGCTTCAACGCAAGTACGTGCCACATTATTAAAAGGATCTTGTTCGGTAAGACTCCAGCCCGATGTTTGTGTATGGGTGCGTAATGCTAATGATTTAGGATTTTTAGGATTAAATTGCTTAACTATTTTTGCCCACAACATTCTTGCAGCTCGCATTTTTGCGATTTCCATAAAGTGGTTCATTCCCGCTCCCCAAAAAAACGAAAGGCGAGGAGCAAAGGAATCAATATCTATTCCGGCATTAACACCTGTTCTCAGGTATTCCAGTCCGTCTGCAAGAGTATATGCAAGCTCAATATCGTTTGTTGCACCGGCTTCCTGCATATGATAGCCAGATATTGATATAGAATTGAACTTAGGCATATTTTTAGAAGTGTACTCAAAAATGTCGGCTATAATTTTCATTGAGAATTCAGGTGGATAGATATAAGTATTTCTAACCATAAATTCCTTAAGAATGTCGTTTTGTATGGTTCCGTTCAGTTCTTCAAGTTTAGCACCTTGCTCAAGTGCAGCAACAACGTAAAATGCAAGTATTGGCAGTACAGCTCCATTCATTGTCATTGAAACAGACATCTTGTTAAGTGGGATTTGATCGAATAATATTTTCATATCAAGTATTGAATCTATGGCAACACCAGCTTTACCAACATCACCAACAACACGCTTGTGGTCGGAATCGTAACCTCTGTGTGTGGCAAGGTCAAAAGCAACAGATAAGCCTTTTTGTCCGGCAGCAAGATTTCTGCGATAAAATGCATTTGATTCTTCGGCTGTAGAGAATCCTGCATATTGGCGAATTGTCCACGGACGCATAACATACATTGTAGAATAAGGACCTCTCAAAAAAGGAGGCAGACCTGCAGCATAATTCAAATGCTCCATGTTTTCAAGGTCTTTTTCTGTATATACGTTTTTTATATCGATTTTTTCTGGTGTATGCCAATAGTTATCATTACAGTTTTGACAATCTGTCTCTTGTATATCAGAGTTTGATTTTTTTATATCTATATTTTTGAAATCCGGTCTCATGATTATCTTTTTAAATTTATTTTATATTTAGTTTGTTGTGAAATTCGTTTAATGTTTCAAGTATATTGGACTTGACATGTATAAATGTAGTGATTCCTAATTCTTTAAATATATCAATTTGTTCCTTAGGGTATCCGGCTAAAACAATTTTTGTTTTATCTTTGAGTTGTGAAATAATTTGCGGAACAATTTCGGCGTATTCATCGTCAGAACTGCATAGTACTACAATTTCTGCTTTGCTTTTAATTGCATTATCAATACCTTTGTCGATTGTAGTAAATCCTGAGTTATCAATAATCTCATATCCTGCGCATGCAAAAAAGTTAGATGCAAAACCTGCTCTTGCTTTTCTCATTACAACATTACCGTAAGTAAATAAAAATACTTTTGGTGTTTTAGTATGATTTTCTGTTCTTAATCTTAATTGTTCAAATTCCTGTGCTCCCCGATAAATTATTAAAGGTTCTGCAATAATATTTTCTTTTCTTTTATGCTTATGAAAAGCTATATTTACATCAATATTATTTTTTATATGCTCTGCTTGATTAGGGAACTGACTTGTACCAAGAAAGACTTTCTTTTTAAATGCAATATCCATATTGCGTTTATTAGCTGTTTCTTTAATTTTGGCTTGAATTATACCATTTTTAAAAGATTTTATGTAACCACCATTATTTTCAATTTCAAGAAATAATTTCCATGTTTCTTCAATAATTGCTTCAGTAATATTCTCAACATAATAAGAGCCGGCTGCCGGGTCAATAACTTTATCAAAGTGAGATTCTTCTTTTAATATTAATTGTTGATTTTTTGAAACTCTATCAGAAAATTCATTTTGCTCTGCATAGCTATTATCAAATGGATTAATTGTAAGAACATCTATACCTCCAATAATCCCCGACATTGCTTCAGTAGTGGTTCTAAGCATATTTATATATGGGTCGTAAATAGTTTTATTCCAGTTTGAAGTAAGAGCATGAATAAACATTTTTGCAGAATCTGTTTTTTGAGGATTGTACGATTTTACAATTTTTGCCCAAAGTACTCTTGCTGCTCTATATTTAGCAATTTCAAGAAAATAATCAGAACCTGTTGCAAAATTAAATTGAATTTTTGGTGTAATATCATCTATACCTAAACCATTATCAGTTAAATTCGATAAATACTCTACTGCTATAGACAAACTAAAAGCTAATTCCTGTACAATAGAGGAGCCTGCATTGTGAAAATACTGACCGTTTATATCAATAATATTAATTGATGGTAATGCTTCTTTTGCATAATTGTAAAGCGAAGAAAGTCTGCTAAATATGAGTTTTTCGTCATCATGTAAATTCCCGTTAGTAGTTAAAAACCCAATAGGGTCGTATCCTGCAGAACCTTTAACTTTATTTCTGTCGATACTCAAAATTTTACAAGCTTCATCTAAAAGCGATAAAAATGGAGAAGCATTATTATTTCCTATGTTATTTATAGAAATATTTTCCAGATCAATATTATTAATGAGATTCAAAAAATTATCAATATTAACCAAAGCTTTATTGTATGGACATCCTTGAGAATTGTTGGTATATAAACCAATAGAATTTACACCATTATTTATTGAGTTTATTATGTTTTTATTGTTGTTCTCAATATCATCGATACAAAAATCTTGCTTTATCAACCATTTTCTTTCATTATTGTTATTACCACGCACAAATGGGAAATTACCGGGGCTTGATCTATATTTATCACTAAGATCTTCTTTTCTATAATAGGGTTTAATATTTATGCCTTCAATGGTTTTCCAAACAAGTTTTTTTTCATAATCTCCACCCTTAAGGTCTTTTGAAATTTGTTCTTCCCAGTCATTTTTATTTATTTGAGAAAAATCTTCAAAAAGTTTGTCAAATTTCTTCATAATTTAATTTTAAAAAACTCTACAAAATTATTTATTTATATTGAATATTAATATGTTTCTTAACAGAAATGTAACAAAATTATTATTATTTGTATATGTAAATATCAATGTTTACTTTCGCTTAATTATTAATTAAAAAAAGAAAAAGTTATGAAAAAATTATTACTATTTGGGATAGGTGTTGTTCTGTCAGCATCTTTATTCTCACAAATTTTTACAGACGATTTTGATTCTTATACTGCAGGATCAGATTTAGTCACACAAAATCCTACAGATTGGGATACATGGACTGGAGGTGGTGGTACAACTGAAGATGTTGCTGTATCAGACGCTAATTCAAGTAGTGGAGCAAACTCACTTTATTTTTCATCTAGTACAGCAGGTGGAGGACCTGAAGATATTATTCTTAGATTCGCTCAAGTTTATACATCAGGAAACTTTACTTTAGAAGCAAACTTTTATATAGAGACAGGTAAAGGAGCTTATTTTAACTTACAACAGGATTTTACTGTTGGAGGTGTATGGGCGCTTGATTGCCAGATGGATAATAATGGAGGAATTGAATTGTCTAATTCAGGAACACCATTTTTAACAACAACATATCCAGTTGGAGTATGGTTTAATATGAGAATTGAAATTGATTTAACTACTAATGTATGGGAGTTGTTTATTAACAATGTAAGTGAAGGAACATTCTCAAATCCTGTTGCATCAATTGGTATTTTAGATTTGTATCCAGTAAACGATGCACCAGGAAATAATCAATCTGGATTTTATGTAGATGATGTAAGTTATAATCACATTCCTGCAACTTTACCTGCTGTTAATGGTGGAGTTACTTTTGTAAACCAACTTGGCGGAATTGCAGGACAAAGCGCAACAGTAGATGCTACAGTTAGAAACTTAGGGTCAGATGATATTACTTCTTTTGACATTACATATGATTATAATGGTACACCTATTATGGAAAGTGTTGGACCTATTACTTTAGTTTCACTTGATACATATAATCATTCATTCGCTACTCCGGTTACTTTAGCAGTTGGAAGCATGCCTTTAACTGTTACTATATCTAATGTTAATGGAGCTGGACCTGATGCAAATCCTGCTGATGATGCCAAATCTATTACAATCAACCCGGTAGTTCCTGCAACAGGTAAAATTGTTTTTGGAGAAGAAGCTACAGGAACTTGGTGTGGCTGGTGTCCTCGTGGAGCTGTTTATATGGATTATATGGAAACTACATATTCTGGTTTCTGGGCAGGGGTAGCAGTTCATAATGGAGACCCAATGACAGATGCAACTTACGATACTGGAATAGGTGCTTTAATTGGTGGTTATCCTAGTTCACTTGTAGATAGAGGTCCTGAAAATGATCCTTCTACAATGGAACAATCTTTCTTACAAAGGGTAGTTATACCACCATCAGCTTTCATTACTAATGGAGCAACTTATAATTCTACTACTAGAGAGTTAGAAGTTTCTGTTACTTGCGATTTCCAAACAGCAGTTTCAGGTGATTGGAGAATTGGAGTAATATTAACAGAAGATAGTATTACTGGAACTACTTCAGATTATGCACAATCAAATTATTATTCTGGTGGTAGTAGTGGTGTTATGGGAGGCTATGAATTATTGGCTAATCCTGTTCCTGCTGTTGATATGGTATACGACCATGTAGCGAGAACTATAGTACCCACATTTGATGGACTAGTAAGCAGCTTTCCTACAACGATAAATAATGGTGAAATATTTAGCAATTGCTTTAGTTTTACTTTGCCTGTTGCATGGGATGATAGTAAAATGCATATTATAAGCTTTTTACGTAACCCATCCGGAGCTGTGGACAATGCTGGAAATGAAACAATTGCTTCCGCTGTAACTAACGGTTATGTAGATTGTTCAGTTAGGATAGAAGAAGATCTTTCAGGAGAAGATAATTTTAAACTTTTCCCAAATCCAACAAATGGCGTAACTTATATTAATATTATTAATTCCAATAATAGTAAGGTAAATGTACAAATAATGGATATGAGTGGTAAAATTGTTGCTCAAAGGGATTATGATGTTAATGGTACAGTTCAATTACCAATTATAACTGAAGGATTAGATAAAGGAATTTATATTGTAACTCTTACAGTAGGAGATTCTATACAGCAACAAAAATTAGTTGTTCAATAATCATAAAACTTCAGCAATTTTGTATTGAAAGGTGCAAAAAATAAAAAAGGCTGCAATTGCAGCCTTTTTTTATATCTAATTATTTGGTTTTC
The DNA here is from genome assembly GCA_964442075.1 of uncultured Bacteroidales bacterium. GTDB lineage: Bacteria > Bacteroidota > Bacteroidia > Bacteroidales > CAYTAU01 > CAYTAU01. The sequence goes on from CAYTWH010000047.1 coordinate 17,804, forward strand.
CAAGAAGTTCAAACATGTTTTTCTTGTATTCTTCAACACCGGGTTGGTCAAAAGGGTTAACACCGAGAAGGTATCCGCTAATTGCACAAGCTTTCTCAAAGAAGTATATTAATTGTCCGATATAAAATTCATTTAACTCAGGAATTTCAATTTTAATATTAGGAACATCTCCTTTTACGTGAGCCATTGAAGTGCCTAATCCTGCCTTTTTGTTTACTTCGTTTAATTGAAGTCCTGAAAGATAATTTAAGTTATCCAGATCGTTCTTATTATTAGGAATAGTAACAATATTATTAGGTTTGTTAATAGTAATAACGGTTTCAAATATATTTCTTGTTCCTTCCTGTATGTATTGTCCAAGTGAGTGTAAATCTGTAGTAAAACTCACACTTGTAGGAAAAATACCTTTGTTTTCTTTCCCTTCGCTTTCTCCAAAAAGTTGTTTCCACCATTCTGATAAAAAATGCAGTTTTGAATGATAGTTTACTAATATTTCAATGTTTTTTCCTTGTTGATATAGAGCATTTCTAGCAATTGCATAAATAGTAGCAGGATTATTTTCAATATTTGTTTTTACTCCTGTAAGCTGTTCGGTTTCTTTAGCACCATTAATAATTTTACGAATATCAAAACCTGCAATAGCAATTGGCAGGAGTCCTACAGGTGTTAAAACAGAATATCTGCCTCCCACATTATCGGGTATAATAAATGATTTGAAACCTTCTTTATCTGATAATTTACGTAAAGCTCCTTTTTCTTTGTCAGTAATAGTAACAATACGTTTTTGAATTTCCGTTTTGTTATATTTTTTCTCTAAATGCTCTTTAAGAAGTCTGAATGCTATTGCCGGTTCTGTTGTTGTTCCCGATTTTGAAATAACCACAAGCGAATATGAATAATTGGTGAGTATGTTCAAAAGCTCAGACATGTAATCTTCGCATATATTTTGACCTGCGTACAAAATAAGTGGTGTTTTTCTCTTTTTATCAAGAGAATTAAAATTATCTGATAAAGCATTAATTACTGATTTTGCTCCTAAGTAAGAGCCTCCAATACCAATTATAACAACAACATCAGATATCTTTTGAAGTTCTTTGGCAGTATTTTCAATATCATTAAGTAAATTCTGACTAGTTGAAGAGGGTAGGTCTAACCATCCAAGAAATTCATTTCCTTTTCCGGTTTTATTATGTAGTTCTTTTAATTGTTTTGATGCTACTTTATAATATTCTGTAATCTCTTTTTCAGGTACTAAATCAAAAATTTTACTAATATCAATTTTGAGGTTTTGCATAATCTATTATTGTTTAACTCATTTTATCTGCTAACAAATTTATTTCAATAAGAGGTGAAATATTTTCATATAAAATATTATAAACGGCATTGGTGATTGGCATATCAGTAATGTTTTTATCATCAATAATATTTTTTATTCCTTTAACGGCAAAGTATCCTTCTGCTATCATTTTCATTTCCAATTGTGCTGAATTTACAGAATATCCTTTTCCTATCATTACCCCGAAAGTACGATTTCTGCTAAATTGCGAATATATAGTTACAGCCAGATCTCCAAGATATACAGATAGATCTGTGTCACGTTTTATAGGATGCATTGTGTTAATAAAGTGTGTCATTTCTTTTAGTGCATTTGCAATAAGAACTGCCTGAAAATTATCGCCATATCCTAAACTCTTGCATATTCCTGCTGCAACTGCCATAATATTTTTCAAAATTGCTGCGTATTCAATTCCTACAATATCATCAGATAAAGTAGTTTTAATATATCTGCATGATAGCAATTTGCTTATTTGTTCGGAAAATTCTGTGTTATTTGTGCCAATTGTTAGATATGATAGTCGTTCAAGAGCTACTTCTTCTGCATGACAAGGTCCTGAAACTACTGCAAAGTTATTAAGATCAAAACCTATGTTTTTAAAATAATCTGATATTATCAAATCTTTTTCGGGAATAATTCCTTTGATTAAAGATACTATTAGCTTATCTTTAAATGCATTTTTATCTACTCCTTCAAGTACTCGTAAAATAAAAGCAGAAGGAATAACAAAACATAAAATATCAGATTTTTTAATTACTTCTTTAATATCGTTATATAAACTTATTTTATTTAGATCTAATTTTACTGAGCTTAAATATGTGGGATTTTTTGAATATTTTTGCATGTGGTCTAACATCGCTTGTTCGCGAATATACCAATTAATATTATTATTATTATTTGATAATAATTTCACTACAGCAGTTGCCCAACTTCCGTCACCAATAATTCCAATACTTTTATTTTCAATCATAAACTTAGTTTATCCAATTTTTAACTTCTTCAATTTTTGGGTTAGTTAATCCCATTTTATGCTTTTTGTTCATCCCACAAAGTTCCTGATGCAGTTTGTTGGGATTAGCTTCTTTTAATTGTACAATATTTAAATAACCAATTTTTTGAATTATTTCAACCCATTCATCAGGAATACCAATTTCTGTATATTTAGATCTGTTGTCAGTTTCAATTTTCTTTTCAGGGCGCATTTGCGGGAAAAATATTACATCCTGAATTGAGTTTGAATTTGTCATTATCATTGCTAAGCGGTCAATCCCTATTCCAAGTCCTGCCGTAGGTGGCATACCATATTCAATAGAACGCAAAAAGTCTTCGTCAAGTATCATAGCTTCTTCATCGCCGCGTTTTGCAAGTAATAGTTGTTCTTCAAATCTTTCTCGTTGGTCAATAGGGTCATTTAACTCAGAGTATGCATTACAAATTTCTTTTCCATTGCAAATTGCTTCAAAGCGTTCTACAAGTCCATCAACAGTTCTGTGTTTTTTTGCTAATGGAGACATTTCTATTGGATAATCGGTAATGTATGTTGGTTGAATAAGTTTACTTTCGCAACATTCTCCAAAAATTTCATCTATAATCTTTCCTTTTCCCATTGATTTATCAATCTCAATTCCAAGTTTTTTTGCAGTCTCATTTAATTGATTTTCATCCATTTTAGAAATATCAATATTTGTAAATTCTTCAATAGCCTCAAACATTGTATAGCGTTTCCATGGTCGTTTAAAATCAATAATATTATCACCAACAGGAACTTTTGTTGTACCATGAAGGTCTAATGCAACTTTTTCAACCATTTCTTCAACAAGCTCCATCATCCAGTTGTAATCTTTGTATGCAACATAAAGCTCCATTTGAGTAAACTCTGGATTATGAAAACGGCTCATGCCTTCGTTACGGAAATCTTTTGCAAATTCGTAAACTCCGTCAAAACCCCCTACAATTAATTTTTTAAGATACAGTTCATTTGCAATACGAAGATATAAGGTCATATCAAGTGTATTGTGATGCGTTTTAAAAGGACGTGCTGCAGCTCCACCATACAAAGGTTGCAGAACAGGTGTTTCAACTTCGATATATCCTTTATCGTTAAGGAAATTTCTCATTGAGTTGTTTAACTTAGTTCTTTGCAAAAAAGTCTCTTTAACTTCAGGATTTACTATCAGGTCTAATGAACGCTGTCTGTATCTTTGGTCAGTATCTGAAAATGTATCATATGTTTTACCGTCTTTTTCTTTTACAACAGGCAAGGGGCGTATCGACTTGCTTAATATGGTAAGTTCTTGTGCTTTTACAGATGTTTCGCCTACTTGCGTGATAAATACATTTCCTTTTATACCAATGATATCTCCAATATCAAGATATTTTTTAAAAATATTGTTATATAAAGATTTATCTTCATCGGGACATAAAATATCTCTGTTTAAATAAACCTGTATTTTACCTGTATGGTCTTGTATTTCAATAAACGATGCTTTGCCCATTATTCTGCGGCTCATAATACGACCTGCAATAGTAATATCCTGAAAATTACTTTTGCTTTCTTCAAAGCTTTCAAGTATTTCGGCTGTTGTTGTTGTTACATCATATTTTGCTGCCGGATACGGATCAATACCGGCTTTTCTTATTTCTTCAAGAGAATTTCTTCTATTAATTTCTTGTTCGCTAAGAGATATACTACTCATACTTAATTTATTTTTTTGCAAAGATATATTATTCTGTTAGAATTATGGGTGATAAATTATATTTGGTTTTGAGTTTGAATACTGTGAGCTTGACCATGCCTGAATAATATTGACTTTTTTGCTAATAATTCAATATTTAGTTTTTTATGTTTAACAATATTTTAAGTTAAATATATCATATATTCTATTCAATTTTCACTATACTTGTATTGTGAAATTTATTAATAATATAAAAGAGGGAATTGGTCGTAAGATCTTAAAAATCAAAACTAAATCATTAGAAAGAAATAAACAGGCATTTAGTTTTGATAAAGCTCGAACTGCAGGAATTCTTTTAAATGCAAAAGATGTTAAAACATTTGAGCTTACACAGACATTTATAAAATTTATTAGATCTAAAGATATTGAGACCTTGTCTTTTGGATATGTTGATGATGAAAAAGTAATTAGTGCTTATGATTACCAAATAGGGATGGATCATTTTACAAAAAAGCAATTGAATTGGTATAATAAACCCATAGGTTTGTCAATAGAGCAATTTATATCAAAGGAATTTGATATACTTATCGATCTTACACTAGATGAATTTTTTCCTGTTCAGTATATTGTTGGTATTTCAAGAGCTAAATTTAAGGTTGGAAGATTTATTTCCGATAATAGTTATTATGATATGATGATAGATATTGAAAAAAAAAATACTCTTGAATATTTAATTGAGCAAATAACACACTATTTACTACTTATAAATCCTAAATAAAATATTATTATGGCAAAGAACAAATTTATTGGTACAGGAGTGGCATTGGTAACTCCATTTAGAAAAGATGAAAGCATTGACTTTAAATCTTTAGAAAAACTTATTGAGCATGTAATTGCCGGAGGAGTTGATTATCTTGTTGTATTGGGTACAACAGGTGAATCGGTAACTTTAACACAGGATGAAAGATTTGCCATAGTAGATTATGTGAAAGAAATAAATAATAAGAGAGTACCAATGGTTGTTGGTATGGGAAGCTATGTTACACGCGATGTAATTAATAGTTTAAAAACTTACAATTTTGATGGCATTGATGCAGTTTTATCTGTTACTCCATATTACAACAAGCCAAATCAGAAAGGATTGTATGAGCATTACAAACGTATTGCAAATGAAAGTCCTGTACCTATAATACTTTATAATGTGCCAGGTAGGACAGGAGCAAACATTAATGCCGAAACAACTTTAAAGCTTGCCGGCGATTTTGATAATATTATTGCAATTAAAGAAGCATCGGGCAACATTGGGCAGATAATGCAAATTGTTAAAAATAAACCCGAAGACTTTCTTGTAATTTCAGGCGATGATGCATTAACATTTCCATTGATATCTTTGGGAGTATCGGGAGTTATATCTGTTGTAGCAAATGCTTTTCCATCTCAATTTTCCGAAATGGTTAATTTAGCATTAAAAGAAAAAATAAAAGAAGCTCGTGTTATACATTATCAACTTGTTGACCTTATTGAAGCATTATTTGCAGATGGCAGCCCGGGAGGAGTAAAAACAGCATTACAGCATATTGGAATAATGCAATCGCATGTACGAATGCCATTGGCATCTGTTAATAGATTAGTACATAATAAAATTATTGCATTGACAGATATAATTAATAATGCTTAATTTGGCATTTTTATCCCGAGTATTCGGGAATAAACAGTTACATTAATATCCTGTCTTGGTACAGGCTTATAATCATAAAATCTGCCCCGAGTTGGCAGTAATATTTTGTCTCTAATTCCTCCCCTTTGGGGAGGTTAGGAGGGGCTTTTTTTTAATAATTTAAAAATTTGTAATATGAACACACAAGATTACATCAACAAAGAAGAAAAATACGGAGCACATAATTATCATCCATTGCCTGTAGTATTGGCAAAAGGTGAAGGTGCTCACGTATGGGATGTTGAAGGAAAACATTATTATGATTTCTTATCAGCATATTCGGCAGTTAACCAAGGACACTGCAATCCTAAAATTATAAATGCAATGATAGAGCAAGCCAAAATTCTTACTCTTACTTCTCGTGCATTTTATAACGATGTATTAGGAGAATACGAAGAGTATATTACTAAATATTTTGGTTACGATAAAGTATTACCAATGAACTCTGGTGCTGAAGGCGACGAAACAGCAATTAAACTTTGTCGCAAGTGGGGATATCAGAAAAAAGGAATTCCCGAAAATCAGGCTAAAATAATTGTTTGCGAAAATAATTTTCATGGAAGAACAACAACAATAGTTTCTTTTTCAAACGACCCTATTGCTAGAAATGATTTTGGTCCTTTTACACCTGGATTTGAAATGATACCATACAACGACCTTGATGCTCTTGAAAAAGCAGTGCAAGATCCTAATGTTGCAGGATTTTTGGTAGAACCAATACAAGGCGAAGCCGGTGTTTATGTTCCCGACCAGGGATATTTGAAAAAAGCTTATGATATCTGTAAAGCTAAAAACGTACTGTTTATTGCCGATGAGGTGCAAACAGGTATTGCACGTACAGGTAAACTTTTAGCTTGCGACCACGAAGGAGTAAAACCCGATATTTTAATTCTTGGTAAAGCACTTTCGGGCGGAACATATCCTGTTTCAGCTGTTTTAGCAAACGATGATATTATGTTAGTTATAAAGCCAGGTGAGCATGGCTCTACCTTTGGTGGTAATCCTGTTGCTGCAAAAATTGCAATTGCTGCTCTTGAAGTTGTAAAAGAAGATAAACTTGCCGAAAACGCAGAACGTCTTGGTAAAATTTTCCGTGATGAAATGAACAAGATAGATTCCGATATGATAGAACTTGTTAGAGGCAAGGGTTTGCTTAATGCAATTATTATTAAGCCAAGAAACGGTAAAGAAGCATGGGATGTATGTGTGGCTATGAAAAACAACGGACTTATTGCCAAACCAACTCACGAGCATATTATCCGTTTTGCTCCACCTCTTGTTATTACAGAAGCAGAACTAATGGAATGTGTTGGAATAATTAAGAAAACTATTATGGAGTTTAGTTAATTTCAATTTACGTATATAATAAAAGCCCTTATCAATTTTGATAAGGGCTTTTTTTACCTTATTAATTAAACCCTAATTATATATTTGTTTTTCACTTTCGTGATATAAAAAAGAAATGCCTAAAGTGCCCCGCTCGGAGTAGTTTGTAACTCCGCCGCAAGTAATACCAATTTGATTTCCAACTCAGGCGGGTTTCCCTATAATTGTAAAAGGTATAATGCCGATAAAGATTTGTATGTGTATGATAATTAGGCTTGTGCTCATGACGATTAAGCTTAATGATGTTCATACGAACGTCCGTATTTACGTTTTTAAGCTTAATGATGTTCATACGAACGTCCGTATTTACGTTTTGAAGCTTAATGATGCTCATACGAACGTCCGTATTTACGTTTTGAAGCTTAATGATGTTCATACGAGCTTCCGTATTCACGTTTAGAAGCTTAATGATGTTCATACGAACGTCCGTATTTACGTTTTGAAGCTTAATGATGCTCATACGAACGTCCGTATTCACGTTTAGAAGCTTAATAATGCTACCTCCAAGCAAGCAGGTAAGATAAAGAAGCTTAATAATGC
>CAYTWH010000048.1:0-24002 GCA_964442075.1 uncultured Bacteroidales bacterium
CAACTGTCCAGATGAAGTTGATAATCGGTTGTAATGTATTTGTATCTAAACTCATAAATATTATTTCATTTTTATCTGGGAAACCCTAAAATTAATATATTCCAACAATAATCCAAGTGATAATGCTATGATTTTGAGTATGCAAAGTGTAATTATTTGGAATTGATATAAATATGTTCGATATTTTTTTTAGAATACAACAACTATTTCTTATTTTTTCATCCATAAATTATAATCTTTTAACACATCACTTGGAATATCGTTAACTGTAATTTGATTTCTATACAAAGCTCTTCTTATAAAATTAAAATCGTGAAAATTTAAAGCTGGTTTAAAATTGGAAACTATTATTAATATTTCTTGAATTTTCTTTTTTGAATTCATTTTTGATGCAGCTTTTACCATTTTACTACTTTCTTCAAGCATTTCTAAGGTAACTTCAGGCATATTCGTTAAGTTCTCTTTCTGTAGAATTGCTAATTCTCTAAATGATATATTATAATCCATTTTTTTAATATAATAAATTAATCCTAAGTTGTTTTGATTTTAAAACATATTCGTTAATCAACACCTCTTTATAAATCGTGTGTACCATCAATTAAAGAAATACCGTGTTCTATTCCCCTTATGAAGTCTTTTTTATCTTCTTCGTTATTAATGTATTTTCCTATTGCTATTCCTATTTCATTTCCTACATCACTAATGTCTTGAACAACATTTTCTACTTTTGAAACCCTTTCTGCAATATTAAATAGTACTTCTCTAAAATCTTTTATTTCAAGTTCTCCTGCAATTATATTATCAATTGCTTGTAATTGCTCATCACTTAAGTTGAATTTTTCTAATTTTTCTAATATTTCTTCTTTGTTCATTATTTATATTTTCATAAAAATTCTTCAATAAATATAACTTGTTCTAGCATAGTTGTTTGTTTTCTAATAGCATTAAACTCTGCTTCAGTAATTGTAGAATCTGGTTTGTCTTCTATAAATTCAAAATGAAGCCTTTCTAATTCAATTATTTTATTATATACTTCAACTGATTCATTTTTTATTTCTTGAAGTAAAATATTTGCATATTCTATACAGTTGATATTTTTATAGGCTTTGTAATCTGCTCTGTAATATATATCAGCACCTTTTGAAACAAAATAGTTAAATTCTTTCCACATAGCCTTGTTTACTGCAAAAAATAATAAAGTAGGAATTGTCCCTGCAAGTTTTTGTTTAAATTAAGTGGAGTTTCTAAAATTATGTCAAAATATTCTTTTTTAAGATTAAATTCTTTATACATAAATAAATAACTCAATTGTGTGGATAGCAAAAACATTTTATCTGCATCTGTAAGCTCAATTCTATTTTCTTTAAAAAAAGCTCTAAAACTTTTAATATCTGACAGTAGTATTCCATTTTCTCTAATTGGTTTCATCTTTTATAAAAAAATATTTTCGTTGTTTTAAAATCAAAAATATCATATTAAAACGCACTGGAAATGCGTTTATCTTCTTCTGGAAAATCATGTAAACTATTTTTTAAATTATTTTAGAACTTTTTTTGTTTTCTGGGTGAAACCTGCAACCTTTTATTTGTGCGTTAAGAATGTTTGGCCATTATGAATTACAGGCATTGTTCTACCTGATTATCCTAAAAACTCAACAATTCGTTTTACTTGCTTTGGCAAAAGTGTTCTTAAGCGTTTCATCTTAATCTGATTTATTTCAAGTAATTCTTCACGTATAGGTTTTATCCAATTAAACATTGTTCTTGTGCTTACATTATACATTTCTGCTATTTCACTTATTGTGTATGTCTTTTGGTCTTCCATGTTTGAATAATTATCGTTTTATATTGTTTATGTTGAAATTCCATTGTCCTCTGTAAATATTGCTTTCTTGTATGCTTAATTGTTCAAATAAATTACATCTTTCATCTAAATATTGATTAAACCATATCATTATCATTGAACCATCAAGACGGTCATAAAGTTTTCCATAATAACCCATTTTTATGTTGTTTATAATCAGGTAAATTTCTGCAATACTTAAGCCCTGAAAATTGTTTGCAATCAATCTTGAAATTTCCTTAACTTGCACATCATTTAAGGATTTTCCTAAATTCAAAAAATCACTTAAATGAACTATCCATAACGCTATGTATGCCTTAATAAATGCATTCCCATACTTTTTCTTTATCCACATTATTGAAGGCTCTTTTAATGCAATTACCTGTTGTGTACTTCTAATTTTCTCAAACTTCTTATTGCATTTACTTACTGAGTAATGTTTCATGAAGCTTTCTCCTAAACTCAGGGCTGATATTATTTCCTCTGTCTTCTGTATATTTCCCATATTGTGCATTTTTAATTTTTGATGCTATTTCATTAAATTTTGAATTTATTATTGCTACTGAAAAACGTTCTAGTATCCATGTATCCTGAATATTTTCCAGCATCATTTTGAAATTATCAAGTATCGAACTGTCATCTGGTATTTTTTCTATCTGCTGAAGCATGAACTTAAATTTTTCAATTAATTCAGATATATGTTTCCCATCTTTTCCCGACCAGCAATAAGCTAAACCAATTTTTATGCTGTATATTTCAAGAAATGTATTTTTCATTTTTGTATGCAAGCTACTCTCCTTACTCATGAAATCTTTATTAAGGGGGGCAACTCGCAAGTTGGGGGGATTAATTTTCTTTTTTTCTTCTTTAGTTTTTAAATTTTCAGTCTCTTTTTCAGAGCCAATTTTTATCTTATCAACTTTTAATATTTTAAAATTATTAAAATTAAAATTTTTGATATCCGGCGAATTTTTTTCGCCAAAACAAAGAAATGTATTCTTTGATGTAATCTTTGTTGTATTCTCTGTAGTAGTCTTTGTTGTATTCTCTGTAGTATTCTTTGTATAGTTTTTCCGTTTTTCAGAAATTAGTTTTTCTGGATTTCGGAATTTTAATTTTCCGTTTTCCAGAAAATTGTTTTGCTGGTTTTCGGAATTTATATTTTCCGATTTTCCGCAAATTATTTTTCCACTTTCCTGAATATTAATTTTCTGCTTTTCATCTTTTTTATTTTCCTGTTTTTCGATAATTGATTTTCTGTTTTTCGGAAAATTCGATCCTTGCTTTAAAGCCTTTTTGATATCTTCAAAATTAATAGCAAAATTCCTTTTGGGTGGCAAGCCAACCACAAACACCTGAATAAACCCCAGTTCTTCTAATATTTTAATAGCTGTTATCTGGTGATTTTTACTTAAACATGTTTCTTGCTTAATCTCTTGTATTGTCTTATATAGCAACCCATTTGACTTTCTTTTCCACCAATACAATAATTGATTTAAAAAAATTGCTGAATTTATACTTCCTGTAATTTCAACAATACTTGGTGAATAAGTAACAGGTGAACCAATAAGCTCTTTTAATTCTTTCATTCTGCTTAATGATTTTTACCTGACTTATTCAACACATAATCCATCGCTTCAGCTTCAATTTCTTCTGAAGTTTTCACATTCCCTTCAAGTATCCATTGTTCAAGCTCCTTACGGATAAAATAAAGTTTGTTGCCCTTCTTTTTGTGTGGAATAAGGTTTCTAGATGTTTTATCATAAATAGTTGCTATTGCAAGATTTAAAAACTCTGACACTTGCTCTACATTCATAATATCTAATACTTTTTTACTCCCATTTATTGCATTACTTTGATTTATTGCTCCACGAACTGCTTTATCAATCAACTGCTCTAAATCTTCTTTTGATGCAACATAAATTTGATTTTCCATCTCTCAATTGTTTTTATAGATTAATAATATTACAGTACAAAGAAAGCATCAATATTGAGGTAAATCCAAATCCGGTTATTAACAACTCTCTGAATGTCAGTTTTCTGCAAATAGCAAAACGTGGCAAAATGCAGCAAATAAAATGTGTTTTTTGAAAAAATAAAATTAAATGGTGTAGAATGTATCAAAATTAATGCAATCGGAACAATCCTAAATGTTGATAACTTTCAAAATCTAATCTATATTTTTTATTGATATGCTTATATCAATAAAAAAATCCCTTGAATTGATTTTTTCAAAGGATTTTCTTCAAATATTTTTGTGATATTATTTCCCAATAGTCGGTAGTTTTGCCACAGCTTCATCTTTTAGTTTGTCAATCACTTTTGCATAGATTGTTGTTGTCTGAATACTTTTATGTCCAAGTAGCTTCGATACAGTATATAAATCAGTTCCATAAGTTAATGCCAGTGTTGCAAATGTATGTCTGCTTACATGAAAATGTAAATGTTTTTTGACTTTAGCATCTTTTGCCCAAATTTTTAATTGTTCGTTTACCTTTTTCTGCTGTGCTTTTGATTTTGGATTTATCTGTGTAATGTATGGGAATAAATAAGTTTTACCTAATTCTAATTCCTTTTTTTCAAGAAATTTATATTCTCCTTTCTTTTTAAATTCTTCAAAATCTGCTTGTCTTTCCTTTATTATATCAATTGCCTGTTCTGATAAAGGAAGATGTTCGTAAGAACTTGTTTTCTTTTGCCTGAATTTTAAAGAATACTTTTCATTATTTTTTTCTCCTGTCTTATCAATATCATCCCAGGATATTCGGTTTACATCTCCCCATCTAAGTCCGCTAAAACACGAAAATAGAAATACTTGTTTTACTTGCTTATTAATTTCTGTTTTTGCATTTGCTAGTTTATTAAGTTCGTCTAATGTAAGATATGTTCGATTTACCTCCTGTCTTTTTACTTTTTGATGTCTTGGAATGCTTTTAAATGGGTTTTCTTTAATGATTTTTTGAGTTACTGCAGAATTCAATGAAATATTTAATGTGTTCAGATAATGAAAAGCTGATGTGTCAGAGACATGACTTCTTAGATGTTTTTGATATTCCAATATCCATTGTTCTGTAATATCTATAAATGGCAAGCGATTATTTTCTCCGATATACTTTTTAATCCTGTTTAATGATGTAACCCATAAGCTGTGAGCTTTCTTTTCTTCATAAACTAACTGTTTCATAAATACAATAAAATCTGCCAATTGTTTTTTTTGGTCAGACAAACCACTTCCTTTAATTATTAATTCATATTCTCTCTGACTCCTTATTCGTTCAGCCAGTTTTCTTTTTTCCTGATTATCTTTTGTGTCTTTTCTCTTATTTGTAATATGGATATTTAAAAACTCATATTTTCTTGTTCTTTTATGAGCAATATCAAGATATAATGATATGCTTCCATCTTTCAGCTTCTTTTCTCTTAGTTTTATTCCCATAATATTATTGTTATTTAATTCAATTTTAACTTTGGCATTTTTGCAACAGCTTCAGCTTTTTTCGTATCAACTACTTTAGCATATACTGTTGTCATTTCAATACTTTTATGTCCTAAAAGCTTTGATACTGTATATATGTCTATTCCGTGAGTTAAAGACATTGTTGCAAATGTATGTCTGGCTACATGAAAATGAATATTTTTTTCAATTTCTGCATTCTTAGCCATAGTTTTAAGCTTATTATTTATTCCTGATATTACAGAGTAATACGACCTATTCTTTGTTTCTAATGCAATTTTGTCAAATATATATTCCTTATTTTTTCTTTCTGATTTGATTTCATTCAAAATTACAATTGCTTGTTTTGATAAGGGCATGTATTCTTGTTGGCGAGTTTTGTTTTGTTTAAATGATAGCACTTTTACCTTACAGTCTTTTCTTTCAATTTCGGAAATATTACTCCATTTAAGAAGATGAACATCGCCCCACCTTAGTCCTGTAAAACAACTAAATATAAAAATTTGCTTAACTTGTTGGTACTCTTTCTTAACTTTTAATTTTGAAAATTTCTCAAGCTCATCTATTGATAAATATGTTTTCTTGTCATTTTTTATTTTGCTTAGTTTTTCTGATTTAGCTATTGTCATATATGGATTAGATGCAATAATATTATTTCTTCTTGCATTATTTAATGTCTCACTAATCAAGTTAATGTATTCCAATGTTGTATTATTTGAAGTCTTTGAAAGCAAATATTTTTGAAAACCCAACATCCATTCTTCAGAAATATCACTGAAGGGCAAGTAATCTTTTCTTTCTGAGTAAGCCTTTATATAATTTTTTACTGAGTTCCAATATGTTTGGAATGAGTTCTTGGTTTTTAGAAATTCATCGTAAAATGTGTAAAAGTCTGCATCTGGGCTATTCTTATTAAATAAACCCGTTTCTTGATTAAGTAATTCATTTTCTTTTTTTATTCTTAGCTTCTGTGCCAGTTCTCGTTTTTCTCTATCCTCTTGGCGGAATTTCCTTTTATTTGATAGGTGTATATTTAAAAATTCATACTTTCTTTTTCCCTTATGGTATATGTCAAGATACAATGACGAGGATTCGTCTTTCATCTTTTTTTCTCGTAACTTCACACCCATAATTTTACTCTTTTAAACTGAAATAATGAATAACATTAGTAACATTCGAGTAACAAAAGTAGCAAATATATTTATAAATATCAAAACATATTTTATAAACATATTCTCAAAAAGCCTTTATTTTCAGTGTTTGTAATTGGATTTGATTATATTTATTTATTGGGGTAGATTAATTAATAATTAATCATTATGGGAAGGACATTTGTTGAAAAAATATTAAATGCTAATGCAGGTGCAATTGTGTTTAAAAAACCGGATATTGTGCTTACACATGATAATACGGCAAGTATAAAAAAGACTTTTGAGAAAATGGGTGGTGAAAAAATTGCAGACCCAAATCAGATGTTGATTGTACTTGACCATAATGCTCCACCTACAAATGCAAAAATTGCTACACAATATCAGGAAATAAGAAATATTGTAAAGGAACAGGGAATAGAGAATTTTTATGATATTGGTAAAGGTATTTGTCATCAGATAATGTCATATCATGCTAAACCAAAGATGATAATTGTTGGTAGTGATAGTCATACATGTACTGCAGGGGCATTCAATGCTTTGTCTGCAGGAATTGACAGAACAGAATCGGCAGGATTATGGAAACGTGGCGAAACTTGGTTTTTAGTTCCTGAATCTATCAAGGTAACATTAACAGGAAAACTTAATAAGGGTGTTTATGCAAAAGATATTTCTCTATGGATAATTGGTATGATAGGCTCTGATGGAGCAAATTATATGAGTATTGAATATCATGGAGATGGTGTGAAAACATTGGGTATATCAGAACGTATGACACTTGCTAATCTGGCATCGGAGATGGGAGCAAAAAATGCTGTTTTCCCTGCCGATAAAGTTTTGGTAGAGTTTTATGGAAAAGATAATATTGAAGGTATTTGGGCAGATGAAGATGCAAAATATTTTAAAGAAATTGAAATAGATTTAAATCAAATCGTGCCATTGGTTGCAGCACCACATCATGTTGATAATGTAAAAACAGTTTCAGAAGTGCAGGGTGTTGAATTACAAGAAGGTATAATTGGAACATGCACAAACGGACGTTACGATGATATTAAAATTGCCGCCGAAATATTAGAAGGTAAAACAGTAAAAGAAGGCTTTCAGTTGTTGGTAATTCCCGCATCGCAGAAAATATATCTTCAGTTGTTAAAAGAAGGTTATATCGAATCATTAATGGAATCTGGTGCAATAATACTTTCAACTTCTTGTGGACCATGCTTGGGTACAGGACAAGGAATTCCTGCTGATGGTTATAATGTTATTTCAACTGCTAACAGAAATTTTTTGGGCAGAATGGGAAATAAAGAATCAAGTATTTATCTTGCATCACCGGCTACGGTTGCACATTCGGCAATTGCGGGAAAGATTACCGACCCGCGTGGTATTACAGCAAACGATAAGTTCCCGTATAAGAAAGACCAAAGCTCTACTTTGGTGATAAAAGACGATGATAACAGAAGAATTGAGGGGGTATGGAATTATAGCGATATCGATAATTTAAATACTGACCAAATGTTTGCAGGAAACTTAACATACAATGTGTTAAGTTCCGATGCAGAAGCAATTATGCCAAACCTGTTTGTCGATTTTGATAAGAACTTTAAAGACAATGTGAAACATGGCGATATACTAATTGCCGGTGATAATTTTGGTTGTGGCAGTTCTCGTGAGCATCCTGCAGTAGGTATCGCACATGCAGGAGTGAAAGCCGTTATTGTAAAATCGGTAAATAGAATTTTTTATCGTTCTTCAATAAATCAGGGTTTGTTACTTATAGTAAACCGCGAAATTGTAGAAAATTACAATGCTGGCGATAAAGTTGACGTTGATTTTAGCGGTGGTATTATAAAAATTAATGATAAAGAATTCAAGTTTGAAGCACTACCGGAAAAACTTATGCAGATTATTGAAAAGAAAGGTCTTGTAAATTGGATAAAATCTGAGGCGTAAACATTACTGTTTTGTTTAAGTTTTCTTATAATTAAATTCACTTTTAGTTTTTTAAAAAAAGATATTATATGTATCTTTGGCTTATGAAAATTAGGCTGTTACTCGCATTTTTATTGATGAGTTTTTGTGTTATTCTAGCACAAAACAATGTTATTGACAGCCTTGAGAATATACTTATAGAACAAAAAGAGGACACAAATAAAGTTAAAATATTAAATGCTATTGGTTGGGAGCATATTAATATAAATCCTAAAAAGGCAATTGATTATGAAAACGAAGCTCTTTTATTATCAGAAAAATTAAACTATAAATCAGGTATAGCAATTTCTAAAACTCATTTGGGATATATTGCTGTATCATCAGGAAATTATAATAGAGCTTTAGAAAATTATAAAAGTTCATTAGAAATTTTCATTAAAATTAATGATAAACAGCGAGAAGCAGTATCCTACACAAACATTGCAAATGCATATTTCTATTTATCCGATTATTTAAAAAATATTGAGTACAACGAGTTAGCCTTAGACATTAATAAGTCATTAAATAATTTATCGGGTATTGCAAGTAATTATAATTCTTTGGGTAATGCATATTTAAAATTAGGTAATTATCCTAAAACATTAAACTATTTTATAAAATCTTTAAATATTTATGAAAAACAGAAACAAACTAAGCAGTTTGCAGGTTGTTATAACAATATTGCAATTGTTTACAAAAAACAAAATGATTATGAAAATGCCTTAAAGTATTATAATAAAGCAATTGAAATTCATAAAAAAGCAAATAATCAAAAAGGTTTGGCAGAATGCTATAATAATATTGGAGTAATATATGAAGAAGAAAATAAAAACACAAAAGCAAATGATTATTATAATAAAGCATTGAATATTTTTAATGAAATTGGGTATAAAAAAGGAATTGCAGTAGTAACAGGTAATATTGGTGAAGTATATTTCAATGAAAAAAATTATATAAAAACCCTTGAATATTATAACTTGGCATTGAAGATGCAAGACGAAATAGGTGATATTGAAAATGTTGCGTCAACTTCAAATCGAATTGCTAAAACATATATTAAGCTGTCAAAGTATGATAAAGCAAAAAAACATGTATTTAAAAGTCTTGATATTTCTGAAAAAATTGGTTCTTTGTTTCAAAAAAATATTTCTTATAAGTTACTGGTTCAAATATATGAAACAGAGCATAATTATTCGAAAGCATATTATTATTCAAATTTATTTATAGTTTCTTCCGATAGTTTATTTGGAATAGAAAAAACTAAAGAAATAGAAAATATTAAAAATCAATATGCATTAGATAAAAAGGAAGCTGAAATTCAAGCCTTATCACAACAAACAGAAATTCTTAAAAAAGAGAATCAAATACAGGAATTACAGATTAATAAGAACAAATATTTATTAATTAGCATTGTAGGTATTTCAGTATTATTAATTTTATTAAGCGTTTTATTAATAAACAGACAGAGAATTAAAAGTAAAAAAGATAAGCTAATAAATATAGCACAAAAAGCATTAATGGATGCAGAAATGAAAAATATTAATCTGGAGAAAGAAAAACTAAACTCAGAATTATTATTTAGAAAGAAAGAAGTTGCAAATCTTGCAACTCAAATTATTGAAAAAAATAATTTAATAGAAGATATAGAAGAAAAAATTAAAAAAGTAAAAGAAAATAAAAATTCTTTAGCAATCAATGGTTTAAACGAGATAAATATTGACCTTAATTTGAATAAAACAAGAGAAGATTTTTATGTTCAGGTTGAACAACTTCATAAGGATTTTTTTCTTAAGATTTCTAGAAAGTATTCCAATTTAACTAAAAATGAAAAAAAATTAGCAGCCTTATTACGTATGGAACTTACATCAAAAGATATATCCACGTTAATGAATATTTCACCTAAAAGTGTTGATATGAATCGTTATCGATTAAGAAAGAAACTTAATATAGATAATGAGACTAATCTTGTTAAATTCCTGAAAATCACCTGATTTTTATTTTGTAGTGATAATTGTAGTGATAAATAACTTGTAATATGAAAAACTTATATTGAATTTTGCATCATTAATTTTATCAAATTTTTAACTAAATTATTTTAAAATCATGAAAAGATATTTAATTGGAATAAACAAAATTTTGGCAATTGTAATGATAATCTCATTAGTTATTTTTGCTTGTAAAAAGAAAGAAGAAGAAGAAATTGTAGAAGAAACAACTGAAAAAACCGAATATGTTTTGTTAATTGAAAATGGTGCATTATCAATTGAACCAAATGAATCAATTTCATATTCAGCAATTTTAGTAAGTGATATGGGAGAAGTTTCTTCAGCAACTGGAGTTAGTTGGAGTACATCATATACTGATATTGCAACAATAAGTTCTGCTGGGGTTTTAACAACTGTAGGAACAGGTAATACAAAAATTTCTGCTAGTGTATCTAAAGATGGAACAACATATACAGCTTCTGTTCCTATTGGCATTTATGCCCCTACATTATTTACGGTTGTTCCTTCAGCTATAATATATGAAACAGGAGGAGACATCCAATTAGAAACTGTATATTTTGCCACAAGTACACCTACATATTCATACAGCTCTAGCAACACATCTGTTGCAACAGTTAGTAGTAGCGGTCTGGTTTCATTTGTAGGAGAAGGAGAATGTATAATTAGTGTTATAGCAAGTACTTTACCCGATAATCCATTTTATATTCCTGTTTTAGTAATTGGAGCACCTAATGTTGCATTGCCAATTACAAGAATTGAGTTAAACAAGAATGCTGTAGATCTATTTAAAAATGAAACAGCCCAACTTACTGCTACAGCTTATAATAATGATGGAGCTGTAAGTGGAACTACTTTTACTTGGACATCATTAAATCCAAGTATTGCTACTGTTAATTCAAGTGGTTTGATAACACCTGTGAAAACTGGCGAAACATATGTACAGGTTACTGCAGAGGGTATTATTGCTCAGGCTGAAGTATTAGTGAATCCTGATACAGTTGTAATTGTTTCTCCTTTTTACAAAGATATGTCACAAAATGAAACATATCAGTTTACAGCTGTTGCATATAAAAATGAAAGGACTGGTTTATCAACTACATATCCTATAACATTTAGCTGGATGATTCCTTCTTATGGACCAGGATTTGAAATGTTTGATATAGGAACTGTTGATAATAACGGAAATGTTACTATTAAAAGTGATGCAATGATGGGTATGGCTTCGTTTGTATTTGCGTATGATCAAGCTAATCCATATGTTGGTGGGGCAGCAATGATAATGATAGATTATGGATTTTAAAATTTAAAAAAATCTATAAATGAATTTTAAAGTTTTATGTTCATGATAGTTCTTTTATATTAGAATTACACACATAATGCTAATAAAGAAATATTTAAATTAAAAATAATGAAAAAGATTTTTACACTTATACTTGTTTTATCAAGTTATTTTATTGCATTTTCAATAAATGCACCAAGTTTAGTATCTCCTAGTAATGGAGCAAGTAATCAAGATATATTTTTAAATTTAGACTGGACAACTGTAACCGGGAATAGCGGCTATATATGTCAAATAGATACTTCGCCAAATTTCAATTCTTCATTATTTTTTCAAAGTAACACAAATAATTCAAATGTTAATACTCAAACATTACTTTTTGGAGCCACTTATTATTGGAGAGTATGTACAAAAAGCACGGTAGATACATCGACATGGACATCTGCATGGCATTTTACAACTAAGAATACTGTTATCAATGTTTCTCCTAGCAATGGTGCTGTAAGTCAAGAAATATTTGTAAATATAGACTGGACTGGTATTACAGGAAATAATGGTTATATGTACCAATTAGACACTACGCCAAATTTTAACTCTCCACTGTTTTTACAAGGGAACTCTTCTGTAAATTCATCAAATGTGAATTCCCCAACTTTATATTTTGGAACTACATATTACTGGCGAGCCTGTGCAAAAAGTTCTGTTGATACTTCTGAATGGTCTACTACATCACATTTCACAACAAAAAACACGATTTACAATGTAACACCAAGTAACGGAGCAAGCAATCAAGATATACTATTAAACTTAGATTGGTCTGGTATTACAGGAAATAATGGTTATATGTACCAATTAGACACTACGCCAAATTTTAACTCTCCACTGTTTTTACAAGGGAACTCTTCTGTAAATTCATCAAATGTGAATTCCCCAACTTTATATTTTGGAACTACATATTACTGGCGAGCCTGTGCAAAAAGTTCTGTTGATACTTCTGAATGGTCTTCTGCATGGAGTTTTACTACCAAAAATACAGTTACTAATGTTAGTCCTAGCAATGGAGCCATAAATCAAGATATCCTCATTAATATAGACTGGACTAGTATACTTGGGAATAATGGATATATGTATCAAATAGATACTACTCCAAGTTTTAACTCTCCAATATTTTTACAAAATAGTACAGCTGTTAGTAGTTCAAGTACGAGTGTTTCAAATTTATATTTTGGAACAACTTATTATTGGCGTGCATGTGCTAAAAGTGTTAACGACACATCAGACTGGTCTTCTACATGGAGTTTTACTACCAAAAATACAGTTACTAATGTTAGTCCAAGTAATGGAGCCATAAACCAAGATGTTCTCATTAATATAGACTGGACTAGTATACTTGGGAATAATGGATATATGTATCAAATAGATACTACTCCAAATTTTAACTCTCCAATATTTTTACAAAATAGTACAGCTATCAGTAGTTCAAGTGTGAGTGTTTCCAACTTATATTTTGGAACAACTTATTATTGGCGTGCTTGCTCTAAAAGTGTTAACGACACATCAGATTGGTCATCAACATGGAGTTTTACTACAATAAATACTGTTACAAATGTAAGCCCAAGCAATGGTGCTACAAATATTTCAATTGACCCCAATATAGATTGGACATATGTTACAGGTAATGATGGATATTTATGCGAAATTGACACATCTCCAAATTTCAATTCAGGTTTATATCAAATAGTTGAATCTGTTTATAATGTTTCGGAAGTTGATATTACCGGACTTTTATACGGAACCATGTATTATTGGCGTGCAGCTTGTAAAAATTCTGTTGATACTTCAGATTGGTCTAACACATGGCATTTTACTACTGCTTATGAATTAACAGAAATTCCAAATCTTGTTAGCCCTATTGATGGAAGTATAGATATTCCATACACATCAGAAGGATTGGAATGGACATCTATAACAGGAGCAACAATATATCAATATGAATATAGTATTGATAATACTTTTGCAAGTGGGGTTAATAGTGGCACAACTTCTCTTATAACAGGAACAATTTCTAGCTTAAATCCAAATACAATTTATTATTGGAGGGTTAGAGGAGGGAATGGATTTGGATTTTCTCCATGGTCGGTTATATGGCAATTTACTACCGAAAGTGCAATACTTACTGAACCTATTTTAGTTTCACCGTTAAACAATTTAACAGGCATAGACTTTAATAGTGTTACATTAGATTGGAACTCTGTTTTTGGAGCATCTGAATATATTTATGAAATAAGTACCGATAATACATTTACTACAGGTGTTACAAGCGAAACATTAAGTGCTACCGATAAAACTTTGGTTGGATTAGCAGACGATACACAGTATTTTTGGAGAGTAAAATCATCTGATGGGACACAGGAAAGTGCTTGGTCAACAGAATGGAATTTCACTACTATGATAGATGTTAATATTAACGATATTGAGAATATTAGTTTTAAAATATATCCGAACCCATCTACTGGAATATTCACAATTTCAGGTAAAGGAATTATAAATATTGAAATTAAAAATATTAATGGGCAAGTGATATATTATACATCAGATGAATTTAGAGTTGATTTAATCAATCAGCCAAAAGGAATTTATTTTGTAAAAATCACTGAAACAAAAGGTATTACGATTAAGAAAATAGTTCTGCAATAAAATAAAAAATGATTCAACCTTGTTTCCTGACATTTTGGGAAGATTTATAAATTGTATTTTGCTACAAATACATTTTAAGTTTTATTAACACTTCATACATTTCTTATATTTTATAGTGTAAGTATATTTTGGTATCTTTACAGAATTAAAATCAGTAAATATTTAAATGTCCATGTAATTGTATCCAAATGAAATTATTTAAGTTTATTATTCCTTTTATTATTATTTTAAGTGCTAAACCGGTTTCTTCACAAACTTTCGACGAAAATATTTTTAAATTTAAAAGAGTTTACGATGTTATAAGTGCTTATTATGTTGATTCTGTTGATAAAAAAGAGCAGATAGAAAATGCAATTATCGGAATGTTAAAAAAACTGGATCCACATTCAATATACATTTCAGAAGAAGAAGTAAAAGAGATGAACGAACCATTACAAGGTAATTTTGAAGGCGTAGGAATTCAATTTAATATTCTCGATGATACATTAATGGTGGTAGCAACTATACCGGGGGGGCCATCAGAGAAGCTTGGTATAAAAGCAGGCGACAGGATAATTGAAATTGATACTGTTAACGTGGCGGGAGTAGGATTAAAGAATAGTGATGTGGTTAAAAAATTAAGAGGTAAAAAAGGAACAAAAGTAGAAGTAATCATTAAACGCAAAGGCATTAAAGAAAATCTTGATTATATTATTACACGCGATAAAATTCCAATTTATAGTGTTGATGCAACTTATATGATAGATTCTGATGTAGGCTATATAAAAATAAACAGATTTGCTGCTACTACAATGAGAGAGTTTTTGAAAGCTGCTGATACATTAAAACTACAAGGAGCAAAACACCTTGTTCTTGATTTACGTGGTAACGGCGGAGGATATTTGAATACTTCAATTGACCTTGCTGATGAATTTTTGAAAAAAGACAGAATGATACTTTATACTGAGGGAGTTAAGAGTCCAAGAAAAAACTATAATGCAACTGGTTCCGGAAAATTTGAAGAAGGAAGAATCGTGATCTTGGTTGATGAAGGCAGTGCATCGGCAAGCGAAATTGTTTCGGGAGCAATACAAGATTGGGACAGAGGTGTTATAATTGGTCGTCGTACATTTGGTAAGGGATTAGTGCAACGTCCATTCAATTTGCCCGATGGTTCTATGATGCGTTTAACTGTTGCAAAGTATTATACACCAACAGGCAGATTGATCCAGAAATCATATGAAAATGGCATTAAAGATTATGCTCGTGATATTATCAACAGATATAATCATGGGGAATTAGCAAATGCAGATAGTATTCATTTTCCTGATTCGTTAAAGTATAATACTCTTAAAAACGAAAGAATAGTGTACGGTGGTGGAGGTATTATGCCCGATATTTTTATTCCATTAGATACTTCTTTTAAAGATAATGATTTTTATAAAAAAATAATTAGAAAAGGCGTTTTAAATAAATATGCTATTGATTATGTGGACAAAAACAGGAATAAGCTTTCAGAAAAATATCCGAATTTTAAAAAGTATAAAAAGGAATTTGTTATTACCGATGAAATGATCAATGAACTTATTGCTGCTGCAGAAAAAGAAGAAATTGAGAAAAAAGAAGAAGAAATAGAAGAAGCAAAAGAAAATATTTGCAAAGATTTGAAAGCTATAATTGCAAGAAATATTTGGCGACAAAGTGAGTTCTATGAGATATACAATGAAGACAGCGAAGCGTATCTCAAAGCAATTGAGGTAATCACCAATAAAAAGAAATATCAGGAAATATTAAAACAATAAATAAGCATTTCATAAATGTCAAAATACGATTTTAATAATGCTGCCGATACTTATGATAATTGGTATAATACCGATTTTGGTAAAAAAATTGATTTTTTCGAAAAAAGAGTTTTTAAAAAATATCTTGACAAATTTTCTTCTAAAACTATTTTGGAAATTGGTTCAGGTACAGGGCACTGGTCAAAGTTTTTAAGCGATAATGGATTTTTTGTTCTTGGTGTTGATATCGCCGATAAGCTAATTGAAATTGCAAACAGTAAAAATATTCCTTTTACGACATTTATAAATAGTGATGTGCTTTCGTTGCCTTATAACAGTGAAACAATTGAAAATGTAGTGGCAGTAACCTCACTTGAATTTGTTGCAGATAAAAATAAGGCATTTGATGAAATATACAGAGTTTTAAAAAAAGATGCTTGTTTGTTAATAGGTGCTATAAATGCATATGGCTCATTAGCATATGAAAGAGAAAATAATTCTGTTTTTGAAAATTGCTCACCATTTACTAATGCCAGTTTGTATGAAAGATTAAAAGTTATTGGTGAACCTGAAATTGAAGGATGTGCCTTATTTCCTGATGGTAAGAATAATCTAATTAAAGCCGAAGAAATTGAATTAAATGCAAATCAGGAACAACTGAATAATAAGGGAAATTTTCTTGTTGGATTTGTTAGGAAAAAATAAATGTCCATTTGTTCCTCAGGATATACTGGTCCACATGTATAATTAAGTATTTAAGATTTTCAACATCGATTCAAAAATTACTTTTCCATCAATATTGTTAAGATTACTATCTGAAGCACGCTCAGGATGAGGCATCATTCCAAATACATTTTTATTTTTATTGCAAACTCCGGCAATACTTTCAATAGAACCATTAGGATTATTATCCATCGACATATTCCCGTTCTTATCACAATATCTGAAAATTATTTGATTATTTAATCTCATATTGCTTAAAGTATCCTTGTCTGCATAGTATTTGCCTTCGCCATGTGCAATAGGGATTTTCAAGGTTTTTCCTGGAGTGATCATTGATGTTAGAAAAGAATTATTGTTTTCAGCTTTTATATAAATATTTTTACAAATAAATTTTTGATTAGTATTATGTAATAATGCTCCGGGTAATAAACCTGTTTCGCATAAAATTTGAAAACCATTACATACTCCAAAAACATATTTACCGGTATTTGCAAATTCAATTACTTTTTCCATAATAGGAGAGTAGCGGGCAATTGCACCGGAACGTAAATAATCGCCATAAGAAAAACCACCGGGTAAAACTATTGCATCAACATTTTTAATATCTGTGTCTTTATGCCATAAACGAACCACTTTTTGTTCCATTATCTTTTCAATAACATAAATCATATCATCATCACAATTGGAACCCGGAAAAATTACTACACCAAACTTCATGTTTTAAAAATTAAATTTGTTCAAACTTTAATAAAATCTTATAATTTTACAATTACAAAGATGTAAAAAATATGTCTGATAAATTATTTTTAATATTAGAATTTATTAACTATCAACAAACATTTATTTTGATATTTTAAAATTATATATCTACCTCATGCAGTTTAAATTATTTAAAAATAAATCAAATAGAATTATTACAATTATTGTAATTTTAATTACTACATCTGTTTTATTCTTTCTGCATGAAAATTACATAATGAATGAAGCAAATAGTATTTGTTTGCATAAAAAGATTTTAGGTTTTGATTGCCCTCTTTGTGGGTTAACAAGATCTGTTTATATGTTTATACATTTAGATTTTAAACAGGCAATTGAATTTAATTTTGTTATTATTCCTTTGTTTGTCCTTTTATTAATTGAAATAATTAGTTTTATTCTTAAAAATAAATATTTAGATGTCGCAAAAAAATATATGTTTTATCTAATAATTTCTGCATTTATAATTATATATATATTCAGAATATATATCCATTTTTTCAAATAAAAAAAGGCGACATTGTCGCCTTTTTTACATTAACCCAATTAATTATGAAAAAAATCCTTTTTATGTAGTTTTGCCCACTACAATTAGTATTACGCAAATTATTTTTAAAGGTTACATTTAAATGAAAAAACCCCGATTTATCAAATTTTTTTAATTTTTTTAATTTAAAATATTATATTTGTAAATTAAGATATAAACTTATATTTAATGCAGCACTTTAAAAAAATTATACTAGGATTACTTTTAATTTTTTCATTTTCCTTTGCAAAAGCACAAGTTACAGCAAGTTTTTATGTAGTTGGAGATACAACTAGTTGTAATTTTTTAGTTGTAAATTTTGTTAGTACTTCTACAGGAAGTGGTTTGCAATATCATTGGATTTTTGGAAATGGTAATACGAATACAGGCAACCCAACTCCTTCAGCAAGTTATTTAACACCAGGGGATTATACCGTAGCATTGATTGTTAATAATGGAGTGGATTATGATACCCTTATAATGACAGATTTAATAACGATTTTTGAAAGACCTAATTCAGATTTTTCTATAGACCCTTTAGTAGCATGCATAAATTCTTCCGTTGATTTTGAAAGTTTGTCAACAGAAGGAGATGCTTCAATTTCAACTTGGTCATGGATTTTTGGCGATGGAAATACTGCAACAGGTTCCAATGTTAGTCATACATATAATGTATCAGGAATTTGGCATATTACTCATGAAGTTATTGATGATAATGGATGTCTTGATACTCTTACTCAAACTGTTGAGGTTGTTGAATTACCTGTTGTTGATATTAATGCAGATATTACAAATTATTGTGCTGTACCGATAGATATTACTTTTAATAATATACCATCGTGTACAGGATGTACTTATGAATGGGATTTTGGGGACGGAGGAACTTCTTCCGATGAAACTCCTGTACATGAATATACCGATTTGGGTTCATTTGATATAATATTAATAGTTACCGATCCATATGGATGTGTTAGCACTGATACATTCCCTGATTTTATTCAAATAAGTAGTATTACTGCATCCTTTGACATTCCTGACGGTGACACAATTTGTGTTAATGTTCTAACAGAATTTAATAATACCTCAGGTATATATTGTAGCTGGGATTTTGGTGATGGGAATACAATTTCTCATTCTGACAGTTTATATGATTATCATTCATATTCTTCTTCGGGATTTTATGATATTACTTTAATTGCTGCTCCGGGAGATTTATGTGCAGATACAATTGTACAAACAATATATGTTGAGGAAGCAATAGCTGATTTTTTTGCAGACCCTCAAACTGCTTGTCAGGTTCCTGCAATTATTGCTTATGATGCAAGTGCATCTTCTTCAAATGTTGTTTCATGGGAATGGCATTTTGGAGATGGAAATATTGAAACATTTTCTAATTCATCAACTACTAACACATATAATTCAGAAGGAAGTTATAATGACACTTTAATTGTTACAACTGCAAATGGTTGTATTGATATTTTGATAATTCCAAATGATGTGGTTATTGAATTTCCTGTTGCTGGCTTTGTTGGTATTCCAAATGAAGGCTGTGCTCCATTACCTGTTGTTTTTACTAATCTTAGTGTTTCCAATGAGCCAATTGTAAATTGGGAATGGACATTCCCCAATGGTTCCCCTGCAACATTTAACGGAGGATCTCCTCCAACTATTACTTTTGATCCTGATGGTGAATTTGAAGTTATGCTTGTAATAATTAACAATGAAGGATGTACTGACACAGCCTATTATACAATAGAAGTAGGTATTCCTATTACTCCTGATTTTGATATAATTGATACTGCTAAGTGTGCTTCAGATATTATTTCATTTATTAATCTTACAGTTGATTCTGCTTTGGTTGACTCATGGGACTGGACTTTCTCAACTGAATTTGAACCTGAAGATATGTATCTCTATCATGATGATGTGTGTAGCGATACGGGTTACTGCCAAATTCAATTAATTACAGAATACAACGGTTGTTACGACACACTAACAGTTGATTCTGCCTTGTATATTTATGGACCAATAGTTGACCATATTACACCTGATTTTAATTGCGATTCACCTTATGTGTTTACTTTTAACGCAGATATTACAGACGCAGACTACTGGGACTGGGATTTTGATGATGGAACAACTATTGATTCGTCTGTAATAAATCCCATTACATATACATATTCGTCAACAGGAACGTATGAGGTTTCAATTACTGCGTATAATGAACTTACAGGTTGCACTTTTGACACTGTTACTAATCCCACATTTCTTGTTGCTGATATTCAGGCTGAAATGGATATTGATACATTGGTTTGTGTGGGAACAGCTACTTTTGATGGATCTCCTTCGCAAGATGAAACGCATTATTATTGGGAATTTGGTGATACTACTAATTCAGGTTGGCTAATTTCCCCAACTACAACTCATTCTTATCCTGTTTCAGGATATTATGATATAACTTTAATTGTTCATGATGGGACAATGCATCATTGTGAAGACACTGTTTATGAACAAATATATGTTACTAATATACATGCAGATTTTGTTGTAGATACACTATATGGTTGTGCTCCTTTTGAAGTTTCATTTACTGATTCAAGTATAAGTGATTTTCCATATATAGCAGGTTATGATTTTGGAGATGGAACTCCTTTTGTTAATGCAACTGACACTAGTCATATTTATAGTAATCCGGGGTTTTATACTGTAAGCTTTGCAATAATCGATACAAATGGTTGTAATGATGATGTGATAATGACAAATCTTATTGCAGTTTATGGAGTAGATGCAGATTTTTATATCAGTGATTCTACACTTTGTACAGGACAATTAGTTCAATTTAATGCAGATACTAATGATGTGTATAATTATTACTGGGATTATGGAAATGGGACAACTTCAACCGATTCAACAATTTTTGACCCTGAAATATTTTATAGTGATACAGGTTTTTATTCACCACAACTTATTGTAGAATATGACACACTTGGTTGTAGAGATACTATAGCTTATAATTCCTTAGTTCATGTGCAAGGTGTAACTGTTAATATAAGTCTTTCACCTGATACTTTTCCATGTTTTGTTAGTGCTCTTATTGATACTAGTGTTTTAACGAATAATACCAGTACTAATTATGGACCAATGGAATGGTATTGGACTTTTGGAAACGGGAGTAGTTCTATTTTACAAAATCCAACTTTCAATTATAGTCAACCCGGCTCGTATTATATTAGTCTTGAAGCTACTACTACTTATGGATGTGTAGATAAAGATTCATTATGGATAAGACTTGACGGGCCTTGGGGTGTTTTACAATTAGATAATGATTCTTTTTGTGTTAATGAAGATATTGTATTTTCATTAATCAATACTATGGATATTGATAGCGTTTATTGGGATTTTGGTGATGGGAATGACACAACTTTTAATTTAGTGAATTTTATTCATTCCTATAATACTGTTGGAAATAAAACTATTAGGGTTTATTTATTTGGTGGAGGTGGATGTAATTATGAATTTGAAGAAACAATTACAATTATTGATGTATATTCAAACTTTAACGTTTATGATACAAGCGGCACATTATCCTTATCAAATTGTGCTCCATTCATTTTGGATTTTGTTCCCGATACAACAGATGCAGATTTATGGGAATGGGATTTTGGTGATGGGCAATCTCATACAGGATATACTCCACCTTCTCATACATTTTACAATACTGATACAGTTGATATTGTTTACCTTGTTCAATTAACAGTTTCCGACTTAACCTTTGGTTGTTTAAATATTTCAAGTCAGAACGTAACTGTTTATGCAGACCCTCAAATTACAATAAGCGAAGACAAATTTATTTGCAGGGGAGAAGAAGTAAGTCTTTATGTTACCGGTGGCAATACTGTATATTGGACACCTGATACTTCTGTAGTTGATCCTTATGCACATAATACTTTTATTACCCCAGATTCTACAATTACTTTATATGCCGAGATAACAGATTTTGCACCAAAATTATGTACAAATAACGATAGTATTACAATAACGGTTCAACAAGAACCTAATGTTTATTATAGTCCCGATACAACTATAGTAATTGGAGAAATTATAGACTTATACATAAGTGCAGATCAGGCAAATGTGAGTTTTTTATGGCAAATTGAAAGCAATACTATTTGTGCAAATTGCACCGATTACATTGATATGCCCTTATTATCAACAGAATATACAATAATATATGAAGATAGTGCAGGATGTTTTTCTCCTTATGTTGATATTATGGTAACAGTTGAAGAAAAATATTCAGTAGATCTCCCAATGGCATTTACTCCTAATGGTGATGGTGTAAATGATGTTGTTTATGTTAGAGGCTGGGGAATAAAACAACTTCTTGAATTCAATATTTACAACAGGTGGGGACAAAAAATATTCTTTACAGATGATATTAAACAAGGTTGGGATGGAACTTATAAAGGTAAAAAACAGAATTTAGATACTTATGCATATTACGTAAAAGTGCTTCGTTATAGTAATAGAATCGTTGAAAAAAGTGGGACAATAAACCTTATGCGATAACTTAATCATTAAAAAGACTATAAGTTATAGCAACCTGAATAATTCATGATCATTTAATAAGCGTATTCTAATATCTGAAATTTATAATAGAGCGTATATATTTTGATTAGTTAAATTTAAAAATGTCTTCAAAAAAGGATAAACATATTAAGTGTAAAAGTGCATTAAGTGTAAATGATGGTGTTGAACAACCTCCTTCGGTTAGCAATGATGTTGTTAATAAGTTTAAAAAGATAAAAAAGAAGCATCTCACAGTTAGTGATTATGTTGATGGAATAAAAAATAAAGACAGAACTATTTTAAGTAAAGCAATTACTCTGATTGAAAGTAATAAAAAAGAACATTTTGAAATTGCTCAGGATATTATTGAAAATTGTTTGCCATTATCAGGTAATTCTATACGTATTGGTGTAACCGGTGTTCCCGGTGTAGGAAAAAGTACTTTTATTGAATCATTTGGGAAAAAGTTATTACAACAAGGAAAAACTATAGCAGTATTAGCTGTTGACCCTAGCAGTGAACGTTCAAAAGGTAGTATTCTTGGCGATAAAACAAGAATGGAAGAATTGTCACTTAAAGATGATGTTTATGTGAGACCTTCACCTTCATCAGGCACATTAGGTGGTGTAGCACGTAAAACAAGAGAAACTATTATTTTATGTGAAGCAGCTGGTTTTGATACAATTATTATTGAAACAGTAGGGGTAGGGCAGTCTGAAACAGTTGTACATTCAATGGTTGATTTTTTTCTATTATTAATGTTGGCCGGTGCCGGAGACGAATTACAGGGAATAAAACGAGGAATTATGGAAATGGCTGATATGGTTGTTATCAACAAGGCAGATGGAGGTAATGTTGAAAGTGCCAATAGAGCAAGAAATGAGTTTGAAAAAGCATTGCATTATTTTCCATTACATGATTCCGGCTGCTTGCCCAAAGTTTTAACCTGTTCTTCAATAAATGATAGTGGCATTAATGAGGTTTGGGAAAAAATTCAGAATTATATTGAACATTCAAATAATAATTTATTCTTTGATAAAAACAGGAATAAGCAATCAATTTATTGGATGTATGAAACAATAAATGAGAATTTGAAAATGAATTTCCACAATAATCCCTCTGTTAATAAGGAAATTACACGATTAGAGAAATTAGTTCTTGAAAATAAAATGAGTTCATTCGTTGCTGCAAATAAGCTTTTTAACAAATATTTTAATTTCAAATAGAAATTTAATTACAATAATAATTTTTGATACCCCATAGATTTATTTTAA